>JACRKC010000059.1 GCA_016235555.1 Verrucomicrobiota bacterium
ACAGGGACGTGCCCGCCCACCTCACGCCCATCGTGCCACCCGGCCGCTTTGCACCCGACGGGTCATACCAATAGCGGTTGATATTTGGACGTGAACCGTAGGTCGGGCTTTACGCCCGACACTCGTCCGCCTGTCGCGGATGTCGGGGATAAACCCCGACCTACCTTCGCAACTGTAAAATTCAAAATTCAGGTGACGTTGGTATAGGCCAAAGCCGAAGATCACCCGACATCGGTTACCACGCGAGTGCGCCGGCAGCCACACGCTGCCGGTATTCGTCAGCGCCCAGTCGCGCCCGCAACAATCCGGGCAGCGCATCTGTGAAGAAAAACGCCGCGACCGGCGGTCAGCTGACGTGACCGTGGATCGGGAGATTTTCCCGAAATGGCCGCTTGCCTCGACTTGCACGCCTTCCCCTCATCGGCCTCGCTCCCCAACCCCGTGCCCGTTTCCCCCCTTTCCGGCGCACCAGCGACCGCTGACCATGAAGACACGCTCCGTCCTGCTTGCGATACCGTTGCTCGGCTTGGCCATCAACTTTCCACTGCACGCGCAAACGACCATCGTCGCTTTCAATTTCAATGACCAGTCGAGCCAGACAGCGACCCTCACTGCCTCGACCACCGCCAGCAACCTTTCCGTCAGCACGTTCTCGGTTTCCGACGGCGGATTCACCAGCACCAATTTTACGACCGGCACGCCGGTGGATTCACCGGGAGTCGCTGATTCGGGCAGTTGGAGCGCGACCAGCCCGACCAAGTATTTCTCCTTCACGATCACTCCGAGTTCCGGTTACACGCTAAGCATCACGACCATCTCGTTCGACTATCGGCAGACGGCCACCGGTGCGGCGAACTACCAGGTTGATATCGGTTCGGACACAAACGTCGCCTCTGGCGTCTTCAGCACCGACTCCACCTGGCATTCGATTTCGCAAAGCATAACCGTCACCGCGTTCTCTGATTCACGGGAGATTCGCATTTACGGTTACAACGGTGGCAGCGGGAGCTTCGCCCTCGATCGCGTCACCCTCTCCGGCACCGTCTCCGCGATCCCCGAGCCGTCCACCTACGCCGCGCTGTTCGGCGCGGCGGCACTGGCGGTGGCGATCTGGATGCGCCGGGGGAAGCGGGACGCCGCGCGCACCCGTCCGCCCGCGGCCTAAACCGGAACGTTACAGTTGAACTCGCGCTTATTCGTGACCACGCGGTGCAGCGGTGGAGCGCGTTGACCCCAACGCGCTTTTCAGGATTCACGTCGTAGCCCAAGCGCGTTGAGATCAACGCGCTCCACCCCGACTGCAATGTTGGCTAAGGCCGTCGCCGACTCGGGTCTGATCTGGCCAGCGCCACCCGCGCAGCCTCGGCCGCCGCCCTGCACTCCTTCGAAAAGAGAAAGAGATCGCTGCCCAGTTTGTGCTGGGCGATGCGCAGGGCGTCCGGCGACGGCCGCCGCATCTGGATCAATCGGCGGACATGCGCAGCCAGCTCGTCGCCCGCGTTGAGCACCACCTCCACTTCGACGAGCCGCGTGAGCGCGGCTTGATTCAGGGGATCGACCTCGATCGCCCGCAACAGCGCGCGCCTGGCCGGCCCGTTGGCGTCGAGCGCGATCAACCGGTTCGCCACCGCGAGCAGATTCTCCACGCGCAGATTCGGCGTGCCGAGAAAACGCCCGAGAAACAGCTCCGCCTCCCCGGCTTCGCCGAGTCCCGTCTGGGCCACCGCCTGCAGGCTGTCGAGGAGGCCGCCCACCGCGGGCTCCGACGACGGAAATTTTTTCCGATGTTCACGGATCGCAGCGGCGGCCTCCCGAAAATCCCGCGCCACGACCATCGCCTCGACCGCCAGCAGAGCGAACGCTTCGGGCGAAAGCCGCCGCGCCACCGCGTGTTGCGCCAGCCGGCGGGCAAGCGACACGTCCCCCTGGTTCGCGGCAAACTCCGCGAGTGCGAGCAACGCCGCGCCGTCAGCGGCGAAATCGCGCATCAGCGCCCCGGCCTCGCGGGCGACGCGGCCGGCGTCGCGCGCCTCCGCATAGGCAAACAACAACTCGATGCGCGGCCCCGGCAGGCCGGGATGCGCGATTTGAAAAGCCAGGCTGCGACGGCGCGCCTCGTCCATCAGTCCGTGCCGCCGCAAATGGCCGACCAGCTCGCGATGCACCTCCGCGTCGCGCGCCTGCTCGGCGGCGAGCTGGCGGAGTTCGAGCAACGCGAGGTCGCGATGGCCGCGATCCCACTCGATCTTCGCCGAGAGCAGGCGGCCTTCGCGGGCGGTCGGCAGTTTCGGCGCCACGCGCAAAAAATCGTCCGCCTGGTCGTAGTTGCCGCGGAAGTAACACGCCGTGGCCGCCGCCAGCGCGAGCACCCGCGCCGCGTCCGCCCCGGGCTCGATCGCCGGCAGCAGCCGCTGCGCCAGCGCAACCACGCGCGCGTCCTCCTGCTGCCGCAGCAAAAACGCGAGGGCCGGCTTCAGGTAGCCCGCATCCGCGGCGTGGTGGCGCACGCCTTCGAGCAACACCTCCTGCGCCGCGCCCGTCCGGCCGAGGCCCGTCAGCAATTCGGCGACCAGCAGGCGACCTTCACGATGCGCCGGCACGTCGTTCAGCCCGGTCCGAGCCAGCATCAATCCTTCGCCAAACTTCCGTTCGCGCCAACAGCGACGCGCCTCGGCGAACCGGTGGCTGGCGCGCGCCTGGCGAACGCGTTCCCAGCGCCACGGCGCGACCATGTCCAGATAACGCACGTCCTCCGTCCGCACCACGCGCTGCGCGACGGCGAACGCCGCCGCCACGACCGCCATCCAACCCGCAAGCACGCCAAGGCCGAGCACGATAACGATTCGCCTCCACCCCCATCGCGTTCGCCACGTCGAAGCCGGAGGAGGAAGATGCCCGTCAGCGTGCGCCATGAGAGTCCCCCGCGATCGTCAAACTCCCCGCCGCGTGGCCAGGCACAAATCAGTCGGACGCGGACCGGAAAACTCGAAACCGTCGGGCATGGGGGTCGGGGAAACGAACCGCCAGCGTGGGCGCCAACGCCATCAAGACGACGCAATAATTTCACCCGCCGGCGCCACGGGGTGCGACTCAGTTTCGGCTTACTGCAAGAAAGTGAGATGCGCCCCGGCCCACGCCCATCGGATGGTCTCCGGGCCGGTCCGCGATCAGTTCACCGCCGCTGGGCCCGGCGCCTACCGCACCGGCCGGCCGCCGGATGGTCCCAGCCGGCGCCTCGGGAAACGGAGCTTACTTCGCGCCCGGCAGTTTCACCTGCACGTTGGGCGAGGCCTCGGATTTCTTCTCGTCGGGCTTCGCCGCGGCGGGGGCTGCTTCGGCCGCCTTGGGGGCGGGCAGGCTCGCACGCAGTCCGAAGGCACGCTGCGCCCACGGGCTCTGGGGGTCGAGCTTCATGATCTGCTCGGAATATTTCTGCACATCGGCCGCGTTGCCCGCCTCGGCGGCGAGACTCGCGAGGTGATACCCCGCCTCGACGCGCACGATCTTCGGCTCGCTGGCCGCGTCGGCGATGAGCTTGAGGTCGGCGGAGCCTTCGGCGGTCTTGCCCGCGGCGATCTTGGACAGCGCGATCCCGAGCTTCGCCCGCGACGCCAGCGGCGTGCCCTTGAGCGGCGGCTGGGCCTTCTCGTAGCCGGCCAGCGCGTCGGCTGCCTTACCCGCCGCGTAGGCTTCATCCGCCACGCGCAGGAGCGCGATGCCCGCGAGCGAGTGGCCGGTGTGCGACGCCGCGAACGCCTTCAACTGATCCGGCGTGGTGGCGGCAGCGTAGTCCTTCTCGATTCCCAGCTCCTTCTGTGCCGCCATGTAGTCCCAACCGCCCTTGGCGAGGAACCCCAGCACGACGAGTCCGCAACACGCCAGCACCGCCGTGCCGTTCTTCTGCCAGAACAGGTGGACCTTGTCTTCAAACGAGGTCGCGGTGGTCGCGTCGACGGGGACGAGATTACGGTCGTCACCGGCGGGTTTCGGGCTGGCGGGAGTGGCAGGCGTGCTCATTGCGGACTGGTGGTGTAAAACGGAACCGTGGAAGAGAACAAATGCCCGGCCCCCTGTCCATCCCTGTGTTTCCGCCCGGCCGACCGATCCCGCTACCCCCGTTGCGTCACACCTCAGCGCCTGTCCGCCACCGGTGCGGCCGGCCCGTTGACCAGCGGAAGCGGCGAGTTGCGCTCGACCAGGGTGATGATTTCCCGGAACCGCGGGTCGTCGCGCAGCGGCGTCCATAAATGCCGGTGCGCCAGATCGCCCGCGGCCATGTAGCCGGCCGGGAGCAGCGCGAGGCGCCGCAGTTCGGCCAGCGCGCGATCCTTTTCGCCGCACCACGCGAGGATGATCGCCGCCATTTTGCTGGCCTGCGGCCCGAAATAGGGATCGTAGGGCTCGGACATCAGCTCGGTGGCTTTGGCAGCGCACCGCCGCGCTTCCTCGTGGCGGCCGAGCAAAGCCTCGATCAACCCGAGCCTCTGCCACGCTGCAGAGTTATTTGGATCCGCCGCGACTTGCGCTCGCAGTTTCTCCGGCTCGTCACCCAACCGCGCCCGCGCCGCGGCGGGATCACCCAGCTGGGCGTAGCCGAAGGCCGAGCCGACCGCATCGGCTACGCTGCTCTGCGCCAGCTGCTGATCGAGCCGCCGATACGCCGCGAGGTCGCCCCGCTCGCGCGCCCGTGATTGCCGCAGGTCCAGAATCTCGGGCTGCTCACGCTCGGCCGCCGGCACGCCGGCGAGATACGCATCCAGCTCCACGCGCGACGCGAAGGCGCGCCGTTTCATAAACATCAGCTCACGCTCCGCGGCCTCGCTCCCGCCGGGCCGCAACGGGCCCGTGCGGCGCCGCTCCGCCCACAACTGTTCCCACATCCGCAGGGCGGACAGCGACTGTTCGTAAGCATCGGAAAACGACAGGTTGGCCGGCTCCATCTCCACCGCGCGCCGGAGGTTGGCGAGCGAGTCGGCCCAGCGGTGGTTGCGGCGCTGCACGACGCCGAGCAGGAAGGAAAGCGAGGCATCGTTCGGCCACTTCGCGCGCAACGCCTCGAGCTGCGCCGTCGCGCGCGCGTAGTCGCGAAACCGATTGTAGGTGAAATTCGCCTGCGCGCGCTGCACCTCCGGCGCCTCGGGCGCGAGCAGCAGCGCCTTCGCCATCGCCGCATCGGCCCGCTCCCTGCGCGCCGGCGTGAGGTCGTGGCTCTGGAACAGGAAGATCGATTCGATCACCGCCAGTTCGGCCCACGCCTCGGCGAAATTCGGATCCGCGTCGACGGCACTCTGGAATAGTTTCTCCGCCTCCTCCGTCTTTTCGCGCCGGCCGCCACTGACGAGCAACGCGCGCCCCTTCAGATATGCCTCGTAGGCTGCCGCGCTCGCGGTCGGCCGTCGCTCGAGTTGCTTTTTCGTCCCGGGATCGAGCACGGCCTGCAGCTCCGCCGCGATGGTCTGGGCCAGCTCGGCCTGGATCGAAAACACATCCGTGACACTCTTCGTGATCGTGAGCGCGCGCACCTGCCGGTCCGCGCGGGCATCGATCAACGTGCCCGTCACGCGCACCAAGTTACCCTCGCGTCGCACGCTCCCCTCGAGCAGATACGCCACCTCCAACTCCCGGCCGATCTCGGGGCCGGTCTTCTTCGTATCGCGGTAGCGCGACACCGATGTCTTCGAGATCACGCGCAGCTCGGCCACCGACGTCAGCTTCGACAAAACCTCCTCATGCACACCATCGGCAAAAAACGCGTTCGCCTGGTCCGGGCTGAGATTGGCAAACGGCAGGACGGCGATCGATTTGTCGGAAATCGGCGCGGGCGCAGCCGCCAGTGTTTTTGGTCCCGCAACCGAAGGCGTGGGCGACGTGGGGGCCTGGCGAGTGAACAACCACGCCCCCACTGCGAGCACTGTCAAAGCGGCGGCCGCGGCCATCAGCGGCCAACGCGCCGCGCGGCGCACCGGCTGGCCGGCTTGCAACCGCTCCAGATCCGCGAGCAGCGCCGTCGCATCGCGGTAGCGTTTCTCCGGCGCGGCTTCGCACGCGCGCAGGATCACTTCGTTCAGGGCGAGCAGCGCGCGGTGGTCCGGCAACTGCGACAGGTCGGATGGCAGTTGTGGAAAGTCCTGCCGGTCGAGCCCGGTCGCCAGTTCGTAGAGCACTTTGCCGAGGGCAAACACGTCCGCACTCGGCGAACCCGGGCCTTCCGGTGGCACGAAACCTTCCGTGCCCACGAACGTGCGCGCGCTCGTCATCGGCGCGACCAGCCCGATGTCGGCGAGCTTCGGCGCCCCGTCGACGAGGATCACGTTCGACGGCTTGATGTCCCGATGCACCAGTCCGCGCGCGTGCAGCTTTGCCAGCGTGCGGGCCACGTCGGCACCGGTGGTCACGCACTCCGCGGCCGGCAGCCGGTGACGGCGTTTGCGGACCTCGGTGAGCGTCAGCGGCACGTAGTTCGCCGGATCGATCGCCCGGCCACGCTCCGCGTCGTCCGCCAGCTCCATCACGTAGAAGAAGAAACCCGCCGCGTCGTTGCGCCCGATGTGCAGCAGCGCCATGTGCGAGGATTCCCCAAGGGAGATCGCGGCAAACTCCTTCAACCCGCGCCACTCGCGTTCGAACGGCTCCGCATCGGCGAAGCGCTCCCGCCACACGATCTTCACCGCCCGCCACAGCCCGGTCGCGCCGCGCGCCAGCCACACATCACCGTAGCTCCCGCGGCCGATCTGACGCAGCAGTTCG
>JACRKC010000065.1 GCA_016235555.1 Verrucomicrobiota bacterium
CGCCGGCCCCAGCACCCGAGACGGGTGCGCTCCCCGAACCACCGCGCTCTTTGTCACCCTATTTCGCGAGACTCAGTAATTGCAGTCGAGGTGAAGCGCGTTGAGGGCAACGCGCTCCACCTCGACCCGATCTTTCGCCAGCGAAACCACATTCAAATGCACGAGTCCGGCTAAGCTTCTCGTGCGGCCACAGGGACGTGGCCGCCCACCTTCACTTCAGGTGCTTCGCGAGCCAGGCATGGACCTCGCCGAACCAGTAGCGGCTGTCCTCGCCCTTCATGATCCAGTGGTTCGCGTCGGGAAACACGAGCAGCCGGCTCGGCACCTGCAAACGCTGGAGATAGGTCCACATCTCCATCGCGTTGTTGATCGGCACGCGGAAATCCTGCTCACCCACCGTCACGAGAATCGGCGTCACCCAGCCGGTGCCCTTGGCGTGATTGCCCGCGTGGCTCGTCGGACTCTGGTCGCGCCAGATCGGATTTCCCTCCCACACCGGGCCGCCGTTGTTGAGCTCGCGATGATAGACGCCGTCGCTGGTTGACCATTGGGTCGCCAACGTCGCGAGCCCCGCGTGCGAGATGATGCATTTGTAGCGCGTGGTGGTCGCCTCCATCCAGTTGGCCAGATGCCCGCCATAACTCGCCCCGGCCGCCGCCTGCCGCGAGCCGTCGATGAACGGGAAACGTTTGATCGCCTCGTCCGCGCCCTGGTTGATCTCGTCTGCCGGCGTCTTCAACGGGTCGAACTGGATCGCCTGCCCGAACTCCTCCGCGTAGCCCGTCGAACCCGCGTAGTTGGTCAGCAGCACCACATAGCCCGGCGCCGCCAGCAGATGGTAGTTCCACCGGATGCCCCACTGGTCCTTGAACTGCGGGCGCGGCCCGCCGTGCATCATCACGAGCAGCGGATATTTCTTCTTCGCGTCGAAGCCGGCCGGTTTCACGAGCAGGTTCGTAATCGCGCGGCCCTTCGCGCTCTTGAATTCAAACCGCTCGACGGCGGGCAGGTCGAGGGGCGCCACCTTGGGGTCGTTGAAATGCGTGAGCGTGCGCACCTGGCCCGCGGCGACGTCGACGCGCGCCACTTCGGGGGGATTCGCCGCGCTGTCCTGATTCGCCACCAACACTCCGCCGCCGATCGCGAGCCCGGTGAGACAGCCGCGCTTGGGCAGATCGTGCGCCTGCACGGGGCCGCCTGTCGCCGCGACGGAAAACAGCTTGGTCTGGTCGCCCGCCTCGGCGGTGAAGTGCACGGTCCGGCTGTCCGCACTCGACACAAACTTGATCGCCGACAGCCCGAACCCCGCCGTCAGATCCACGCGTTGTTTCGCGTCGAACGGCCACGGAAACGACACGATCCGCTGATGGTGATAGGTCTTGCCATCGCCGCCGGCTTCGTAGCTCGCCAGGAGCGCTTTCCCATCCGGCCGGAACTCCGGGTCGTCGTAGCTCCCCTCGCCCTCCGTCAACTGCACGGGCTCCCCGCCCGCGAGCGGGACGCTGAATAGCTGCGTCGGCGTCTCGGCAAACGCCGCACGATCCCGCGTCGTGCGCGCCACAAACACAATGCTCCGCCCGTCGGGCGCCCATGCGGCCGGCAGGTTCTCGCCGGTCTCCGCCTCCTTGCCGCCGAAACCCGGCCGGGCGGCCAGCTTCGTGCCGGCGAGCAAGTCGCGCGGCTTGGCCCCGGCCTTCGCGTCCTGCACGAACAGGTGCGCCTTCTTTTCATCGAGCCACCGGTCCCAATACTTCACCGGGAATCCCTCGTAGGCGCGCACGTTGTATTTCCGATCCTTGACCGCCTTCGCCGCTTTCTTGTTGGCGGCGTCGTCCGCCGCGCCTGGAAAAACTTCGCTCACAAACAGGATCTTCTTTCCGTCCGGGCTCCACATCGGCCCGCGCGCTCCCGTCGAAAGTGACGTGACGCGCTCCGCCTCGCCGCCGCTCAGGGTGAGCACGTAGATCTGCGCAGCGTCGTCGCCGTCGCGCTTCGCCGAAAACGCGACCTTCGTCCCGTCCGGGCTCCAATCCGCCCCACTCTCCGGTGTCCTGGTCTGCGTGAGCTGCCGCGGGGCCGCCGCTCCGTCGAGTGAAACGAGCCAGAGGTCAGAGGCGGCCTCCTTGGCGTCGTAGGCCGGCTGCATCACGGAAACCACGGCCCACTTCCCGTCGGGACTCGGCACCGGTGCGCCCACGCGCTTCATCAGCCACAAGTCTTCGTGGGTGATCGGCCGCCTGGCGGCGGAGCTTTCGGCGGCGCCCACGACGGCCATCACCGCCAGTGCGCCCAGGATCATCAGGATTTTTCTCATCATAAAATTCATCCGCGCGCCTCAAACGCGCCATCCGCCCGCTTCGCGATCAAGCGCTTCAATTCGAGCATCATCAGCGCCGCCGACAACTGCGGCATCGGCAGCCGGGTTGCCTCCGTCAGCGCGTCCGGCGCAAGGATCGCTCCACCGCGAAAACACTCGAACACCGCCGCCTCATCCGCGGACAGCCCCGCCCGCACCATCCCCGCCGCGCTCTCGTCCGCTCCCGCCTTGGGCGGAATCGGCTGCGGTCGCAGGCCGTCGAGGTAGTTCAATTCCGAGAGCAAATCATCCACGCCCGTCATCAACGTGGCCCCATCGCGGATCAACTGGTGGCACCCCGCGCTCGTGTTTTGATCGATGCGGCCCGGCACCGCGAAGATCAGCCTTCCCTGTTCGCCCGCGAAGCGGGCCGTGATCATCGCGCCGCCGTCGACGTCGCTCTCCACCACGATCACGGCATCGCTCATGCCGGCGACGATGCGGTTGCGCATCGCGAACGACTGCCGGTCCGCGCGCCGGCCGAACGGAAACTCCGAGAAAATCGCCCCCTCCGCCTCGATCTTGCGGTAAAGCTCCAGGTTTTCCGGCGGGTAGATGATATCGATGCCGCAACCGAGCACGGCCGCGGTTTTGCCGCCCACCGAGAGCGCACCTTCGTGCGCCGCGGTGTCGATGCCGCGCGCGAGCCCGCTCACCACGCAGAAGCCGAGCCGCGCGAGTTCCGCACCGAATTTTTTCGCCGTCGCCTGCCCGTAGAGCGTCGTCCGCCGCGACCCCACGATCGCCACGCACGGCGCACCGAACTCGTAGCGCCCCCGCCGGTAGAGCCCGATCGGCGGATCGTGGATTTCCTTCAGCATCTTCGGATAGCCGGCGTCGCGCGTCGTGATGAAATCGGCGCCGCCCTTCGCCATCCGCTCCTCCTCCCGCGCCAGATCGAAGTGCTCCCGCCAGGCGCCCACGGTCGCGCTGATCACCGGGCCGACGCCTTTCACGGACTCGAGCTGACGCTTGTTCGCGGTGAACACGCCCCGCGGATCGCCACCGAGTTCGGTCAGCAGCCGGTTGAGCGTGATCGGCCCGATGTTGGGCAGCGCGTTCAGAACCAGAAACGCCTGCTGCTCGGTCAACTCGTGGGGCATGACGCGCACTCTCGCAGGACCGCCGGAAGAAAGTCGAGCAACTGCGTGGCTGGCACGGCCACCTGCCCATGACTTCGGGCCAACGCGTCCGCCGCCTGCCCATGCCACACGACCCCGCGCGCCGCCGCGAGCAAGGGATCGGCCGGCGCCTGCGCGAGCAGACCGCCGATCAAGCCGGCCAGCAAATCGCCGCTGCCGCCCCGCGCGAGCACCGGCCCGCCGAAAAAGGAATGGTAAGTCGTAGGTCGGGCTTTACGCCCGACACGGCCCGATGTCGGGCGTGAAGCCCGACCTACAATCCGCGTCACCGGCCCCTTCTCGACGATCGTGGCGTCGACCAGCTTCGCCTTTTCAATCCGCGCCCACTCTCCCGCGTGCGGCGTCAGCACACGCGGCGCGCTTCCCGCGCTCACGACACCGGGCTGCAATGCATCCGCATCCAACACGAGCGGCACCGGCGACGCCTGCACGATCTCGGCGGCCAGCGCCAGTGTTTCGCCTTCTCGCCCGAGCCCTGGTCCGAGCACGAGCGCCGTCGCGCGTTCAAGCTTTTGTCGCAACAGGTGCAACCCTTCCAGCGCGAGGCCGCCCGCGGGCGTTTCGGGCCAGCCGATCCACATTGCCTCGGGCGCCCGCGCGGCAAACGCCGGCACGAGCGACTCCGGCACCAAGGCCGTCACCAGGCCCGCGCCGCTGCGCAAGGCCGCGAGCGTGGTCATCAGCGCCGCGCCGGGAAATTGGCGCGAACCGGCGACGACGAGGACGTGGCCATAGGTGCGCTTGTCGCTCAACGGCGGGCGGAGCGCCGCGAGCGGGGCCAGGACCCCGGGCGTGAGCACGCGGGCAAGCGCGTTGGGGGCAACGCGCTCCACCTCGAAAAACCCCAGATCGAGGTAGCGCACCCGGCCCGCGGTCGCCGTGTCGAGCGCGGGCGTTTTCACGATGCCGGTCGCGTAGCAAAAATCGGCGCGGCACAACCCGGCGCTGGGCAGATCGACCGCGGCGCGCAGCCGGATCGGCCACGCGTTCACTCGCTCGAGCAATTCTGCGACTCGCGGCTCGACGGGCGGCCGGAATTGAAAGCCGAAGATGCCGTCGAGACTGAGATCGTAACCCGTGGCACGGGTCTCCCGACCCGTGATCGTTCGGACACGGGTCAGGAGACCCGTGCCACTCAACTCCCGCCACGCGCGCTGCGCGAGCGGCCGCAGCACCCGCTCGCCAAAAACGAAAATCACCTCGGCCCGCGCCCCGGGAATTTCCTCAAGGATCGTCTGCGCGGCGATCAGCGCATCGCCGCCGTTGTGGCCTTTGCCGGCGAGCACGAGAATGCGCCCATCCGCGGGAAATCCGCCGATTTCCTCGAAATCGCGCAGCACCGCCGTCGCGACCGCCCGACCAGCGCGCTGCATGGCCGCCCACGCGTGCGCCTCGTCGCCCGCGAAGAGTCGCGCCTCAAACTCGCGCGCTTCGTCGCAATCGAGGATGGGATGGGATCCGGGCAGCATGGGCGCCTCAATGCTTCGGCGGTTCCTTCAGCGCGGGCTTCTCCAGCGGTGGCGGCGTGCTCGCGCGCACCGCCGGGACCGCCACGGGGGGGCGCACCGCAGCCGGCGGCGAGTCCGGGGCTGCGACTTCCAGCCGCCGTTCCGTCCGCCCGTGCTCCCGCCACTCGCGATATTGCTCCTCCGTCTCCGTAAATTGCAGCGGACATTCCGTGGGCGGCGGCTTGCCGTGCGTGATGATGCGACGCGTCAGGCGGGGAATGCTGCGGAAGTAATTCACCCCGCCACTCCGCCGCACCTCGTAGAATTCGGAGAAGGTCTTGGTCGCACCACTCCACAACGCGACCTCGGTCACGGCGCCGTCCCACACCGCATGCTCGCCCCACGTCTCGAACACGGCCTCGATCGTCGTCAGCATGGTGAGCGCGATCCGCCGCTCCGTGGGCGCGGCGGGTTCGGCCGACGGCGGCCGGGCCGTGAGCGCCGGAGGCGCCGCCGCCGGTTCCGGCTCGCGCGGCAGCAGCCAGACGAACACGGCCCCGAGGATGAAGCCGAGCATCACCCACGAGGGAGTGCGGGATAACTTGGCCGGCGAAATCGGACGCTCGTTGTCCTGATTGGCGTCGTCGTCCATGATAAGAAACCGAAACTAGGCGCGCACGATCGCCGCGACGGCCATCGCGTAATGCTCCGTGTGCGAAAGCGTGAGCAGCACGTGCGTCGCCCCCACGTGCGTCAGCAACGCCCGGCCCTGCTCGTCGAGCCGCACCAGCGGTTCGTGGCGTGCGCCGTGATAGACCGAAGCCGACTTCCAGCCAAACTCCCGGCCGATGCCGGTCGTGAAACACTTCGAAATCGCCTCCTTCGCTGCAAAACGCGCCGCAATGTGCTTGTGCGGTGCCCCCATGCTGGAGCAGTAAGCCTTCTCCTCATCCGTCAGAATGCGATCGAGGAAGCGTTCGCCATGACGCGAGATCACGCCGCGGATGCGCTCGACCTCGATGATGTCGGCGCCGAGGCCGACGAGGATGCCGCCGGGCGGAAGCTGGATGTTCATTGGGTGAGAACCACGAAACACACTAAATACACGAAAGAATCAAACCGGGTGGTGCTTCCGCAGATTTTCGTGTGTTTCGTGGTGACGGGTCATGGATTCATCCGCGTCTTCATTTCGCGCACGGCCTCCTCCACACCGGTGAAGACGGCGCGGCTCACGATGCTGTGACCGATGTTGAGTTCGTGCAGATGGGGCAGCGTGCGCACCTCGGCGATGTTGACGTAGCTGATGCCGTGGCCGGCATTGACCACGAGGCCGAGTTCGTGCGCGCGCACCGCGCCCAGCCGCAGCCGCTGAAACTCCGCGGCGCGGTCGGCGCCGTGATAGGCGTTGGCGTAGGCGCCCGTGTGCAATTCGACCCAGGGCGCGCGGAGCTTCGCACTCAGCTCGATCTGCGGCTCGTCGGGATCAATGAAGAGACTGGTTTTGATGCCGGCGGCGTTCATGGCGTCGACCACGGCGGCGACACGCGCGCGGTTGCCGACCACATCGAGCCCGCCCTCAGTCGTGACCTCGGTGCGGTTTTCCGGGACGAGGCAGACGGAGTCGGGTTTCAATTTGAGCGCGAACTCGGTCATCGCGGGCGTGCAGGCCATCTCGAGATTAAGACGCGTGGCGATGCACTCCCTTAGCCGCCAGACGTCGCGCTCCTGGATGTGGCGGCGGTCTTCGCGGAGGTGGACGGTGATGCCATCGGCCCCGGCGCGTTCGGCGAGCACCGCAAACGTGACCGGATCGGGCTCCACTGCGCCACCGGTGGTGGCCGGGGCCTCGCGGTAACGGGCCTGGCGGAGGGTCGCGCAGTGGTCGATGTTGACGCCGAGCAGAATCATGGGACGGAGTTTGACGCGATTAAGCCGCCTGCGATTGTCCAACGCAAAAACGAAATGACCGTCCCGCCCGCCGCACCCAAACGCGAAAACCTGCTCATCAACATCGGCTGCAACGTCGCCCTGCCCTCTGTCATCCTGAACTGGGGCAGCAAGGCCGCGTGGCTCGGACCGAAATGGGCGCTCGTGGTGGCGCTGCTGTTTCCGGTCGGCTACTCGGTCTATGAGTTCGCCGCGCGGCGCAAGTTCAGCTTCATCGCGGCGCTCGGCTTTTTCAGCGTGCTGGCCACCGGGTCGTTCGCCCTCATGAAGCTCGACCTGCACTGGTTTGCCATCAAGGAGGCCGCCGTGCCGGCGGTGATCGGGCTCGTGGTGCTCGCGTCGATGGGCACGCGCTGGCCGCTCGTCCGCGAAATGCTCTACAACCCGCAGGTGATCGACGTGGACCGCGTCGACGCTGCGCTGGCGGAGCGCAACACCCGGGCGGACTTCGACAAACTCCTGCGCGACTCGAGCTACCTGCTGACGCTGTCGTTCGCCCTCAGTGCGGTGCTGAATTACGCCCTCGCCCGCTACATTCTGAAAAGCCCGGCCGGCTCGGAGGCGTTCAACGCCGAACTCGCCCGCATGAATCTCCTGAGCTGGCCCGTCATCGCTCTGCCCAGCACCGCGGTGAGCGTCTACGCGCTCTGGCGGCTGCTCGGCGGTCTCCAGCGGCTGACCGGCCTCGAACTCGAGCAGTTGATGCACGCACCGCCGGAAAAGAAGTAGCGCGGCGCTTCAGCCCGCGCTTCGAGCACCTCTTTCCCGCCCGAGTGCGGGCGAAGCACCGCACCACCCGGCTCACCCTCGCTGGGCGATCGGCACGTAATTGCGGACCGTCGGCCCGACGTAGATCTGGCGCGGGCGGTTGATCTTGTTCTTCGGATTGGAGGCGACTTCCTTCCAGTGCGCGATCCAGCCGGGCATGCGGCCGATCGCGAACATCACCGTGAACATGTTCTGCGGGATGCCGAGGGCGCGCATGATCAGGCCGCTGTAGAAATCGACGTTCGGATAGAGCTTCCGCGAGAGGAAGTAGTCGTCCTTGAGCGCGACCTCTTCGAGGCGCCGGGCGATGGCGAGGAGCGGATCGTCCTTGATATGGAGGCTGGCGAGCGCCTTCTCGAAGGAGGCCTTGATGATCTTCGCGCGCGGGTCGTAGTTCTTGTAGACGCGGTGGCCGAAGCCCATGAGGCGGTGGCCGTTCTTCCCGGCGCGGGCGCTCTCGATGAACTTCGAGCCGTCGTCGCCTTCGGCGTGGATGCTCTCCAGCATCTCGATCACCGCCTGGTTGGCGCCGCCGTGGAGCGGGCCCCACAGCGCGCAGACGCCGGCCGCGACCGAGGCGAAGAGATTCGCTCCGGAGGAGGCGACCATGCGCACCGTGGAGGTGGAGCAGTTCTGCTCGTGGTCGGCATGCAGGAGCAGGAAGAGATTGAGCGCCTGCGTGACCTCGGGCGTCGGCACATAGTCCTCGTAGGGCTGCGAGAACATCATGTGCAGGAAATTTTCGCAGTAAGGCAGGTTGCGCTTCGGATAGATGTAGGGGAGCCCGCGGCTCTTGCGATACGACATCGCCGCGATGGTGCGGACCTTCGAGATCGCGACGGCGGCGGCCTCGTCGAAGTTGGCCAGATCCTCCTGCACCTTGTTGGTGGCGAGGTGCGGATAGTAGCAGCCGAGGGAGTTGAGCAGCGCGGAGAGGATCGCCATCGGGTGCGAACCGATCGGGAAGCCCTCGAACAAGTGCCCCATGGCCGAATGCACCGGCGAGTGCTCGCGCAACAGATCGCCGAATTTGCGGCGTTCCGTCGGCGTCGGGAGGTGGCCGTTGATGATCAGGTAGGCCGTCTCGACGAACCCGGACTGCTCGGCGAGCTGTTCGATGGGGTAGCCGCGGTAGCGCAGGATGCCGGCGTCGCCATCGATGAAGGTGATGTCACTCGTGCAGGCGCCGGTGTTGCCGTAGCCGTCGTCCAGCGTAATGAAGCCGGTCTGCGCGCGCAGATTGCGCACGTCGATCGCTTTTTCGTTCTCGGTGCCGACGATAACGGGCAAGGGGTAGTCTTTATCGTCGATTTTTAGGGCAGCTGTCGTGGCCATGACTGCCGAGCGAAGCCAAATCCGCGCCACTGGCAAAACAAAGATGCCGGCCTGCACGATATGACCGCCCGGAATAAGCGCGCGGCGTCAGGCGCGTAAGTTTTCGTGAAGCGCGCCGCGGCGCTCAGGCGGCGACCGCCGCGAAATTGCGGTAGATCTGCAGCCCCTTCGCCTGGCTCTTTTCCGGGTGGAACTGCGTCGCAAACACCCGGCCGCGGCCGATCGCCGCGCAGAACTCGCCACCATAGTCGCACGCCGCGAGCACGAGCGCCGGATCGTCCGGCCGGCAATAAAAGCTGTGCACGAAGTAGAAGGCCTCACCGTCGGGCGCGAGCTGCACGGCCAGCGGCGAACGCGGCTGCGTGAAACGCACCGTGTTCCAGCCCATGTGCGGAATCTTGAACTCCGGTGGCCGGCGGAACCGCACGACCCGGCCGGGGAACACCCCGAGGCCGGTGACATTCCCCTCCTCCGAATGCTCAAACAGCGCCTGCATCCCGAGACACACGCCGAGAAACGGCCGGTCCGCGCCGATCCAATCGCGCACGGTGGCATCGAGCCGCGACGCCCGCAGCGAAGCCACGCAATCGCGCAACGCACCCACCCCCGGCAGCACGAGCCCGGCGGCGCCCGCCGCGGCGACCTCCGCCGGGGAACGCACGACGCGGATGGACGCGCCAACGGCCTCGAGCGCCTTGGTGACGCTGCGGAGGTTGCAGATCCCGGTGTCGATGACGGCGATCATCCGGCCGTCAGCGCCGTTTCACCAGCGCCGGGAAGTCCGGGCAGAGCTTTGAAGCCGGAAGCGGCTGGGATTGGCCGGCGGAAAAAAACGTCATCGTCCCGGTTTGCGAGCAGTGCCAGACTTCCCGGGCACCGGCGTCGAAATACAGCGCGGTCTTCTCGCGCATCTCCGCGGCAGTGTTGTCGGGCGAGAGGACCTCAACGCAGATTTCGGGAGCATGGGGAAAACAGATACCGTCGCCGAGTTCGGCCAGGCACTCGCGCGAGGCCCACGCAACGTCGGCGGCACGCACACCGTCGGCCGTCGAGATCGGACATTCGGTGAAAACTTCGCCTCCGGGCATGAGCCGGTCGAGCATGACGGTAATGCGTGATTGGTATCCGCCATGACTGGCGGCGGGCGGGGGACTCATAAGAACGTGCCCATGCCGGTCGGTCTCCACCCGCCCTTCAACTCGGATCCATTTCGGATCGGCGACCAGTTCCGCCCAACGACGCAGATTGAACTCCGTCTGGGTGCCCTGTGAACGCAGTGCGATAGTGAGAGAGTCCATGACGGGCAGGTTGGCTCAAGCGGCGGTGGCGGCAAGCCAGAGGCCCTAGATTTTTCCCTTCGTGCTCGGCAACTGATCGGCCGCGCGCGGCTCGATCTGGGTCGCGACGTCGAGTGCCCGGGCGAGGCACTTGAAGATCGCCTCGGCCACGTGGTGCGGCTCCTCGCCATAGACGAGCTGCACGTGGAGGTTCGCGCCAAGCGCGTTGCTGAACGCGCGGCAAAATTCCTTCACGAGCACGATGTTGAAGTCGCGCACGAACATCGTCGGCGCCTCCGCGTTGTAAACGAGGTGCGGCCGGCTGCCGACGTCGACGACCACGCGCGCGAGCGATTCGTCCATCGGCAGGACAAAGAAACCGTAGCGCTTGATGCCGATCTTGTCGCCCAGCGCTTCCTTGAAGGCCTGACCGAGCACGAGGCCGACATCCTCGACCGTGTGGTGGTAATCCACATCGACATCACCCTTGGCCTTCACCGTGAGATCGAAGAGGCCGTGCTTCGCGAACAGCGTGAGCATGTGATCGAAGAACGGCACGCCGGTGTCGATCTTCGCGGCGCCGCGGCCGTCGAGCGCGAGCGTGAGGGCGATGTCGGTCTCCGCGGTTTGGCGGGTGACGGTCGCGGTGCGGGCCGCCCGACCCGCGCTCGCGCCGCCACGGGTCGGGAGACCCGTGCCACTTTGGGCTACGCGTTTTGAACTGGAGCTTTTTGCCATGCGTCGAGGGAGTCGCTGAGGGCCGCCATCTCGGCGTCCGTGCCGACGCTGATGCGCAGGAACGGCGCGGTCAAGGCGTGGCTCGGGAAGTGCCGCACAAGGACCTTCCGCGAATAGAGGAAACTGTAGGCCGCCTTCGCCACGTCGAGACCGGTCGCGCCGCGCGCGTCCTTCGGCTCGGTGAAGATGAAGTTGGCCTGCGAGTCGTAGGTGCGCCAGCCGCGGCGGTCGAGGAGGTCGCGCACGCAGCGGTCGCGCGTGGCGCACACCTTTGCGATCACGCCGTCGTAGTAAGGCTGGTCGCCGAGCGCCGCAAGGGCCGCGGCCTGGGAGAGACGCGAGACGTTGTAGCTGTCGCGCACGCGGTCGAGCACGTCGATGATCCCGGGGTGCGCCAACGCGTAGCCCACACGGATGCCGGCGAGCGCGTAGGCCTTCGAGAGCGTGCGCACGACCACGAGATTCGGGAAACGCGCGAGCAACGGCACGGCGTTTTCGCGTGCGAACGGCGCGTAGGCCTCATCCACGACGAGCAGGCCGCGAAACGACGCCGCGGCGCGTTCGAGGTCGGCATTGGCGAACCCGACGCCCGTCGGCGCGTTCGGCGACGTGAGAAAAAACGCGCGTGCCTCCGAGCCGGCGATTTTCTCCAGCGGCAGCCGCATCGCGCGATCGAACTCGATCACGTCGGTGCGGCCATCCTGGATCGCGACCAGCACCGGGTAGAGCGAGTAGCTCGGCAGCGTAAAGCCGGCCGCTTGGTGTAGGGCGGGGTCGCCTGACCCCGCCGTTGTCGCATCCGATGAGGCGGCGGGGTCCGGCGACCCCGCCCTACAACCGACGAACGCCCGCACGAGCAGATTCAGAATGTCATCCGAGCCGTTGCCGATGACGACGTTTTCCTCACGCAACCCGTGCAGCTTGGCGACCGCCGCGCGCAGCGGGCCGCTCTTCGGGTTCGGATAGAGGCGGAGCGACGCGCCATCCTCCCCTATCTCGCGCCGCAGCGCCTCGGCCACCCGCGGACTGGGCGGATAAGGGCACTCGTTCGTATTGAGCTTCACCCAGCCGGCCTCGGTCGGCTGCAGGCCGGGCGTGTAGGCGTGGAGCTGCGCGACATGCGGAAGCGCGAGGGAGGACGGATTCATGTAGGTCGGGCTTTATGCCCGACACAAAACGCGTCGGGCGTAAAGCCCGACCTACGTCCGGATCCGCACGCTGCGCCCGTGCGCATCGAGCTTCTCCATCGCCGCAAACGCGGCCACGATCGGCTCGGCTTTTTTCACGCTCGGCTTGTCGTAGCGGATTATGCTGGTGCGCCGCAGGAAATCCGCCACCCGCAGGCCGCTGCTGAAGCGCGCTGCGCGCGCCGTCGGCAGCACGTGGCTCGGGCCGGCCACGAAATCGCCCAGCGCCGTCGGCGTATGGTTGCCGATCATGATGGCGCCGGCGGTCGTGATGGCGTCGATGAGCTTTTTCACCGCCGGCTCGGCCACCACCAGTTCGAGGTGCTCGGGCGCGACGTAGTTGGCGATATCGGCGGCCTGCGCCAGCGAGGCGGCTTCGATCGCCAGAAAACCTTCCTCCAGCACCCGCTGCGTCTTCTCGCTCCGCGTGATGAGCTGGAGTTGCGTGCGGATCTCCGAGGCGACGCGCGCGATCACGTCGGCCGAGGTGGCGACGAGAAACACCTTTTCGCGGCCGGAACCGTGCTCGGCCTGCGCCAGCAAATCGGCGGCGATGAACGCCACGTTGGCCGTTTCATCCGCAATGATCATCACCTCGCTGGGACCCGGCAGCGAGTCGATGCCCACCGTGCCGAACACCTGCCGCTTCGCCTCGCAGACGTAGGCGTTGCCCGGGCCGAAGATCTTGTCGACCGGCGCGATCGTGGTCGTGCCGAACGCCATCGCCCCGATCGCCTGCACGCCGCCGATGCGATAAATTTCGGTCACCCCCACGAGGTGCAGCGCGGCAAGCACGCCGTCGGCCACCTTGCCGTCGGAATTGGACGGCGTGAACGCGGCGATCTGCGGGCAGCCGGCGATTTTGGCCAGCGTCGCCGTCATCAGCACCGTCGAGACGAGCGGCACCTGGCCGCCCGGAATGTAGAGGCCCACGCGGCGGATCGGGTCGAATTTCTCGCCCACCTGTGCGCCCTGCTTGTTCTTCGCCATCCAGTTTTCCGGCAGCGCGTGCCGGTGAAAATCCGCGATGCTCTCGTGCGCCGCCTTCAGCGCGCGCATTTCCGCGGCGGGCAACCGCTTCACCGCCGCCGCGACGAGCGCAGGCGGCACCGGGAAGTCGCGTCCGCGCAATTTGGCGCCGTCGAATTTCGCCGCGTAGTAGCCCACCGCCTCGTCGCCCCGCGCGCGCACATCGGCGAGGATCGCCGCCACGGACTCGGCGATCTCGCGCGGCACGAGCGCACCGCGGCAGAACGCCGCCAGGTCGTCGCCAAACGTCTTCGAAGCGTGATGCAGCGGGCGCATGATCTGATGCCGGAGGGTGGCAGTCGAGGTGGAGCGGCTCGTCCTCAACGCGCGCCACCGCGGCACCGCGCTGGGACGAATGGGCGTGAGTTCGACGGCATGGTGGCTTCTACGCGCGGGCGCTTCAGCGTCCGCGGAGCGCCGGCGGGGTGAACATGGTGGCCGGGAACGGCTCGTTCACGACCACCTTGTCGAAATCGATCGTCACGCGCTGGAGCTGGCCGGCGGCGTTCTTGGAGGTCGTCACGATCGACTGGGGAAATTTGATGCCATTCACCCGGATCTCGCCGGTCTCGCGGATCGTGCCGCCTGCCGCGGTCTCCGTAAACACGAGGCGGCCGGTGGTCTTCTCAAAATAACGGATGAACACGATTTTCGGCCCGTGCGTGTAGGAGATTTTCACGCAGTCGATGCCATCGAAGCTGGCCGTGCCGGACTCCTCGACCTTGACCCCGGAGCCCGCGGCCGGCCGGAAGAAGGAGAGATTTTCCAGCGTGTTGGCGCGGAGGCTCTTGATCTGGTCGGGCCCGAGCAGCGTCTGCTGCCACTTGGTGGGGTCGGCGGTTTCCTGCTGGCGCTGCCAGCCGTCGTAGCCATCCAGCGCCGTGATCTCGATGATGCGCGGTCCGCTCGCCTGGATGCGCTGCTGATCGGGTTTCTGGAAAATGATGTCGATCGGTGCGCTGGTCTTTTTGCCGGGATCGGCCGGATCGGTGGTCGTGAGCGTGCCGGTGTAGTGGACCGAGGTCACGGCGCTGAGCGCGGCCTCGGTTCCGATCAGGGCGCGGGCCTTGGCGATGATGGCGGGTTCGGCGGCCGGGAGGCCCGCTGCGAGGCACAGCGCAGCGCAAGCCGTCGGAAAGAAGCGCAGGTGGGACGAAGTCATGAGAGGATAGGTTGACGCAACTTTGACCGCGAGAAAAGCCCCGGGATTCGTCGTAGTTTCACTCCCATTCGATGGTCGCGGGGGGCTTGGAGCTGATGTCGAACACCACGCGCCCCACTCCGCGCACCTCGTTGGTGATGCGGCTGGAGGCCTTTTGCAGGAGTTCGTGCGGGAGCTTGGCCCAGTCGGCCGTCATCGCATCGGTGCTCTCCACCACGCGGATCGCGATCACGTAATCGTAGGTGCGCTCGTCGCCGAACACGCCCACGGTCCGCACCGGCAGGAACACGCAGAACGACTGCCACACTTTATAATAGTAGCCGCTGGCCATCATCTCCTCGTGCAGCACGGCGTCGGCGTTACGGAGGATTTCGAGCTTTTCCGCGGTGATGTCGCCCATCACGCGCACCCCCAAACCGGGTCCGGGGAACGGCTGGCGCCACACGACTTCCTTCGGCAGACCGAGCGCCGCGCCGACACGCCGCACCTCGTCCTTGAACAACTGCCGCAACGGCTCGACGAGCTTGAGCTTCATGCGCGCGGGCAGGCCGCCGACGTTGTGGTGGGTCTTGATCAGCGAGGCCGGGTTGTTGCCGATCGACACGCTCTCGATCACGTCCGGGTAGAGCGTGCCCTGGCCCAGAAACTCGGCGCTGCCCTTGATCGCGCGCAACGATTTCTCGAACACCTCGACAAATGTCCGGCCGATGATCTTCCGCTTCTGCTCGGGCTCGGTCACGCCCTTGAGGCGGCGCAGGAACAGCTTCGAGGCATCGGCCACGCGGAGATCGATGTGAAAGTGCTTCGCGTAGAGTTCGACCACGTGGCGGCGCTCATCCTTGCGCAGCAGGCCGTTGTCGACGAAGACGCACGTGAGCTGCTTGCCGATGGCCTTGTGCAGCAGCGCCGCGGCCACCGACGAGTCGACGCCGCCCGACAGCCCGAGGATCACGCGGCTCTTGCCGACCTGTGTGCGGATCTCGGCGATCGAGTGCGAAATGAAATCCTTCGTCGTCCAATCCTGTTTCGCGCCGCAGATGCCGAGGAGGAAGTTGCGGATCATGTCCACGCCGCGCTCGGTGTGGAAAACCTCCGGGTGAAACTGGATGCCGTAGAAGTGCCGTTTGAGGTCTTCGATGGCGGCGAACGGCGAGTTCTCCGTCACGCCGATCGGGCGGAAGCCGGGCGGAAGCTTCTCGAGTTTGTCGCCGTGGGAATTCCACACGCGGAGCCGCTTCGGCAGGCCGGCGAAGAGCGCACCCGGTTTCTTGATCGAGAGGTGGCCGTGGCCGTATTCGCGGGCCTTGCTGTGCGCGACGTGGCCGCCCAGGAAGTGCCCCATGAGTTGCACGCCGTAGCAGATGCCCAACATCGGCACGCCGAGTTCGAAGATCGCGCGGTCCGGGTGCGGCGCCTGCTTGGCGTAAACGCTCTGCGGTCCGCCCGAGAGGATGATGCCGATCACCCCGTCCTCGCGCAGCTTCGCGGCCGGCGTCGAGTAGTGGTAGATCTTCGAGTAAACCTGGCACTCGCGGATGCGGCGCGCGATGACCTGCGTGAGCTGGGAGCCGAAATCGAGGACGGCGATGGTTTGTGACATGAGAACGCGGTGAGAAAGCGGGCGCGGAAAAAAGAAAGCGCGCAGGTTGCGGGAAGTCGGACGCGGGTGTCAACGCCCGTGGCAGCCGCCCAACCCGTGATTGCACCTGACCCGCGACGCCACTCTGATCGCGCGCCATGACCTCTACCTCGCTCCTTACCCCGCGCTTCCACGTCAGCCGCCGCGATTTCCTCAAAACCTCCGCCGCCACCACCGCGCTCGCCGCGCTGCCCGCGTGGGGCGCGGACGCGCTCGATCTCGTCAACGGCCGCCCCCGCCGCGTGGGCCTCATCGGCGCCGGTTGGTATGGCAAAAGCGACCTCTGGCGCCTCGTGCAAGTGGCCAACGTCGAGATCGTTTCCCTCTGCGACCCGGACAAAAACATGCTCGCCGGCGCCGCCGAGATCGCCGCCCAGCGCCAGCGATCGAAGAAGACCCCGCGCCTCTACCGCGACTATCGCGAGATGCTCCGCGAGAAAGACCTCGAGATCGTGCTCGTGGGCTCGCCCGACCACTGGCACGCGCTCCACGCCATCGCCGCGATGGAGGCGGGCGCGGATGTCTATTGCCAGAAACCCATCAGCATCGACGTGCGCGAGGGCGAGGCGATGCTCGACGCCGCCCGCCGCCTCGGCCGCGTCGTCCAGATCGGCACGCAGCGTAAGAGCACCCCGCACCTGATCGACGCCAAAAAGCAGATCGTCGACGCCGGCCTGCTCGGCAAGATCGCGCACGTCGAAATGTGCTGCTACTTCGCGATGCGCGCCAACGGCAACCCGCCGGTCCAGCCCGTGCCGGAATTTCTCGACTACGAGCTCTGGAGCGGCCCCGCGCCGTTGCGCCCCTACGACGGCCTGCCGCACAAGCGCTGGTGGCGCACGTTCCGCGAATACGGCAACGGCATCACCGGCGACATGTGCGTGCACATGCTCGACACCGTGCGCTGGATGCTCGGCCTCGGCTGGCCCAAGCGCGTCACGTCGACCGGCGGCATTTTCGTGCAGAAGGAGGGCAAGTCCAACATCTCCGACACGCAGGTCGCGACCTTCGAGTTCGACGGCCTCAACGCCGTCTGGCAGCACCGCACCTGGGGCACGCCGCCCGATCCGGACTACCCGTGGGCCGCGTTCATCTACGGCGACAAGGGCACGCTCAAGCTCAGCACCATGCGCGCGGACTTCATCCCGCAGGACAAGAAGGCGAAGCCGATCCATTTCGACTGCGTGTTCGAACGCGAAAAATACCCCGAGGACGTCGGCGAGAAAGACATCGAGCTCAACGCCGCGCCCGCCACGCGCCTCCACATGGTCGACTTCCTCGCCGCGATCGCCACGCGTGGTCGCCCGATCGCCGATATCGAGCACGGCCACATCTCCACCGCGAGCTGCATCCTCGCCAACCTTTCGATGGACCTCGCCGGCCGCCCGCTCGCCTACGATCCGAAGAAACGCGTCGTGACCGGCGACGCCGAAGCCACGCGCCTGCTCCGCCGCGAGTATCGCGCGCCGTGGAAGCACCCGGGGGCGGTGTAAGCCCCACAGCAAAATGGTTTGTCATTCTGAGCGGAGCGAAGAATCCAATTGGACTTTCGACTTGGTGAAGAGCTCGCGGCTCCCGCTGGATTCTTCGCTTCGCTCAGAATGACAGGAAAACTCACCTCATGCGCAAACTCACGCTCCTCGTCTCGCTCGCCCTCGCAATCTCGGCCCGCGCCGCCACCGCCGACTACGACCTCGTCATCTACGGCGGCACCTCCGGCGGCATCGCCGCCGCGCTCCAGGCCGCGCGCATGGGCAAGACCGCTGTGCTCATCGAGCCCACGCAATTTCTCGGCGGCCTCACCACCGGCGGACTCGGCGCCACCGACATCGGCAACAAGCGCGCCATCGGCGGCATCGCCCGCGAGTTCTACGGCCGCATCTGGCAGCACTACAACAACCCCGCCGCGTGGACCCGCCACACTCGCGACGAGTATTTCAAGTCCCGCACGCGCACTGATGCCGAGGAGAAAACCATGTGGACCTTCGAGCCGCACGTCGCGACCAAGGTCTACGACGATCTGCTCCGCGAAGCCGGCGCCAAGATCACCGTCGTCCGCGGCGAGCGTCTCGACCTCGCGCCCGGCAAGGGCGTGATCAAGGACGGCGCGCGCATCGTCCGCCTCGTGATGGAGAGCGGCCGCGCGTTCGGCGGGAAAATGTTCATCGACGCCTCCTACGAAGGCGACCTGCTCGCCAAGGCCGGCGTCAGCTACCACGTCGGTCGCGAGGCCAACAGCGTCTACGGCGAGACCATCAACGGCGTGCAAACCGGCCATGCCGTCTCCCACCAGTTCACCAAGAACGTCGATCCCTACGTGAAGCCCGGCGACCCGTCGAGCGGCCTGCTCCCCGGCATCGAGCAGGACCCCGGTGTCGAGTTTTCCGGCGACCGCAAGGTCCAGGCCTACAACTTCCGCCTCTGCACCACCGACGTTCCCGCGAACCGCCTCGCCTGGGAAAAACCCGCCAACTACGACCCGAAGTGGTTCGAGCTGCTCCTGCGCAACTTCGAGGCCGGCGACCACCGTGTGCCGTGGAATCCCGTGTGGATGCCGAACCGCAAGACCGACACGAACAACAATTTCGCGATCAGCACCGACTTCATCGGCCAGAATTGGGACTACCCTGACGGCGACTACGCCACCCGCGCGAAGATCTGGCGCGCCCACGAGGAGTGGCACCAGGGCCTCATGTGGACGCTCGCGAACAACCCCCGCGTGCCGGAAAAAGCCCGCGCCGAGTTCCAACGCATCGGCCGCGCCAAGGACGAGTTTGCCGACAACCACCACTGGCCGCGCCAGCTCTACGTGCGCGAAGCCCGCCGCATGATCAGCGACTACGTGATGAGCGAGAAGAACTGCAAACGCGCCGAGGTCGCCGCCGACAGCGTCGGCATGGGCGCCTACAACATGGATTCGCACAACATCCAGCGCCACGTCACCAAGGAGGGCTTCGTGCGCAACGAGGGCGACGTGCAGGTGCGCGTGCGCCCCTACCCGATCAGTTTCCGCAGCCTCCGCCCGCGCGCCAGCGAGTGCACCAACCTCCTCGCGCCCGTCTGCCTCAGCGCCTCGCACATCGCCTACGGCAGCATCCGCATGGAGCCTGTCTTCATGGTCCTTGGCCAGAGCTCCGCCACTGCCGCCGTCCAGGCGATCGACGATCGCACGACGATCCAAAACATCGACTACGCCAAACTCCAGAAACGCCTCCTCGCCGACGGCCAGGTGCTCGATTTCGAGTCGCCGCCCGAGCCCGCCAGCCGCGGCACCCTCCGCCTCGCCGGCATCGTGGTCGACGACAACGACGCCGAACTCCACGGCTTCGATCGCAACAGCACCGCGCACCACACCTACATCCGCGCCGGCTACCGCCACGACGGCAACGAAAAGAAAGGCGAGCAACGCGCCCGCTTCGTCCCGACCATCCCCACCGCCGGCCGCTACACCGTGCGCGTCGTCTACCCGCCAAACGCCAATCGCGCCACCAACGTCCCGATCGTGATCCACCACGCCGACGGCGAGACCAAGCTCGCCTTCGACGAGCGCAAGCATCCGTCCATCGACGGTGCTCTCGAATCGCTCGGCACCTTCCGCTTCACCGCTGGTCGCGATGGCTGGGTCGAAATCTCCAACGCCAACACCAACGGCTACGTCGTCATCGACGCCGTCGAGTGGCTGCCCGCGAAGTAGCCTGTCGTGGCTGAGCCGTCCCGGCTCAGTCCGGAAATTTCACGAGGCGAGACGCCTCGTCCACGATCCCGAAACGCGTTCCCCTGCCCCGCCTTCACCCCATGAACTCCCGCGAACGCGTCCTCGCCCACCTCGCCGGCCAGCCCGTCGATCGGCTGCCGGCCATGCCGATCACCATGATGTTCGCCGCGCGCCGCATCGGCGCACGCTACCGTGACTATTGCACCGACCACCGCGTGCTCGCCGAGGGCCAGATCCGCGTCGCCGGGGAATTCGGCTTCGACTACGTCAACACCATGTCCGACCCCGCGCGCGAGGCCGCCGACTGCGGCGCGCGGGTGGAGTATTTCGACGAGCAACCCGTCGCGCTCAACGAGGAGTCCGCCCTGCTCGCCAACCCCGCCGCCCTCGCCCGCCTCCAGCAGCCCGACCCGCTCGGCGGCGGCCGCATGACCAACGGCATCCAGGCCGTTGCTTTGCTGAAGGAGCGCGTCGGCCGCGACCTCATCGTCGAGGGCTGGGTCGAGGGCCCGATCGCCGAGGGCGCCGACCTCCGCGGCATCAACACCCTCATGCTCGATTTCTACGACGACACCGCGTTCGTGCGCGACCTCTTCGAATTCGTCGTCGCGATGGAGCTGCGTTTCGCCCGCGAACAAATCGCCGCCGGCGCCGACCTGATCGGCATCGGCGATGCCGCCGCCTCGCTCGTCGGCCCCGACATCTACGGCGAGTTCGTCTGGCCGTATGAGAAGAAGCTTGTCGACGGCATCCACGCGCTGGGCGGCCGCACGCGCCTCCACATCTGCGGCGACACCCGCAAGCACCTCGCCCGCATGGGCCGGCTCGGCTGCCACGTCGTCGACCTCGACTCCCTTTCCCCGCTCGCCGAAGCCCGCGAAAAAATGGGCCCGTCCCAAATTCTCCTCGGCAACGCGAATCCCGTGACGATTCTCCGCAACGGCACGCCCGACCTCGTCACGCGCACCGTCGCGCAATGCCACGCCGACGCCGGCCCGCGCTACGTCATCGGCGCCGGCTGCGAAGTCCCCCGCGACACCCCCGACGCCAACCTCCGCGCCCTCGTCGCTTACGCGCACGAGCACAAGCCGTAGGCGTAGTGGCTGAGCCGTCCCGGTTCAGTCTGCTTCACTCCCCGAGCCGGGACGCCTCGTCCACGACGCACGCGTGCGATCCGCTCGAAGCAATTCGCTTGGCGCTTGCGCGGGGCGGCGACGGGGCCTAGCGAAGGGGCGTGCGCCTGATTACCCCACTGATTGCGCTGGTCGCAACGGCCCTGCCGCTCGTGGCGGCGGACGACTACCAACTTGGTCCCGACTCGAAGCCGCAGGACGTGCCGCACGGCGCGGTGCGGCAGGCGAAGTTCGAGACGAGCAAGATTTTCCCCGGCACGACGCGAGATTACTTCGTCTACGTGCCGAAGCAGTATGACGCGGCGAAGCCGGCGTGCCTCATGGTGTTTTTCGACGGCGCGGGCTTTTTCTCGGCCAACGGCCAGTTCCGCGTGCCGGTGGTGTTCGACAACCTGATCGCGCGCGGCGAGATGCCGGTGACGATCGCGGTGGGGGTGACGCCGGGAACCTTTGCCGCGCCCGAGCCGGGCACGAAAGCGCGCAGCAACCGGAGCTTTGAATACGACTCGCTCGGCGACGCCAATGCGCGCTTCCTCCTCGACGAACTGCTGCCGGCCGCGCTGGGCGACCTCAACGTCACGCGCGACCCCGCGGGCCGCGCGGTGTGCGGCAACAGCTCGGGCGGCATCGCGGCGTTTACGGTCGCGTGGGAGCGGCCGGAGGCGTTCGGCAAGGTCGTGAGCCACATCGGCAGCTTCACCAACATCCGCGGCGGCTACGTTTACCCGGGGCTCATCCGGAAGGTGAAACCGGCGAAACCGCTCCGGGTGTTCCTACAGGACGGGAGCAACGACCTCGACAATCTCCACGGCAACTGGCCGCTGGCGAATCAGGACATGGCGGCGGCGCTGAAATTCTCCGGCTACGACTACAAGTTTGTGCTCGGCGACGGCGGCCACAGCGGCAAACACGGCGGCGCGATTTTCCCCGACACGCTGCGCTGGCTGTGGCGCGACGGGCCGAAGCAGTGACGGCGGCGAAGCCGCCGAACGCTCAACGTTTAACTCTTAACGCTTAACTCTCAATTTCTGCCAGCCTTGGCCCTGCTGCCTTCACTTAAGAGTTCAGCGTTAAACGCTAAACGTTGAGTGTTCCCCATGATCATGCGCCTCACGATTCTCCTTCTCGCCTCCATCGCCCCGCTCGCCTTCGCCGCCGACGTCTTCAAACCCACGCCCGATCATGAGGTGCAGCCCGGCGTGCCGGTCGGCAAGGTTACGCAGCAGCCGGAACTGCGCTCGAAAATTTTCCCGGACACGGTGCGCGACTGGTTCATCTACGTGCCGGCGCAATACCAGCCCGACGGCAGCGCGGCGCTCATGGTGTTTCAGGACGGCCAGGGCTACCTCAATCCGAAGGGCACCTGGCGCATTCCGATCGTGTTCGACAACCTGATCGCGCGCGGGGAGATGCCGGTGACGATCGCGGTTTTCATCAACCCGGGCCACAATCCGGCCCGCGGCAAAGCGAAGAGCGCGACCAGCGGCAGCAACCGCGGCTACGAATACAATTCGCTCGGAGACCGCTACGCGCAGTTTCTGCTCACGGAAATTCTGCCCGAAGTGAGGCGGCAGTTTCCGTTTTCCGACGACCCGGAGAAGCGTGCGATCTGCGGCTCGAGCAGCGGCGGCATCGCGGCGTTCACGGTGGCGTGGGAGCGGCCGGATCAATTTCGCAAAGTGCTCTCGACGGTCGGCAGCTTCGTGAACCTCGCGGGCGGCGACGCGTATCCGTCGCTCATCCGCAAGACAGAGCGGAAGCCGATCCGCGTGTTCCTGCAGGACTCGACCGGCGATCTCGACAACCAGTTCGGCCACTGGCCGACCGCGAACCAGCAGATGCACGCGGCGCTGCGCTACATGGGCTACGAGGTGAAATTCGAGTTTGCCGAAGGCTACCGGCACAGCGGCGAGCACGGTGGCTCGATCCTGCCGGACGCACTGCGCTGGCTGTGGCGGGCGGAAAAATCCGTGCCGACGATTGTCACCAAGGGCGATCTCGCCGTCGACATGACGTTGCACCGCCTGCTCATCGACGGCGAGGGATGGAAGCCCGTCGTCGAAGGGCTCGCGTTTGCCGACGCGCCGATCACGGATGACGCGGGGAATTTTTATTTTTGCGACATGCGTCCGCCGGGCACTGGCATCTACAAAATCACGCCGGATGGCACGAAGACGAAGCTGAGCGGCGAATCAGTGAGCGGCATGAAGTTCGGCCCCGACGGAAAAATCTACGCCTGCCAGGGCGCGCAGAAGCGGCTCGTGGCGATCGATCTTGCGACCGGCGCGGTCGAGGTCGTGGCGGAGGAGGTGCAGCCAAACGACCTGGTGGTCACGCACCGCGGGCACGTTTTCTTCACGGAGACCGCGAAGAGGCAGGTGACGTTTGTCGACGCGAAGACGAAGGAAAAACGCACGGCGGCGAGCAATCTCGCGGGACCCAACGGCATCGCGCTCTCGCCGGACCATGCGACGTTGGCCGTGAGCGAAGCCGGCGGGCAATTCGTCTGGACGTTTCGGGTGAACGGGGACGGCACGCTCGACGCGGGCACGCCCTACATGACGCTGCGGCGGCCGATCGACCCGAAGGGCGAGTTCAAGAGTCACGAGCCGCCGCCCTATCTGCCGCGTTCGAGCGGCGACGGGATGACGTGCGATACGATGGGACGTTGGTATGTGACATCGGCGCTGGGCGTGCAGGTGTTCGATCCGACGGGCCGGCTGTGCGGCGTGCTGCCGAAGCCGCAGGCGGACAAGCCGCTGACGAGTTGCACGCTCTCTGGCGCGAATCGCGAATACCTCTACGTCACCAACGGCGACAAAATTTTCCGCCGCAAAGTCCAAGCGACCGGCAACACCATCGCGCGCGTGCTGGCGACGGCGCCGTAGGAAAGGCGGCGGGAGTAGCGCGGTGCTTCAGCCCGCGCCCCGGGCGATCGAGTGCGGGCTAAAGCACCGCACTACTCGACCTTCCGCAGGGCGCGGCCGCCGCGGACGAGAAAAGTGCCGGTGCCGTCGAGGCCGGCGGTGAGGAGGAACTCGGTCGCCGGCGTGTTGCCGACCGCGGAGCGCGTGAAGCGGTTTTCGCCGGTCTTCGTGAACACGCCGCCTTGCGCGCCGACGAGCTGGCCGTCGCGTTCGCGGATGACGACGCTCGCGCTGCCGTTGGTGAAGGTGCCGACGAGCCGGCGGCGGTCGTCCGCGGTGGGTGTGAGCTTTTGCGCGGCGGGGCGCGGGGGCGGCGGGACGCCGAGCACGAGTTCGACCGCTTTTTCGGCAACGCGCGGCAGATGGTCGCCGGTGCGGTTGCAGAGCACGATGACGGCGAAGCCGCGGTCGGGGCACATCCGCACGATGCTGCCGTAGCCGGCGCGTGCACCGGTGTGCGACCACCAGCGCCGGCCGCTCTCCTCGCGCACGGCGAGGCCGTAGCCGTAGTGGCCGCCTTCGCCGGCGGTGGCGACGTGCGGGTTGGTGAGGCGCGTGACGAGTGCGGCGGGGAGGGCCTGGCGGCCATCGAGTTTTCCGCCGTTCATCAGGGCGATGGCGAAACGGGCAAACTCGGGCGCCGAGGCGAAGAGCTGGCCGGCGGGCCAGGTGGAGGCGTTGTCGGCGAGCGGGCGGATGACGCGGGCGGGCTGGCCGGCGGTGCCCTCGTGGCCGACGGCGAGCGGCCACGTCATCGCCATGGTCGGCCGCAACGTGGAGCGTGTCATGTCGCAGGGCGCGAGCACACGTTCGGCGACGAGATCGGCGTAGGGTTTGCCGCCGGCGACCTCGGCGGCGAGGCCGGCGAGCCAGAAGCCGGGATTGGAGTAGCTGTAGATTTTGCCCGGTTCGGCGAAGACGAGTTTGTCGGTGAGCGCGCGGCATCGGGCGGCGAGCGCGGAATCGTCGTGCGGGCCCTCCATCGGGGCATCGTCGGCGAGGCCGGCGGAGTGCGAGAGCAGTTGGTGCGGTGTGACGCGGGCGATCTTCGGGGCGAGGCCGGAGACGATGTGGCCGATCGGGGCGTCGAGTTTGAGTTTGCCGTCGAGCGCGAGCGAAACGGCGGTGGCAGCGGTGAACATCTTCGTGGTCGAGCCGAGGCGGAAGAGCATTTCGGCGCGGACGGGCTCACGCGTGTCGGCGTTGGCGAGGCCGAAGCCCTGGGCGTAGGCGAGCTGGCCGTCGATCACGATGGCGACGGCGCAGCCGGGCACGCCGGTGCGGGCGAGTTCGGCGCGGGCGAGCGTTTCGAGTGCGGTGAAATCGACGGCGGCGCGGGCCGCGGTGATGCACAGGGCGAGGAGCAGGGAGACGAAGGCGCGGGGCATGGAAAGACGGAAGGAAGGAGGCTGGAGCTGGATGGTCGTGGACGAGGCGTCTCGCCTCGTGGTTTTCGGACTGAGGCGGGACGCCTCAGCCACTACGGGCTGCGCTTCACCACGTCCCCTTCACGCCGATCGTCCACAGTGCGGCATAGTCGATGCGCTGGCGGAACTGGGCGTGCGAGGGCGTGAGCGGGCCGGCGATTTCGATGTCTTCCGTCGCGTCCTTGAAGTTGCGCAGGTTCGCGAAGAGCGAGAGGCGGCGGTAGAAATTGTATTCGCCGAGCACGTCCATGTAGAGGCGGCTGGAACTCCAGTTGAAGGTGCCGGGCCCGACGCTCACGCTCTGGGCGATCTGGGCGTTGCGGGTGCGGCCGCGGTAGTTCCAGTTCACACGCACGTTGAATTTCGGGCGCGTGAGGCTCACGCCCCAACTGCCGCTGCGCGGGATGTAGCCGGCGAAACCCGCGGTGTCGTCGCCGGTCACGCGTTGCGCACTGGCGTTGGCGAAGACCTGCACGCCGCGCGCCCACGCCGGGAGGAACGTGAGCGCCTGCTTGTAGCTGAAGTCGACGCCTTCGGTGACGATGGGCGTGGCGATGTTCGCCTGCGTCTGCACGGTCAGGTTGCCGTAGACCGACTCGGGCAGATCGTAGATCGCGAGGAACTCGGGCGTGGCCTGGAACTGCGCGGTGTCGAACGCGTTTTTGATTTCGCGGCGGAAGCCGCCGATCGAAACCTGACCGACGCCCTCAAAATAGTATTCGAGCCGCGTGCTGACGGTGCGCGCGGACCAGGCCTTGATGCCGGCGTTGTTGACGACGATGGGCGCGGTGGCGGCGCCGGGGGTTTCGGTGTCGGGCAATGTGATGCCGCCGGAATACTGGACGAAGTTGGGCCGGCCGACCGACCAGTAGTAGGCGGCGCGCGCGATGAGATTTTCGCGGAGGTTGAAGCTCGCGTTGAGACTCGGGAAAAAGCGCAGGTATTCCTTGTCCACGTGGGTGCCGCGATCGACGTTGGTGAGCCGGGCGGCGGCGAGCGTGTCGGTGGTGATGGCGACGGGGCGGTTGTTGACGAGGACGACCTTGCCGGCGGCGTCGTGCCGGAAATTGCGCGTGGGGTCGACGAGCGGACCCTCGGCGTCGATGTTGGTCTGCTCGGCGCGGAGGCCGCCGACGAGTTTCAGGCGGCGGTTGAAGAGGGCGGTGTCGCCGCGGAGGTAGAGCGCGGAGACGAGTTCGTCGGAGAACTTGGAGTTGGTGACGAGTGCGGTGTAGGCGGTGGTCTCGTTGACCGTGAAATAATTCGGGTGGGCGACGTAGTGCTCCCAGACCTTGCGGCTGGAGACGGTCTCAAGCGCACCGAAGCCGTAGGGCAACACGCGTTGCGAATAGACCGGATCGAAGAACGGCGTGGCGCTGTCGTCGCTGCCGACCGGCGTGGTGCTCGCGCGGCCGTCGGGGCCGACATAGTTGAAAGTCCGGGTGGCGCCGCGGATGTCGCGGCGGGCCTCGCGCACGTCGAAGCCGGCTTTCAGCGCGAACGGCACGCGGCCGCCGAAATCGCGGCGCAGGCTGCCGTAGGCGGTGCGCTGGAGATCGTAGGTGGCGTCGGCCTGCGTGGTCGCGGTGGTGAGCGCGTAGTTGGCGAGCTTGTTGGGATCGAAGGCGGCGCCGCTGGCGCCATCGCGAATATCGACGATGCGCGGACGCAGGTAGAAGATGTCGTTGAAATTCACCGTGAGATTGGTGCGGCGCACGGTGACGGTGCGGAAGAAGCCCTGCTCGGAATCGCGGTTGAAATCGCTCTGTTGCGAGAAGCCGAAGCCGGCGTCGGCTTTCCAGATCGGGCCGTCGTGGCGCCAGACGAACGAGGGCATGTAGGTGCGGTTGAAACGATTTCGCTCGTTGTGCGCACTCGTGATGTCGCCGAGCCCGACGGCGCCGCGGGTGGACGTCGTGGAAAAATCGCCGACGGCCACGCGGTTGACGTTCATCGTGAGGTTGGCGACGACGAAGCGGCCGTCGAACGACGAGTATTGAAAGCCGAAGGTGAGGCGGTCACGCGGCGTGATCTTCAGATCGAGCGAGGCGCCGACGGAGCGGCGCGTGGTGACCTTCGGCGCGTCCTGCACGACGAGGGTCGAGAGATACGGCTGGTCGGGCGTGGTGTGGGGGAAGGCGACGCCGTTGGTGGCGGCCTGCGCGCCGCGCCACGTGTTGGTCATCTGGTCCTGCGGCGAGTAGTTGGTCGAGTAGCCGGCGGAGAGCGTGACGCCGAGGAATTTGCTGAGCGGGGCGATGTAGTTGAAATCGAAACCAGGGTGGACGTTGCGCGTGGCGCTGGGCCTGGGGCCGGGCACCGGCGAAAAATCGCGGGCGTTGTCGCGCATCAGCAGGTAGGTGCTCCAGTTGAGCACGGGCCGCGAGCGCTCGAACGCGGAGCGCGGCACCATGTTGACCGAGCCCGCGAGGGCCGAGCCCTGCGACTCGGGGGTGGGCGAATAACTCACCTCGATGCGCGAGAGGCCGTTGATCGAAATCATGTCGGACTGCACGGCGCGGCCGGTGCCGCGGTTGGCGGCGGTGGCGACGTTGAAGCCGTCGACGGTCACGGGCACGTTGTCGGAGGGCACGCCGTTGATGGAGATGTCGCGGGCGTTGCCGCCGGTGTAGTCGATGGTCACGCCGGGGAGAAACTTGAGGAACTCGGCCGGGTTGCCCTCGGCGACGTTGCCGTATTCGTCGGTCGAGGCGACGGTGCGGGTGTTGGGGGCGAAGCGCTGCTCGTTGATCGCGATCGCGGCGCCGTCCATCTCGCGCGTGGTGGCGACGACGAACTGATCGAGCTTCACGATCTCGCTGCCGGCCGCGGGCCGGCTCGTGCGCGGGGCGCCCAGCGTGATCTCCCGCGTGAGCGTGGCGCCGGCGGTGACGACGATGGATTCGGTGTGGGCGTCGAAACCGGTGAAAAACACGCGGAGCTTCGCGGTGCCGGCCGGCACACCTTCGAGGCGGAATTCACCGGTATCGTCGGTGAACGCCTCGAGTGCGGTGCCGTCGACGGTCACGCGGGCGTTTTCGAGAAATTCGCCCGAGTGGGCGTTGGCGACACGACCCACGATGACGCCGGTGGCGGGCGTCTGGGCGGGCGAGCGGAGAGTGGTGGCGGCGAGGGCGAGCAGCAGCGAGAAGCACGCGCGCACCAAGGCGGAGCAGCGGTTGGTCATCGGTAGGGTGAAGAAAGTTGAGCGCGGTAGGAGCGGCGAGGCAACCCGGAGTTGGGCTGGCCTCGGAAGATGGACATCGACTCAGGCAGCTGGGATGTCGTTTCCCATTGGTTCAATTTCGAGACCCACAGCGAGAGGTAATCGCGCGAGCTGTGGCGCCGCGTCGGACTGTGGACCCTCTCGATATCATCGAAGGCGATGAGATCGGCCGCACGTCGGCTGACCGGCACGGCCGCGGTAGGGCCGGTCCCGGGTTTCAACGTGCTCCCAAACGATTTCACCGCGGCGTTGTCGCGGCAGTGGCCGCGACGGCGCGTGCTGCGCTCCGAGCCGGCGGCAGTCAGCGCGGACGTGCAGTCCTCGCGCACAATGGCCGCCACGGTCCGCGTGCTGGTGACTGGCGTCGCGACGACATGCGCGGACGGCGCGCCCTCGATCCCGCCAGAGACGCTGCCGCGAGGTAATGTGCGGCAGGCGCGCTACCCGGTGCGCTGTAAGCGTCGTCGCGAGTTTTCGATTACCCACAATTCCCAGCGCCTACGTGAGAAGCTTCGTAAGCTGGATCAGACAGGAGAATAGACGTTTATGATATAATCGCGCCGGGAGGTGCGGTTTGAGAACAAACAGCGCGGTTGGGTCGTGCCGGGCCGACGCCGAGCAATCGGAGGAGTCGTGGACGCAGCGGGAGCTGGCAGGTTGCCAGTTCCAGGATGAGCGGTTAGGCAAACGCTTCAGCAAGCTGCTAAAACAGCTTGCCGAAGGGACCGCCGAGAGCATTCCGCTGGCCTGTCAGGATTGGGCGAATACGAAGGCAGCCTATCGGTTCTTCGCGAACGAGCGCGCGAGTGAGGCCGACATCCTGGCCGGGCATTTTCACGCGACGCGGGAACGAGCCGCGGCGGTTGGCGGCACACTGCTGGTGCTGCACGACACCACGGAGTTTTCGTATCCGCGGGAGAACATTGGACCGCTGCACAAAGGCCGGCGAAATTGGGGCCACCCCTTGGGTTGCCCCACCCGTTGTGCGGCATCTCGATGCACTCAAGCCTGGTCGTGACGCCAGCGGGACTGCCGCTCGGTTTGTCCGCGGTGAAGTTCTGGACGAGAAAAGTGGTCAAGGGGACCAATGAGTTGAAGCGCCGGATCAATCCGACGCGCATTCCGATTGAAGAAAAAGAGAGTGTGCGCTGGGTCGATAATCTCGTGGCGACGGCGGCGCTGCTCGGCGAATCGGAGCGCTGCGTGCATATCGGCGACCGCGAGGCGGACATTTATGAGCTGTTCTGCGCCGCAAATGATGCCGGGGCACACTTCGTGATCCGCAGCGCCTATCCTCGTCTGGTCGAGCATGGCACCACGAAGACCGGTGCCGAGATGAAGGAGGTTCGGCTCAAAGGCCTCCATCGCGTCACGGTTCGCGACAAAGACGGCGCGCCTTCCGCGGCCGTTCTCGAACTGAGATACCGGCGGATGTTGGTGCTGGCCCCAGTAGCGAAGCAAAAGGACTACGGTCCACTGGCATTGACCGTGATTTACGCGGAGGAGCGCGGGACGCCCAAAGGCCGGGAGCGAATCAGTTGGAAGTTGCTCACCGATCTGCCTGTGCGCTCCTGCGAGGAAGCGATCGAAAAACTGCAATGGTATGCACTGCGCTGGAAGATCGAGGTGTTCCACAAGATCCTCAAATCCGGTTGCCGGGTCGAGGAATCGCGGCTGCGCACCGCGCCGCGCTTGGTAAATCTGATCGCGACGTGCTGTGTCGTGGCGTGGCGAATCTTTTGGCTCACGATGCTCAATCGAAGCCAGCCCGCGGTGGCTCCGACCGTTGCGCCGACCCAGCTCGAGCTTCAGCTCCTCGAGCGCCTTGCCCCAGACCGAAACGCTCCGGCTGGACCGCCGACGCTCGCCAACTATATCGTCAAGATTGCCCGGCTCGGCGGCTATCTCGCCCGCGCCCACGATCCAGCCCCGGGCAACATCGTCATGTGGCGCGGCCTCGCGCGCCTCACTGACATCGCCATCGGCTACTCACTCCGCGCTGACAATGTGGGTAATTGAAAGCGCTTCGGGTGCCCTCTTGACCGGTTCGTAGCTGCGGGAGTTATCGCAGCGTATTTCCCGTAACTACCAGGGCTACGATGCCGCCGAGGTCGGCGCCTTCCATTGCGCGGGCAGTAGCGGCCGCAGATCGTCGGCGGTGGTCAGGGCCGGCAGGCGGCCGAGCACATCGCGCAGGTAATCGTGAGGACTATGGCCGTGGCGCTGGCAGGAGACGACGAGCGAGTAGAGCACGGCCGCGCGATCGCCGGCGTCGGGGTGGCCGACGAAGAGCCAGTTCTTCGCGCCGAGTTTACTCGGACGGATGGCGTTCTCGACCGCGTTGGTGTCGAGCCGGGTATGGCCGTGACGCCGGTGTGCGGTCAGTGGCTC
>JACRKC010000066.1 GCA_016235555.1 Verrucomicrobiota bacterium
GCGGATCGGATCGGTTCGCGCGCCGGGCTAGGCGGCGCGCAACGGGCCGGAGCGCAGCGGAGGCCGGGCGGCTCGCGCGCGGAGCGGAGCCGTCAGGCGGAGCGCAGAGCGCGAGGCGTAGGCGTTTGGGCGCGCGGATATCCGGCCGCAATCGCGACAATCCCGCTGAGGCCAGGAACTGCAACGGGGAGCAGCGGCGAAGGCGTGGAACCGCTGGTGTAACCTTGACCCAGTTGGGCCGCATAGTTGGGACCCCAAGCCCACACGGTGCCGTCTTTCTTCAGCGCAACAGAGTGAGTCGTGCCGGCCGCCACGCTGACGACGTTGTTCAAGCCGCCAAGCACCTGCACCGGTGTCGATCGGATCGTCTGCGTCCCGTCACCCAGATAATACGCACCGACGCCCCAGACAGTGCCGTCGCCTTTGACGACATACGACCGCCCGCCGCCGCCGGAAATCGTAGTCGTGTTGGTGAGCACGACGCTGGTTTGGTTCGTCGGCTGCACCGAAATGGTCGGCGCGCTGGCTGACAGGACCGCGGGTGCCACGCCGCATGCGGCAACGGCACGAAACAGACGGATGCTGCGGCGCAGATTCGAAATCGAGTGCATGGCAGATTCAAAGTCCGGCGTTTGTTAGCAGCGCCGGCAGCTCGTCCGGCCGTCCGTAGCTGGCTAGATTGCCTCCACGGTCGAACACATAGACATACGGCAGGTGCTGGTTCTTAAAAAGTTTGCCGACCACGCCGGCCGAGGGAGCGGCGTCAAAACAGTAACTCCCGGGGAAGGGTGCCAGACTCCGGGCAGCCAGCGTTGCGCCAACGCCCGAGTGCAAGGCGACATACACCCAACGGGCGTCATGGGGAACAATCGAGCTGTGTCCTTTTAGCCGGTTGAGATCGTTGACCCTCGCGTCGCCCGACCAGAGATACACGATAGTCGGTTTGCCGGGCGTTGAAAGCGCCACGGGCTCCCCCTCCAATGTGGTGAACACGGCATCCACCTTTTTGCCGAGGAGGGAATAGCGGTCGATGGTAAGCTGGGCTTCGATTTTGGCCGAAGCCGGCGCCGGTTGCAGCAGGATTTTCCGGGCCACGCGATTGGCGGTCTCACGATCCGCCGTATTCACGACGGCAAGGTAAAATCCGTAAACCTCCGGCAGGTCTCCAAATTCGGTCCGGAGGCGATCGGCGGTTCTTTCGTGCTCGGCCGGATCGCTGGACAACGCACGGCCGTTTTGTCGCAGTTCGTATTGGAGTCGTTCCATCATCACCGCCACTTCCAGGCGGTCTTTGCCGGGAATGGTCCGGTCGCCGCGATAAGCGGAGGCTGTCTGCAACGCCACTTGGCCGCGATCCGCATCGGTCGCCAGCACGCCGCGCAGGAGGCTCATGCTTTCGAGCTTCCTCGCTTGCGGCACTCGTGGATCGTTGGGGAACGACGTATAAAATACGTTTGCGCTCTGCGCGGTTTGTCTGGCCACTCCCGCGCGCTGCTGAATGTCCGCCTGAACTTGGGCTGGGGTCTTGCGCGTGGCGCTGGTGGCGGTCGCGGGCATCGGGGCTGATGCCGTGGTAAGGTTGGCCCATGCTCGATCGGCAGCGTTGCTGGCCGCATTCTGCGCGAAGACCAAGCTGGTGTTCAGCAGGACCAACAGAGTGCAAGCGCTTGTTCGTATTAGAGAATATTGTAAGGGGTTCATGTCGGAAATGACGTGTGTCAACGAGTCCACTACGGGCGGAGAAAGCAAAAAGCACCGAATGCAGCTTCCGGCAGTCGCCCGCAGTTCCAAGAAAACTTTTCGGGAAAAATTCCCGATGTGATTGGCGTATAATATGCTAAAGCAGATGCCTTCCGCAGAACAAAAAGCCTGTTATCGGCAGGCGATTGGGCACTTGAGAAAGGCAGACGCACGCTCCAAGCAGCAAAGGTCAGATCGCAGGGGCTTTTTTGTTTTATGATCCAACCCGAGCATGACTTACGACGGCGCTGCGGCTAATAATAACACCGGTTCGATCATCGTTTCCGGCGCTCTTCCGCATCCAGCGGTTCGATCCGAATCTCACGCACGAGGGCCATGTAGGATGGCAGTCGCGCCGCGTCCGTGAAATCCGCCGCCACCACCGCGACCAGCCTTGCCTCCACCTCAGCCACGGCTTTGTAAACTACGTCGAGATTTTTTCCGGCGATGACGACGCTGTGCGTGACGTAGGAGAGTTCGAGGGCGGTTCCGTCGGTTTTGAGCGACAGCTTGAGCAACGACGAGTAGGGCAGCGCCACTTGCTCCCGCGGCGATTGGAGGCGCAAAAACGCCGCCGGGACCTCCCGCGTCTCAAGACAGCGGGGATCGGCCGGCCGATCATTCTCGTGGCGGGTCTTTAACATGACTGGTCAGAATCCCATCCGCATGCGCGACCCGGCCTGATGGTGGTGGATGGCGGGACGCGGTGGTCGAAAGTCCTCTTCCGCCGGTCGCGGACCCCTCACGGTCGGTTTAACCGCCTCGGCAACTATCTTTTCCGACTCGACCGCCGCCTCACCGGGCCGCTGCTGCGGATTAACCGCCAGAAAACACGCCCGCACGTGCATCAAGTGACGCCAACCGCGAGCCATGACGGAGCGGAGATCGGTCCCGAGCGCGTGCTGGCGCACAAACTCCATTGCCGACATCCGTGCTTCGCTCTTCAATCCCGCGGCGTCGAGGAACGCCTCACGGTCCGGCACAAACACGCGGATGCCCTCGCGTCCACGGGTCGTAGAAACATACAGCCCCTCGCGCGAAATCGCGCCCGCCACGAAGACGTGATCCACCGTGAGTCCCTGCGCAGCGTGGGAGGTCATCGCGTAGCCATGCACGACCTGCCGCGTGTGCAGCGTCGAGCCGTCGGCGAGCACGAGCCGGCCGCTGGCGTCCACGGACCGAACATGCACAGTCGCACCATTCGCGAGCCGCTGTTTCTGTCCATCGGCGCGTTCAGCATAGCTCACGGCCCGCACGCGCAAGAGGTCGCCGGCCCCGACCGCGAGCGGACGTTGCTCGCAGACGGTCCACGTGAGGCCAGATTGGCGGGGCGAGATGGAAGATTCCTCCGCGCCGCGGGCGACGACCAGCCGGTGTTTTTCTTTCCTAACGACGCGCAGCTCGTCGCCTTTCGCAAAATGTTTTGTCGCCTTGTGCGTCACCAGCACGTCGCCGGGTTGATAGTTGCGCACGTCTTTCTGCTGCGCCCTGGTCCAATCCTTCGCCCGCAGCGACGCGATGGTCTGTTCTTCGCGGGCAAGTTTTCCGGCGGCGCGGAGTTTTTCGCGGGCGTGCAGATTAAGCGCGTCGATTTCCGCCCACGTGGGCGCGACCATCAGCGCGGTTTTTGCCCGCTCTTGGACGCCGGCTTTCGTGCGAACGGTTTTGATTTCCTGGGAGGCCGCGAACCAATCGTTGACCATGCGCACCCGCCGGTCAGTTGGATTTTCGATCTCAACGATGGCACCCATCGCATCGAGCTTGGCCACGCCTTCGGCGATTTTCCCGCCCGCGAGCGCATCGGCGGCGGCCCTGTAGGCTGGATTTGCCGACTGCCGCCGGACTTCGTGCAGTTCGGCCACCGTGACTCGCGATTCGTGTTCGACGATCCGCGCAGCGTCGCCGGCCTCGACGCTCTTGTGCTGGCCGGAATCGCCGACGAACACGAGCCGCGCATGTTGTTTCTCTGCCAGATCGACAACCGCCTTGAGCTGGCGGAGGGAGAGGAGGCCGTATTCGTCGATGACGACGGCTTTTTGGCGGATGGAGTCTTGCAGGGCCGGATCGACCAACAATCGCTGGACGGTTTGCGTCTCTCGCAAGGCGATCGCCGCGGCGGTGCGACCGGCCTGTGCTTGTTCGGCGCCATCGCGGCGGAGGATTTCCACGGCCTGGGTGCTTGGAGCGAAACAGGCGACCTCGCGTTTGATGGAAGCCATGCCCTCGATGGCGCTCGCGAGCGTGTGCGTCTTACCGGTGCCGGCCCGGCCGCGCAGCACGACGGCGCGGTCGCCTGAATTGAGAATCAAACCGACCGCCGCCCGCTGTTCCTTGGATAATTTCTCGCCGGCGTCGCTCATGAGGTAACCGAGTTCGGCAAGGGTGCCGGCATTGGTATTGAGTTGGGCCACCAGCGCGCGTTCCAGGTCGAGCGCCGCGCGGGTCGTCACCTTGTCGTCGGCGTGGAGGAGGGCACTGTTGCCACCAACGACGGCCTCTTTGATGGCGCTGAGCGGGTGCTGGCCGTAGGACTGCCGGAGAATCTCGGCGGTGAGTTCGTGGACGGGGACAACCGTCTTTCGCTCAAACACGTGTTCGACGGCCCGTTCGACGGCGACGGCGAGGACGACGCGGTCTGTGGTGACGGGCTTGGCTTTTTCGCGCAGCGCATGGAGCTGCCGCAGTTCCTCGGCGTTCACCTGGGCGAACTGGCGCTGCCGCACGTCGTCCGGCGTCAGCTCGTATTGCTTCTTCGCCCGGTTCTCGCGGACGAGGACGGCGATTTCGTCGCGGGTAAGCTCGCGGCCGAGTTCTGCTTCGCGGACGGCGACGGCGCGGTCGCGCTCGGCAGCTCGCTTCGAAAACCGTTCGATCAAATTCGAGGAAATTCCAGCAAGTTCGAAGCCGTGCTCCCGGCGTTCGATGGCGTAGCCGAGTTTTTGGACCTCGCGAGCGAGGGCGTTGCGATACACCTCCGTGAGATAGCGGGCGCGTTCGAAGATATTCGAGGATTCGAGCGCCAGCAGCCGGGAGCTCGAATCACCTCGAACGACATTGAACACGAACGCGTGCGAGTGGAGGTGAGGGTCGAGGGCGCGACTCTCCCCGTGACGGAAGACTGCCGCGGCGATGCTGGGGCTCGTCACGTAGCGTTTGTTGATGCCACGGCCGTCTTGATGGGCGGCGAAGGTCTCCAATTCGCGCAGGGCCGCGTTTACCGCCGTTTCATGGGCGGCGACCAGGCGATCGTCACCACCGATGAAGGCTTGGATGGAGACCGACTTGGGAGCGTTGAACGTGGCATCGTAGCCGGCACGACGGGCCGCTGCCATGCGCTCCGTCAGTTGTTCGCCCGTGGCTGCGTGATGGTTGCTGGCGACGCGCTCGAAGGCCTCGTCGGAGATGGTCGCGCCCTCGACCAATCCGACCGCTTCGCAGAGCTGCCCGAAGCACTGGCCTTCGACTTTCATGCCCTGCGAATAGTAATCCGCCTGCCGGAGGTATTCACCCAAGGCCTTACTGAAGACCTTGCATGTTCGAATGGTCAACATGACCCACCTCCATTTTCACCCAAGCCAAACGAACTCAACGAAGCCGCAACCGAGCAACCAACACTACGAATTACCACCTCAACCCAATCAACAACGCCTACTACAACGAAGAAACAGAACCTCAATGACTGAACAAACTCATCAAAACGAAAGCGAAAAACATCAACCAACTGAAGTATCCAAAGACTCAATCGATGCAAAAGCCCCAACGAATCGAAATCACTCAGGAAAAACCAAAGAAAGAAATAGCTTAGGACACCAACGTCCAAGCCTCGCGGCTTAGACCCCGGCAAAAGCGCTCCCATTGCGCTGCCGCTTCGCTCCGAATATCGTTCCAAAATGATTCCTTCGCCACCACCTGCACACCACGCCACCACTCCCGAACCGCCACCGACGCTCGCCGAGTTGGTCGCCAAGGCGCGCCACCCGAAGCAGCCGAAAACGGCGCAGCTTGAGGCGCACCGCGCGGAACTGCTGCGGCTGCGCCGCGAAGGCGATTCCGTCGAGGTGCTGGCGAGGGCGTTGCGCGGCCTCGGCGTCGAAATCTCCGCCGAGGCGCTGCGGCTGTGGCTCAACCGCCAACTCCGCCGGAAAGCGGCGAAGCGCGGACGAGTGACGCGCGCCGTCACGCCCCAAGAACCGATGCCGGCATCGCCACCACCACCGCCGGAGCCAAGTGCAATCGTGGAGCGCGTCGCGGTAGCGGCCGGCGTTGTGGCAGACACCGTCGTCACGCCCACAGTAACTCCGATCGAGGTAACGCCTCCTTCGCCTGCACCCGTGGCCGCCGTCAGCACAGCGTCGCCGCCTTCGGTTCCGCTACCGCAAAGCGGCAGCGGTCCGGGAACGACAGGGCCGGCGAAGCCATACACGCCGTGGAAGAACAATTTTACTCCGTTGATTATCGACAGCTGCCCACGTGAACCAAGAACGGCACCGGGTAATTCGTAGGCGAGCGCTGACTCCATGTCTCGAGCATGGCAGCTTTTGCAGGGCGTGCGGAGTCTCCGCAGCGCACATTCAGGTGCGCCAATGTTCGCTCAGACGAGGTCGTTGGAGATGAGGGTGTCCGTAAGTGCAGCGCGACGCGCGCATGACGCGAAGCGTCGACCGGCGCAGAAACCTGCGCTCGCAAGGGGAACGGGAAACCGCCCGGAGGGCGGAGGCCCGGGCTCCGATCTCCACGAAGGCACGCCGCGGGTCGCGCTATTTCGGCGTGCCATCGTGGAGCCCGCGGAGCGTGCGGCCTGAGCGCGGAGACATGGGCCGATCGCGTGCCCACGACTCCGCGCCGGCCGCCGGTCGGGGGCAAACGCCCCGTTCTTCGGAAATAGATGCGTGCAGCACGTTCATCGGGCACACCATGCGCCAGCACGAGCAGCCTGCCGTTGAACCGCACCAGCGGGATTTCAACTGGAAGATCGGCCGGTATTGGCGGAGTCTCCCCAGCGCACCTTCAGTTTCGCCAATGTTCGCTCGGGCAATTTCCCTCGGCGGCGTAGCATTTCGCCATCGGGTCCAGTCCGGACAAGAGCAGCGCCAATTGGGCGTGCAACGACCGCCGCACCGCCGGGTCGCTGAGGTAACCGGGAGCGCGTTCATTGAACCAAGTCGCCAGCTCGGTTGCCTTGGGTCCGGCGCGAATCGTGAGCATCCGGTAGTGTCCCGGTGCATCCCAGCCCCACTCATCGGCGCGGGCTTCGCACCATTCGGCAATGGTGGCAGCCAGCTTCTTTTTCCCGGCCGAGGCACGGAGCGCCGGAATCGCTGCCACGAAGCAGCCGTCCGCCGCGTGGTGTTCCGCACACTCGGTTTGCAGCTTGGTGAAAAATGACCGCCACCACCACGCGGGTTCGATGCGACTCATCCGTGCGATGGCGGAATCGGTCGCGAGGTCATCGAAAAAGTCATCGCCCAATCCGCGCGGGCCAGTCTGCGTCCAGTAGGCTTGCGCGGCGGTGTGGCGGGCCTGTTCCACGAACGAGGCGTGGCGCGACCGCGCCGCGAGGAAATCGGACTGGAGTCGCTCAACCTCGCTGTTGCGCAATGCCGGTGGGCGATCAGCTCCACTGACGCGCCACTGGCGGAAATGAGTTTCCAGCGCGGATTCCATCGCGTGGCGGACGCCGACATAGGCGGCGCCGCCGATCTGTTCATGCGCCGGCTCCACGGCTGACTCACGGCGGATCAGCGCTGCCAAGGGCCGGCGACGGAGTTGCTTGTCACAAATCGCCGCACCGATCTCCGCCACGAAGGGCGCGGCGAGTTCGGGCTGAGGCGCCAGGCAGCGGGGCAGTTTCGACGCATCAAATGCCCGGCTCACCCGCCAGTCGGTGAAGACTTGCGCCCAAGAGTCGAAGCCGGTGGGAAGCGTAGGTTGCAACCGGGCCATTATATCATGGCGGGCAATGCGGGCCGGAATGGCCGCGGACCGGCACCGGGAACAAGGTCGCGCCGGGCTCTGCGTTGCTCCGCCCGGCGCGACCCTGTTCCTGCGAAGGCCGGTGGGTGCCCGGAAGCGGCCACGGGAGGCCGGGGACCGGAGCGCTGCGCTCGCGACCGCTCCGCCTGCGGCTCCGTCGGTCGCGTCCGGCCCCGGCCACCCGTGGCTCGTCCGGCCGGGTGTTGCCACCCATTGATTTGTAATGCGAATAAGATACCACCAGTGGGCGAGGACGTATTGCGGCGAAAACTCGACCACTATGAATCTCGCTACGAGATGCGGTCACGTCCACTTTAACGCGGCCAACGACGTCACCCGAACTCAAGAGCTGACTTCGATAGGTCGGTTTCGGAATATGCCGCAAGAACGCTGAGCTTCCACGGAGCGCCGCAGTTTGACTAGACGCGCACTTCCCGACGAACTGGAGTGATGCTCAGGGACAACGACGGCGTTCCGTTTGCGATCGACGCCAACGGGAAATTTCGCGACGTAGCCGACGTGGAGCGCGGGCTGCGGTGCGATTGTTTTTGCGCCGATTGCAAAGGACCGCTGGTCGCAAAAAAGGGCCACATTCGGGCGCATCATTTTGCGCATCACGACCGCCACGATTGTCGCCATGCCTTGGAAGCGTCGCTTTTTGGGATGTTGCTGACGATACTACGTCAACCCGGCGCTACGCTGATGGTTCCGCCATGCGGTGATCGCCACGAACTTGTCCCGAGACCGCACGAGATCTTCACGGAAAGCCAGGCGGCAAAATTTTTCCGCACCCCTTGGGTAATCGAGCCGGCCACGGTCTCCCTCGATGGCGCGGAGCTGGCGCAGCCAACGATTAGCGTGTCCTCTGCTGATCGGCCCGAGATACGCACGGCCGAGCTAGAAGTGCACGTGCTGTCACATCGGAAGCGGGAGCCGGAGATCTTGCCACAAATCCGCCGCGACGGCCCAGCAGTGCTGGCGCTCGATTTGCGCGACTATGCCGCCCTTTGGTGGAGCGTTTGCGACGAACACAAGGACGAAACTCTCGATGCGGCGATGACTGCAACCGGCGTCATGCGCCAATGGCTCCAGCGGCAGACGGGCGGTCGAACTTGGCTGTATCACCCCGGGCTGGAGCAGCGCAGACGGAAACTACGGCAATGGATCGCCGAGCATAGTCGGGCAGCCGCGGAATGGCGAACCCGGGAGAAACTTAGATACGTCCCACGCCATCCACCCGCTGTTCCGCCGCCGACCGCGCAAAGTCGCACGCTGTCGGTGCACCCGGCCGAGGACTCCGGGCGCGAGGTAGTGTTGGTGCCAGTCTGCCCAAGCGGCGCCGATGCTATGCCCGTCGGCTATATCCGGCGGCTGAAAGATGCGCAGTGGCTCACCACGCACATGGCGGCGAATATTGGGCTGTGGCAGGATCAGCGGAGTCGGATGTATGTTTTCCTCGGTCGCGCAGGAGAACCGGTTCCGGCGGTCGTTCAAGACATGCTCGATCCGGCGAACGACTGGCAACCGGTGTTTTCAACGGATGCCGCTCACTTCGTAGCGGCAAAAGAGCTGTTGCGTCGTTCACTCGCACCGTATGGGCAGCGTCCGACAACTTAGCGGTGCGGCCAGCCGCCATGTGGCCGGAGGGACGTTTATCGCGCACGCGGTCAGTCGCGATCTCGATGTCACGCTCCTGAACATGACGCGCCAACGCCACGGCAAAACCCGGGCTTCCGCGGATTTGGTCAATGCCGGCGAGGAGCTGATGGCCAAACTCGGGAAAATCGACGTCCGGAAATCCGGTCGTGTTCAGCACACCGACGCAACCGCGCTGCCGCTCGCGCGCGCTGTCCTGCTGGCCCTGGCCAACCGGAATCCGAAGGAGGCACGCCTGATTGCCGAGCTCTTTTCGTCACCCGAGGAACTTCAACGCGCAACCGAACGATTGCTTCGTCGAGCCTTCGCCTTGGACCGAGTGGTCCCGTTGGAGACCTGACTCAAGCGCGGGAGAACGCTACACGCGGCCACAATAGCTCACGCGTCCGATCTCGCGCGAAGAAAACCCATAACCCTTTTCTTCGTAGAGATCGAAACACGCTTTCACGACCGGAACCGGCAATCCCAACTCGCGCGCCACCGCCTTGCCATCGAGCCAGTGCCCCGGCGTGCACTCATCGATCGTTTTGACGAGCAAACGCATCTTCTCACCGTCTTCAAAACGCGGACATAGATAGAATAGCAGGTAGCCCGGATCGGACACTCGAATTCCGAGCGGCACTTGGTGGCCAAGGCGGTGCGCGCAGACAATGTGTCCTCGACTCTCCAGGATCGCCAGCGCTCGGCGAAACCGCTGATAGGTGTCATCCTCCAGTTTGAACGAGGCGTCCTCCGTCTTTTTGATGATCGAATAGATCACCGCAGAGGCTTCCGGAATGTCGGGCTGCAAAGCACTGAGTGGATCCTCGAGGCGGACGAGCCTCGCTTGCAATGCGGCTGAGTCCATCTCCGACTGGAGCTGCACCAGGGGTGATGTGAGCGGGCTTACGCTTCCCGCGACTTTGATGAGCGTCGAAATCCAGTTCACCGGGTCGCACTCGTCGCAGTCGGCGTGGCATCTTCAAAGACCATTCCCGCGCGCCGCAGGTGTTCGCGAATCTGGGTCAGATACGATGCGTCCGGCGTCCGGCCCGTCAGCGCGAAGAGGCTCTCACCCAAGGACGTTACTTTCCACGCATCGAAGGTCACAAGTTTGGTCCATTTGTTGATAACCGGCGTGCCATTCACGAAGGGTGCACCCTTCGTCCGCAGGAAATTTGGCTGCACGTGTGCGGGGATGATTTGATCGGCTCCGGCGGCGATTCGACGGGCAGAATACCGGCTTAAGTGCAACCCGCTCGGATTGACCGGTCCTTCGACCGAAAACTCGAAGATGAAATCGTTCGGCTCAATGAGCCCAAGTTCCTTGAGCAGGCTCGCCTCGGCGAGGGGCTCTTCGGCGAGGACTTCCTGCTCTTGCTCATGTCCGAGCCGCCATTCCTGACGAATGTGCGAGTGCAAGAAGGCGCTGGAACTCCCGTCGTGATGTTCGACCCGCAGCACTTTCGCGGCGATGGCGTCGATCATTTCTGCCTGACGTGGCTCAAGATCCTTGAGCACGCGAAACAGCCGTCGCGGAAATCTTCCCGGCGAGGAAAATTCCCCGGCGAGAAGCTTCGCCCATACAGCGTGCAGCCTCTGGTCGGACACCTCCTGTGCCTCTAACACGAACCTATTGATCCAATCCGCGTCAACGTCCCCACTTGGCTTGCGGTCGGACGACACCAGTCGCAGAGCCTGATCGAGCACCGCCTCAAGGTTCTCCTGTTTCTTGGTTTCCTGGGCAACGAGCCGTTGAGCCGCTCGTCGTCGCAGATCATCCGCCTCGAGTTCCGCGCCGGTCTTGACGAGCAGGGCATCTGCTTGCGCCTTGGCCTCACGCCGAATTCGAGTCGGTTCGTATAAGACACCGGTTCCTTTGCCGATGAGTTCGACGAGCTTGGTGGCAGGTTCGGATAATCCCGCGAGATCCTTGATTTCCATGAAGTGTTGTAGCAGGGAGCAACGCCGGCCGCAGTTCGGCTACGGCTCGCAGGCCTTGAGCAATTGATGCCCAAGCGGCGACGGACGGAATGTGGTCCTGCGGTCAACGACGCGCACACCAAAGCTCGTGGTCCCGATCTCGACCGACGACGGGACCGGTTGCTCGCCATTTTTCGTCAGGAATTCGTCCACGATCAGGCCGAGACGATGCAAGTTTTGCAATGAGACAAAAACATCCTGCTCGGACGCTGCGGTAACCTTGACCAAATCGGCCGAGAATACGCCTCCGCCGGGCACATTCCTGAACTGCTTCCAGCCCTGATCGGCGAGATGCTTCAGAATGCGCACGTCCTGCGGTTCAAGCGCCGCCAGGGCATAATTGAAGATCCGTTTTAGACTCAGGCGTTTTTCCGGATCGGTCGCGTTGGCCAGCAATCCCGCCCAAAGATCTTGGAGGGATTCGTCATCTTCCCACGACGCTTCCTCCAAAATGCGCGCCGCATACTTGAGCGGGATCGGCCGAGTCTTCTGCACCTTTCGCGCCGCGTGAATAGCGTCCATCTTCTCCTCGATCCGCTGTAGATTCTTCCACCGCAAAAACCGCGTCCAGTCGCCAAGCGCTCCGCCCGCTTCGCTCAACGCCGACCCCAGCACCTTGCCAAAGAAGCCACCCAGTTCACGGAGACCGTCAATCGCTTTACCTCCGGTTTCCGCGACAGCAGTGACAGCTTTGGCTGATGATTCGATCACGGTGATCAGCATAGACTGCCGCGGCATCGGAGAGAATTACAAATGCAGTCCTTCTCTCCACGAAGATCTCAATTCTTCGGTCCGCCCGTGCCGCATGATACGGCGGGCGCAAGGTCGACTCATCTGAGGCTCCACTTTGCCGCTCCCGCCGCCGGGCCGCAACCATGCTGCTCACGCTCGCCCGAGAAAATGCCTGCGTCCTGCCCGTTTGGTTGATGACCGTCGGCTTTACGCGCGAAGCGGGAAAACGCGCAGCGGAGATCGGTGCCCTGACACTGCTAGTGCCAGCCTTTCGAGAATCTGGATTTCGTCGCGAGCGTGGAAAACACTGTGCGGGTCCCGCTGCGCAAGCGGGCGCGACCGACCCGGTGTCTGCTTCTTTACCGACGGCGTAATCGGCAGGTGGGCGGAGGGGGGGCGCGGCTCTGTTTTCGCCGGCGGGACCTGCAGGGTGTTCGTGCGTTCCCGGAATTGCTGTGAAGGGCTGCGTTCGTGAGGTGGGTGAGCCTCGGTTGGAGTCGGCGGACCTCCGCGCGCCGGTCCCTGCGGCGCTTTGCTTCGGCGCGTCCGGCCCCGCACGCCGGCGCGCCTAGCTGGGGCGACTTCGCCCCAGCCCCCGATGGCGCGTTGAAATCGGGCGGCGGACAAGCGCACATCGGACGGCGCGAATGTGCGCTGCCACGACTGGCTGCGTGCGCTGTGGCGGCACAGACTGCACGGCAATAGGACTATGAATGAATGTGTCGCGGCCGATGTTGAACGGGTTCCAGTGCCAGTTAACGGCGGGGCCGGTCGCGCGATTTCGCCGTTCGATCCGGGCCGCTTCGGTCATCTGAGCGACGCGGAAATCCTGCGGCGGATCGGTGCGCTGCTGGCGAAGGCACTGATTCGCAGCGGCCGGTTGGCCCGGCCGGCGAAGCACATCGTGAACGCGGCCACCGATGCGACCGCGCCGACCATCGACCCCGTGGAGTTGATTCCCGATCCAGCGGCGCGGCGGATCGAGCACTTCCTGCGCCTGTCGGGACCGGCCACGCCCGCCGAACTGGCGACCAGGCTCGAAATCAAGCGCCGCACGCTCGCGCGGAAACTTCACCTGCTGCGAACAGGCGGGCTGTGCGAGGTCACGGGGCAGACGCGCAACGCGCGCTACGCTGTGCGCACCGACTTTGCCGCCAATTGATTTGGCCGGATCAGAAATTCCCGCTTTCAACTTTTGCGCTTCTCCGCACAATTTCCACAGGCTGTTGTCCCATGTCGTCCGATGCCTGAATACTTCCACAAAAAAATTGACGCCCGCTTGCTGCGCTTGACCGAAGCGGTAGTCCGTCGCCTCGACGCCGAGCCGGCGTTGCGCAGCCGGCTGGCGGACAATGTATCCCGCTGGCCCAACCGGCGGCTGCGGGCGCAGTGGGAGCGGCGGCTGGCGGGGCCGTGGCCGGTGCTGCGCGCGCAGTTGCTCGCCCAGACCGACGACGGCGCCGCGTTGCGCCAGGACGCGCCGTTAGGGGGCATCCTTCCGGCGGCCGAGCGCACTGGGATCATGCGGGAATTCGCCCATGACGCGGTCCCAACTTGAACACGTGGTGCGGGCGGCAGGGGCGATCACCGACGAACAAAAAATTCTGGTGCTCGGCAGTCAGTCTATCTTGGGGGCGTTTCCGCAGGCGCCGGAATCTTTGACGGTCTCGCGCGAAGCCGATGTTTGCCCGGTGCAGGATCCGGCGAAGGCGGACCTGATTTCCGGGACAATCGGCGAAATCTCGCAGTTCGACACCACGTTTGGCTACTACGCGCACGGCCTGCCGCCGAACGCCTGCCCGCTCCCCCACGGTTGGGAAACGCGGCTCGTCCCGTTCCAGAATTCCAACACCCGCGGTGTGACGGCGCTGTGTTTGGCCCCGCTCGATCTGGCGAGTTCCAAACTCGTCGCCGGGCGGGACAAGGACAAGGAATTCGTGGCCGAGATGCTGCGGCACAAACTGATTGAGGAACAGGCGCTCAGGGAACGCGTCGCGCTCTTCACGCAGGCCGAGCAGCGCCGGATCGCCCGGCTGAATCTCGAAATTGTCCAGGCTCGGCTCGCCACCGCCGTCAAGGAGGCGGAGCGAGCGGAGGCCGCCAAGCGTGAAGCCGCGGCGAAGATTTCACCCGCTGCGCCGCCCCGCCCAGCCTCGCACGGGCCGCGCATGGGAATGTGATCGAGTTGAGTCGACCGGCAGGTTTAGCTTGCCGCTACAGTTGCCGAAAGCGCAGCAAACCGCCGCACCTGTTCATCGAGCGGCAGCTCCGCGAGCGCCTTCATCCGATTCAGCCCGAAGCGACGGGCTTCCTCGGCGCTCGTGATGTTCAGCAGGTGCGCTTGAATCGGCTCGGCGAGTTCGAGCAGTTTCATGTGATGGGTGATCGACCCGGCCGCGAGACCTTCCTCGGCGGCGAGCTTGATCCGGTTGAGTCCGCGCTCGGCGTCCAGCCGGCGCTGCCACGCCCGGGCGCGGTGGATCGGATGTAGCACCGGGGGCAATTCCGGTTTCGGCGCAGGCGCGCGCCGGGTGAAGCCCAATTCACAGCGGAACGGCGTCAGCAGGGTCACCGGCTTCTGGGCGCCGGACACCGGCGCCAGCGCGACGTTGAGCGTGAGGATCAGCGGCCGACCCGGCGCGACCGAGGCGGCGAGTGCCGTGCGTTCCTCGATGACGAGTTGTTCGGACATGCCTTCAATCAGCCGTCCGACGCGCAGTTTCAGGCGCAGTTCAAGCAGGCGCAGGCACGAGCCGGCTTTGGGTGCGGGCTTAGCGGAAGGGCGCACTTCGACGCGTTCGACGAACAGCATGACGAGATCGCGTTGCTCGTTCGGTGAGAGGGTCGGCAGGAGTTCTCCGAACTTTTCGAGCGCGGTGCCGACGCGCTGGGTGTCGATGTCGCCTTCCTCACTGGCGGCGAGTTCGAGCCGGACCTGCTCGCGCTCCACGAGCAGCCGCTGTTTCTCGGTTTGCAGGGCGCCGGCTTGCTCGCGCAGCACTTCGTCGAGCGCGGCGACGTTGCCGAGCACGAGGGCTTTCGCGCAGTTGCGCAATTGCTCGGTGATCGAGGTGAGTCCCTTTTCGACCTCACTGAGCCGAACGCGGAGCGGAACGCGGTCCGTCTGACGGCGTTCGCGAGCGCTGGCGGTCGTGGCGGCGAGAACATCGGGATGCTGGCTGCACGCCCCGAGGAAACCGACGACGGCCGTTTCGAGCGCAGTCGCCGAGACATGCCGCACGGGACAATGCGCGTCCGAGCGTTCCTTGTGGGCATAGCCGCAGGTGTAGTAGCGGTAGGGCTTGCCGTCGGGATCGAGTTTGCCGCTGGCATTGGGGATCATCGCCCGGCCGCAGCAGCCGCAGTGCGCGACGCCCTTGAGCAGGTGAAAATGCTTGTCACGGTTGCGGAACCGTCGCGCCGCCGGCTGAATCGCCGGGCGGATGCCGGCGTTGGCCCGCTCCCACAGGTCGTCGGTGACCAACGCGGCGTGCAGGCCGGGGAATTCCTTGCCGTTCATCCGCACGCGACCGGCATAGAGCGGGCGGGTGATGAGTCGGCGGATGATGTCCGAGCGAAAACGCTTTTCGCCGACGTTTTTCTTGGTGCCATCGCGTTTCTTGAAAATACGCGCCCGCGTGCGGAGTCCCTCGTCGTTGAGCGTATTCGCGATTTCCGTAAGCGACGTGAGCTTCGCGGCCATTTCAAAGATGCGGCGCAGGGTGGCCGCCTCGGTGAGATGCGGACTCAGACCTTGCAGCGCCTCGTCGTAGACGTAGCCAAACGGCACCTGCCCGCCGGTCCAGAATCCGCGCTTCGCCTGCTCGTTGAGTTTGATGCGAATTTTCTCGGCCGTGTTGTCGCGCTCATACTCGTTCACGCTCATCACGATGTTGTTCTTAAGCCGGCCGGAGGGCGTCGCTTCGGAGATGTCCTCGGTTACGCTGACGAGCTGGCAGCCGTGCGCCTTGAGGAAGGCGCGGAACGGTGCCCATTCGCTCGTGCTACGCAGCACGCGCTCCAGTTTGAAGATCACGACGACTTTGATTTCGCCGGCCTCAATTTGGCGCATCAGCGCCCGGATGCCCGGACGGTTCAGCGAGCCGCCTGAGTAGGCCGGATCAGAGAAGCACGCCACCTCGAACCAGCCGTCGCCGGCGTGTTTCGCGATGAAATCGCGGCAGACGGCCGCTTGGCTCTCGCAGGAATCGAAACGCCCGCCGACTTGGTTGGCCGTCGAGACGCGGGCATAAATCGCCACCGCGATGGCGTGGGCGCGGGCGCGAACGGATGTGGGTGACTGGATCGCAGACATGGCAAGAACCTCCGTTTTGAGTGGGAGGGGCGATCCAATTGGCCTCGGCCCCAGGTTGATTTGTTTCGACCGGAATTATCGCACATCCCGCGAAAATCTCACGCGCGGAATTTTAACGGCACCGAAAACGCGCCCATTTTTGGGCGAATTTTTCGTGATGGCCGCCAGCCAAAACGAGAACTTATTTCGTCACCGTTAAAATGGCGTTTTCACTCGTGACTTTGGCACAGCGACTTGCGCATTTTAATCCCCGTATCACGAGGTTCGTGATACGGGGAAAATGGCGGAGAGAGAGGGATTCGAACCCTCGGATGGGATTTAAACCCCATCAACGGTTTAGCAAACCGCCCCTTTCGGCCACTCAGGCATCTCTCCGTTCACTGACTTCCAAGCGTCGTTCGCAGATTTTTTGGTTCTCCAGCGATCGTCGCCGCCTCGACAGTGGCCGCTCGCGGGCGGGTCATTGTGTTGGTGGCAAGCGCTGGGAAAACCGACTCGATACACGAACAACACGGACGATTGTTCGGCTTTCAGCTCTGTCAAACCCTAACATGGATCGGGATTCTTGCCGGGTGTGACCCAAACCGGGGACGAGCCGCGGACTGTGCAGGGCGGTGGATAGCCGCCAGGCGGGGGCCCGAGAAAAAATCACGTGGAGGACGCGGTGCTGAAACAGCTGTGCACGCAACCGGCATCGCTGCGGTAGGTGGAGGGCGAGTTCGACGCGGTGGAGAATCGCGGAGGACAGCGGGCCACGCCGTGGGGGACGTCGCCGAGGCCGGCGCCTGGCGGATCGGACCCTACACCCGCGTCGGATTCCCACTGCGGAGCGGTTGCGCCAGCGGTGACTGGCACGCCTGCTGGCGCAGCCGATCTCGGCTTGGGTGCCACCCGGTGCGGCCGGTGGACAAGAATCGCGGTTGCACCGCGGACGCGGCCCGGTTTTCGTTGGGAGACTTTCCCTCCCGCAACATGCAAAAACTCCTCCCTCGTCTTGTGTGGGTTGCCGCCGGTCTGTTCGCCGCAACCGCCTCGCTCCACGCCCAGGCCGCCAAGAAACAACTCAAGGTCGGCTTCGCCCAAACCGGTGCGGAGAGCGCCTGGCGCACCGCGAATTCGGAATCGATGAAAAGCGAGGCCGCCAAGCGTGGCATCGACCTCAAGTTCTCCGATGGCCAGGGCAAGCAGGAGAACCAGATCCGGGCCGTGCGTTCGTTTATCACCCAGGGCGTCGATGCCATTGTCATCGCCCCGATCGTCGAGACCGGCTGGGATCCCGTCCTGCGTGACGCGAAACGCGCCAAGATTCCGGTGATCCTGACCGACCGCACGATCAAGACGGAGGACGAATCGCTGTTTGCCTGTTTCATCGGCTCCGACTTCTACGAGGAGGGCCGGATGGCGGCCGATTGGCTCGCCAAGAAAACGAGCGGCAAGGGCCGGATCGTCGAACTGCAGGGCACGCCCGGGTCGGCGCCCGCCAACGAGCGCCGCAAGGCGTTCGGCGACGCGATCGCGAAGTATCCGGGGCTGAAAATCATCGATTCCCAGAGCGGCAACTTCGAGCGCTCCACCGGCAAGGTCGTGATGGAGGCGCTCCTGAAGAAGCACGGCCGCACGATCGAAATCGTTTACGCGCACAACGACGACATGGCGCTCGGCGCCATCCAGGCGATCGAGGCCGCGGGCCTCAAGCCGGGCAAGGACATCATCATCGTCTCGATCGATGCGATCAAGGAAGCCGTCCAGGCCGTGGTCGACGGCAAGATCAACTGCACCGTCGAGTGCAATCCGCTCTTCGGTCCCAAGGTTTACGACACGATTGCCAAACTCGTCGCCGGCGAAAAGGTGCCGAAAAAGGCGTTCAACAAGGACGAACTGTTCGACTCGACCAACGCCGCGGCCGTGATTGCGAAGCGGCAATACTGAGCGCCGCGGTCGCGCCCCGTGCCCGATTCCGCCTTACTGCGCCTCCGCGGCGTCACCAAACGCTTCCCCGGCGTCATCGCGCTGAGCGGCGTGGATTTTTCGGTTCGCGCCGGCGAGGTGCATGCACTCCTCGGCGAAAACGGCGCCGGAAAATCCACGCTCATCAAAGTTCTCACCGGCGTGCATCCGCCGGACGCGGGTGAGTTCGTGTTGGATGGAAGACCGATCTCGGCGCGTTCGCCCAAGGAGGCCGAGGCGGCCGGCATCAGCACCGTCTACCAGGAGGTGAATTTGATCCCGGGCCTCTCGGTCGCCGAAAACATCGCCCTCGGCCGCCAGCCGGGGCGGTTTGGGTTCGTCGACTGGCGCGCGGTCCGGCGGCACGCGCGAGAGGCGTTGGCGCGGCTCGAGATCGAGTGTGATGTCGACGCGGAACTCGGCTCGTTGTCCGTCGCGTTGCAACAGATGGTGGCGATCGCCCGGGCGCTGGATCTGCGGGCGCGCCTCCTGATTCTGGATGAGCCGACGGCCAGCCTGGACGAAAAGGAGGTGGCGGAGCTGTTTTCGGTGATGCGCCGGCTGCGCGGCGAAGGGCTCGGGCTGATTTTCGTCACGCATTTCCTCGATCAAGTTTACGCGATCAGCGACCGCATCACCGTCCTGCGCAACGGCCAGCTCGTGGGCGAGTATGTCACCGCCGAGTTGCCGCGCCTGAAGCTGGTCGGCCACATGCTGGGCCGTGAAGTGCATGATGAGGCTGGCCGGGTCGACGTGACGCCGGTCGCGCGGGAAGCGGCGGCGCCGCTCCTCGAAGCGCGCGGCCTCGCGCGTCGCGGCGCCGTCCACCCGCTCGATCTCACTCTGCGGCGCGGAGAAGTCACCGGCCTGGCCGGGTTGCTCGGTTCCGGACGCACCGAGACGGCGCGCCTGCTGTTCGGCATCGATGCGGCCGATGCGGGCGAAATCCGTGTGCGGGGTGATCGCGTGTCGCTGGGGGCCCCGCGCGATGCCGTGCGCCTCGGCCTGGCGTTCTGTTCCGAAGATCGGAAAATCGAGGGCATTTTGCCCAACCTGTCGGTGCGCGAAAATCTCATCCTCGCGTTGCAGGCGAAACGCGGCGTCTGGCGCACGCTGGCGCGGGCCGAGCAGGACAAGCTCTGCGAACACTACATCGCCGCCCTGCGCATCAAGACGCCGGGCCCCGAGACGCCGATCCGCAATCTCTCCGGCGGCAACCAGCAGAAGGTGCTGCTGGCCCGCTGGCTCGCGACGCAGCCCGAGTTGATCATTCTCGACGAACCGACGCGGGGCATCGATGTCGGCGCCAAAGCGGAGATCGAGCAACTCGTCGCCAAGCTGCGCGCCGACGGCCTCGCCGTGCTGCTGATTTCGTCGGAGATCGAGGAGATCGTCCGCAACTGCTCGCGCGTGCTCGTGATGCGGGAGCGGCGACTGGAGGCCGAGGTGGCGGCGGACAACCTGACCACCGGTCGGTTGATGCGTGCGATGGCGGGAGGACATCGTGAGTAGATCGTTCACGCGTTCGCCGGTCTTCTGGCCGGCCGTCGGATTGATCGCACTCGTCGTGCTCAATACGGCGGTCAATCCGGCGTTTCTGAAGATCACCCTGCTCGATGGTCACCTCTTCGGGACGCCGATCGATATTCTCACGCAGGGTTCGCGCACCATGTTGCTCGCGCTGGGCATGACGCTGGTGATTGCCACCGGCGGCGTCGATCTGTCGGTCGGCTCGGTGGTCGCGATCGCGGGGGCGGTCTGCGCCTTGATGCTGCAAGGCGGGCATTCGCTGGCGCTCACGATCGTGGCGGCGCTGGCGGTCGGCGGAGCCGCCGGCGCGGTCAACGGCACGCTGGTCGCGCGCATCGGCATCCAGCCGATCGTGGCCACGCTCATCCTGATGGTGGCGGGGCGCGGGGTCGCGCAACTCCTCGCCGGCGGCCAGGTGCTCATCGTGAAACACGCGGGCTTCGGTTATCTCGCCAACGGTTTTTTCCTGACGCTGCCCGTCGCGCCGTTGCTCGTCGGCGGGTTGTTTGTCGTCACGCAACTCGTGGTGCGGCGGACGGCGATCGGGCTTTTTCTCGAAGCCGTGGGGGACAACGAGACGGCCAGCCGCTTCGCCGGCCTCGCCGCGGCGCGGGTGAAAATCCTGGCCTACGTCTTCTGCGGTGCCTGCGCCGGGCTCGCCGGCGTGCTCTGGGCCGCCAATGTGGGCGCGGCCGACGCCAATCGCTCCGGCGAGAATGCCGAACTCGATGCCATCTTCGCCGTGGTGGTCGGCGGCACGGCGCTCACGGGCGGGCGCTTCGTGCTGGCCGGCTCGTTGCTCGGGGCGGTGCTGATCCAGACGCTCACGATCTCGATGTATAACCTCGGGATTTCGCCCGCCGTCGCGCCCGTGCCGAAGGCCCTGCTCATCGTCGGGGTGTCGCTGCTGCAATCCGACCGTCTGCGGCGCTGGCTGGCCGGCCTCTGGACGCGGGGCGGGAAAGGGACGGCGTGAACGCCCTGCGCAAAAACCTTCCGCTGTTCGTGACCGGCGCGATCCTCGTGGTGCTCTTCGGCACGGCGGCCCGCCTGTATGACGGCTTTTATTCGGCGCGGGTGATCGTGAGCCTCCTCTCGGACAATGCGTTTCTCGGGGTGGCGGCAGTCGGCATGACGCTCGTGATTTTTTCGGGAGGCATCGATTTGTCGGTTGGCGCGGTGATCGGGTTTACGTCGATCTTCACGGCCACGCTGATCGTGACCAAGGGCGTGCATCCGCTGCTGGCGTGGTCGCTGGCGCTGCTGCTCGGCTCGGCCCTCGGGGCCGGAATGGGCGCGCTGATTCACTGGTTCGGCATCCCGCCGTTCCTGACGACGCTCGCGGGCATGTTTTTCGCGCGGGGGCTGGCGTTCTGGATCAACACCGAGTCCATCGGCGTCACGCATCCGCTGGTCGAAAAGCTCACCAACTTCGATCTCGCGCTCGGCGACGCGGTGCACCTGCCCGCCGCGGCGCTCGCGTTGCTGGCCGTGGTGCTGGCCGGCTATGTGCTCGCCCACCACACCCGCTTCGGCCGGACCTTGCTCGCCGTGGGGGGCAGCGAGCAGTCGGCGCTGCTCATGGGCCTGCCGGTCGGGCGGACGAAGATCGCCGTCTATGCGCTCAACGGGTTCCTCGCGGCGCTCGCCGGCATCGTGGCGTCGCTCTACACGAGTTCGGGCAACGCTTCGGCCGGACTCGGCCTGGAACTCGACGCGATCGCCGTGGTGGTGATCGGCGGCACCCTGCTGACCGGCGGACGCGGACACATGGTCGGCACGCTGCTCGGCGTGTTGATCTTCGGCACCATCCAGGCGGCGATCCTGTTCGACGGCCGGCTGAGTTCGTGGTGGATGCGCATCGTGGTCGGCGCACTGCTGTTGTTGTTCATCTTGCTCCAGCGCGGACTGGTGCGGGGAATGACCAAGCGCGCGTAGCAGCCGCCGATGAAGGCCAGGAAATTACTCTGGGTCGTGGCCATCGCTGCCGGTGCAGGCGCGGACGGAAATGCCGCGGAGCAGGCCGCAACGATGGCGATAGCTGATCCGCGGCACATCGCGAACGGCCGGGTGATTCCGAGCGAAGGCTACGCCGACCAGCCGTATATCGTGCAAACCGACGACGGCGCGTGGCTCTGCGCCATCACGACCGGAAAAGGTGTCGAGGGTGCCGCGGGGCAGCATGTCGTTTCGATGCGCAGCCGCGACCAGGGGCGCACGTGGGAGCAGATCGTCGGCATCGAGCCGGTGGATGGCCCCGAGGCGTCCTACGCGGTGCTGCTCAAGGTGCCCGGCGGTCGCGTCTACGCCTTTTACAACCACAACACGGATCGCGTCGCCGAGGTGAAACGCGAGGATCGCGGTGTCTACAAGCGCGTCGATTCGCTGGGCCACTATGTTTTCAAATTCAGCGACGATCACGGACGGAGCTGGTCGGCGCAGCGCTACGAGGTGCCGGTGCGTGAATTCGCGACGGATCGCAGCAATGTCTACGGCGGAAAACTGCGCTTCTTCTGGAACGTCGGCCGGCCGCTGATCCGCGGTGACGCGGTGTTGCTGGTGCTGCACAAGGTCGGCGCGATGGGCAACGGGTTCTTCGCGCAGTCGGAGGGCGCGTTTTTGCGCAGCGCGAATATCCTGACCGAGCGCGACCCGGTCCGGATCACGTTCGAGACCCTGCCCGGGGGCGACCTCGGGTTGCGCACACCGGCGGGCGGCGGACGCGTTGCCGAGGAGCAAAGCCTCGTGGCGCTCAGCGACGGGTCGCTCTATTGCGTCTATCGCACCACCGACGGCTGGCCGGCGACCGCCTACAGTCGCGATGGCGGCCGGTCGTGGACGCCGCCGGCCTACAAGACCTACGCGCCCGGCGGGCCGCGCGTGAAGCACCCGCGCGCCGCGAACTTCGTCTGGCGCTGTAGCAACGGGAAATTCCTCTACTGGTTTCACAACCACGGCGGCCCGATCATAGCGCGCATGCAGGCCGATGCCACCGGCGCGACGGGCAATCCCTACAACGACCGCAACCCGGCCTGGCTCATGGCCGGCGAGGAGCGCGACACACCCGGCGGAAAAATCATCGTGTGGTCGCAACCGGAAATTCTCCTCTACGACGACGATCCGTTCATCCGCATGAGCTATCCGGATTTGGTGGAGGAAGGCGGCCGGTTCTTCGTCACGGAAACGCAGAAAAATGTCGGCCGGGTGCATGAAATCCCGCCGGCGCTGGTCGAGGGCCTGTTCAATCAGTTTGCCGCCCGCACCGTCGTCCGTGACGGGCTGGTGCTGACGCTGCCGGGCAGCCAGCCGCTGCCGCGGGAGGTGGCGATGCCGAAGCTGCCGGAGTGGCACCTCCGCGACGGGAAACGCGCCGATCATGGCGGCGCTGACCAACGGGCCGGTTTCAGCCTCGATCTCTGGTGCACCACCGAGACGGATTCTCCCGGCGCCGTGCTGCTGGACAACCGCGACGAAAGTGGTCGCGGATTTGTGGTCGCGACGACCGGCCGCGGCGCGGTGCGCATCACGATGAACGACGGTCGCAGTGAATCGTCGTGGGAGAGTGATGCCATCAAGGCCCGCCCCGGCGGCGTCCACCACGTCGTCGTCACAGTCGACGGCGGGCCGAAGATCATCACCTTCGTGATCGACGGGGTGCTGGGCGACGGCGGCGATGAGCGGCAGTTTGGCTGGGGACGGTTCAGTCCGCACCTGCGGGCACCCAACGGGGCGCCGAAGCTCAAGCTCGATCCGGCGGTGCAATCGCTGCGGATTTACCGGCGGGCCCTGCGCACGAGCGAGGCCGTCGGGAACTATCGCGCCGGGAGGTAGCGGGGCGGGAGGCGCGCGATCAAAAGCGCAGGGCCGTGCTGAGTTTCCACTGCGCGCCGGCCGGCCAGAACGCGTTGTCGGTGAGAATCTGCTGGCCGAAAATGTCGGTGACGGCGAGGTGCAGGCTGAGGGTTTTATTGCCGCGAACCTTCCACGCATAGGCCATCATGCCGCCCCAATAGCTGTTCGCCGGGAGGTAGACCGTGGTGGTCGTCGCACTCGTGCTGTAGATGCGGACATTCTCCGTCGAGTAGTAGTAGGTCAGGCCGGCGCGCAGACCCTTGAGCAGCCGGCCCGAAAACGCGTAGGTGGCGGCGACGCTGCCTTTGCGGGCGGGGCCGCTGTTGGCGACGCGCTGGCCGACATTGGCGGGGGCCGCGCGGTTCTGCACGGTGCGGGCGTCGAGCCACCCCATGTTGCCAATGAGCGAGAGGTTCGTCGTGAGCTTGCCGCTCACATCGAGGCCGATGCCGCGCGAGCGCGTGCTGCCGCCGGGGGCGAGGGCGGGGAGGAGCGGATTCGTGCCGCCGGGATTGTCGGGGTTGCTCGTGGTCTCGTTTTCCTGGCGCGCCGTGAAAGCGGCGGCGGAGTAGGAAAAGCTGCCGTGCAGGAGCACGCCCTTGAAGCCAAGCTCTCCGCCGGTGGCCTCGGTGTTGCCGTAGACGTCGCCGGTGTTGGTGTCGACCGACGGGTTGGGGTCGAACGAGCTACCGTAGCTGCCGTAGGCGACGAGCTTCTCGCCGGCGAGCTTGTAGCTGAGGCCGACCGAGTAGGTGGTGTATTTCTTGTCGGAAGTGGCGTCGCGGAGTGTGGCGCGCGTGCTGAGCGGTTGCTTGCGGTGGATGGTGTAGGTGTCGGCGCGGCCGGTGGCCATCAGGACGAGACGTTCGTCGGCGAACGAGGCCATGTGATTGTAGAACACGCCGAGCTCCTCGTTGTAGAGATTGAAGGTCGAGCCATCGACCATCGGCCACGTGTCGACGAACGTCGGCTGTCCGGCGCGGACGAGAAAGTCCGGGTCGAAGGGGCTGGGTTTCTGCCACGCCGCGAGAGTGACACCCGGCGGCAGCAACGCGGTGATCGCCGCGGCGTTGGTCAGGTTCCAGGTCTTTTGTTTCTGGCCGAGGTAAATCCAGTCGAAGCCGACGTGCGACTGGTGGACGACGCCGCCGGTCTTGAACTTGCCGGCGAAATCGACCTGCGCGCCGTCCTGCTCGTAGACGAACTCCTGGTGATAAGGGGAGCGGGAGCCGGTCCAGTTGTTGGTGACGAAACTCCAGTTGCCGAGGCTCGTGGGGCCGAAGCGGCGGAAGTGGCGGTTGGTGTTGGAGAGGTTGGCCTGGACGGACCACACCTGGTTGAAGCGATGCTGAAAGGTGAGGTAGCTCGAATTGTTGTAGCGCTGGTAGCGGTTGTAGGGGCCGGCCTGGTTGAAACGCGTGAGACGCTCGCCGTAGCCGGGATATTGATCCTCGGGGATGGTGTAGACGAGGCCTTGCGTGCGGTTGCTGCGATCGACCCAGCGGGTGAAGACCACGAAGGGGTTGGCGTTGCGCTGCGTGAAGGCGAACTCGAGGTTGACCGAGGTGTTGGCGTTGAACTTGTAGATCAGGCCGCCGCTGAGATCGAGGGTGCGGTTATACCACCAGTCGGTCGGGCGGTTGAAATCGTAGTAGGTGCCGTCGAGGCGGTAGAACACGTTCTTCGTGATCGGGCCGGTGGTGCTCCCACTGACACGCTTGTAGTGGTTGTCGCCGCCGATCACTTCGAGCGACGACTCGGCGCGGGCCTTCGGCTTTTTCGTGATGAAATTGATCACGCCGCCCGGCGCGGTCGCGCCGTAGACGCCGGCGGAGGGGCCTTTGAGCACTTCGACACGATCGACGTTGTTGGAATCGGGCTGCTGGATGATCGAAAAGCCGTTGCGAAATTGCGGCATGCCGAAACCGCGGAGGCGCGAGCCGCCGTTGCCGGCGCCGGCCGCGTCGGCGGGTTTCACGTTGCTGACGAAGCCGTTGAGCTCGTCGAAATCGAACAGCATGAAATCGTTGAAGAACTCGCTCGGGAGCGACTGCACGGAGAACGGCAGATCGAGGAGCTTCGCCGCGGTGCGGGTGCCGGAGGTCGTCTCGGTGGCGAGGTAGCTGTTATCCTGGTTGGTCTCGACACGGAACTCGGGCAGTGTGACCGGTTGGTCGGCCGCAACGGCAGGCGACGGCCGGGCGGTCTGGGCGGCGGCGAACGGGGAAAGCACGAGCAACGCAGACAAAGCAGCGGCGGCGGGACGGACGGTCACGGGAGGATTCATGGCGAGGCGGAGGGCTTGGGTTTGGGCAACGACCGCCGGGGGTCATCGGCCGGCGGGGGTCCGGGACGGCGCCAGTCGGAGGCGCCGTGGACCCGCGCTCAACGCCGCGGTTGGTCCACCGTTGACTTACTCCGGAGCTTGCTCGGCTTGGTTGGAAACGGGGGTAGGTGGAAAATTCCGGGGAGCGCCTGCGTCTCGGCACCCGAGACGGGTGCGCTCCCCGAGCCGAGGTGAAATTGCGCGATGCATTGGCTTTGATCAAATGCCCCGGGGCTTGCCCGGGGATGTTTACTTCGCTGCCTCTTACGCGCGATCCGCGCCCTGCCCGGCGCAGAAGTATACGATGCCCGGCAGCACCTGAATGACGAAGCCTACGCTGCGTTCGACTACAAGGGAGTGAAATCTGAAGTCCAAACGCCGCTTTCAGCTTTTTGGATCGACTGCCCACTTGGTTGTCCTGCGGTTGTTTTCGAAGAAGTGGTCCAACACCTTGAGCGGTTTCCGGTGCGTTGGTGGCATTGCATCATTTGAACGAAATTCACGACCGTAGCGGGACGGAGAGTTCGGCCAGGTCGAGTTTCCCACTGACAGTTTCCGTCTCCACGTGACAGCGGAACGCCTTCGCGCCGTCGGGCACTGGGATCGTGAACTCGTAGGGAAACTCCGCGCACTCGAAGCGCTGCGGGCCGGTGCCGAAGTCGGCGGTGCAGGTGGCGTGCTTCACTTGCTCGGGGCCGGCTTTCAGCCACACGTGCACGCTTGTCAGGCCGCGGCCGAAACGGAGCGCGGTCGCGGTCACCTCGCCGAAGGAGGTTTTCACTTTCTGCGACGAACCTGCCGGCAGCGGCGGCGTCGCGGGATCGAGGACGGCGTCTTGGATTTCGGTCGTGCACGCGGCGCCGTCGATCGCGAGGGCGACAAGGCCCTTGGCGGGCACGGTGATTTTGGCGCGACCGTCGGTCACGGTGAGCGCGGGGCCGGGCTGGTTGTTCGTCCACGTGCGGGCGGAGTGGGCGCCAGCGAGCGCGACACGCGCGGGATCGACGGTGACGATGGCGGTGACTTCCCGCGGGGCTTGGTTGGAGAAGGCGAGGTAGAGCCGGCCGGTGCCGCGGGCGGCGACGTAGTTGAGTTGCACCGTGTCGGCGGTCACGAGGCGTTTCGGCAGCCAGAGATACGCGCCGGTGTCGCCGTAGAATTTTCCCGGGCGTGCGCCGAAGACCTTGTTGCGGAAATAGGCGCCGGTGTTGGTGTATTCGGAGGGAAAGTCGATCAACGCATCGGAGCGCGCGTAGATGTCGGAGACGAGGAAATCGACGAGGAACGCCGTCATCGGCAGCGGGTGGTTGTAGTGTGCGGAGGTGAATTTCTTGATCTCCTCGAAGGGGCGGAGCGGGTAGTCGGCCTGCTGGTGGAGCGTGGTGTAGCCGTTGCGGTAGGCGTAGCTCGGGTAGTTGGCGTAGCGGCCGACGACGGCGCTGCGCGCGATGTCCGAGAAAAACGGCTCGGCGGCGTCGCGCGCGAGGCGGGCGAACCAGCCGGCGTAGGGCGCGTTGAAGATGCCGCGGTGGCTGTGCGCGGTGGCGGCACCCTCGGGCGTGAGGCCGTTGGCGGCGACGCGCCACGCGGGCACGATCTCCTCGGGCACGGGCTGGTTGTGGTAGCGGCCGCCGGGGTTGGCGGTGAACGGTGTGTCGGGAATCACCGGCACCAGGTAGACGTAGGCGGCGAACTCCTGCGCGCCCTCGACGGCCGCGCGCAGGTAGCGTGGGTCGTCGGTGTCGGCATGCAATTCGTAGAGCAGGTCGAAGGCTGCGGCCAGCTCCGGCCAGACCGAGCTGCCGAGGTCGCCGAAATTTTCCGCGGGCCGATCGATGCGGAGCGCGAGGTAGCGATCGGCGGCGGCGCAGGCGTGGTCGAGCGAACGACGGTCGCCGGTGAGGCGGTAGTTCACAAGGTGTGTGGTGAGCGCGTTGCGCGTGACCCAGATCTCGTTGCGGCGCGGCGGCGGCGGCTCCTTGCCGGTCTCGGCGCCCGCCGAGTCGCGTGCGAAGAGCTCGCGGATCACCGTCGTGCGGCCGCCGGTGAGCCGGTAGACGGCCGTGAGGTCGCACGCGTTGTTGACGTGGCCGCCGATGAATTTCGGCTCGGCGAATTTCGTCGAGACCGTGTTGCGCGAGAGGAAATATTCCAGTGTGGGCCGCGAGCGGCGTTCGAGGAATTCGGCGCGGTCGAACACGAGCGCGAGCGAGAGCGCGTCGGCCGCGGACTGCTGGCGGCCGGCGCCGGGGCCGCCGTCGTTCTGGTAGCCCCAGGTTTTGTAGCGCGGATACCAGTAGGAGAACCGGTCGGTGAGGACGTAGTCGGCCATGTTCTCGATCGTGGTGTTGAGCGAGCGGAGGGCGTTTTCGCGGTAGTCGCGGAAACCGTAGAGCGAGCGTGCGAGGTGCTTGAAGGCGTCGAACCACCCGCCGCGCCGCACCGCGAGCCGCACGGCGAACGTGTAGCTGCCGCCCGCGGCGATCGCGGAGTCGGGGCCGCCGAGCACGGGCGCGAAGAGCTGCGGCTGCGCCTCGCCGGCGGCGTTGCGCACGAGCACGCCGAAACGGGAGTTCTCGTTCGTCGGCATGCGGAACGGCATCTCGCGTGCGTCGGCGCCGACGCCGACGGTGTTGCCGCCGAGACCGGCGAGCGTGAACGGAATCGGGCACTCGAACTCCTTCGTCAGATAGGCGCGGTTGGGAAACCGCCGCTCCTGCCACACGAGCGGCTGCCAGATCCAGTCGGCGCCCGCCATCGGCTGCGTGGGCGCGCCGACGTAACCGAGGGAGAATTGTCCGGCGGATTTCGCAGCGAGGCGCATCGTGACGAGCGGCTCGGTGCCGTCGGCCGGGAGCGTGATCTCCGCGCTGATCGTGTAGTCGGGCTGCGGGGCGAACTGCCACGCGAGCGCGGCGCCGCGCCGCTCGACGGCGGTTGCACGCAGGCGCGTGCGCGGATGGGCCGCGGTGAGAAAATCGGGCTCCTTGTCCCACGTGGGGACGAGGTAGTTGGTGTCGCCCACCGGTCCATCGTCGAGGTAGTGCGAGCCTTTTGGGTCGAGCTTGATCTCGTGCCCGCGAGGCTGAAACACGACCGCGAACTCGGGTGCGAACACTGCGCTTGCCCCCGTGGCCTTTTCGGTGACGACGAACGCACCATCGGCGCGCGAGTCGAGTGTGTAGGTGGCGTTGGCGAGCTGCGCGGGCGCGCCGATCGCGGTGCCGGCGGCGGGGCCGGCAATGGCCTCGCGCCGGACCGCGGCGGTGACGGCCGCGCCTTCGACGGCGCGCCACTCGACGGCGATTTCGCCGCGGCCGGTGAGATTGATGAACTCGACCACGAGTTCGTAGGGTTTGCCCTTGGTCAGAGTGAGTTTGGTGGTGGCGCGCTCGGCGAAGTTCGTCGCGGCGGCGGAGCGGTTGAGCAGCATGCGGCCGTCGAGCTTGAGTTGCGCCGACGCCGTCGAGCGGAGCGACAGCGTGAACTCGCCGCTCACCACCGGCATGACGGTCGCCGACCAGCGCGCAGCGTAGCTCGTGAGTCCGCCGGGCGGCGGCTGGCGCCCGATTTCGTTTTCGAGCCGCGACGCCACCGGATCGGCGGCGAAGTCGGTGCCGCGGAAATACTCGGCGAGAAATGCGCGGTCGCCTTCCTTCATGTGGACTTCGCCGAGCGGGCCGGCGGCGAGCGGGGCGAACGGGAGCTCAGCGGAACGGGCGCCGGCAAGGGCGGCGAACGCGCCAAGGAAGGCGAGGAGGCGCGGTTTCATACTCGTAGGGTCTAATACCCCGGAGCTTGCTCCGGCTTGGTTGGGTAGCGACGAGCGTCGGCTCGCTGGCGCTCGCCGCTACGATGAGTGGTCGAAGGTCGCATGGTCGGATTGGCCAAATGTCCCGGAGCTTGCCCCGGGGATGTTTACGCCGAGCGCGGCTTTGGCTTCAGCTCCGCCACACGTGGTCGCCGAAATTCCAGCCGCGGCGCGCGGGCACGCGCACGAGGTCCTCGGTGTCGCGCACGTTCGCCACGCGCATGGTCTTGGCGTCCCATTCGACATCGCGGTTGATGCGTTGCGCGAGCACGCCCACGAGCACGGCCTCGGTGAGGCGGGCGGAGTAGTCGAAGTTGGACCCGGGCGCCGGGCCCTCGCCCTTGATCGCGCGGAGCCATTCCTGGAACGGGCCGCCGATCACGCGCGGAATCTTTTTCGCGGGGCGGTTTTTCAGGAACTCCTGCCAGTCGGCCTCCGGCAGCAGCAGGCGCGGGCTGTCGGGCCGGCCGCCGGTCATGAGCGTGCACTTGCTGCCGACCATCATCATACCGGAACCGCCGAGCGATTTCTTGCGGTCCCAGTCGAGCGGCATGGGCGGGCGCTGGCCGCCGTCATACCAGTGGAGTGCGACGGGCGGGAGCGAGCCGCGGGCCGGAAAGTCGAATTTGAGATGCGACGAGCGGTGGCTGAAACCGTCGCTGATCGGCTCGAGGTTCACCACGGAGACGCGCGTGGGTTGATCGAGGTCGAGCGACCAGTAGGGCGCGTCGAGCGTGTGGCAGGCCCAGTCGCCGAGGATGCTCGTCCCGAAGTCCCACCAGCCGCGCCACAGCCGCGGCGCGAATTCGGCGGTGAACGGCCGCTTTTTCGCCGGCCCGAGCCAGCAGTCGAAGTCGAGCGTCGCCGGGACCGCGAGCGCGGGCGGCGGGAATTTTTCCGGAATGCGGAAGTAATGTCCCTTGGCAAAATCGGGGCCGCTCAACCACGCGTGCACTTCGCGCACCTCGCCGAGCACGCCGGCCTCGAACCATTCCCTGGCGAGCCGGATGCCCTCGGTGGCATGGCCCTGGTTGCCCATCTGCGTGATGACCTTGAAGCGGTGCGCGGCGCGGCGGAGCGTGCGCGCCTGCCAGATGTCGTGCGTGAGCGGTTTCTGGACGTAGACGTGCTTGCCCATCTCCATCGCAAGAAACGCCGCCGGGAAATGCGAGTGATCCGGCGTGGAGACGACGACGGCGTCGATGTCGCGGCGCATTTTCTCGAGCATTTTCCGGTAGTCGCGGAAGCGCGGGACGCCGGGGTGCTTGGCGTAGTTGCCCGCGGCGGTTTCGTCGTCGACGTCGCAGAACGCGACGTAGTTTTCGCCGAGGCAGCCGGAGAGGGCGGTGCCGCCGATGCCGCCGACACCGATGAAGGCGAGGTTGACCTTTTTGCTCGGCGGCGGGCCTTCCTGACCGATGGCGAAGCGCGGCAGGGCGAAGAGCGTCGCTGCGGCGGTCGAGGTTTTGAGAAACTCGCGGCGGGAGAACGGACGGGGAATCATGGTAGGCGTGAGGTTGAGCGGGGCAACGGGAGGTTTGACGGTTTTGCGGCGCCAAGGTGACGAGGCGGATGGCAGACGACGGTCGTGAAGCGGTCGCTTCGCCTCACCGGCGCGCAGCAGAGCGCGGCCAACCGGCCGCGCAAGGGCGTCCGTGTCACCGCGGGGCTGAGGTGCGGAGGTAGGCAAGGACCTCGTCGCGCACGCGGGCTTCGTAGTCGGGCCGGCTCACGTGGCCGGTGTCGAGGTGCGGCCAGAGGTGCTTGGTGGTTTTGATCTGGTTGAAGGCGGCATAGACCCCGGTCGGCGGGCAAATGTGGTCGATGAAACCGACGGTCAGGAACACCTGGGCGCGGATGCGGGGCGCGAAATTGACGGAGTCGTAGTAGCGCACGGCTTCGACGACACGCGGGTCGGGTTGCGGTGTGCCGTTCGGAATCAGCCGCGGCCAGCCGTTGATGCGATGCACGGTGATGCCGGTGTGGTCGCAGAAGGTGGGGATCTCGGCGGAAACATACGTCACCCGCGAGTCGAGTGCGCCGGCGGCGATGGCCTGACCACCGCCCTGGCTGCGTCCCAGCGCCACGAGGTGGCGGCCGTCCCACCCGGGTTGGGCGGCCAGCGTGTCGATGGCGCGGAGCAGCCGGAAGAAAATGCCGCGCAGATACATGGTCTCCCGGGATTCGCGGCCTTGGAGATAGTATTCCTTGAGTTCGCCGGCCTGGAGCGCCGCGTAAAACTCGCGCGGCTGGCCGTTGGGGAGGCCGTTGGCGTTGAAATCGAGGGCGACAAAACCGTCCTGCGCCCATTTCACGGCGGACGCCAGGCGTGACGTGGTGACTCCGGCACCGTGGCACAGCGCGATGGCCGGGAGCGATCCGGCCTTCGCGCCCGCCGGACGCGCGAGGTAGCCCGAGAGGCCGCGGCCGACGCCGGTATCGGCCTGCACGTCGAAACACTCGATGCCGGCGGCCGGCGATGCGACCGGGGTGAAGCGGAGGCGCGCGGGGGTGGTGGCGAGCTGTTTTTTCTGCGCGGTCCAGAACGCATCGAAGTCCGCGGGTGCGGCCAGGCTCGGCGCGATGGAGAGCGGATCGATGGCGGCGCCACCGCGCGCAGTGAGTTTGGCCGCGGCGGGCGGCGTGCATTCGACCAGGCAGTGGAGAAACCCGGGCTCGCTCAGGGAGGCCTCGAGGACGAGGCCCGTGGCGGGGACGGCGGCGACGCCCTCGCGGCCGAGCGGCACGCCGTCCTGCGTGATGCTCCATTTGGCGTCGGGGACGGTCACGGGTTTTCCGTCGCGCGAGAGAGAAACGGTGAACGCCACCCGATCGCCGCGGCGGTAGGTGTGGTCGGCGCGGTCGAGGGTGACTTTGAGTTCGTAACCGGCGGCGGCGCTCGGCGCGGCCGCGAAGGCGCGAAGGCCGAGGGCGACGAGGAGGACGAGGCGAAGAAGCAATGGCATGGTCAGCGGGCGGGGAAACGGTCAGAGGCTGGCCGGCGCATCGGTGGTGCGGAGGGTCGGGAGCAGCAGGACGGCCGGGGTGAAGACGAAAACCGCGCGCACGGGGTTCATTCTCATTGGGTTCGATACCGCGAAGCCCTGGTCGCCTGCGGCGCCGCCACAGGCGGGTAAACTTGCTTCGGCTTGGTTGGTGTAGCGACGAGCGCCAGCGAGTCGAAGAGCGTCGGCTCGCTGGCGCTCGCCGCTACGATGAGTGGTCGAAGGTTGCGTGGTGGGATTGGTCAAACGCCCCGGGGATGTTTACTGGGTGCGCGCAGTGGAGCGCACGCGGCGGCGCGTGGAAAGCGCCGCCGCGGTCAATCGTTGACGGGCCGCGCCGGGCCGACGGCCGGCGTTAGAACGAGCCCTTGAGTCCCGCGGAGATCGCGATGCCGTAGTCGTCGCGCTGGTAGCGCTTGGCGTAGGCGGGGGTGTTGCGGCTGTAGCGTTCGACCACGAATGGTTCGCCCATGATGTTGCGGGCGCCGAGGAAAAATCCGACGGACTTGCGGAAACGATACTCGGCGTCGACGTCCATGGTGAGGCGGGAGTTGACGTAGATGTAGGTGCCGGGCTCCGCGACGCCGCCGACGGAGCTCTGGCGTTGCTGGCCGCGGGCGTTCCAGTTGACGCGCACGCTGTATTTCGGGCGCTCGAGGCTGATGCCCCAGTTCTGGCTGCGGCGGATGAAAGCGCTGAAGTCAGCGATGCGGTTGCCGGTGAGGTGGAGCTGCGTGATGTTGTAACGCACGCTGACGCCGCGCGCCCACGGCGGGAGGAATTTCAGGGGCTGGCGGAAGTTGAACTCGGTGCCGTCGATGCGCGCGCGGCCGACGTTCGAGAGGTAGCTGATGAGGTAGCCGCCGGTGGCGTAGCTGTCGTCGAGCCCGTATTGGTCGAGCAGCTCGGGCGTGACGTCGACGACGGTGGAGCCGAAGAAATCCTTGATGTCCTTGCGGAACACGCCGGCCGTGATCTCGCCGCCGGTCTTCGTGTAGTAGGAAAGCGCGACGTCGTAATTGCGGGCGGTCCACGGCTTCAGGTTGACGTTGTTGATCGTGATCGTGCGGGCGGTGGTGCTCGCGGGATCGGGGAGCGTGGTGCCGGGGATGATGTTGGTGTAGTTCGGGCGCGAGAGGGTGTCGGCGTAGCTGGCCCGCGCGATGAGATCGCTGGTGACGTTGTAGGTGAGGTTGAGGCTCGGGTAGTAGTCGCCGTAGCTCTTCTCGATGTGCGCGCCGCGATCGGTGTATTGGAGGCGGTTGAGCGTGGCGGTGTCGGCGACGATCTTGATGGGCTGGATGCCGGCGACGTTGGGGTTGCCGTCGACGAGTGCGCCGGAGGCGGTGCGCTGGTAGGTGCGCGAGACGTCGTTGAGCGGGCCGTAGCCGTCGTCCTGCGTGCGTTCGTGGCGGGCGCCGGCGACGATCCAGAGGCGGTTCTTCAGGAGACGGAAATCGAAGCGCAGATACTCGGCGGTGATGGTTTCCTGGATGACGTTCGAGTTGAGCGCGTTTTGCTGGATGGCGAACGCCTCGTCGTGCTGGAAGTATTCCGGGTGGGCCTTGAAGAGATCGTAGACCTTGTAGGCGCTCGGGAATTGCCAGGCGCCGTTGCCGTAGGGGGCGGGCACGGTGGAGAGCCCGGTGTCGACGAAGTCGTAGCCGCCGGCGCGCTCGTCGCCGCTGGCGGCGCGACCGTCGGCCCCGAGGAACGTCCAGCGGCGGAACGGCCGGCGCGCCTCGGCGGTGGCGCGGCGGGCATCGACGCCGGCCTTCACCTGGAACGTGAGCCCGGCGAGGTCGACGTAGCGGCTCACGTTGGCCTTGATACCCTTGTTGGTGTTGAGCGAATCGACCGGCTGCGTGCTGGCGGTGCCGACGGTGTAGGGCGCGAGTTTGCGGAGATCGAGCGGGGCGCCGGCGAGCGTGGCGGAGATGTTGTCGGGGCGGGTTTCGTTGTTGCCGTCGAAGCGCACGCTGAGACCGGTGAGGCTGTAAGTGACGCCTTGGAAGTAGCCGTAATCCATGTCGCGGAAGAGGCCCTTCGAGTGCGAAGTGTAGGTGCTGGCGTCGAGTTTCCAGACGGGGCCGTCGTGGCGCCACTTGGCGTTGAGGACGTAGGTGGCGCGGCCGGCTTTGCGCTGCGAGGGGGAGAGGGAGACGTTGCCCGCGGTGCCGCCCTGCGTGTAAGTGGGGCTCCACGCGGTGGGCGCGGCGGTGCTGATGACGGCGACGTGGTTGTTGAACATGGCGTCGAACGCGCTCCACGAACCGCCCACGCTCACGACATCGTGGCGGCGCACGCGCCAGTCGAGCGTGGCGCCCATCGAGTAGCGGGAGGTCATCTTGGGGCCGTCGTTGAACTGGTAGCCGGTCATCGCGGGATTCGCGAGGGTGGCGAAATTCGAGCCGCCGCTGGTGGGATTCCACCGCGGGCCGGAGGTGAATTGCTGGTTGAAGATGTTCGAGCTGAGGCCGGTCACGGTGAAACCGAAGTCCTTCGAGACGGGGCGCACGTAGGTGAAATCGAAACCGGGCAGGACCTTCGCGCGCGCCTCGCGACCGGGGCCCGGCGAGCGGCCGAGGGAGAGAAACTGCGCGTCCTGCTGCCACTGGTGGTTCATGCTGAGCACGGCGCGGTAGGTGAACTCGGCGCGCGAGCGCTCGAACGCGCTCTTGCTCACGAGATTGATCGTGCCGCCGATCGCATCGGCGGAGCTTTCGGGTGTCGGGCCTTTCGTGACCTCGATGCGGGAGACGTTGTTGATGGAGAGCTGGTCGAATTCGAAGACGCGATTCGCCACGCCGGCGCCGGTGTTGGCGATGCGGTTGCCGTCGACGGTGACGGCGGAGGCCGCGGATGGCAGGCCGCGCACGGCGACGGAGCGGGCGTCGGCGGCGGTGTAGTCGAGCGTGACGCCGGGGAGGAATTTCAGGAACTCGCCGACATTGCCCTCGGTGACGGTGCCGAACTCGTCGGCGGCGACGACGTTCTTGATGTTGGCGGCGAAGCGCTGCTCGTTGATCGCGATGGCGGCGGCGTTGGTCTCCTTGACCGCGGCGACGACGAAGGCGTCGAGTTGGACGGGGTCGCCCTCGGGCTTCGGAGCGATGCCGAGCTGGGTGAGGCTGAAGTCGCGTGTCGACGTCCGGCCGGCGGCGACGGCCAGCGTCGCGGTCTGCGGGGTGAGCCCGGTGAAAAACACCTGCAGCGTCACGGAGCCGGGCGCGACGCCGGTGAGGCGATACTCGCCGTAGCTGTTGGTGAACGTCTGGAACGTCGTGCCCTCGATGGAAACACGGGCGTTTTCGAGGTAGGCGCCGTTGGTGGTGTTGAGCACGCGGCCCTCGATGGTGCCGGGGGCCTGCGCGAATCCGGGCGCGGCGGCGAACAGCAACGCGGCGAGTGCGCCGAGAATGCGGCGGAAGAACGAACGGGAGGTTTTCATGGCAGGGAGCGAACAGAGTGGTTCCTGGCAGACGGAGCGAAGGCGCCGTCAGGTCAAACCGTCCTGATAAGCCAATCGCCGGGAGGCAAAAAGCACTGGACTGGTCGACAGTTGAGCACGCGGGCAGGGCGGCGGTGCGGCGGCGGGATTGTCAACTGTCGAGCGCGCCGGACGTTGTCATGGCGCGGGTCGGACCGCAGTGTGGACGTTCCGAAACCAAACCCCAGCGCCTCCGCCTCATGCGCCTCCGTCGCGTCTTTATTCTCCTGTTGAGTGTTTGCGCCGCCGCCCTGCGCGGCGCGGACGCCACGCCGGTGCTCGAAGACGCGGGCGTGCGGCTCGCGTGGCAGCAAACGCCGTCCGGCTGGCAACTCGCCGAGGCGACGGTGCGCACGGCCGGCGGCAACCGTGCGCTCGGCGCCCCGTCGGGCGAATACACGCTGCTTTACTCGGCCACCGCGCCCGACAAGACGCCGGTCACGATCGCGTGGGCGGGCGGCAGTGGCAGCGCGTTCCCCGAGGCGCACTACCGTTACCTGATCGGCAAGTGGAAGGAGACGACGAGCCCGGTTGCGCTGAACATCGCGGGCGAAGCGCGGACGTTTTTTCCCGCGGCGGCGGAGCGGGCGGGCGAGGGCGCGTGGGTTTTCCGGCACGCCGACGAGACCGCCGAGGTGCGGGCCACGTGGTCGCTCGATCCGGCGTTTCCCGGCGATGTGCGCGTGACGCTCGCGCTCACCGCCAAGAAAGCCGGCTGGTTCTCGCTCGCGACGCCCACGCTCACGACCGTGGCGCCGGCGGAACTCGCCTGGGCCGTCGTGCCCGGCTGTTTCCAGGGCGCTGCGCTGCAATCGGATTTCGTGCTCGCCGCCGGCTACGGTCAGGGGCTGCCCGACCGGCCGGTGCTCGCGCGCGAGCGCGTGGCCTCGACCCTCGCCTCGATCATGACGGCGAAGAGTGGCGCGACGCTCGGCGTGATCGCGGAACCGGGCACGGCCGCCGATCCGTGGGCGGTGGATCGCGACACGCGCGCGACGTGGAAGCTCGGTCTCTCGCACATGAACCGCGCCGGCCGGCTCGCGCCCACGCTCTACCATCCGGTGCTCGGCGAGGCCGGTTCGAAACTCGCCGCGGGGGAAACGCGCACCTGGGCGTTTCGCTATTCGTTGCGGGTGGGCGACTGGCTGACGGTGCTGCGCCACACGGCTTACGACCTCTACAAGCTCGACGAATTCCTCACGCTGAAACGGCCCGCGCGCTCGCTGAGTGACCGGCTGCGCGCGATGCACCGCTACGTCGCAGACGACCGGACGTCGCTCTGGCGCACGGAGGAGTTTGGCGGCGTCACGCTCGGCGCGCAGGCTTACAACGGCGGCGTGGTCGGATCGGATCGCGATGCGATGAAAAACTCCGACTACGGTGCGATGTGGATGCTCGCCGCGCTCACCGGCGATCCGCGGCTGGTGGACGGGCGGCTGCCGTTTGCGCGGGCGTTCAAGCTCGTGCAGCAGCAGGGCGCGCCCGGGTTTTTTCAAGGCGCGGCGGTCGGTCAGTATTTCCTGTCGAAGAGCCGTCGCTTCACCGAGGAGTGGGGCGACTATGTCGAGCCCGTCGCGCTCACGTTCTATACGATGCTCGATCTGGGCAACATCCTGCTCTTCGCGCCGGGCGACGAGGAGTTGCGGGCGCGGTTGCGCCTCGGCGCCGACCGTCTGCTCGCGTGGCAGCACACCGACGGCCACTGGGAGGTGGCCTACGACCGCGCCACCCAGCGTCCGGTGTTCACGGATTTGCGCGATCTGCGGCCGACGTTCTACGGACTGCTCGTCGCGCATCGCGTGCTCGGCGACGAAAAATACCTCGCGGCGGCACGGCGCGGCGCCGACTGGCTGATCCGCCAGGCCGTCGAGCCGGGCGCGTTTCTCGGGGTGTGCGGCGATGCGCGTTTCGCGCCTGACTTCGCCACCGCCCAGATCGCGCAGGCGCTCCTCGATCTGCACGCGGCCACCGGCGATGCGCGCTACCGCGATGCGGGGATCGCGGCCGGGCGGTTCTACCTGACCTCGGTTTACACCCATCCGCGGGCCACCACCGCACCGAAGACAGTGAATCCAACCACCCGCGCCGATTGGGAGATCAGCCAGCAAGGCCTCAGTTACGAACACGGCACCGCGCTCGGCTCGGCCAACGGCGGCGGCCCGATCCTGCTCGCGAGTCACGCCGGGCTGTTCCTGCGGCTGCACCGGCTGACCGGCGAGCCGCTGTTCCGCGACTTCGCCCGGGCGGCGGCCTGGGCGCGCGATGCGTTCGTCGATCCGGCCACGAGTGTGGCGTCATACTACTGGAACGCGATGAACCGTGGTGCGGGTCCGTATCCGCATCACGCCTGGTGGCAGATCGGCTGGATCACGGACTACCTGCTGGCCGAGGTCGAGCTGCGCTCGGGCGGAGCCGTGGCGTTTCCGCGTGGCTTCATCACGCCGAAAGTCGGACCGCACTCGAGCTACGGTTTTGCGCCGGGAAAGGTGTTTGGCGAACCGGCCGCGCTCCATTGGGGCGAGGTGACGACCGGCGATGCCGCCGTGGACAGCGTGCTCGCCCGAACGGTCGACGGTCGCAAGATCTACGTCGTGCTGCTCAACAACAGCGTCCGCGCCACGACGGCGCAGGTGCACGCGGCGGCCGCGGCGCTGACGGGCGGACGCGCGACGGCCTGGACCAAAATCACCGCGCGCGACGCCGCGGGAAAAACGCTGAACGTCCGGCAGCAGGACGGGGCGACGTGGGTCGAACTGCCGGCGACGGGGCTCGCGGTGCTGAGGTGCGAATTCTGACGATGAAGCGCGCGCTCCGGTTTTTCGTTTGGTCGAGCCTGGCCGCCGGTTGCGCGGCGCCACTGGTCGTGGCCCAGTCGCTCGCGAACGCACGCTACACGATCGAACCGCTGGCCGATGGCGCGGTGCGCGTGGTGACGAAGGACGCCGGCGCGTGGGTCTTTCGCGGCGACTTCGTGGTGTTGCGCGCCGCGACCGATCCGGAGCCGGCGATGCGGCCGGCCGGCGTGCCGCGCGTGCAATACAACGTGATCACCTGGAAGGCCACCGGGGCCGAGCCGCGTCGCGGTGCGGCCAAGGCGGGCTCCGTGCGTTCGGGCGGACAGGCCGGCGACGGTTTCGACGATCGGATTCTCCAAGGCGACACCCAGGCGCGGACGCCGGACGTATTTGCCGCGGCTCCGGCGGTGCGGATGCGGGCGACGCGCGCGGCGGCCGCGGGACGGGAGGTGCGGTTCGAGTTCGCGGAACAACGCGATTTTCAACTGAGCGCGAGCGTGGCGCTGCCGGACGACGATGGGGAACCGGTGCTGCGTTTCACGCTGGAGCCGAGGACGGCCGGCTATTTTTCGGTGGGCTACGTCGGCGCGCCCGCGTGCGCGGCGGAAGAGGCGGACGAGATCTGGCAGCCGTTCATCTGGACGGAGAAACGCTTCCCGCACGCGTCGTTTGTGACGGCGGCGTTCCAGTGTCCCGTGCCGGCGACGCTCGTGCGCCGCGGCGCGACGACGCTCGGCGTGGTCGCGGACGCGGATGAGTTTCCGTTCGAGCCGCTGCCGGTGCTGACGAACAGCCGCTACGCCGTGGCGCTGCGCGAGCAGGACGGGCGCGCGCGGCCGATGGTGTTTGCGCCGCTGCTCGGCGGGGCGGAGTCGAAGCGCGCGGCGGGCGCGGCGTTTTCGTTCAAGCTGCGGTTGTTCGCGGCTCGCGCCGACATCCCCGGCGCCTACGAGCAAATCGCGCGGCGCCTCTGTGGCTTGCGCGACTTCCGCCGCAACGCGCTCTGCCCGCTCAACGAAACCCTCGACAACATGATCGACTACGGGATGAGCGAGTGGAGCTGGTTCATCGAGGAGCTGAAGGGGTGCTCGTATTCCACCGACGTGCCCGGCGCGGTGAAAAACGTCTCGTCGCTCAATCCGCTCAACCTCGCGCTCGTCGCCGATGATCCGGAGATCTTCCGGCGGCGCGCCTACCCGATCGTGGAGTTTCTGCTGTCGCGGGAGAAGTTCCTGTTCTCGCTCGACCGGAACCAGAAAAATCAGAGTCCGTCGCGCGCGTTGCTCGGGCCCTGTGCGCCGGTGAGCGAACTCGCGGCGCTCGCCGGGCTCACGCATGGCGCGTCGCCGGTGCTGCGAATGCTCGCCGAGCGCGAACTCGGCCGCACGCGGGTGCTGAACCTGGACGACGCGGTCGCCGGCGACAGCTGGCCGAATCTCACCGAGATGTTTCTCGCGACCCGCGAACCGCGTTATCTCGCGGCGGCGCGGGCGGGCGCGGACAAGTTTTTGCGCGAGCAGGGCGAGACCCTGGCCAGCGACTTCAGCGCCTCGGCGCTGTTTTTCTGGGTGGGCTGGGCGCCGAAATGGCAGAATTTCCTGCAACTCTACGAAGCGACGGGCGAGCGACGCTACCTCGACGCGGCGCATCGCGGCGCGCGGCGCTATGCGATGTTTTGCTGGATGGGGCCGCGCGTGCCGGACGCGGAGGTGCCGGTGAATGCCGGCGGCAGGGCGCCCGTCTACTGGTATCTGCAAAGCAAGGGCCACGCCCCGATGCGCGCCGCCGAGGAACGCGTGCCGGCGTGGCGGCTGTCGGAGATCGGGCTCACGCCGGAGTCGTCGGGCACGATGGCGGGTCACCGCGGGATCTTCATGGCGCACCATGCGCCGTGGATGCTGCGGATCGCGGCACTGACGGGTGACACGTTTCTCCACGATGTGGCGCGCGCGGCGGTCGTCGGGCGCTATCGGAATTTTCCCGGTTATCACCTCAACACCGCCCGCACGACGATCTACGAGAAGGCGGACTACCCGCTGCGGCCGTTCAAAGAGCTCTCGGTGAATTCATTTCACTACAACCATATCTGGCCGCACATGTCGCTCGTGCTGGATTACCTCGTGACCGACTTCTTCGCCCGTTCGCGTGGCGCGATCGATTTCCCTTCGCGCTACATCGAGGGCTACGCCTACCTGCAGAGCAAATTTTACGGTGATCGGCCCGGGAAGTTTTTCGGACGCGACGATGCCGTGCTCTGGCTGCCGCCGCGGTTGTTGAAGACCACCGGCACGGTCGAGCTCAACCATCTGGCCGCCCGCGGGCGCAGCGGGCTTTATCTGGCGTTTGCGAACCAGTCGCCGGAGCCGGTGACGGCGGAGGTGACGTTCAATCCTGCAGTGCTGCCGCAACTGAAGGACAAAGTGTATCGAGTGAACGAAGTGGGTGCCTCGGAAGCGATGTTCAGACGAGATGTGCGCGTTGGTAATAACGTGCGACGGTTGGCTCGTGAATCGATCGCCAGTGATCTCAAGAATGGAGTTATGACCGTCTCGGTTCCTCCAATGGGCCTCACCGCCTTTGAAATCGAAGGGCTGACGGTCGCGCCGAAATTTCAGGACGCGCTGGTCGCCACCAAGCCAACCGACGCGTGGCGTCGCGACTATCTCGAACTGGAGTGGGGTGGCGCGCGTGCGATGGTCCTGAACTTCGGCACGGTGGCGACGACGGCGTTCATCTACCTCCGCGACGACGATGCGAGGTTCAAGGATGTCACGCTCACTTACCTCGACGGACGCGCGGAGAAGGTCATGGTCGACGCGGCGTTTCCGTTCGAGTTCACGGTGCCGCTCGCGCCCGACGCGCAGGCGCTGCGTTTCCGGTTGAGCGGCACGACGGTCGACGGTCGGACGGTGCAAGCCGATTGGGCCGCACTCGAAAGGTAACCGATGGCGCGCATCCCGCATTTCCGCTGGGCCATCCTCACGCTCGTGTTTCTCGCGGCGGTGTTGAACTACGTCGACCGGCAGACGCTCTCGGCGCTCGCGCCGACGATCCAGCGCGACCTCGGCATGGACGACCGCGCCTACGCCAACGTCGTCAATCTCTTCCTCGTCGCCTACACGATCGCCTATCTGATCTCCGGAAAGATCGTGGATGCGCTCGGCACACGGGCGGGCATGGTGTTGTTCGTGGCGTGGTGGTCGGTGGCCAACATGCTGACGGCCGCGGCGCACGGGGTGCGATCGCTGGGCGTGTTTCGTTTCGGACTGGGCCTGGGCGAGGCGGGCGTGTGGCCGGCGGCCTCGAAGGTGGTGGCGGAGTGGTTTCCCGCGCGCGAGCGCGCGCTCGCGATCGGCATCTATACGATGGGAGCCACGATCGGTGCGACGGTGGCGCCGTATCTCGTCATCCCGCTCGCGGGTTTTCCGTTCGCGCAGAAGCTGCCGTTCGTGGCGGACCTGTTCGGCCCCGGCGCGGGCTGGCGGATGGCGTTCGTCGTGACCGGGCTGCTCGGGCTCATGTGGCTCGTGCCGTGGTGGCTGTTCTACCGGCAACCGCGCGAATCGAACCAGATCACCGCGGCCGAACTCGGGATGCTCGACCAGGCGACCGCCGAGGAGGCGCGGACCAGCGGCACGGTGAACGAGGCGCCGTGGACGTGGCGGCAGATTTTCACGAGCCGCGTCGTGTGGCTGTTGCTGCTCGGCCGGCTCATCACGGATCCGGTCTGGTATTTTTATCAGTTCTGGTTTCCGAAATACCTGCACACCGCGCGCGGTGTCGCGCAGGATCAGCTCACGATCACCTGGATCGTCTATGCCGCGGCCGGCGCGGGCAGCCTCGCCGGCGGCTGGCTGTCGGGGGTGTTGGTGAAACGGAAAATCGCCCCGGCGCAGAGCCGGCTCTGGGTGATGCTCGGATGCGCGTGCCTGATGCCGGTCTCGCCGTTCATCGCGCACGTAGCCGGCCTCGACGGCGCGATGACGCTCACGGTGATCGCCGTCTTCGCCGCGCTCGCGTGGCTGATCAACATCAGCTCGCTCGTGGTCGACCTCGTGCCACGCGCGTGCCTCGGCACGGTGTTCAGCGTCGTCGCCACGGGCAGCACGATCGGCGGCATCCTGATGAACACCCTCGTGGCCGCAATGGTGTCGGGCCCCGGCAAAGGCGCCGGCTTCCTCGACCGCGCGGTCAACACCCTGCTCGGACCGCTGCTCGGGGCCGTGCAGGGCGCCGGTTACGCGCGCTGGTTCCTCATCATGGCCTGCCTCCACCCGGTCGCCTGGCTGCTGCTGTGGCGGCTGCGGCCGCGTCCCGCGGTTCCGGCCGCGCCATCAATTCGCTGATGCACCTCGCTCCTCCCGCCTCCTCCCGTGAACTCCGCACCGTGCGCCACGACGCCGATCTCGTCGTCGTGGGCGGCGGCCTCGCCGGCACGTGTTGCGCCATCACCGCGGCGCGCGCCGGCCTCCGGGTCGTCCTCGTGCAGGACCGCCCCGTGCTCGGCGGTAATGCCTCCAGCGAGGTGCGCCTCTGGATTCTCGGCGCCACCTCGCACATGGGAAACAACAACCGCTGGGCCCGCGAAGGCGGCGTGATCGACGAGATTCTCGTCGAAAACATGTTCCGCAATCCCGAGGGCAACCCGCTGCTCGTCGACGCGTTGCTCCTCGAAAAGGTCGCCGCCGAGCGGAACATCACGCTGCTCCTCAACACCGCTGTCCACGAGCTGACGAAACGCGACGCTGACACGATCGAGAGCGTGCGGGCGTTCTGCGCGCAGAACTCGACGCGCTACGAACTGCACGCGCCGCTGTTCTGCGATGCGTCGGGCGACGGCATCGTCGGCTTCATGGCCGGCGCGGCGTTTCGCGTCGGCGCGGAGTCGCGCGCGGAATTCGGCGAGGGCTTCGCCCCGGAAACGGCGGGCGGCGATCTGCTCGGCCACTCGCTTTATTTCTACTCGAAGGACACGGGCCGGCCGGTGCAGTTCACGGCGCCGGGTTTCGCGCTCACCGACATCACGAAGATCCCGCGCTGGCGGCAGTTCAATGCGCGCGAGCACGGCTGCAAACTCTGGTGGATCGAGCACGGCGGTCTGCTCGACACCGTGCACGACACCGAGCGCATCAAGTGGGAACTCTGGCAGGTCGTCTACGGCGTGTGGCACCACATCAAGAACAGCGGCCAGTTTCCCGAGGCCGCGAACCTCACGCTCGAATGGGTCGGCCACATCCCGGGCAAGCGCGAGAGCCGCCGCTTCGAGGGTGACTACATCCTCCGGCAGCAGGACATCGTCGAACAGCGGTCGCACCCGGACACGGTTGCGTTTGGCGGTTGGGCGATGGACCTCCACCCGGTTGAGGGAGTCTTCTCCGCGGAATCCGGCTGCACGCAGTGGCACGCGAAAGGCGTCTACCCGATTCCGTATCGCTGCCTCTACAGCCGCAATCTGACCAACCTCTTTCTCGCGGGTCGCATCATCAGTGCGTCCCACGTCGCGTTCGGTTCGAGCCGCGTGATGGCCACGTGCGCGCTCACCGGCCAGGCGGTGGGCCTGGCCGCCGCGCTCTGCCGCCGCGGGGGGATTGCGCCGAGGGCGCTCGGTGCACCCGCGCGCATCGGCGGGTTGCAGCGGGCGTTGCTCCGCGTGGGGCATCATCTCCCGGGCGTGACGCTGCAGGATGACACGGACCTGGCGCCGCGGGCGGTGATCTCGGCCACCAGCGAACTGCGGCTCGCCGAGCTTCCGCCCGACGGCCCGTCCGTCTCGTTGGACGATGGCTGGGCCATGATGCTGCCGGTCGCCGCCGGTGCGCGGCTGGAGCTGACGGTGTTTGCCGATGTCGCGCAGGCCGCCGAACTGCGGGCCGAGCTGCGCCAGAGCGCCCGGCCGGACAATCACTCACCGGACGTCACGCTGGAAAGAATCACCATGCCGCTGCCGCCGGGAGCGAACCAGCCGGTGGTGGTGCGTTTCGCGCCGACCTTCACGGACACCCGCTATGCGTTCGTCTGTTTTTTCGGCAGTGGAGCGGTGCGGCTGCGCACGAGCGAGCGACGCCTGACGGGCGTGCTCTCGCTGTGTCACAAGGTGAACCTCGCCGTGGCCACCTCGGCCACGCAGATGCCACCGCCGGGCATCGGGATCGACACCTTCGAATTCTGGCAGCCGCAGCGCCGGCCCGAGGGACGCAATCTGGCGCTGCGCCTCGCCACGCCGCTGGCGGCCTTTGCGGCGCACCATGTCGTCAACGGCGTCGCCCGCCCGACCTGCCAGCCCAACGCGTGGGTGGCCGACTTCGCCGACACCGCCCCCGTGCTCACGCTGCGCTGGCCGACTCCGCAAGTCATCGCGTGCGTCGAGCTCATGTTCGACGTGGACTACGATCACCCGATGGAATCGGTGCTGATGGGCCACCCCGAGCGGCGGATGCCGTTCTGTGTGGCGCGCTACCGGGTGCGGGACGACACCGGCGCCGTGCTTGCGGAATGCGCCGACAATCACCACGCGCGCAACGTGCTCGTGCTGCCGCAGCCGGTCACGACGCGCGAGTTGCACGTCGAGCTCACGGCGCCGGCGGCCCACGTGCCGGCGGCACTGTTCGCCGTGCGTTGCTACCCGGCCGCCGGGAGTCGCTAGGGCAGCGCCCCGGAAGAAACGAGACAGCGCAACGCCGGGTAGCTGCGAGCGTGAGCGAGTGGCTCGCCCGGAAACCACTCGCTCGCGCTCGCGGCTGCACCCCACGAAATCTCGGGGTCGCTGCGCCAGCCGGTTTCGGCGGGGCGGCGTCAGGTCGGTCGGGCTGGGTTTTATTCGGCGTGGGTCCGATACCGTGAAGCCCTGGTCGCCTGCGGCGCCGCCACAGGCGGGTAAACCTGCTTCGCCTTGGTTGGGTGGCGACGAGCGCCAGCGAGTCGGGGCGCGTCGGCTCGCTGGCGCTTGCCGCTACGATGAGTGGTCGGAGGTTGCAGGATGGAATTGGTCTGATGCCTCGGGGTTTGCCCCGAGGATCTTTACTGTCTGCGCCCTGCGCCTGAAACCTCCTGCGCGCGAGGTTGCCAACCCTCCACGCGCTCCCACACTGCCGCGATGCGTTATCCGCTCCTGTTTCTTTTCTCGATCGCGGCGGTCGCCCGCGCCGCCGAACCGGCCCACGGCATCTCCGCCGCGAGCATCCTCGCCCGGACCAGGATTCTTGCCTCCGATGAATTCGAGGGGCGCGGGCCGGCCACGCCCGGGGAGGAGAAAACCGTCAGCTACCTCGCGGCCGAATTCCGGAAGCTCGGCCTGAAGCCGGGCAATCCCGACGGCACCTATTTTCAAAACGCCCGGCTCGTCGGCATCACCTCCAAGCCCACGCTCGCCTTCCGCGTCGGCGGCAACGCGATGCCGGTGGAGAACATCAACGATTACGTCGCGTTCTCCACCCGCGTGCAGCCGCACGTCGAGGGCACAAACAGCGACGTCGTCTTCGTCGGCTACGGCATCGTCGCGCCGGAGTTTGGCTGGGACGACTACAAGGGCGTCGATGTCCGCGGCAAGACCGTCGTCATGCTCATCAACGACCCGCCCCTCGTCGACGTTGCGACCGGCAAGCTCGACCCGAAGCTGTTCGGCGGCGCCGCGATGACCTACTACGGCCGCTGGACCTACAAATACGAGATCGCCGCGCAGAAAGGCGCCGCCGCCTGCCTCATCGTCCACGAAACCGGTCCCGCCGCCTATCCCTTCGGTGTCGTGATCACGAGTTGGAGCCGCGAGAACTTCGAGATCAACACCCCCGACCGCAACGCCGGCCACGTCGCGCTCTCCGGCTGGCTCACCCTCGAGGCCACCAGGAAACTCTTCAACGCGTGCGGCCGCGACTTCGATGCCCTCAAGAAATACGCCGGCACGCGCGATTTCCGCCCCGTGCAGTTTCCGGCCAAGGCCTCGTTCTCGGTCGACAACACGCTCCGCGAAGTCGACTCCCGCAACGTCATCGCGCTCCTCCCCGGCGCCGATCCCCGGCTGCGCGACGAATACCTCATCTACTCCGCGCACTGGGACCATCTCGGCCGCGACACCACCAAGGCCGGCGACCAGATCTACAACGGCGCCGCCGACAACGCCGCCGGCGTGGCCGTGCTCCTCGAGCTCGCTCAAGCCTACCGGGCCCTGCCCGCCGCCCAGCAGCCGAAGCGCAGCGTGATTTTTCTCTCCATCACCGCCGAGGAAAAAGGCCTGCTCGGCTCGCGCTACTACGCGCAAAACCCGCTCTATCCGCTCACCCGCACCGTCGCCAATCTCAACATGGATGGCGCCAACCAATTCGGCCGCACCAGCGACATGGAGGCCGTGGGTTTCGGCGCCTCCACGATCGACGACATCGGCATCGCCGTCGCCAAGGCCCAGGGCCGCGAGATGAAGCCCGAAAGCCGCCCGGAGCGGGGCAGCTACTACCGCAGCGACCACTTCGAATTCGCGAAGGTCGGCGTGCCGTCCTACTATCCGAAGTCCGGCAAAAAGTTCATCGGCCAGCCCGACGACCACGGCGAGAAGCTCGTCGCCGCCTACATCGCGAAGGACTACCATCAAGTCACCGACGACGTGAAACCCGAGTGGACCTTCGAAGGCGCCGCGCAGGACACCGAGTTCCTCCTGAAGGTTGGCCTCCAGATCGCCAACGACGCCAAGTGGCCCGAGTGGCGCCCCGGCAACGAATTCAAAGCCCGCCGCGACGCGATGCTGCGAAAGTAACCCCGGTCTCCGGCCGGCCCGCCGACGAGCGGCGGCCCTGCAAAGTCCGAACACGTCTCGTTACTGGTATCAGGCCAACGTCACCTCGCCTTCGGACTGTAGGCCCGGCCGGTGGCCGGGCGGCCTCGCGGGTTTCCGGTTTGGTTTTGCAGCGGTAGGTCAGCTCGCTTGCGAGCGCGGTCTGGCGCGCGCCAGCGGGCCGGCCTCCGCGGGAACGATTGGTGCATTCACACCGGAAACCCGGCCGGGCCTGCAACGGAAAATCTGAAAGCTACGGGAGGTGGGTCTCAGACCAACGGCTGCTGAAGAATGGACGATTGGGTCGCGTGGTGGGTCGGGGTTTATCCCCGACGCCTGCGGTCGGACGATGTCGGGCGTAAAGCCCGACCTACGATCATCCAGATCTCAACAGCCGTTGGTCTCACTTCACTCCGCGCTCGAAGAACTTTTCCGTGCCCGGCACGAGCTCGAAATTTTTCCATGTCGACTCGGCGCGCGGCGTGCCGTCGGGCCAGCAGGCCTTGTGGTGACTGGTGCCGTCGGCGTGATGCAGCCACTCCCAGAGTTTGATCCCCTCGGGCGACCAATAAGCCTCGTGACCGATTTTGACTCCGCGCACGTAGGTCGCTTCGCGCTGCTTTGTGCCGTTGGCGTGATGCCAGATTTCTATGCCCTCGAGCAGCACCCGACCGTCGTCGGCAGTGCCGAGGGACCAGAGGATGTGGGGCTTCCCGGCCGCATAAATGTCGGCGTGCCCTTCCACCGCGGCGATGGTGGTGGCGCGGCTGCGTTGCACGGTCGGATCGCCATCGGCGAAGGTGGCTTCACTCAGAATCCAGGCTTCGTTCATTTCGTAGTGGAGCGCGGCGGCGCCGCTCGTGGCGAGCAGGTGGACGAGGCCGTTTGGGGCCTGGCGGGCGACCGAGTTGCCGGCGCCGGATTCGGTGCGGGGCGCCGGCGAGGGTTCGGGCAGCCGTTTCCAACGCCAGGTGTCGCCGTCGTCCTCCGACAGCGCGACATACCGGCCGTCCTGGCGGATCGAGTCCGCACCGCTCCCGGATTTCGACGGTTGAAATTCGCCCGCGAAAAACAGCCGTCCGCTCGCCAGCCGGAGCAGACCCGGGCTTTGGCCGCGCTCCAGCGGAGGCAGCGATGAGCTGCTGAGTTCGTAGCTCTGGCCGCGGTCCCGGCTGAGCGCGCGCGGCAGGGACTTTCCGATCTGCGAATCGCTCCCGCCCAGACCAAGGATGGCGCCGTCCCGCGTCAGCGCGAACGCCGTGTGGCGGCCGAAGGTCCGGCCGGTGGTGTCGTGCCAGGCGGTGCCACCGCTGCGCGTGGTCCAGAGCATCGACTGCACGCCCAACGGGCCGCCTGGTGCCGCTGCAGCCGCGAGGTAGATCGCGCCGCTGTCGTCGACGACCACGCTGTTGAGGGGCTGCGGGCGTTCGAGCGCCGGACCGAGCGGGCCGGTGATGTGCGGGAAGGTGACGTCGCTCCACGTGAGGCCGAAGTCGCGCGAGGTGATGTAGTGAAACGGAAAATGCCCCTCCGCGTAAGGGTGGGCCCAAAACAGCCAGAGCTTTTCCCGGTCGTGCCAGAGCAGTGGCGCCTGGTCGGCGGCATCGGGCGTGTCGAGCAGCACCGACGGCAGGTCCCACTGGTCGGCGCCGAAGCGCAGGCGCGCGGCCAGGAGACGCGTCGCAGGATCGAACTCGCGTCGCGCCCGGGCGAACACGAGCAGCGCGTCGCCATTGGGCAGGACGTCGAATCCGAGACTGAGCGAACCGCGGTCCGCGGTGGACGCGCCGTCGTCAGACCGGACAGCTGCCGCCTGATCGACGGCGGGCGCGGCGAGCGGCAGGCGGCGCAGGCGGAGATACGGCTCCGCCGGATCGGGGCCGCGCATGACGGCGGCGATCAGCGGCTTTACGCCCTGCCGCACGAAGGGCGCGAGCACCGGTTGGGGTTTGGTTTTCAGCAGCGGCGCGAACACGAGCCGGAAACCGATTTGATGCAGGCCGTAGCTCTGTGGGTTCGGCATGCCGTCGAAATACGGCCCGAAACGTGGCGGGGCCGCGGCGCGGTTGGATGGGCGCCGGAAGGACGCGGCCGGGGGGCTGGGCGCGGTGTCGAGCCCGCCGCCGCGCACGACGCGCATGGAACCGCTCTCGACGCCGACCGGATCGGTGGCGTCGTCGACCGGGTAGTCGCCATACGAATCGAAACACCACTCGAGCGGACCGCTGAGCATGTTTTTCACGCCCCACGGGTTGGCGACGTCGGGAGCGGATTCCCAGGACTGCCGCGCGACGGCGACGGCCTCGTCGGTGCGGCCCGCGCGGCAGACGTATTCCCATTCCGCCTCGGTGGGCAGCCGGTAGGCGCGGCCCTCGCGCAGGCTCAGCCATGCGCAAAACGCCATCGCATCGCGCCAGCTCACTCCCGCGGCGTAGGGCGCGTAGTCGGGCGTGAGTTCGGCGACCGCACGGAAACGAAGCACCTGTGCGGCGGTGACCTCGGTCTCCGAAATGAAAAACGGCGCGGCGATTTTCACGCGATGCGCCGGCTGTTCATCCGGGTCGGCGGCCGTCGCCGTCGAGCCCATGACAAATTCGCCGGCGGCGATGGGCACGAAACGCAGGCCGAGGGAGTTGGTGAAGGGCTCGGGGGCGGGAGTGGTTTGCGCGTGGGACGCGACCGACAATGCGGTGAAGGCAACGACGGAGCCGAGCGTTGCGAGCGGCCGGAGGACGGGGTGAGGGCGCATCAAGTAGGCGTGGGGCAGGACGAGTGAGCGTTCGAAAAGGCGCGGCCAGTGCAAGCCGTGCGCCGACGGGCGGTCGGGAGAATTTCCCGGATAATCGACTGGAGCGGGGAGTGGGCCTGCGGCAGGATGGCCTGCGATTATGAGAAATCTCCTCTCGTCGATCGGAATCTCGGCCGTGGTGTGCGGTGTGGCGCTGGCGCAGGAACTGACGCCGCCATACATTTTCACGACGTTGGCGGGCAAGGCAGGCACGCCGGACTTCGTGGATGGCCCGGGTGAGCTGGCGCGCTTCAAATCGCCGGCCAAGCTGGCGATCGACGCGCAAGGTAATCTCTACGTCGCGGATCGGGGAAATGGTGCAGTGCGCAAGATCTCCCCGGCTGGCGTGGTCACGACGTTGGCGGGCATTCCGTCAAATGCTTCGATCAGTGAGCGAAACGCCCGGATCTCATCGGTGGTGGACGGTGTCGGCGAGGAAGTGCGTTTCGGGCTGAGTGGGTTGAATGGTATCGCAGTGGATACTCGCGGCAACGTTGCCGTGTCGGATCTCGACACGACGGGGTTTGGCTCGGGCTCTTCTCAGATCGGGTCCCGAGTCCGGATACCCCGGGGGTTTGTGCGCACGGTCTCGCCTTCGGGTGTGGTTACAACGTTGGCGGGGGGCACAGAGCCGGTGGTGACCTTGGTGCAGGTAGCCGGCAGCACGGCGACCACCTATCAGTATAGCGGCAATTACGATGCGACGGGCCGAAATGCGATTTTCGATAATCCGACGAATCTCGTCTTCGATCGAAACGCCAACATCTTTGTCGTGGACGGTAGCACGGTGCGGAAAGTCACACCGGAGGGGGTGGTCACGACGTTTGTTGGCCGCTCGCCGACAGTGGCCTCGCCAATTTTGGGTTCCGACGCCCGGCTCGAGTCGGTCGATGGAAGCGCGACGACGGCGAAGTTTATCAACCTGCACGCGTTGGCCATGCTACCAACCGGCGAAATCATGGCAACGGATGGGGGCTTGGTGCGGCTGATCGCGACGAACGGCGATGTGACAACGATCGCGGGGTCGGGACGGGGCTACGATAATATCGATGGAGTCGGGCGGTCCGCTTGGTTTGGTGCGATCAGTGCGGTAGCGGTCGATGCGGAGGGCAACGCGTATTTCGCTGATGCTCTATATTCGGTTATTCGCCGGATGAGTGTGGGGCGGTATGTGGCGACGGTGGGTGGAAAACAGTCCGTCGGGGGTTTCGCGGATGGCATGGGATCCGTCGCGCGCTTCTTTCAGCCGACCGGCATAGCCGTGGACACGGCGGGCAACATCTACGTCGCCGACACGGGGAGCCACACGATCCGGAAAGGCGTGCCGGCGGTCGCGCCGAAGATTCAAACGCAGCCGCAATCGTATGCGCTGACGCCCGGGCAGAACGTGGCACTGTTGGTGGCGGCGACGGGGTTTCCAGCGCCAACGTTTCAGTGGAGCAAGGACGGTGTCGTGATCAGCGGGGCCACGGGCACGAGTCTGACGCTGTCCAATCCGCAGGTGGCGGACGCCGGGCGCTACACGGTGACGGTCACCAATGCCGCAGGAACCGTGATCAGCGACGTGGCGGTGATCGGGGTGGGTAGTGGACCCGTGGTGTCGACGCAGCCGCTCGCACAATCCGTGCAGGGTGGGCAAGGGGTGACGCTGTCCGTCACCGCCAGCGGCACGCCGGCGCCGACGTTTCAGTGGCGGAAGGACGGCGTGGCGATCCCGGGCGCGACGAGCGCGACCCTCACGGTGAGCAGCGCGCAGGCGGGCGACGCGGGCAGCTACACCGTCGTCGTCACGAATGCGGCCGGCTCGGTCACGTCGAGCGCGGCGGTCGTCACAGTCAACACGAGCCGCATCGTGAATCTCTCCATCCGCTCGACGCTCGCGGCGGGCGGATCGTTGACGGTGGGATTTGTGGTCGCGGGCAACGGCAAGCCGCTGCTCGTGCGTTGCGTGGGGCCGGGGCTCGCGCAGTTCGGCGTGGGCGGCACGGTGGTCGATCCGCGGCTGGCGTTTTACGCGGGGAGCACGCTCGTCACGAACAACGACAACTGGGGCGGAGCGGCGAACGCGGCGCAGATCGTCGCGACGTCGGCGCAGATTGGAGCGTTTGCGTTACCGGCGGGCAGTCTGGATGCGGCGCTGCTCACGACGCTGGATGGCGGCGGTTATTCGGTGCAGGTGTCCGGAGCTGGCGGCGACGGTGGCATCGCTTTGGTCGAACTCTACGATGCCAACAACACCACGGCGGCGCGGCTCGCGAATGTGTCGGCCCGCACGCAGGTGGGGGCGGGGGAGAGCGCGCTGTTCGCGGGGTTCGTGGTGGCCGGCAATGCGAAGCGCAAGGTGCTCATTCGCGCGATCGGGCCGACGCTGGGGGCGTTTGGCGTGAACGGCGCGCTGGCGGACACGCGGGTCGATCTGATCGCGGCTGGGGCAAGTGCGCCGATGGCGGGCAACAACGATTGGGGCGGCGGGGCGGAACTGGCGGCGGCGTTCGGGGCGGTGGGCGCGTTTCCACTCGCGGCTGACACCAAGGACGCGGCGCTGCTGGTGACGCTCGATCCGGGCAGCTACACCGTGCAGGTGTCGGGCGTGGGCGGACTCACGGGCGAGGCGCTGGTGGAGATTTACGAGGTGCCTTGAGTTTCCACGCGAAGCGGCTCGAATGGGGGCATGGGTGAACGCCTGACGGCTCCAATCTGTAATCGCTGCCATGAACGGACGGCGCGGCGGGGTGGCGCGACCGTTCGCACGTGGGCGGGAGTCGGAGTCGTGTCGGTGTTTGTGTCGCTGATGCTGTGGGGCTGCGTGCAGGTGCCGGTGGATGCGCGCGCCTTGATCAATGCCGGCTACGCGGCCGCATTGAAGGGCGACGCGGCGACCACCAGACAGCATTATGAAAAGGCGCTGGCGGCGGAGCCGGGCGCGAAGGGACACCGGGTGAGCTACGGGTGGGCGCTGTTCAATTTGAAACTGTTTGACGAAGCGTTGCAGCAATGGAGGCAGGCGTATGCGGGCGTGGATCACGACGCGGCCAACATCGAGGTTTGCCTGGCGCTCGCGTGCCACCGAACCGGGCGCAAAGCGGAGGCGCTGGAGTGGTATGCGAAACAGGTGGCGCGCGACGAACGGTTCGGTGAGGCCGCCGGCGTCGCGTTTGTCACGTCGCATTGGCGCGCACTCGAACAGGAGACGTTACGGGCGCTGTTTGAGGATTTCTCACGGCGGTCGGCTCCGAAGTGAGAGGCGCCCCCCTCGCGGTCCGATCGGATCAGAGCGTCGGGCGGGTGGCCAGGGCCCGACTAAGGGCCTTTTTTGCGGCCACGAGTTCGGCGCCCTCGAGCGGCAGGCGCGGTGGGCGCACCGTCGCGCTGCCGCAACCCATCTCGCCCTGGATCCATTTGATGTATTGCACGAACTTCGGGACCGTATCGAGGCGCAGCAACGGGAGGAACCACTGGTAGATCGCATCGGCGCGCGCGTGGTCGCCGGCTTGGGCGGCATTGAAGAGCGCGACGGACTCGGCGGGGAACGCGTTGACGAGGCCGGCGATCCAGCCCTGCGCTCCGGCGGCGATGCCTTCGACGATCGCGTCGTCCATGCCGACGAGCACGTTCAGCCGGCCGCCGACGAGGTGGCGGATGGCGGTGACGCGGCGGGTGTCGCCGCTCGACTCCTTGACGGCGTGCAGCGTGGGAAACTCCGCAACCAGCTCGGCGATCTGCGCGGGCAGATAGTCGGTTTTGTAGGCCGGCGGGTTGTTGTAGAGCATGCACGAGAGCTTCGTCGCGCGAAAGACGGCCGCGAGGTGCGCCTTCATCTCGCGCCAGTCGGTGCTGTAAACATAGGGCGGCAGCACCATCAGGCCGGAGGCGCCGGCCTTCGCGGCCCCGCGGGCGAGCGCGACGGCCTCGGTGGTCGAGAGCGAGGCGATGCCGAGCACGACGGGCACGCGGCCCTTCGCGGCTTGGACGGCGGTGCGCACGACGGCGATTTTTTCGTCGAAGGAGAGCGTGGCGGCTTCACCGAGGGAGCCGCAGCAGACGAGGCCGGTGCAGCCGCAGTCGATCATCCAGCGGCAATGGCGTGCGAACGCGGCGTGATCGATCGCGCCGTTGGCGCGGAGGTTGGTGGTGAGGGCGGGAATGACGCCGGTCCAGTTCATGGGAAGACAAGGAAAGTGGCCACAAAAGGCACGGAATGCACACAACAGAAATACTGAATCCTGAGTTTTCTGAGCCTTTTGTGGCCAAGAAATGTTTGCCGCTCTCAGGCGCCGAAGCGATCGGGCGAAAGCAGCTTAAGGTCAATGGAGGGGCTCTCGCCGGAGAGGAGTTGCGCGACGATGCGGCCTGTGATCGGGGCGAGGCTGAGGCCCATCATCGCGTGGCCGGTGGCGGCGGTGAGATTATCGAAGCGCGCGAAACGACCGAGGTAGGGCAGCCCATCGGGCGAGCAGGGCCGCAGGCCGCGCCACGGCGTGATGGCGCCGAAATCTGCGGTGCGAAACTCCGGGAAATAGCGCGGCACCGCCTCGATGATGCCCTGCACGCGTTCGGGGCGGATCGACTCGTCGAGGCCGCTCAGTTCCATGGTGCCGCCGACGCGCAGCGTGTCGCCCATCGGCGTGACGGCCACGCGGGCCTCGGTGAAGATCGAGCACAGCCGCGGCAACTGGCGCGGGCGCGGCAGCGTGAGGCTGTAGCCCTTGCCCGGCTCCATCGGCAGACGCAGGCCGAGCGAACGGACGGTGGCGGGCGACCACGAGCCGCCGGCGAGCACGAACTCATCGGCGGTGATTTCTCCGCGCGGCGTGATCGCGGCGACGACACGGCGGCCTTCGCTGCGCCAGCCGGTGATCTCGGTCGACCACGCGAACTGCACGCCGGCTTCGCGGGTGAGGCGCAGCAGCGTGGCCATGAAGCGTTGCGGTGTGAGGTGGCAGTCGAGCGGGAAGTAAACCGCGCCGGCGATGTCCATGCGCACGTCCGGATCGAGTTCGGCGGCGCGGGCGGCGGTCACGACCTCGGCGGCCACGCCGAGTTCGCGGGCGCGAGCGACGATCGCGCCCTCGTGGTCGAGTGCGGACTGCGTTTTGCAGAGCATGAGCAGCCCGCGTTGCACGAGGCCGAAGTCGTTGCCGGTGGTGTCGGCGAGTTCCTCGAAGAGCGCGCGGCCGGCGAGACTGAGATCGCGCAACACCGGCGCGGAGCGCGCGACGTGCTGCTCCGTGGATGCGCGCATGAAACGCAGGCCCCAGCCGATCAGCGACGCGCTGAGCCGAGGGCGGATGTAGAACGGGCTCTTCGGATCGAACATCCATTTGAACGCGAGCGCGGTCATGCCCGGCGCGGCGAGCGGCACGAAATGACTCGGCACGATCATGCCGGCGTTGCCGAACGAGCAGCCGTCGCGGTCCTCGGGGTGGCGGTCGACGACGGTGACCTCGTGGCCGCGGGCGCGCAGGTAATGGGCGGCGCAGAGGCCGATGACGCCGGCGCCGCAGATGAGGATGTGGCTCATGGCTGATGGAGCGGCGGGTGTCCCTGCCCGCCGATGGCGGCGCCCGGCAAACCTCGGCGGGCAGGGACGCCCGCCGCTACGGGATCGCCTGCAAGCAGGCACCGACACTGGGAGGGATTCATGAAAGGTGGAGCGCGTTGACCTCAACGCGCTGGTTTGAAGGTGGGCGCGGATTTAACCCGCGACTCGTCGGGGCGTAAAGCCCCTCCCACCAAACGCGCGTTGGGTGCATCGCGCTCCACCTGTTCGCAGTCATGCTATGGGCGCATTTCGCTTTTCTGCAATCGACGAGGCGGGACGCCTCGTCCACGTGGCGGAGGCGTCCTGCCTCAGTCAGAAAAATAAGATGTGCCCTCATGCTCTTATCCCCCAGCAAAACGGATCGCGCTCGTCGAGGTGAAGCGTGGCCTCCGCCATGATGTGCGCGGTGCCGGTGATCACCGGCGCGACTTCGCCTTTGGCCCGATCGAGCCAGCGATAGCGGCCCTCGAAACGGCTGCCGATCACGCTCTCCTGCACCCACGTGGCGCCCTCGGCGAGTTTGCCGTCGTCGGCGAGGCAGGCGAGTTTGGCGCTGGTGCCGGTGCCGCACGGCGAGCGGTCGTAGGCCTTGCCGGGGCAGAGCACGAAGTTGCGGCTGTGCGCGCCGGCTGCGGGGGAGGGCGCGAAGAGTTCGACGTGGTCGACTTCGGGATGACCCTGGGTGTTGACCGCTTGGCGGACGCGCCAGGTGAAATCGGTGAGCGCTTCGAGATGAGTGAGCTTGAGTGCGAGAGTGTGCTCGGCGACGAGGAAAAACCAGTTGCCGCCCCATGCGATGTCACCGCGCACATCGCCGAAGCCCGGCACGCGGGCGACGAAGTTTTTCGTTTTGCGAAAGCTCGGCACGTTGGCGACCGACACGCGGCCGTCGGCGTGCAGTTCGGCTTCCACGGCACCGACGGGTGTGTCGAGGCCGACGCGACCCGGACGGATGCGACCGAGATGGGCGAGCGACGCGACGAGCCCGATCGTGCCGTGGCCGCACATGCCGAGGTAGCCGACGTTGTTGAAAAAGATCACGCCGACTTCGCAGCCGGCGCGATGCGGCGGCACGAGCAAGGCGCCGACGACGGTGTCGGAGCCGCGGGGCTCGTTGACGATGGCGGAGCGGTAGGCGTCGAAGTTCTGGCGGAAGCGGGCGACGCGCTCGTCGAGCGGGCCGGTGCCGAGGTCGGGTCCGCCGTCGAGGACGAGGCGCGTGGGTTCACCGCCAGTGTGGCTGTCGAGGACGCGGATGCGTTTCATTGGGCGGAGGCGGGGACGGCGAAGCAGGGCGGGCATGTGACCCGCCCTTGGGCACGGAGAGAGTTCGAGGGCGGGTCACAGACCCGCCCTACTGCACGCGGGCGATGCCGTGCTTGGCTTCGTGCAGTTGAGGTGGAGCGCGTTGACCGCAACGCGCTTGGGCTGCGACGTGGCTCCGGAAAGCGCGTTGGGGTCAACGCGCTCCCCCTCGATCCAATTGTTTCGTCAGGGAGAGCAGGTTCGGCTGCGCGATCTCGGGTTGGAGCAGGCATGGCGGTGTCACGGTCTGAACGTGCGCACGAAAAAATCCTCCATGCGCCTGCGTCCGTAGGGGGTGCGGAAGACGCCGTGGCCGGCGCCGGGCAGGACGAGATACTCGAAGTCCTTGCCGGCTTTCGCGAGAGCGGCGGCGACTTGATATGTGCTGGACGGGTCGACGTTCTTGTCGAGTTCGCCGACGGCGAGGACGAGCTTGCCCTGGAGGCGATGCGCGTTGGTCACGTTGGAGTTGGCGGCGTAGTGCGGCCCGACGGGCCAGCCCATCCATTGCTCGTTCCACCAGATTTTGTCCATGCGGTTGTCGTGGCAGCCGCAGTCAGAGGCGGCGGCCTGGTAGACATCGCCGTGAAAGAGCAGGGCGCCGAGCGCGCTCTGACCGCCGGCGCTCGTGCCGTAAATGCCAAGGCGGGTGAGATCCAGCTCGGGAAACTTCTCTGCCGCCGCGCGCAGCCAGGCGATCCGGTCCGGGAAGCCGGCATCGGCGACATTCTGCCAGCAGACATCGTGAAACTGCTTCGACCGGCCAGTGGTGCCCATGCCGTCGATCTGCACGACGATGAAGCCGCGCTCGACGAGGGCGTCGTGGGCGCCGAAGGCTTTCGGCACGAAGAACCCGTGCGGGCCGGCGTAGATGCGTTCGATGACGGGATATTTTTTCGCCGGGTCGAAATCGCGCGGACGCAGAATGAGCCCGAAAATATCCGTCGTGCCGTCGCGGCCCTTGGCAACGAACCGCTGCGGCCAGCGGCCGCGGGCGGCGAGGACGGCGCTGGCGTCGGCGGTTTCGAGTTCGCAGACGATGCTGCCGTCACTCGCGCGGCGAAGCACGGAGTGCGGCGGCGCGTCGACGCGCGACCATGAATCGACGAAGAACGCGTGATCGGGCGACCACGCGATGGTGTGCGTGCCATGCTCGGGCGTGAGGATTTTGAAATCCGTGCCGTCGAGATTCACGCGGCAGAGTTGCTCGTAATAGGGATCGTCGAGGCCACCGGCGCCGCCGGCGCGGAACCACAGCGTGCGCGAGCGGCGGTCGAGATGCTCGATCCCGCGCACGACCCAGGCGCCGCGGGTGATCGGGTTCTTCACGCGGCCGGCGCGGCTGTCGTAGAGGTAGAGGTGGCACCAGCCGTCGCGCTCGCTGGGCCAGATGATTTCGTCGGACGCATCGAGGTATTCGACGAAGCGTCCGGTGCGGGAGTAGTGCACAAACGTGTCGCTGCGCTCGTCGATGACGACGCGCAACGCGCCGGTCGTGGCGTTGACCGAACAGACCTGGAGGAGTTGGTGGCCGCGCTGGTTGTGTTGAAAGAGGAAGCGCGTCGAGTCCGGCGCCCAGCGGACGGGGTCCATGCTCCACGGATTGGGCATCGCGCTCTGGTCGACGGGAATCTCGCGGGCCGCGGCGACATCGAAAAGCCGCGGCCGGCTGACCGGCAGTTCGTCGCCGGGCTTGAGATAGGGATACGATTGAACCTTGGGTTGCAGTTGATCGGAAGGGCTGGAGTCGACGAGCGTCACGCGGCGCTCGGGCACGGTGCGCGTCTGCATCGCGACCAGATGTTTCGAATCGGGCGACCAGCGCACGTCGGCTTCGTGGGCCGGGGCGTCGGCGCGATCGTATTGCATGCTGACGAGACGGGCGCGCGACACGTCGCGACGATAGGTGTGACCGGGGCTGCCCGTGTGCGAGAGCGGCACTTCGCGCTTGGTGGCAACTTCACGGAGCCAGAGATTGTCGTCGCGGGCGAAGGCCTCCCACTTGCCATCGGGTGACACCGGGCGGCCGCGGCGTTCGCGTTCGTCGTCGCTGGCGGAGGCCGGGGCGGTCGGGCTCGTGCGGGGTGGCTCGGCGGCCAGCTCAAATTTCTCCAGGTCGAGCACCCAGGAGCGGTTGCCGCTCTTGAATCTGAGTTGGCGCAAATCGGCGGAAAGTTCGGCCTGCGTGATCTGGTCAACGCCGGCGGCGGTGAGAGCGGCACGCGCCTTCGCGAAATCGAAAGCAGGAGTGCGCGAACCGGCGCGGCAATCGACGACGAAGAACTCGTCGCCGGCGGGCGTGTCGACGCGATACCAGAAGCGCGCCGTCTGGCCGAGCCAGTGTGGTTGCACGGGGCCGCGATAGAGCTTGGGCACATCGGCGGCGGCGAGGGCGGGGCCGAGGAGCAGCGCGAGGCCGAGCGTCAGAAGTCGCACCGTAGCGGCGGGCGTCCCTGCCCGCCGATCTTGACGCATGGGGACCGGCAGGCCGGGACGCCGGCCGCTACGCGATGGCCTGCTGCCGTCGGCGACTTCAGACGCGGTATTTGGACAACGGGCGAGGGGCAGCGGGGGCATGGGGGAGTGCAGAAAAAATGACCGGCGAAGTCCAGTGCGCGGAGTTGTATTTCGCGTGCGATGCGTTTTCGCTCGCGCCTGATGAAACCCCGTCACCCCCGCATCGCGGCGTTGGGCCTCGCGGCTCTCGCCTTGGCAACATCCGGATTGCTGGCCGCCGAGCGCGCGCGTCCCCGCAACATCGTCATCATCTACGCTGACGATCTCGGCTATGGCGATGTCGGCTGTTACGGGGCGAAGCGCGTGGCGACGCCGAACGTCGACCGGCTCGCACGCGAAGGACTGCGTTTCACGGCCGCCTACGCGACCTCGGGCACGTGCACGCCGTCGCGGTTTGCGCTGCTTTCCGGCGAATATCCGTGGCGGCGCGACGGCACGGGCGTGCTGCCGGGCGACGCGGCGCTCGTGATCGATCTCAATCGCGCGACACTGCCGACGCTGTTGAAAAAAGCGGGCTACACCACTGGCGTCGTCGGCAAATGGCATCTCGGTCTCGGCGCGAAGGGGCAGCCGATCGATTGGAACAAGCCGATCACCCCCGGGCCGCGCGAGGTGGGGTTCGATTATCACTTCATCATGGCGGCGACGGGCGACCGCGTGCCGTGCGTCTACGTCGAGCAGCAGCGCGTGGTCGGCCTCGATCCGGCGGACCCGTTGCGTGTGGACTACCAGAAGCCGTTCCCGGGCGAGCTCAACGGCGTGACCGACCGCGCGACGCTGAAGATGGATTGGTCGCACGGGCACAACATGGCGGTCGTCAATGGCGTCGGGCGCATCGGCTACTACACGGGCGGCAAGGCGGCGCAGTGGGTCGACGAGGACATGGCGGATACGTTTACCAAACACGCGGTGGATTTCATCGCGCGCGAAAAGGCGAAGCCGTTCTTCCTGTTCTTCGCGACGCACAGCATCCATGTGCCGCGCGTGCCGCACGCGCGTTTTGCCGGCAAGACCGGCATGGGGCCGCGCGGCGATGCGATCGTGGAGTTCGACTGGCAGGTGGGCGAGGTGCTGGCGGCCTTGGAAAAACACGGCCTCACGCGCGACACGCTCGTCCTCCTGTCGAGCGACAACGGCCCGGTGGTCGACGATGGCTACAAGGACCAGGCGGTCGAGAAACTGGGTGACCACCGCCCGGCGGGCCCATTCCGCGGCGGCAAATACAGCCGCTTCGAGGCGGGCACGCGCGTGCCGTTCATCGTGCGCTGGCCCGGCCACGTGAAGCCGGGCACCACGACCGAGGCGATGGTGAGTCAGGTGGATTTTGCCGCGACATTCGCGGCGATGGCGGGCGTTAAACCCGGCGACAACGACGCGCCCGACAGTCTCGATGTCGGTGCCGCGCTGCTCGGCCAATCGCCGCGCGGGCGCGATTACGTGATCGAACACTCGGGGCGGCTCGCGTTGCGCGAGGGCAATTGGAAATTCATCCAGCCCGCACCGCAGGGCGTGGCCTTCAACAAGGCGACGGCCACCGAGACGGCCAACTCGCCGCAGCCGCAACTCTACGATCTCGCGACCGATCCCGGCGAGAAGACCAACGTCGCCGCGGCGAACGCCGAGCGCGTCACGGCGATGGGCGACAAACTGGCCGCGTTGCAGAAGAACCCGCGCACGCGGCCCTGAATTCGTAGCGGCGAGCGTGAGCGAGTGGTCTCTGATCCACTCGCTCACGCTCGCGGCTACCAACGAAAGTAAAAAATCCCCGGGGCAAGCCCCGGGGCATTTGACCAGACCCACCATGCAACCTTCGACCACTCATCGTAGCGGCGAGCGCCCGCGAGCCGACGCGCTTCGACTCGCTGGCGCTCGTCGCTACCCAACCAAGGCGAAGCAAGTTTACCCGCCTGTGGCGGCGCCGCAGGCGACCAGGGCTTCGCGGTCTCGGACCCAACGGAAATGAAACTGCCAATCTTGCTTTTCTCGCTAGCCGTCGCGCTCTCCGCCGCGCCGCGCAACATTCTCATCATGCTGGCCGATGACTACGGCTACATGGACCTCGGGGCGAACAACCCGAAGACCTTTTACGAGACCCCCAATCTCGACCGACTCGCGGCCCAAGGCGTGCGCTTCACCGACGGCTACGCGGCCAATCCCGTGTGCTCGCCGACGCGCTACTCGATCCAGACCGGCAAGTATCCCACGCGCGCCGGTCTGACCAACTGGCTCGCGGGCATGCGCAAGGAGCGGTTCGACAATGCGCCGCTCACGCTGCAGATGCCGCTGGAGGAAACGACGCTGGCGGAAGTCTTGAAGCCCGCGGGCTACCGCACGGCGTTCGTCGGCAAGTGGCACCTCGGTGAGGAGGCGAAGTATTGGCCGGAGGCGCAGGGGTTCGAGATCAACGTGGGCGGTTTTTCGAAAGGCTCACCGCCGAGTTATTTTTCGCCCTATAAAAATCCGCGGCTCACCGACGGACCGCCGGGCGAGCACCTCACGATGCGGCTGGCCGACGAGACGTGCGCCCTGATCGCGAAATTCAAGACCGAAGGAAAGCCGTTCCTGATCCAGCATTGCTTCTACGACGTGCACACGCCGTTGCAGGCGCCGAAAGACCTCATCGAAAAATACCGCGCCAAGGCGGCGCGCCTCGGGTTGAAGGACGCGTTCGACGAGGAGAAACAGTATTTCATCTCCGTGAAAGGCGCGCGCCAGGTGCGGGCGGTGCAAAGTCACGCGGTCTACGCCGCGATGGTGGAGAGCATGGACACCGCGGTTGGCAAAATTTTTAAGCAGCTGGATGACCTCGGTCTCGCGAACGACACGCTCGTAATCTTCACCTCGGACAACGGCGGCCTCTCCACCTCGGAGGGCCATCCGACCTGCAACTACCCGCTGCGCGGCGGCAAGGGCTGGGTCTACGAAGGCGGCATCCGCGAACCGTTTCTCGTGCGCCTGCCGGGTGCGGCGAAACGCGGCGCCGCCGAGCCGACGCCGGTGATGAGCATCGATATTTTCCCGACGGCGCTCGAATTTGCGGGCGTGCCGCTGCCCGCCGGCCTCACGGTGGATGGTCGCAGCCTCGTGCCGCTCCTGCGCCGGGGTGTGGCGCCGGCGCGTGACGCGCTCTTCTGGCACTACCCGCACTACGGCAACCAGGGCGGCTTTCCGGGAGGCGCCGTGCGCCTGGGCGACTGGAAGCTCGTCGAAAATTACGAAGACGGCTCCGTCGCGCTCTACAATCTGCGCGACGACCTCGGCGAAAAACAGGATCTCGCGGCGGCCCAGCCTGAGCGAGTGCGCGCGATGCGGTCACGATTGCACGCGTGGTATCGCGAGACCGGCGCAAAGTTCCTGCGCGCGAAAGACGGCGGCCCGGCGCCGTGGCAACCCGGATTGTGAAATCACCCAACCCCATGCGTCACCTCCACCGATTCCTTCTGCTCGCCGTCACGATGCTGGCGCCGGCGTGGATTGCGCGCGCGGCCACGGCCGTGCCGCCGAACATCGTGATGATCATCTCCGACGATCATCATTGGGGCGACTACGGCTTCATGGGACACGCGCGGATCCGCACGCCGACGCTCGACCGGATGGCGAAGGAGAGCCTGTTGTTCCGGCGCGGCTACGTGCCGGCGAGCCTCTGCTCGCCGAGCCTCGCGTCGATCGTGACGGGACTCCACCCGCACCAACATCGCGTGACGAGCAATGACCCGGCGATCCCGGCGGGCATGGCGCAAAAGCAGTTTCAGAAATCGGCCCAGTTCACCGACGGACGCGAAATCATGAACCGTTACATGGACGCGTTGCCCACGCTGCCCCGGGTGCTGACGCAGAACGGTTATCTCACGTTGCAGACCGGCAAGTGGTGGCAGGGCGATTTCCACCGGGGCGGGTTTACGCATGGCATGACCAAGGGCGGACGGCACGGCGACGAGGGCCTCGACATCGGCCGGAAGACGATGGCGCCGATCCACGACTTCATCGCCGAGGCGCAGCGGGCGAAAAAGCCGTTCTTCATCTGGTATGCCCCGATGATGCCGCACGATCCGCACACGCCGCCGGCGCGCCTGTTGGAGAAATACGAGAAAGTCGCGCCCTCGCTGCCGGTCGCGAAATACTGGGCCATGGTCGAATGGTTCGATGAGACGTGCGGCCAGTTGCTCCAGCACCTCGAGCAGCAGGGCCTCGCGGGCAACACGATCGTCACCTACGTCGCCGACAACGGCTGGATCACCAATCCGGAGACGGGCCGCTACGCGCCGAAATCGAAACAGTCGCAATACGACGGCGGCCTGCGCACGCCGATCATGGTCCGCTGGCCGGGCCGGGTGGCGCCCCGCGACAGCGAGCGACTCGCGACGAGCCTCGATTTTTATCCGACGCTGCTGCGCGCCGCCGGCGTGGCGATTCCCGGCGAACATCCCGGGATCAACCTGCTCGACGGGGCGGCGCTGCGCGGCCGCGATGCGCTGTTCGGCGAATGCTTCACCCACAACGCCGTCGACCTCGCCCGGCCCGTGACCAGCCTGCGCTGGCGCTGGATGATCGAAGGCCACTGGAAGCTGATCGTGCCCGCGGCGTGGAACGAACCCGGGGCCGTCGTCGAACTCTACGATCTCGCCGCCGATCCCCACGAGGAGCGCAATCTGGCGGCGACCGATGCCGCCCGCGTGACCGCCTTGCGTGCCCGGTTGGACAAGTGGTGGACACCGCAGCGGTAGGTGGCGCGACTCACTGCGCTCCCAGGGCGCATCTCAGTTTCCTGCGATGTGCCGCACCGCGGGGGTGGGCCGGGCGCTCCGCGCCCGGCCAGCGCGCGGTGATTCTCGCTCGCTCCTGGCCGCCCGCGGAGC
>JACRKC010000063.1 GCA_016235555.1 Verrucomicrobiota bacterium
AGCGCCCGCGTCCCGCGGGCTGTCCTCGGCGTCTCGCCGAGGATTTCGGAGGTGTCGGCGAGACGCCGGCACCAGCACCCGAGACGGGTGCGCTCCCCGAACCACCGAACTCTTTGTCACCCTATTTCGCGAGACTCAGTAAGAAGCCTGCCGGGTCGCGGCGGGCTTGGGGGAAACCACACAAAACGGGTGGGCGGGCACGTCCCCGTGCCCGCATGGGACGAACACGATTGCTGGGACAAATGCGGGCGCAGGGACGCGCCCGCCCACCACGATCAGAGATTCAGCGTGAGCTGCACGTAGAAGTAGCTGGCGTCCTTCGAACCGACGGCGGCGAGGGACTGCTTGATGTAGTCGCCGCGGAAGTAGCGGCAGGCGGCGGCTTCGATTTGTGCGTAGGGGCGGAAAGTCCACGCGGCCACGAGGTCGAGTTCGTTGCCGACGTGGCGGCCGTAGGCGGGATTGATGCGGTAGCTGCCGCCGCTGCCGACGGCGGCGGTCGTCACATTGCGCGGGACGCCGGCGACGTTATACCAAAAGTCCGTCGTGCGGTTCAGGTAGTGGGTGTGCGCCTCCAGCGCGACGACGGACGTGGTGGTGGGCTTGATCGTGTAGGCGAGGCGGAGGTCGTGCAGGTTTTGGAGGCTGCTCAGATCCATGTAGCCGTAGAAGAGGTGGTTCGTGGGAAAGAGATTTTGAAACGTGCCGCTCGACGTGTCGGCGGCGCTTTCGTCGCCGGAGCCGAAGCTGTAGAGCAGCGCGAGGCGCGGCTGGCGGGTGCTGGCGGTCCACGTGTAGCCGGCTTGGAGCACGGTGGCGAACGCGCGGTGGTCGAGCCGCGGGGCGGCGAGCGCGGCGGCGACGGCGGTGGCGGGGAAGACGGCGGTGCGGTTGCCGAACTGATACATCAACTCCGCGCCGTAGTCGAAGGGGTCGTAGGCGTTGGGCTTCGACTTCACGCGCACGCCGGCGGTGTAGACATCCTGCGCGCCCGGGAAACGGAAAGGCGCGGGCACGCCGCGCCAGTCGTCGGTGGCGATGCCGCGCTCGACGTTGCGCGCGAAGAGATACGCCTCGGTGATCTCGTTTTTCAGCAGCGTCGGGAAATTGAAATAGGCGCCGGAGAAATGGTCTTGGGAGTTGGATCGGTTGAGGTTGTTCGGGTCGTTGTAGACGACGCCGCCGGTGAAGAGATCGACGCCGAAGAATTGGTTCTGCCAGCGGAGTTTCGCGGCGTCGAAGGTGCGGGCGTTGTTGTTCCAGCGGAAGTGGCCGACGAGGCGCTGGTCGCCGTAGGCGAGTTCCTGGCGGCCGATCTTCAGGGAAACGGGGAATTCCTTGTGGTTGCCGAGGAAGACGAACGCCTGGTGCACGTCGACACCGGCGTCGTTTTCGGCGAGGCCCTTGCCGGCGGCCGCGGCATTGTAGCGTTCGTCGCCGAGCGAGTAGCTGATGCGGCTCTCGGCGGTGAACGCGACCCACTTGCCCGTGTAGCCCACGCGTGGCATGAGGCGCGAGAGCAGGTAGGCGTTGTTGTTGTCGTCGACAGCGCGCTTGGAGAAATCCCAGTTGGAACCCGCGTCGGTGAAGCCGGCGCCGAGTTTGTCCTCGAAACGGATGCGGTAGTTGGCCGCGACGTCCCAGGCGCTCATGTAGACGTTGTCGGCGCGGAGGCGCTCGTTGGCGAAGCCGGGGAACGGGCGGGCGGGTGGAGGCGGCGCGTATTGGGCGAACGAGGCGCTGGCAAGGAGCGCCGCGAAGGTGGCGAGACCCTTCGACGGGCTCAGGGCGAGGCGGAGGCTGAATTTCATGGTGGTGGTCGGTGGGCGGTGGAAGTTCAGGCCGGGGTCAGGGCACCAAGAAAGCGGGGGCGACGCGGGGGCGCGGCAGGGGGAGGGGGCGCGGGTGGGGCGATCCGTGTTGGGCGGACATGCGAGCGCTCCTCGAGAAAACCAATGAGTTGCTCGCGCAATTCGTAGTAAAGCGGATCTTCGAGGAGCTGCTGGCGGGAGCGCGGGCGGGGGAACTTGACCTCGAGGATTTCGCCGACGGTGGCGGCGGGACCGTTGGTCATCATGACGACGCGGTCGGAAAGGAACAGTGCCTCGTCGACGTCGTGCGTGACCATGAGCGCGGTCTTCTGGTCCTTCTGCCAGAGGTCGAGCAGCACTTCCTGCAGCTCGTAGCGCGTGAGCGAGTCGAGCATGCCGAACGGCTCGTCGAGCAGCAGCATCTTGGGAGAGAGCGCGAACGCGCGCGCAATGCCGCAGCGCTGGCGCATGCCTTGCGAGAGCTCGGCGGGACGCTGGTGCATCGCATCGGCGAGGCCGACCACCGTGAGGTAATATTCCGCGATCTGGCGGCGCTCCTCGGTGTCGGCGGTGTAGTAAACCTGATCGACACCGAGCATCACGTTTTCAAAGGCGGTCATCCACGGCAGGAGGCACGGCGCCTGAAACACGACGCCGCGGTCGGGGCCGGCGGAGTTCACTTCCTTGCCGGACAGAATGATGCCGCCGGTGGTGATGTCGGTGAGGCCTGCGAGCATCGAGAGGACGGTGGACTTGCCGCAACCGGAGTGGCCGATAAGGGTGATGAACTCGCCCTTGCGGATCTTCAGATCGAAGTGTTCGACGATGACGGCGGGTGCGCCGTTCGGCGTCGGGTAGGTTTTGCCGAGCTGGGAAATTTCGAGGAAGGGCTTCATTGGAAGTAGCGAGTAGCGGGTAGCGAGTAGTGAGTAGATGCGCGCGGATGGCTGCGGTGGTTCGGGTGCTCGCTACTCGCTACACCCTACTCGCTACTTCACGCATTTCGTGCGGGCGCAGCGGCCGGCGGTGGACGCGCGGCAGGTCGAGGTCCTCGGGGAGGATGTCGGGGAGCGTGAGTTTGCGGGTGACGGTGGACTTGCGTTTCGCGCCGTAGGCGAGGAGCTGGTTGGTCACGAGGGCGCGGAGGCGCTTGAATTCGGGATCGTGGTTGAGCGCCTTCCGCTCGCGGGGGCGGGCGAGCGTGACCGTGACGGATTCGCCGAGCGTGGCGCCGGGACCGGGCGTGAGCGGGATGATGCGATCGGCGAGGAGGAGGGCTTCGTCGACATCGTTGGTGATGAGGACGACGGTTTTTTTTTCCGCCTCCCAGATGCGCTCGATCTCATCCTGGAGCGTGGAACGCGTGAGCGCGTCGAGCGCGGAGAGTGGTTCGTCGAGCAGGAGAATCTGCGGGTCCATCGCGAGCGCGCGGGCGACCGACACGCGCTGGCGCTGGCCGCCGGAGAGCTGGCGCGGGAGTTTGTGCGCGTGGGGCGTGAGGTTGACCATCGCGATGTATTTCGCGACGTGTTCGGCCTTCTTCGCGGGCGCGTGGTTCGGGAAGACCTGCTCGACAGCGAGCGCGATGTTTTCCGTGACGGTGAGCCAGGGCAGCAGGGAGTAGTTTTGAAAAACGATGCCGCGGTCCGGGCCGGGCTCCGTGATTTCGAGGTCATTCAGTTTCACCGTGCCGCGGTCGGGTTTGAGCAGGCCGGCGATGAGCGAGATCAGCGTGGTTTTGCCGGAGCCGGAGTAGCCGACGATGGCGACGAATTCGCCGCGGCCGATGCTGAGGTTGACGTCGCTGAGAATCGGCGGGCCGCCGAAGGCTTTGCTGACATTGCTGAGTTCGAGGAAGGGCATCGGAATAGTTTTTGCCTCACGCAAAGGACGCTGAGGACGCAAAGGAAGGGGTTGAAGAGGAAGAACTGGTTCCGAAACTCGCCGCGCCATGAATGAAAACGAAATTGCCAAGAATGTTTTGGACGCAGCCTTCAAGGTTCACACGAATCTTGGGCCGGGCTTGTTGGAATCGGTTTACGAAGCGGTGCTCGCATACGAACTCTCGAAACGCGGCATCGCCGTGCGGCGGCAGGCTCCGATTCCGATTCGCTACGAGGAGTTGAGCTTCGATGAAGGGTTTCGCGCCGACTTGGTCGCGGGCGAGAGCGTGATTGTGGAACTGAAATCCGTCGAAGCGCTCGCTCCCGTGCATAGCAAGCAATTGCTGACGCAGCTCCGGCTGAGCGGACGTCGGCTCGGGCTGCTGATTAACTTCGGCGAAGTTCACCTGAAGAACGGTATCAAACGCGTCGTGAACGGACTTCCCGAATAACCGTTGCGTCCTCTGCGTCCGTGGCGTGAGGCAAAAAGGTCTTACCCTCACGCCACGCGCACGACGGCGCGCAATCGTAGATCGTAGATCATCAATCATAAATGCCTCACGCGGTCTTGAAGCGCGCTTCGAGCAGGCTCATCAGGCGGTCGAGCGCGAAGCCGATCAGGCCGATGGTGATGATCGACAGGATGATGTGCTCGTAGATGAGCGCGTTGTATTCCTGCCAGAGGAAGCCGCCGACGCCGGGGCGGCCGGTGAGCATCTCCGCGGCGACGATCACGAGCCAGGCGATGCCGAGGCTCAGGCGGAAGCCGGTGAACATGTAGGGCAGCGTCGCGGGCAGGAGGATTTTCGTGAGCGTTTTCCAGCGCGAGAGTTTCAATACGCGGCCGACGTTGAGGTAGTCCTGCGGCACGGCGCGGACGCCGACGGCGGTGTTGAGCACGGTCGGCCACATCGAGCAGATCGCGATGGTGAAGAGCGCACCGAGGGTGCCGGCCTCCTTGCCCGCGTTGAGGAAGAGCACGAGGCCGAGCGGCAGCCACGCGAGCGGCGAGACCGGGCGCAGAATCTGGATGATCGGGTCGAAGATTTTGGTGAAGGTCTTCGAGAGCCCGAGAAAAAACCCGATGGGCGTGCCGATGAGCAGGGCGAGGAAGTAGCCCTTGGCCACGAGCTGGAGTGAATACCACGTGAAGCGCAGGATGCCCTGGTCCATCTCGCCGCGTTTCGCGAAGGGCTGGAGCACGTAGTCGCGGCTGGCTTGCCACGTCTTGGTGGGCGAGGGGAGATTGCCCGCCCACGTGGCGCTCGAGACGGACCACGCGACGAGAATGAGCGCGAAGCCGAAGAGGGGCAGGAGGAGCCAGTCGAGTTTGAATTTTTTCATGGATGCGAAGCAGGTGGTTTTGCCTCACGCCAAGGTCGCGAAGGACGCAAAGGCCGAGGCGGAAAACTCCCTGGCGACCTTTGCGTCCGTGGCGTGAGGCATCTGATCAGCCTTTTAGGTTTTTCACGGCGAAGCTCTTCGCGTAGGTTTCGGGATCGACGGGGTTGAAGACCGCGCCGTCGAAGAGCGTTTCCGGTGAGTCGTCGCGGCCGGCGTGGGTGCAGCCGATTTCCTTCATCGCCTCCTCGTAGAGATCGGTGCGCATGACGCGCTTCGCGACACCCTCGTAATCCGGCGCGCCGGTGACCATGCCCCAGCGGCGATACTGCGAGAGGAACCACTTCGCATACTTCGGCTGCGGGTAATTGCAGTTCCGCTTGCTGTAATGCATGTAGAACTCGTCCTTCGTTTTCCGGCCGTCGCCGTAGTCGAGTTCGCCGAGCAGGCGGCCGAGGATCGTCTTGGCATCGCAGTTGATGTAGGTGGCCTTCGAGACGATGTCGCACTGCTCCTTGCGGTGGCCCATATCATCGAGCCAGACGCTCGCCTCGTGGAGCGCCTTGAGGACGGCCTTCGTGGTCTTCGGATTTTTTTCGACGAACTCCTCGGTGAACGCGCAGACTTTTTCCGGGTGGTCCTTCCACAGGTCCTGCGTGGTGACGGAAGTGAACCCGATGCCGTCGTTGATGGCGCGGGCGTTCCACGGCTCGCCGACGCAGAAGCCGTCCATCTTGCCGATCTTGATGTTGGCGACCATCTGTGGGGGCGGGATGGTGATCAGGGAGATGTCTTTGTCGGGATTGATGCCGCCGGCGGCGAGGTAGTAGCGCATCCACATGGCGTGGGTGCCGGGCGGAAACGTCATCGCAAAGGTGAGCGGCTCGCCGAGTTTGTTCGCCTGGTCGACGAAGGGCTTGAGCGCTTTCGGGTCGGCGCCGACCTTCCCCTTCCACCCGGCCTTGAGGGTGATGGCCTGGCCGTTACGATTCAGAATCCACGGGATCACCATCGGTTTCTTCGGTGAACCGGCGAGGCCCATGGTCGAGGCGAGCGGCATGCCAAGGAGCATGTGCGTGGCCTGGATGGAACCGGTGGAGAGATTGTCGCGGATGGCGGCCCAGTTGGCGCCCTTCGTGACGGTGGAGTTGATGCCGTATTTTTTGAACAGGCCTTTCTCGTGCGCGATCACGATGGGCGAGCAATCGGTGAGCGCGATGATGCCGAAATTCAGGTTCGGCGATTCGGGAGCGTCGTTCGCGGTGCCGGCGCCCGCGGCCCACGTGCGGGTGCCGAGGGCGGACCACAGCGCGGCCGCACCCGTGGCGGCGGCGGCGTGCGAGATGAAACGGCGGCGGTTGAGCGTGCGGTCAGCCGGGCGTGACGGCGACCCCGCGGAGGTCAGGCGATGAGTTGGGTTCATGCAATGGTGGGAGGTTGAGGGCATCGCGATGGAGATCCTCGCGAAACAGACGGCGGGGTAATTCGGGGTCGGCGGCCGCGGCCGGGGGCAGGAGCCCGGCGGCGGCGAGGGCGCGCTGGAGCGCGGCGGCCTTGGTGGCGGCGGGCACATTGGCGCCGCCGCGGTGAAACACGTGGAAGTCCGGCACGTTTTCGACGCGATCGTGACCGCAGTCGAACCGGCCGAGCAGCGCCGGGGTGATCACGCGCGCGGGGAGGTTGAGCCAGCGGGCCTCGGCGAGGATCTGCGCGAGGGGCTCGCGGTTCGACGGCTCGTCGCACCACGCGCCGGCAGCGTGGAGCGCGGCGACGAGCGCGGCGTGTTCGGCGGCGCGTGCCTCGGCGAAGCGCCGCGTGACCAAGAGGACCTTCTCGGCGTGGCCGGGCGCCTGCGCGGCACTCCACATCGGGCACCAGCCGGCGCCTTCGCGGACGGCGAGGGTGTTCCATGGCTCGCCGGCGCAGAAACCGTCGAGCGTGCCCGCGACGAGGTTGCGGAACATCTGGGCGGGCGGCACGACCACGATGCGCACATCGCGCTCGGGCTCGAGGCCGGCGCTGCGCAGCCAGTCGCGGAGCAGCAGGTGGTGCGAGGAAAACGGAAACACGACGCCGAACGTGAGGCGCGAGCGGCTGCCGCGGTTGCGCGCGTGGATCCGGAGCGTGGCGCCATCGCGCACGCCGGCCTCGCGCAGCGCGCGGGAGAGCGTGAGGGCGTTGCCGTGGAGATTGAGGACGTGGGCGGTGAGCACGTCACACGGCGGACAGCCGAGGCCGAGTTGCGCGGACCACAGCATGGGGGCGGGGGCCTGCGCGGCCTCCAGTTCGCCGTAGATGATTTTTTCGCGGATGGTGGCCCAGCCGATCTCACGGCGCAGCTCCACGCGCAGGCCGTGCTGGGCGAAGAGCCCGAGGTGATCGGCGGCGGCGAAAGGCGCGGCGTCCGTGAGCGCCAGAAAGCCGACCCGGAGGAGGCGCGGGCGGGTGTCGGCAGGCGGGAGGTCGGGCGTGGGCGCGGGCATCGTGATGACGCACCCGGTTCAGCCGCCGCTGTGCCACGCGGCGCGGCTGGCGCAATTACTGCTTCTCAAACAATTCATTGAACAAATGAAGCCCACTCATCCATGAGACCGACGCTCGACAGCCGGCAGTTGCACGCCTTCGCCGCGCTCGCGCGGCGCGGGAGCTTCACGCTCGCCGCCAAGGACTTGTTCCTCACGCAGTCGGCGGTGAGCCACGCGATCAAGGCGCTGGAGGACGACCTCGGCACGCGGCTCGTCGACCGCGTGGGCCGGCGCGTGCTGCTCACGCAGGCGGGCGAGCAATTCCTGCGTCACACGGAAAAAATTTTGCTCGAAATGGAGGTCGCCCGCGCGGGCCTCGACACGCTCACGAAATGGGGCCACGGCCGGCTGCGCGTGGGCGCGAGCACGACGGCGTGCCAGCACATCCTGCCGACCGTGCTGCGGGAATTCCGCCAGAGTTATCCGAAATGCGTGCTCCGCATCGAGCCGGGCGACCACGGTCAACAACTCGACCTGTTGCGCAGCGGCCAGATCGATCTCGCGCTTATGATCGAGCCGCCGACGCCGGCGCTGGGGGAGTTCACGTTCGTGCCGCTGTTCCAGGACGAACTGCGCTTCCTCGTCGCGCCGCTGCATCCGTGGGCGAAGCTCGGCCGCGCCCCGCGCGAGACGATCGAGGCGGAGACGCTCGTGCTCTACAACAAGGCGAGCCACACGTTCCGGCTCGTGGGCGAGTATTTTCGCGAGGAAAAAATCACGCTGAGCAACTTCATCGAACTCGGCAGCATGGAGGCGATCAAGGAGCTGGTGAAAATCGGTCTCGGCGCCGGCGTGCTCGCGCCGTGGATCGCACGGGCGGAACTGGAGAGCGGCTCGCTGGTGTCGGTGCCGCTCGGCCCGCGGAAACTGAAACGCCGCTGGGGTGTCGCCCACCTCAAAGGCCGGCGGCTCGCGCTGGCGGAGGAGACGTTCGTGGGGCTGTGCGAGGCGGTGACGGAATCACTCGGGCTCACGGCGCCGCGGACGGCGGCGTGAGGGAGGGGGCAGGTCGTGCGCCGCTAACCTTCTGCTTCGAGGCGCTGGCGAAGGTAGTCCGGGTGCCGGCGCTCATGCACGAGGCCCAGAATATGCAGCGTGCCCCCTTCGAGTGCGTAATAGACGAGATGGGGAAATGGCCGACAGCGCCGGCACGGAAAGCCGTGCGGCCCGATGTGATCGCCGCCGCGCCAACGAATGATGGTGCGAATCGTCGCTTTGACGCGTTCGTGGAAATCCTCGCCCAAGCGGGGCGAGATGCTGGCGTAGCGGGTTTCCGCTTCGAGCAGGTCTTGCTTGAAGATCGAACTGAAGACGACCTTCACGCGTCCTCGCCGAAGACCTCTTCGAAGCTAAGGCCGGCATCCTTGCCCGACTTGAGGTCGGCCAGGCGCGAACGGAGCATCGCGCTGATCTCGGCGTCGCTCTTCCCCTTTTCATCAAGACTGTCCATGAGCAACCTGGCGAGTTCGGCGCGCTGGGCCGGCGGCAGCGAAAGCGCCTCTTCGGCGAGGTAGATGCTGGTTGAGGCCATGCGTGAGACGTTGTGGCGGTTTGTGGTTGGCGCAAGTGCGCTTTGCTGTCGCCCACCTCAAGGGCCGGCGGCTCGCGCTGGCGGAGGAGACGTTCGTGGGGCCGTGCGAGGCGGTGACGGAATCACTCGGTCTCACGGCGCCGCGGAATGCGGCGTGAGGGAGAGGGGCGCCGCTTCACTCTCACGAAATCGAATTGCCTCACGCCAAGAACGCGAAGGCCGCAACGGCCAGGCGGGAATCGTGCCCTCTTCCTTTTCGCCCTCTGCGAACGTTGCGTGAGGCGGATCTCGGTTGGAGATCGGTGATTGAGCCTCACGAACTTAACTTACTGCGGAAGGATTGAGGTAGCGCGGTGCTTCAGCCCGCGTTTCAGAGGAGAAAAGTGCGGGCTGAAGCACCGCACTACTTCTCAGCGGGCGTCATCGGGCGGTGCGAGGTGGCGACGTGAGGCCGACGCGATATTCGCAATACCGCTCAGATATTCCGGAATAGTGCGATTGAGAACGACACGACGAAACTAATCGCGCCCGAAAAAACCGCTATGTTCTTAATCTGGCGCTCCCTTTGGTTGCTCTCTGGCAACCTGTAGCCCGCGAATGACGCTACACCAAGACCGATGGAGCCAATGCCGATGCACACCGCATCAAATCCGCGATAGTCAAATCCCCTGACGGCGGCGTCTTGTGTGGCGATTTGGATCAGGCCTATCGCGACCAAGAAAAGAGGAATCACGTAGCAGCGAAGAATATGCCCGAAACGGTTATCGAGAAGATCGCGCGTCCAGATACTGTTAGACGGAATCAGCGCTTCGCCTCTGAGCTGTGCGTCGAGCAGAAGTTTCTTCGAGCGGCGCTTACCAACGATGAGTCCCAGCCAAGCGGCTGCACCGGTAATCACAAATGCGAGGAGTAATAGCCAGTAGGTTTCGCGCATTGGTTCGCCGGAAGAGTAGTTTCAAATCTCCCACTCCCCCGACGTCACCTCCGGCACGTGGGTGGTGTGGCCGGTGGCGCTGTGGCCGACGAGGGCGTCGTTTTTCCGGCGGGAGCGCACGACCACGCTGTCGCCTTTGAAATATGCGACCGAGTCCGCCGGGATCGATTTCATGAGCCACACGTTGGAGCCGATGATCGAGCGGGCGCCGATCGACGTGTCGCCGCCGAGGATCGTCGCGTGGGCGTAGATCGTCACGTGGTCGCCGATGTCGGGATGGCGTTTCACGCCCTTGACCGGGTTGCCGTCGGGATCGGTTTCGAAGGATTTCGCGCCGAGGGTCACACCTTGGTAGAGTTTGACGTGCGAGCCGACGGTGGCGGTTTCGCCGATGACGACGCCGGTGCAGTGGTCGACGAAGAAATGATCCCCGAGGCGCGCGCCGGGGTGGATGTCGCAGCCGGTGCGCTCATGGCCGAACTCGGTGAGCATGCGCGGGAGCAGCGGCACGCGTTGGTGGTAGAGCACGTGCGCGAGGCGCTGGAGGGAGATCACGAGCACGCAGGGGTAGGCGACGATGATTTCCTCGACGCTGCGGGCGGCGGGGTCGCCCTGGTAGGCGGCGGTGACGTCGGTCTGGACGAGTTTGCGCAGGGCGGGGAGTTGCTGGAGGAGGGCGTTGGCGCGCTCGCGGGCCCGGGTCGCGGCGTCGGGTTCCTTGGCGAAGCGGAGGCATTTCTCGATCTCGGCGACGAGGCGGGCGTCGACGCGCGCGAGCAGGCGGCCGGTGTGCTCGGGCAGGGCGCTCTCGGTGAGGCCGGTTTCCTCGAAGAAGCCGGGGAAGAGCAGGTGCATGAGGTCAGCCGCGAGCTGGTTGACCGATTCCTGCGAGGGGAGGTTGGCGCCGTCGAGGTGGTTGATGCCGCCGTCGGCGCGGTAGGAGGCGAGCAGGGCTTGCTTGAGATCGTCGAGGTGCATGAAGTCTTCGCCGGGCGAAAACCTAAGCGTGGCCGGTTGCGGGTGGGCAGCAAATTATTCGAGCGATGACACGCGGCGCTGCTGGGCGCACAGGAAGTGAGGTCAGCCAGCTGTGGCGGGTGTGACTCAAACTGAGGTCAGCGATCTGTAGCGGCGGTCTATGACCGCCGAACGAATGCCCTTGGCGCACCGACGGCGGTCATAGACCGCCGCTACAACCAAGGCCTCTGTTTAATGACCTCACTTCCGGTTACACCCGCGCGCCCGTGTGCACACAACTCGCACTGGACAAACGCCGTGAAGGTTGTTCACTGCAATTCACAAGCTATCCACACCGATGGAAAACCTGCGCGGGGCGGCGGCCCCAACTTCGCGGATGAGGGTGACGGCGAAAGTGAAGACCTTCGTGCTCGACACGAACGTCCTCATTCACGACCCCCAGTCGATTTTCAAGTTTCAGGACAACAACCTGGCCATCCCGGTGGAAGTCCTCGAAGAACTCGACGCCATCAAGGGCGAGCAGTCGACCGAGCGGGGCCGAAGCGCGCGACGCGTGCATCGCATCCTGCAGGAGCTGCTGCCCGACGCGCGGGCGATGCACGAGGGCGTCGAGTTGGAGAACGGCGGCACGCTCTCGATCATCATCAACCCGTATCTGGCGGAGCCGCAGCGCAAGTCGCCCGTGATGGACCGGCTGCGGGCGATTTTGCCGGACCTGACGAAGAAGGATAACCGCATCATCGCCGCGGCGCTGTTCGTGCAGGAGCGGTTTCCGCCGCCGACGATCCTCGTCACGAAGGACGTCAACGTGCAGCTCAAGGCCCGCGCGGTCGGGCTCGAATCGGAGGACTACCTCAACGACAAGGTGCCGGAGAATGTCGACGAGGAGAGCTACCGTGAAATCGGCGTGAGCATCTACGATTTGCAGCGCTTCTGGTCGGACGGGGAGTTCGAGATTTCGGCCGAGGACGCCACGCCGCTTTACCTGAACGAATACGTGCTGCTGCGCTCCGCCGAGGGCAAGACGGCGCCGGCGCGCTACTACGGCGACAACCTCGTGCGCCGCCTGCGCATCCCCGATTTCGTGAAGGCCCCCGGCGGCATCCCGATCCGCGCGCGCAACCTCGAGCAGCAGTTCTTCGTGGATGCGTTGCTCGACGACTCGATCCACCTGCTCACGTGCTTCGGCAAGGCGGGCACGGGCAAGACGCTCCTCTCCACGGCGTGCGCGCTGCACCAGACACACGACGACCAGTCGCGCTATGATGGCGTGTCGATCTCGCGGCCGGTGATCGCGCTGGGCAAGGACATCGGTTTCCTGCCCGGCTCGCTGGAGGAGAAAATGCGGCCGTGGCTCCAGCCCTACCACGACGCGCTCGAGGTGCTGATTCCCTCGAAGCCCCCGAAGGATCCGCAGTTCGCCGCCAAGAAGGTCTCGCAGAAGAAACAAAAGAAGCGCGAGGCCCAGTTGATGGCGTCGATGATTACTCCCCCGCCGAGCCACGCCGCGCAGAACAACGGCCATGGCAACGGCACGCTGGTCAAACCCTACGAGCGCTTACTGAAAAGTGGTCTCGTCGAGATCGAAGCGCTGGCGTTCATCCGCGGCCGCTCGATCGCGCGGCGGTTCTTCATCCTCGACGAGGCGCAGCAGCTCACGCCGCACGAGGTGAAGACCGTGATCACGCGCATCAGCGAGGGCTCGAAGATCGTGCTGATCGGCGACCCGGCGCAGATCGACAACCCCTACGTCGACTCGCGGAGCAACGGGCTCGTCTACACGTTCAACCGGATGAAGGGCCAGTCGATCGCCGCGCACGTGACGCTCACGAAGGGCGAGCGCTCGAAGCTCGCGGAGCTGGCGGCGGATCTGCTGTGAGTGGGGCCAGCCGCGCCCCGGGTTGGAGGTGAAGTTGGCCCGGTCACAGACGTGGCCTGGCCGCCGCCATGGCGCGGACCGTGTCGTGAAACCGCGTCAGCTCCGTCGGCGTGGCAACCTCGCCGGCCGCGCGTTCCCAGCCGCGGGCGCCGGGCCACAGGCCCTTGACCAGGAAGTTCTCATGCGCGGCGACCATGCCGGCGACATCGAGGTATTCCTTCTGCTCCTTCTCGTCGCGCACGCTGCGCACCAGCGCCGGCGGCACGGGTGCGATGGTGCGGCTGGAGATGTGGGCGAGGTCGTTGAGCACGACAAAGGGGCGCGAGTCGGCCAGCGTGGTCGCCGGCCGCGGTGAGGCGCCGCAGAGGTAGCGTTGGTAGTCGAGATGGTTTTCGACCAGGCCGTCGAAGGGCGCGGGGACGGACTTCTCCACCCGCCCGTCGCTCCACCGCACCTCGGTCGCGTGGCCGACGGCGTAACGGATGACGGCCTTGTCGCAGAGCACCATTTCGAGATGCGTGCTCGGGCCGGAACAGGCGTGCGTCAGGGCGAACCGCATGGTGACGCCGGCGGTGGTGTCCGCCTCGACAAAAAACGTGTCGGCGCCCTCGATGGCGTGGGCGCGATAGAGCTCCGCCCGCACGGCCGCCGGCTGGGCCCAGCTGAACAGCTCCTTCGTGCCAACCCAGAACAGGAGATTGTGCACGAAGTGCGCCATGGCGTTGCCCATGCACGAATCGAGCACGGCGCGATCGTCGATCAGCAGCCGGCCGGCCCAGTTGTTGCGGGCGAAATAGCTCGTGGGCCGCGGCCAGAGGGCGCTCAGCGTCGCGCCCCGCACGGCTCCGAATTCGCCGGCCAGCAGCCGCTCCTTCAACGCCAGCCGCGGTTTCTCGATGATGAAATTGAAACCGACCAGCGAGGATTTGGCGGCCCGCGCGTCGTGGCGGATCATCTGCTCGAGTTCGGCGTAGTCGAGGGTCGGCGGTTTTTCGAGGTAGGTCGGCAGACCCAACGCCGTGGCCGCGGCGTGCATCTCGGCATGCAGCTGGATCGGCGTCGGCACCACCACGAGGTCGAGCTCGCGGTGACAGGTGTCGAGCATCGCGCGATAGTCGCGAAACACCCGGACCCCGCGCGCCGGGAGGCGCCACGTCTGCTGCTCGACGCCAAACGCCGCCTCGCGGGGATCGCAGGTGCACACGAGCCGGGCGTGACCGCGCTCCTCCAACCGGGCGATCGCGTGGTGATGCGATCCGGCGAATCCGCCCATGCCGATGATGCCGATGCGAAAGGGTGGCTTCACACGATTTTCAACTTCGGTAGATCCTGTCCGTCGATCAACCCGACGGGCCGGCCGCGGGCGTCGACCACGATGAGGTCGTCGATCTTGTGCGCTTCGAACAGCCGCAGGGCATCGACGCCCAGCGCGTCGTCGCGAACGGTCTTGGGGGTGCGCGTCATGAAGTCCGCGACCGGACGGCGCAAGAAATCCGGCCCGCTGAGCGCGCTGCGGCGGAAATCGCCATCGGTGAGAATGCCGGCGAGGCGGCCGGTCTTTTGGGCCACGAGCGCAATGCTCCCGCTCTTCGCGTGCGTCATGGCCAGGATCGCGTCCTGCATGGAGATCGTCTCGGGCGCGACCGGCAGCCGCTCACCGGTGCGCATGATGTCGCGCACGCGCAGCAACAGGACCCGGCCAAGATTTCCGGCCGGATGGTATTTCGCAAAATCGTTCCGCGTGAGGCCGCGCGCCTCGAGCAGGACCATGGCGAGCGCGTCGCCGAGCGCGAGCGCGGCGGTGGTGCTCGCGGTGGGCGCGAGTTCGAGCGGGCAGGCTTCGCGCGGCACCCGGTAAACGAGGCGCAGGTCGGCGGCACGCGCGAGGTCCGAGGCCGGCGTGCTCGTGAACGCCACGAGGCGCAGGCCGAAGCGCTTCAGCATCGGCACAAGCCGGAGGATTTCCTCCGATTGCCCGCTGTTGCTGAGCAGAAACGCGAGATCGCCCCCGGCGCAGAGCCCGAGATCGCCGTGCAGCGCCTGCGTGGCGTCGAGGAAACACGACGAAACCCCCGTGCTGTTGAAGGTGGCGGCGATTTTCTGGGCGACCGGGGCGTTCTTGCCGACGCCGCTGAAGATCAACTTGCCGCCGGCCGCGGCCACCGCCTCGACCGCGCGCGCCGTGGCGACAAACTCCGCTCCCAGGCTCCTGGCCGTCTCGGCCAGTGCGGCGTTCTCGATCCGGATGCAGGCGCGGGCGCGGGCGAGAGCGGATTTCGAATGCAGGGCCATTTAGAGTTTGAGTCGTCGAATCAGGTTGCGGAATTTACGGCGAACGACTGCCCGTTCAATCCCTTTCACCGCCACATGACTCACCGTCGCAGTTTTTTCGCGCTGGCTGCGCTGCTCGCCGTGATCGCCGGCGCGGGCTGCGGTGGCGGCGACAATCTGCTGACGGCGGTTGAGACGGATGATTCGTATTATCAGGAGGGCAAGCAGCTCCAGCGCCAGGGCCGGGATGGCGAGGCGCTCGCCGCGTATCTCCGGGTGATCGAGAAACGCGGCGACCGGAACGCGCCGCAATCACACCTCGAGGCGGGCCAGATCTACCTCCAGCATGTGAAGAATCCGATCGAGGCGCTGCACCATTTCAACCGCTTCCTCGAATTGCAGCCGAAGTCGCGCGAGGCACCCTATGTGCGCGGGCTGGTCAACACCGCGATGAAAGAACTCGCACGCGCGTTGCCCGGACGCCTGCTCGAGAACCAGAACCAGTGGCTGATGCTGCGCGATCAGAACGAGAACCTGCAGCGCGAGAACGACCAGCTCAAGGCGGAGATCGCGTCGTTGCGTGGCAGCGCCGCACCCGCGGGATTGCTGCGCGTGACGCGTGCGCCCACGGAAGCGGCGGCCACCGCGCCCAGCGCGCCGCGAGCCGTGGCGACGGAACGTTCGCCGGTGTCGGTCGCCCCGGCGCCGACGCCCCTGCTGGCGGGACTCGCCGGGGGCACTGCGACAGGCGGGGCGAGTGCGGCCGGCAAGCCGGTCCGCAAACACGTCGTGGTGCTGGGCGACACGCTCTTCCGCCTCGCGACCAAATACGGCGTCAAATTGGAGGAGTTGCAGGCGGCCAATCGCGACGTGCTCGCGCCGGGCGCGACCACGTTGAAGATCGGCACAGAGCTGAAGATTCCCTGAGCGATGCCGCGCACCTCGCAACGCACCGCGATTTTCGGCGAGTCGGTCATCCGCGAAATGTCGCGTGTCGCCGCCCGGCACGGCGCGATCAACCTCGCGCAAGGTTTCCCCGACTGGGATCCGCCGGCGGCGCTCGTGCAGGCGGCGAAGGACGCGATGGACGCCGGCCGCCACCAATACGCCGTCACGTGGGGCGCGCCGGAATTGCGCGCCGCGCTGGGCGCGAAGCTCGCGCGCTTCATGGGCGTGCCCATCGAGGCCGACCGCGAACTCGTCGTGACGTGCGGCGCCACGGAGGCGATGATGGTCGCGATGATGACCGTGTGCGATCCCGGCGATAAAGTCGGGCTGTTCTCGCCCTTCTACGAAAACTACTCCGCCGACGCGATCCTCTCGGGCGCGCAGCCCGTGCTCGTGCCGCTGCACCCGCCGCACTACCGCTTCGATCCGGCGGAGCTGCGCCGGGCGTTTGCGGGCGGGCTGAAAGCGTTCGTGCTGTGCAATCCGTCGAATCCGTGCGGCCGGGTGTTCACGCGCGAGGAGTTGTTGCAGATTGCCGCGCTCGCCGAGGAGTTCGACGTGTGGGTGCTGACCGACGAGGTCTACGAGCACATCGTGTTCGCGCCGCACCGGCACGTTTACTTTGCGACGCTGCCCGGCATGGCGCAGCGCACGCTGAGCTGCTCCTCGCTCTCGAAGACGTTTTCGATCACCGGCTGGCGCCTCGGCTACGTGCACGCCGCGCCCGAGGTGATCGCGCAGGCGCGCAAGGTGCACGATTTCCTGACGGTGGGCGCCGCCGCGCCGCTGCAACACGCGGTCGTGACGGCACTGAATTTTCCGGCGAGTTACTACGAAGGCCTCGCCGCCGAATACGCCGCGTCGCGCGACGTGTTGTTGAGTTACCTCGATCGAACCGGCTTGAGCTACACGCGGCCCGAGGGGGCCTACTTCGTGATGGTGGACATTTCGCGTTTCGGCTACGCGAGCGATGTCGAATTCGCGCACTGGATGACGCGCGAGATCGGCGTCGCACCGGTGCCGGGATCGAGTTTCTTCGCCCCGGGCGAGAACCGCTACATCCGGCTCAATTTTGCAAAGAAGCCCGCGACGTTGCACGCCGCGGGCGAGCGGTTGCGGAAGCTGACGCGCTGAATCGCAGCTGGTAGGTCGGGGTTTATCCCCGACACGTCGGGCGTAAAGCCCGACCTACGGAGAACGCCGCCTCAGTGGCCGCCCTTGGGGTTTTCGCGCAGCGTGTGCATCATCACGCGGTCGGTGTAGGCGAGGAACATCGCGGACACGAGGAACAGCGAGTGCAGGATCGCCTGCCACATCACGGCCTTGTAGTCGCCGCTGAAACCGGGCTCGCGCACTTCGATGAAGGTTTTCAAGAGGTGAATGGACGAGATGCTGATGAGCGCGGTGCCGAGTTTGATCTTCATCACGCCGGCGTTGACGTGGCTCAGCCACTCCGGCTTGTCCTCGCGTTCGTCGAGATTGAGGCGCGACACGAAGGTCTCGTAGCCACCGATCACGACCATGATCACGAGGTTGGCGACCATCACCACGTCGATGAGGCCGAGCACGCCGACCATGATGTGCGTGCTCACCACCTCAACGTTCTTGTCTTCGAAAAAGACGTGGAACAGGTGCCACAACTCGCGCATGAACTGAACCACGTAGATCATCTGCGCCACGATGAGGCCCAGATAGAGCGGCGCCTGCAGCCAGCGGCTGGCAAAGATCGAGTTCTCGAGGGCGGACTCGACGAACGAGGGCTTTGGTTCCTGATTCGAATCGTGGGAAGACATCGTGAAATTGGCGCGTAGCAAATGGCCCGCGCGGGTCTACGCAAGACGGATCAGAGAGCGCGGCGCAGCGCGCGGGCCTCGTCGAGAAGTTCACGGGCGGCCGCCAGCACATCACCCGTCGCGGCTGCGGCGGGCGGGTTATGCCCCGCCATCGCGTCGTCGGGATCACCGAGCCCGGCGGCGCGAAACTGCCGCAGCCGGGCGAGAATAAGATCCCGCACTTCGTGGGCGTTGTCCACGGCGTGAAACACGGCCGTGTGCAACGTGTCGCCGCCACCGCCCTTGCCGTGGGTGTCGCCGCCACCACCGCCGGCTGATTGCACGCGCACATCGGCGAGCCCGAGCAGGCGTTGCAGCGGACCCTGCGTGACGACGACGTGCTGGATGTTCACGAAGCTCAACGTCGACTCCTGCACCGTGAGCAGACCGCTGCGGATGCGCAGGCTCCGGTCGGTGACGACATACCACCGCATCTCGTAGTCGAGTCGCAGCGCGGCAAACGTCCACAGCACCTGAAACAGGAACGCGCCGGCGGCGCCATACTCGAACACCTGGATCGCAACGAGCACCCACTCCGGCGTGCGCAACGCCAGCTGCCGCGCGCCGCTGCGGTTCGGGCGCTTCGCTGGGGGCTTCGCCTTCGCCGCGGGTGGCCGGGCGAGGTCGGCCGGCAGCAGCGTTCCGCCCGGACCATCCAGCGCCTCGGAACGCACGCGCGGCGGCGCGAGGCGGATCGCGGTGGTGGCGGCGGCCTCGTCCCGTTTGGCCCGGCGGGCGCTTTCAATGGCCCAACCGACGAGCCAGAGCGACACGAGCACACCGCCGAGCGCGAAGAGCTGCGCGATGGCCCAGCCCAGCACCTTCAAGTGGAAGTAACGCGCGCCGGCGCGAAACACCTTGACCGACCCCGGCGCGCCGGCCGGCGGTTGCGGCTCCGCCGGCACGCGCAGGAGGCGCAGGGTGAGGCGGCGCAGGGCATCAAACATGACCGGAGTCGCGCGCCGCGAGCTGGGCCCGGATCTCACGCAGCTCAGCCGCGACGGCACGCAGCGTGGCGGCGAGTTCGGCGTCGTGGCTGGCGGCCGGCGCCGTCCGGGCGGCCGTGGCTGACGGGTGGTGGACGTGGTCCTTCACGCCGCGCATGCGCGCATAGAGAAAGTCCCGGACCGCCTCGAATTCCTTGAGCCCTTCGAGCGTCATCTCGGCCGACGAACTGCCGCTCGCGGTCTGCACGAGCACGCGGGCGAGCCCGAGCCAGCGTTCGACAAAATTGGAGCGCAGGTGGATGTCCTGGATGCGGGCGTAAGTGACGATGGTTTCGCGGCGGAAGAGAATGCCCCAGCTCATCGAGATGCCCTCGTCCGTGAACTTGTAGCGCATGGTGTGGTAGCGAAACCACATCGGCAGGATCAGCACCGGCAGGATCGGCGGAAACACCAGCAGCGAGAGCCAGTAGTAAGTGAACAGGCCCGGATGCGGCCGCTCGATGGCGAGGATGGCGGCGTCGTTGGACGGCTGGTGCACTGTTCGATCAACGCCCAACACGTGTTTTCCGGCAAGGCTGGAACGTAGCAGCCGACGTGAGGAGGCTGGGCACGGGACATCGCAGCAATCCCAACCTCGTGACCTCGGCTGCTACCACCCGGCGGCTTCGCTCACAGCGCCCCGATCGCTTCGTCGAGGACGGCGAGGAGGAAGTCGGCGTCGGCTTTCGTGATGTTCATCGGCGGGGCGAAGCGGATCGTCTGACCCCAGAGGCCGCCCTTGCCGAGCAGGAGGCCGAGTTCGCGGGCGTTTTCCACGGCTTGCGCGCACTCTTCCTTGCCGGGGACTTTCGTCGCGCGGTCTTTCACGAACTCGATGCCGAGCATCAGGCCGCGGCCGCGCACGTCGCCGATCACCTGGTATTTTCCCTTCAGCTTGTTCAGGCCGGCGAGGATGTAGTGGCCGAGCTCGAGGCAGTTTTGCTGCGTGTTTTCCTGCTCGATCACCTCGAGCACGGCTTTGCCGATGGCGCTGACGACGGGGTTGCCGCCGAAGGTGTTGAAGTGAACTTTTTGGGTCATCATCGCGGCGATCTTCGGCGTGGTGACGACCGCGGCCAGCGGGGCGCCGTTGCCGATGCCTTTCGCCATCGTGACGATATCGGGGATGACGCCTTGCGTCTCAAAGCCCCAGAAATGCGTGCCGGTGCGCCCGAAGCCGGTCTGCACTTCGTCGGCGATGCACATCCCGCCGGCGGCGCGGACGTGCTCGTAGGTGTGCTTGAGATAGCCTTGCGGAAACTCGACGAAGCCGCCGACGCCTTGGATCGATTCGGCGATGAAGCCGGCGACTTTGCCGGGCGTGGCGTAGTCGATGAGGTTCTTGACGTCGTCGGCGTATTTGCGGCCCGCGTCGGCGTCGTCGTAGCCGTAGAGCCCACGATACGGGTAGGGCGCGATGGCGTGGTGGACGCCGAAGGAGTGCGGCACGTTGAATTTCCACGAGCTGTGCGCGGTCACACCCATGCCGCTGGCGTTGCCGCCGTGGTAGGCGTTGCGCAGGGCGAGCATGTCGTAGTTGCCGGTGGAGAGCCGCGCCATGAGGAGCGCGAGGTCGTTGGCCTCGGAGCCGGAGTTGACGAAGTAGCACACCTTGAGGTCGCCGGGCATCTTCGACGCGAGTTTCTCGGCGAACTCGGCGATCTTCGGCTGGAGGTAGATTGTGGTGGAGTGCTGGATGAGGTTGTTCTGCGCGGTGGCGGCGGCCACGACGTGCGGGTGGCAATGACCGACGCTGATGGTTACGATGCCGCCGAGGCCGTCGAGGTAGCGTTTGCCGGTGTCGTCCCACACCCACTGCATCTTCCCTTCGACGATCATGATCGGCTTCTTGTAGTAGAGGAAGAGGCCGGGGTTGAGGTATTGCTTGCGCGTCGCGAGGACCTGCTCGGCGGACGGGCCGGTGTAGGGCGCGGGCGTGTGCGTGGTGGACGGGAGCGGAATGGATTTCATGGAAATTTTTTTACCGCGGATTACGCGGATGTCGCGGATATTCTTGGCCTGTCATTCTGAGCGAAGCGAAGAATCCAGCAGGAGATTCGAGGCTCCAGCGAGGTGCGAAGGTCCAATTGGATTCTTCGCTGCGCTCAGAATGACAATCAATCCGTGCCCATCCGTGTAATCCGTGGTCAACCGTTCGGGAAAATCTTCCGAAGCGCAACGTAAGCGACAAACGCGATGCCGAAGCCGACGAACCAGGCGTAGTTGTAGAGGCCGAGCAGGAACGGTGCGACGTGGGTGCCGTCGATCCACTTCACGGTCGCGAGGAAGCCGGGCAGGCTCGGGAGCACGCCGAGGACGAAGGATGCGATGGCGACGTAGCTGAAGCCGTTGGAGAATCTATACTCGCCGTCGGCGAGGTAGAGGTTGTGCACGTGGAGTTGTTTGGCGCGCACCACGAAGTAGTCGGCGATCATCACGCCACCGATCGGGCCGAGGAGGCCGCTGTAGGCGATGAGCCACACGAAAATGTAGCCGTTGGGATCGGCGACGAGTTTCCAGGGCATCATCAGGATGCCGATGATCCCGGTGATGAAGCCGCCGAGGCGGAACGAGATTTTCTTCGGCGCGAGGTGCGCGAAGTCGTTGGCGGGCGAGACGACATTGGCCGCGATGTTGGTGGCGAGCGTGGCGATGCAGAGGGCGAGCATCGCGACGACAAGCAGCACGGGATTTTTGAAACGCGTCAGCACGTCGACCGGATCCCAGATCGTCGTGCCGTAGATGATCGTGGTGGCAGAGGTGACGGCGACGCCGATGAAGGAGTAGAGTGCCATCGTGGTCGGCAGGCCGACAAGCTGGCCGACGACTTGATCGCGTTGCGTGTAGGCGTAGCGCGAGAAGTCGGGGATGTTGAGCGAGAGCGTGGCCCAGAAGCCGACCATGCCGGTGAGCGCGGGGAAGAAGAAGCCCCAGAATTGTCCGGCCTTGGGCTGGCCGGCGTCGAACGCGGACGGCTGCGAGAGGATCGGGCCGAAGCCGCCGGCTTTGTCGTAGGCCCACCAGAGGAGGAGCAGGCCGAGCGCGATGAGGAGCGGGGCCTTGATGTTGAGGAGCACGCGGATCGTGTCGATGCCGCGCCAGATGACCCACATGTTGATGCCCCAGAAAAACAGGAAACAGACAAATTGCGCGCCGGTGATGCCGAGAAGGTTGGCGGTCGAGCCGCTGGCGAGCGACGGCCAGAAGACCGCGAGGATTTTGTAGATCGCGTTGCCGCCGATCCACGTCTGGATGCCGAACCAGCCGCAGGCGACGAGCGCGCGGAGGAGGGCGGGGAGGTTGGCGCCGACGGTGCCGAACGACGCGCGGCAGAACACGGGGAACGGGATGCCGTATTTCGTGCCGGCGTGAGCGTTGAGGATCATCGGGATCACGACCACCAGGTTGCCGAGGAAGATCGTGACGATGGCTTGCGACCAGTTCATGCCGCCGCCGATGAGCGACGAGGCGAGCATGTAGGTGGGGATGCACGCCGACATCGAGATCCACAGCGCGGCAAAGCTCAGCAGGCCCCATTTGCGCTGTGAACGCGCGACGGGCGCGAGGTCGGCGTTGTAGAGATGCGAATGCTCGATCTGCGCGAGATCGAATTCGACGTCGGGGGCGTTTTCGCGGAGGCCGGAGTCGGGGGTGGTCATGGTGGGAAACCACGAAACACGCGAAAGGCACGAAAATCTGAGATGCCGCCTGTCATTTTGAGCGGAGCGAAAAATCCAACCGGATGCCCGCCGGCGTGAGGCGCGCTGGATGCTTCGCTGCGCTCAGAATGACAAGGTCCTTTCGTGTGTTTGGTGTGTTGCGTGGTTAATAGTGCGTCGGCGTGCGGTTGAGGAACCGGCCGCGGCCGAGGGTGCCGACGAACTTGCCGTCGCGGGCGGCGACCTGGCCGCGGACAGTGACGACGCTCGGGCGGCCCTGCAGCGGCCAGCCCTCGAACGCGCTGTAGTCGACGGCCATGTGCTGCGTCTTCACGGAAATTTTGCCGCGATACTTCGGATCGAACACGACGAGGTCGGCGTCGGCGCCGAGCTGGATGGTGCCTTTCTGCGGGAAGAGATCGAACTGCTTCGCGACATTGGTGCTGCCGACGGCGACGAAGGTGTGCAGGTCGATCCGGCCGGTGGCGACGCCGTGCGTGTAGAGGAGGTTTACGCGCTCCTCGAGCGACGGGATGCCGTTGGGAATTTTCGTGAAGTCGTGTTTTCCCATCGGCTTCTGCTTCTTGAAGTCGAAGGGCGCGTGATCGGTGGCGACCGTGTTGATGAGGCCGTCGCGCAGGCCGGCCCACAGGACGGGCTGGTTGCGGGCGTCGCGGAGCGGGGGCGACATGACGTATTTCGCGCCCTCGAACTTCGGGCGCTCGGCGTAGGTTTTGTCGAGCGTGAGGTATTGGATGAGCGTCTCGACGCCGACGCGCACGCCGCGCTGGCGGGCGGCGACGGCCTGGTCGAGCGCCTCCTTGCACGAGAGGTGGACGATGTAGACGGCGGCGCCTGTGAGTTCGGCGAACGTCATCAAGTGATGCACGCCCTCGGCTTCGACGGCGGGCGGTCGGCTCGTGTGGTGCTGGCCGGGATCGGTCTTGCCGGCGGCGAGCAATTCCTTGCAGCGCTCGGCGACGAGCGTCTCGTTTTCGCAGTGCGCGGTGACGACGACGCCGAGTTCGCGGGCGAGCTGGAGCGTGCGGTAGAGTTCGGTGTCGTCGATGCCGAACGCGCCCTTGTAGGCGAGGAAGATTTTGAACGACGAGATGCCGCGCTGCACGATCTCTTTGAGCTGCGACGGGGTGCCGGCGTCGAACTTGGTGACACCCATGTGAAACGAGAAATCGCACGCGCTCTTCCCGACGGCCTGCGACATCCAGAGTTCGAAGGAGGCGAGGGCGTCGTCCTTGCGCGACGGGCAGCACATCTCGATGAGCGTGGTGGTGCCGCCGACGAGCGCGGCCTGCGAGCCGCTCACGTAGGTGTCCTTGGAAAACGTGCCCATGAACGGCAGGTAGATGTGCACGTGCGGGTCGATGAAACCGGGGAAGACGTATTTCCCCTTCGCGTCGATCACCTCGGTGCCGGCGGGGGCGGAGAGGTTCTGGCCGATCTGCGTGATGGTTTCGTTTTCGCAGAAGATGTCGGCGGAGTAGCGACTGTCGGCGGTGACGATCTCGCCATTTTTGATGAGGAGGCTCATGATTTTTTCCGCGGATTACGCGGATAAGCGCGGATATTTTGAGAAGTTGGTTTTATCCGCGTGCATCAGCGTAATCCGCGGAGAGGATTGATCATTTCTTCCACACGTCGGCGACGTCGCCGCCGAACCAGCGGGAACTGACAACTTTTTGCTGCGTGTAGAATTGGACGCTTTCCTTCCCCTGGATGTGGAGGTCGCCGTAGAAGGAGTCGTCCCAGCCGGTGAAGGGGAACATGGCCATTGTCGCGGGGACGCCGACGTTGACGCCGACCATGCCGGCTTTCACGCGCATCGTGAACTCGCGCGCGGCGCGGCCGCTGTTCGTGAAGATCGCGGCGCCGTTGCCGAAGGCGGACTTGTTGGCCTGCTCGATGGCGGCGTCGAGATCGTCCATGCGCATGACGTTGAGCACGGGGCCGAAGACTTCCTCGCGGGCGAGGGTCATGTTGTGCTGCACGCCGTCGACAATCGTGGCGCCGAGGTAGAAGCCCTTCGGGGCGTCGGGCACTTTTGCGCCGCGACCGTCGGCGATGACTTTGGCGCCTTCCTTCTCTCCGGTAGCGACGAGGCTGAGCACGCGGTCGCGGTGCGCGGCGGTGATGACCGGGCCCATGTCGGGCTGCGCCGGACGATCGGTGGGGCCGACCTTGATCGCGTTGACGGCCTTGATGAGATCGGGCAGCAGGCGCTCGGCGGCGGCGCCGACGGTGATGGCGGTGGAGCCGGCCATGCAGCGCTCGCCGGCGCAACCGAAGGCGGCGGTGGTGACGTTCTCGACGGTCTTGGCGATGTCGGCATCGGGCATGACGACGATGTAGTTCTTGGCGCCGCCGTTGGCTTGGACGCGTTTGCCGTGCTTCGTGCCGGTGTCCCAGATGTATTTCGCGATCGGCGTGGAGCCGACGAAGGAGATCGCCTTCACCTTCGGGTGGGTAAGGAGCGCGTCGACGGCGGGGCGGCCGCCGTGGACGATGTTGAAGACGCCCTTGGGGCAGCCGGCTTGCTCGAGGAGCTGACCGAGGAGGATGGCGGTGAGCGGAACCTTCTCGCTCGGCTTCAACACGAACGTGTTTCCACAGGCCAACGCCGTGGGGAACATCCAGAGCGGAACCATCGCGGGGAAGTTGAACGGCGTGATGCCGACGCAGACGCCGAGCGGCATGTTGATGGTGTCGCAGTCAACGCCGCGCGCGATGTTGCGGAGCGAATCGCCGAAGAGGAGCGTGGGGATGCCGCAGGCGTATTCGACGTTTTCGAGTCCGCGGAAGATGGAGCCGCGGGCCTCGGCGTGGGTCTTGCCGTGCTCGCGTGAGACGGTGCGGCAGAGCAGATCGAAGTTCTGTTCGATGAGCTGGCGGTATTTGAAGAACACGCGGGCTCGCTCGACGGGCGGCGTGTCGCGCCAGGCGGGAAAGGCCGCCTGTGCCGCCTCGACGGCGGCGTTCACTTCGGCGGCGCCACCGGCGGGGCACTCGGCGATGATGTCGCCGGTGGACGGATTGAAGACGGGCGTGGTGGCGCCCGAGGGCGTCTGCCATTCGCCGCCGATGAAGTTCGGACAGGAAGTGAGAACGGAAGTCATGAGGAACGAAATTTGTTTACCGCGGATTACGCGGATGGCGCGGACAAGAATGCGGCGGGGCGCTCAGGGCGGCAGTCTGGGCGGCGGGTTTTCTTTGAAATGGGTTTCGAGCGCGGCGATGAGCGACGGAATTTCCTCCTGCGTGATCTGCCACACGATGTTGAAATTCACCTTGCCGTAATCGTGAACGATGCGGTTGCGCGTGGCGGAGATTTTCGGAAAAGGCACGGCAGGGAGGGCGGCAACGGTGGCGGCATCGACTTTGCCGGCCGCCTCGCCAATCACGGTCAATCGCATCGCGACCGCGTCGCGCGTCTGCCCGCGATCCCAAAAATCGTCGAACGTCAGGCCCGCCACATAATCGCGGACGATGCGGGCGGATTCCAGCATCTCGAAGAGGTAGGCGCTTGGCGGCTTAGGCGGATTCATGACGCGCGTCGTAGATCACCCGGAGGTCGGCAAGGATCGAGGTCTTGAAAAACGGGTTGGTCATCGTGTCGAGCTGGTCGCGGCTGAGGACGTGAACGGGCACGCCGAGCACGTCGCTCATCCTGTCGTCGAGGGTGAAGTAATCCCAGCCGAGCGGTTTGCTCAGGGTGAGCACCAGGTCCACATCGCTGCCGGGTTGGGCGTCGCCGCGGGCGACGGAGCCGAAGATTTCCAACCGCGTGATGCCGTGCGCGCGGCAGAGCGGGGCGAGCCGGCGGGCGATTTCGTCGGACGGGGGCGGCAGCGTGGACGCCGCAACGGTCGGGGCTTCGGTGGCGGAATTCACAGGGCAAGTGTGGCGCGACTGGGAATGGGGTAAAGCGTGCTTACGACACCGCGGCGGGGCACTCGGCGATGACGTTGCCGGCGGACGGATGGTGGACGGGGGTGCCGCCGGCGCGGTTGAGCCATTCACCGCCGATGAAATCGGGGCAGTGAGAATAGGTGGAAGTCATGGAGATTCTGAGGCGAAGGCGATGATCACTGTTTGCCGGTGGCGGCGATCTGCGTCGTGTTCTTTTCGACGTCGGCGGAGAGAGCCTGCAGGTCGTCCTGGAGCTGGGTGATTTGCTCGTCGTGAGTGTCGAGCGCATCGGCGATCTCCTGGAGGGCGTTTTCAAATTTCACGCGAAATTCCGCGAACGAGAGGAGGGTGGATTGTCCGGCCGGGGATTTGACACCCGGGCTGGACGCGCGAGACGCGGATTCTTCCGACCGGATCAAGAGGTCGACCGCCGCCTCAATCTTCGCGTGCCGTTCGTTGAGGCCGGCAAGATTTCGGTCGATGGCGCCCAGCCGGGCCTCCACTTGTTGGAGGCGCGCGGCACTGCGACGGAAGGCGACCTCGGAACAGACAGCGCCAACAACCACGCTGGCGACCAAGAAGACGACGATGTTTTTCATGGGAAGAGCGAAAAAGGAACGGAATCTTGACCACGGATCACGCGGATGGGCACGGATCAGGGTGCAGCCAGATGGAGGCTTGCTGGTGGCTACGCGGTGTGTAGGGTGCGCGCATGAGTCAGTTGAGTCGAATCACGTTCAACCCGAAGCAGTGCGGCGGGAAACCGTGCATCCGGGGGATGCGGATTCGCGTGAAGGACGTGCTCGACATGCTGGCGAGCGGGATGACCGAGGCGCAGATTCTCGAGGATTTTCCCTATCTTGAGCGCGAGGATATCCAGGCGAGCTGCGAATACGCCGCGCAATACGTGAACCACCCGGTGGTGACGGCGGGCTCGTGAAATTCGTCATCGACGCGCAACTGCCCCCGGTGATGGCCCGGTGGTTGCGGGCCGGCGGGCATGAAGCGGAACATGTCGAAGGTGCCGGGTTGCTGGTAGCAGATGATTCCGCGATTTGGGCGCACGCTGGGCACGCGGGTGCGGCGATTTTGGCCAAGGATGAAGGCTTCGCTGAACGAGCGAAAGCAACGGGCGGGCCGCCGGTCGTGATCTGGCTGCGCATCGGCAACTGCTCCAACACAGAGCTGCGCCTGTGGTTCGAGCCGCGGCTGGCGAGCATCGTGCAAATGGCGAGTGAAGGCAGTCGGATCATCGAAGTGATCTGAGCAAAGAGTTCACGCGAGGCGGGGCACTCGGCGATGATGTCGCCGATTGAGGGATTGAAGACGGGCGGGGTGGCGCCCGAACGCGTCTGCCATTCGCCGCCGATGAAATTGGGACGGGGCGTGAGGGTTTGGGTCATGAATTTTTTCTAACCACGGATTACACGGATGGGCACGGATCACGGAACGTCTGATCCGTGTTCATCCGTGAAATCCGTGGTCAACTGGTTTTGAGGTCCTTGTATCTAGCACGAGAGCATAAAGGCGAAGCTCATTTGGCATCCTTGGTGAAACGCTCGAACTGCGTGTCATTGATAGGCGGAGTGATCACGACTTTTTGAACATCGAGCTTGCTGAGCACCGCGACGTTTTTCACGACGTCGCCAAAATTTTCCTTTTCAGCGGGAAACAAGCCGATGACCCGCGGCTTGGTTGTCTTGAGAACCCAGGCAACGTAGCTACCTACGTCAGCATCTCTGATCAGTTTGCCGTGCCAAAACAGTTGGCCGTCTTGCATTCGGAGGCAGAGAGTGCCCTTGGGGTTTTCGTCGAGCCCGCAGTATTTGACGAAAGCTGACTCAACTGGCTCCTCCTTGGCTGTCGCTCCGACAGCGAGTAAAATTGCGACCAGAAGTATTGCCCCGTTCGATCGCCATCTGCGGCCTGAAATCTTGGACTGGAAAGCACTCATGGAATTTTGGATGATCATCACGGATGCGGCGGGAGGGGCTGCATTTCGCCTTTGGCGAGTTTTTCCTGGTAGCTGCCCCAGCTCATCGGGGCGTCGCCGGTTTTGAGTTCGGTCATCGTGATGCAGTCGTCCACGGGGCAGACGAGGGAGCAGAGGTTGCAGCCGACGCAGTCAGCTTCGCGGATTTGCGGGAGCGTTTTGTGCGGGACGCGGCCGGGGCCGAGGCCGACGCCGATTTCCTCGGGCGTTTTCAGGTCAATGCACTGGTGCGCGCCGTCCTCGCAGGCGATGTAGCAGAGGTTGCAGCCGATGCAGCGGTCGTAGTCGATGCGCGCGACGCGGCGGAAGTGGAGGTCGAGCGTTTCCCATTTTTGCAGCGAGGGGACGGCGCGGCCGATGAGGTCGTGGACGGAGGCGAAGCCTTTGCTGTCGAGGTAGGCGTTGAGGCCGTCGGTCATGTCTTCGACGATGCGGAAGCCGTGGTGCATGATCGCGGTGCAGACCTGCACGCTGGTCGAGCCGAGCGCGATGAACTCGGCGGCATCGCGCCACGTGGCGATGCCGCCGATGCCGGAGATGGGCAGGCCGACCTCGGGGTCGGCGGCGCAGGACTGGACCATGTTGAGCGCAATGGGCTTCACGGACGGGCCGCAATAGCCGCCGTGCGAGCTGCGGCCGGCGACCGTGGGCTCGGGCACGAACGTGTCGAGGTTCACGTTGGTGATCGAGTTGATGGTGTTGATGAGCGAGATGGCGTTGGCGCCGGCGCGGCGGGCGGCGCGGGCGGCGGCGGTGACGTCGGTGATGTTGGGGGTGAGCTTCACGATCACGGGGATCGTCGCCGCTTCCATGACCCAGCTCGTGATTTTTTCGGCGACGGCGGGTTGCTGGCCGACGGCGGAGCCCATGCCGCGCTCGCACATGCCGTGCGGGCAACCGTAGTTGAGCTCGATGCCGTCGGCGCCGGCATCGGCGGAGCGTTTGACGAATTCGTGCCAGCGCTCACGCGTGTCGACCATGAGCGACGCGATCACGGCGTGCTTGGGCCAGCGCTTCTTCACCTCGGCGATTTCCTTGAAGTTGGTTTCGGGCGAGCGGTCGCTGATGAGTTCGATGTTGTTGAAACCGATCATGCGGTGCGGGCCGTGGTTCAGCGCGGAGTAGCGCGAGGCGACGTTGACGATAGGGTCGCCGATGGTTTTCCAGACGACGCCGCCCCAGCCGGCGTCGAAGGCGCGATGGGCCTGGTAGCCGGTGTTGGCGGGCGGGCCGCTGGCGACCCAAAACGGGTTGGGGGATTTGATGCCGGCGAGGTTGGTGGAGAGGTCGGCCATGGTGAAATCGGAGGATGGAGGACAGAGAGCGGAGGACGGAGGGACCGGTGGAGAGTGGGAGGTGGGGGCGGCGTGCGACTAGGCGGAGGTGCTGGTGGCGGCGGCCGCGTCGCTTTGATCGCGGCGCAATTTTTCCTGCATGGCGTCGGATGGGGGCGGTTGGTTCGGCAACGCGAGCGAAGCAACGTCGTAACCGAGGCCGGGCAGGTTGTTTTGCCAGAGCCCCGTGCCGGTCTGAAGATCGAGGCAGAACAACTCGCCGCCCGTGTGAGCGTAGACCAAGAGGTCGTCGGCGATCGTGGTGACGAAACCGTTCGACTTGAGATGTGTCGCCCAAAGCTGCTTGCCGGTATCCTTCTGAAAAGCGAGGACGGTGCCTTTCACACCGAGCAGAACGATATTTTGCGGGTCCATGGTGATTGTTTCCGGAGTTTGCTGCCGGTGTCGGGAGGTGCGGGAATGAAGTGCGGCGCTACTTTTTGGCGAAGGGGGAGCCGCTCAGGAAGGGGACGGTGGTGAGCGCTTGCTCGAGCTCGCGGACGCGGATGGGGTTGAGCAGGCCGCTGCCGCTCGCGCCGGTCTGGGCGCCGAGGCGGGAGGGCTGGACGGGGTGCGCGGCCGTTTCCTTCGTGAGGAAAACGTGGATGCCGTGGGCGGCTTTCTTGCCTTCGCCGACGGCGTTGACGACCTCGCGTCCGCCGTTGGCGCAGTCGCCGCCGGTGAAGATGTGCGGGATGCTGGTCTGCCCGGTGAGCGGGTCGGCGGCGATGACGCCGCGGGCGTCGACGCTGAGGGACGGGAAGATGTCGCGGAGGAGTTTCGCCTGTTTTTCCTGGCCGACGGCCTTGAGGACGAGGTCGCAGGGTTCGATGAACTCGGTGTTGGGGACGATCTCGACCTTGCCGTCGGCGCCGACGCGCGTGCGGGCGCAACGGAGGCCGGTCACGTGGCCGGCGGTGCCAAGCACTTCGAGCGGGATGGCGCGGAAGACGAACTGGGCGCCGTCGTTTTTCGCGAGTTCGTATTCGAAGTCGTAGGCGGACATGTCACCTTCGTTGCGGCGGTAGATGACGGAGACGGTGTCGGCGCCGAGGCGGCGGGCCTGCGTCGCGGCGTCGATGGCGGTGTTGCCACAGCCGACGACGGCGACTCGGCGGCCGGTCGGGATCGTGTCGAGCGGGTCGGTGTGGATGCGGGTGATGTAGTCGAGCGCGTCGACGACCTCGGGCAGCTCCTCGCCGGGGATGCGGAGGCGTTGGCCGGAGCCGAGGCCGACGCCGACGAAGATCGCGTCGAAATCTTTTTCGAGCTGCGCGACCTTCATGTCGCGACCGACGCGCACGCCGGTGCGGATCTCGACGCCGAGCGACTTGACGAGTTCGACCTCGGCGAGGGAGAGCTCGGGTTTCATCTTGTAGTAGGCGATGCCGTAGGTGTTGAGGCCGCCGGCTTGTTTCTGCTTCTCGAAGACGGTGACAGTGTGGCCGAGGCGGGCGAGTTCGGCGGCGCAGCCGAGGCCGGCGGGACCGGCGCCGATCACGGCGATTTTCCGGCCGGTCTGATTGGGGGCGGGGGCGAGCACGCTGATTTTCCGCGCTTCGATGTAATCGGTGGCGTAGCGTTGGAGGCGGCCGATCTGGATGGGTTGCTGATCGCGATCGTCGAGCACGCAGGCGCCTTCGCAAAGGACGGCGGTGGGGCAGACGCGGGCGCAGGAGGCGCCGAGGATGTTGGCGGTGAGGATGGTGCGGGCGGCGCCGACGGGGTTGCCCGAGGCAATCTTCTTGATGAAGGTGGGAATATCGATGCCGGTCGGGCAGGCCATGATGCACGGCGCGTCGAAGCAGTAGAGACAGCGGCTGGCCTCGACGTGGGCCTCCTGCGGGCGCAGCGGGGGCTTGAGGTCGGCCATGTTCGCGGCGAGCGCGGAGGCGGGAAGCAGTGGTTGGAGCGGCATGGTGGGAGAATGGCTGAAGGGCCGAAAGCTGAAAGGCGGAAGGCTGGAGAGTTGGGGGACTGAATGGCAGCGACCGGAAGGGGTTGTTCTTCAGCCGTTCAGTTCTTCAGTTTTCAGCCTTTATCTCAGTAATTGCCGGTTGAATGTGGCGGCCTACCTCGTAGTTTCCAAGTCACAAACTGTCCGAGATGCCCCCGCTCGATCCGCAGAGAACCATCGCCGAACTCAAGGAGCTCCGCGCACTCACCGGTGACGAAAACGGTGCGCAGCGGGTGGCGTTCACGCCGGTGTGGGGGGCGGCCCGCGCGTGGCTGCGAAAGAAACTCGAGGCCATCGGCGGACTCGAGGTGCACACCGATGCCGCGGGAAATCTCTGGGCGACGCTGCGCGGCGAGAGCGAGCGGGCGCTGCTGATCGGCGGGCACATCGACTCGGTGCCCAACGGCGGCTGGCTCGACGGCTGCCTGAACGTGCTGGCAGGGGTGGAGATTTTGCGCCGACTGCACGCGCAGTATCACGGCCGTCCGCCGGTGACGGTGCGGCTGGTCGACTGGGCGGACGAGGAGGGCGCGCGGTTTGGCAAGAGCCTGTTCGGCTCCTCGGCGTGCGCGGGTTCGCTCAATATGGACGAGGCGCGCGGGCTCGTGGACCAGCAAGGGGTGCGGCTGCCTGACGCGCTTGCCCACGTGGGCGTGGAATTTCAGCGCGTAAAGGAGAGCGGCGTGGAATTGAGGCACGCCGCGGCTTACCTCGAGTTGCATATCGAGCAGGGGCCGGTGCTGCTCGATCTCGATTTGCCGCTGGGCGCGGTGCTGGGGACATTTGGCGTGGAGCGGCACGCGATCACCTTTCACGGGCAGGCGGCGCACTCCGGTTCGACGCCGATGAACCGGCGGCGCGATGCGTTGCGCGCCGCCGCGAAGATGAGCGAGGAGATTTACCGCATCGCGGCGCGCAGCGGCCACGGCGTGTGCACGATCGGCTCGTGCACGACGAAGCCGGGCATCGTGACGAGTGTGGTGGAGGAATGCCGCGTCACGCTCGACCAGCGGCACCTCGATGCCGCGGCGCTGGCGCGGATGCTCGCGGAGGCGAAGGAGGCGGGTGAGCGCTTTGCGCAGGAGGGGAACGTGCGCGTGACGTGGGACCGGCTCTGGCGGATCGATCCGCGGCCGTTTCATCCGGCGCTCATCGCGCGGTGTGACGAGGCGATCAGGGAAACCTGCGGTGGGTCGCACCGGCTGCCATCGGGACCGCTGCACGATGCCGCCGAGATGTGCGGGGCGGGCGTGCCGACCGTCATGATGTTCGTGCAAAGTCTCCACGGCATCAGCCACAACAAGATCGAAGACACGAAGGAGGAGCACCTGCGGCTCGCGGTGATGGCATTTGACCGTCTGGCCGACAAAACCATCGCCTGGCTCCGAGCGACCGGCTGACATGATTTTTCTGCGCGCCATGCAATCACCGCTCATAAGCCGACTGCCCGACTGGGCCTGGGAGTGTTCGCCAACGTGGTTGGCGGTGGCCAAACTGGTCAACGAATTGGGCCTGGGCATCGCGGTCGTGCTGACGATCATCGGCATCGCGATGCACTGGCATCTGCCGAATCACCGCATGTCGATGGAAGAGCGGGCGAAGGATGGCAAGATGACCGAGGACGAGGCGGGCCGGCGGGTGAAGCTGTTCGGGCGCTGCGCCCTGGTCACGACGTTGACGGGGATGACGGTGCTCGCGGTGGTGCTGCTGGAGTTCTCGAAGTGAGGGCGCGCTCGATCGCGTCGCATGCGAGGTGGGGGCCGTTTTCCGCCGCCAATCGAGCCGCGATGGCGTTCGCCCGGGTGACGATGGCGGGTTCCTTGAGCAGAACGGCGAGCTCGCGGGCCACGCGGCCGGAGCGGTAGCGCGAGCGGGCGATGGTGCGGGCGACGCCGAGCCGGACGGTGCGCGAGGCGTTGTCGGGTTGATCATGGGCCCAGGGCACGACGAGCATGGGCCGGCCGGCGCGCAGGGCCTGGGCGGTGGTGCCGATGCCGCCTTGGTGCACGAGGGCGGCGGCGCGCGGGAAGATTCGCGCATAGGGCAGGTAGTCCCACGCCATGACGTCAGGCGGCAGGTCCGGCGGGGGCGGATTCTGACCGACGAGCAGGAGCGCGCGCCGCCCCAGGGCCAGCGCGGCGCGGATGCTCTCGGGGTAGAAATCGCCGGCGGCATACACGGCCGCGGATCCAAGCGTGAAGACGACCGGTTCTGCGCCGGCGGCGAGAAACTGCTCGATCGGAAGCGGGAGCGCGGGGGCCGTGGAGTCTTCGTCGTGAAAGCAGAATCCACATTGGGTCGTGCTGGCGGGCCAGTCGGGTTGGGGCCTGGCGAAGGCGGGCGAAAACAGGGCGAGGTCCAGCAGCGGGGAAAATTTGCCCTCGAACAGCGGGTTGCCCCCGGGCGGAAGACCGAGGTCGTGGCGGAGCCGGCGCAACGGCCGCCACCAGCCGTGGCTCGTCAATCGCGCCAGCGCCAGCAGCGTGAGCACCCCGCGGGGCGGCAGCTGGCGCAACCACCCGGCGCCGAACGCGACAGGCACGATCGGGGGATCGTGCAGCGAAAAATACGACAGCGGCGCGAGGGCGAACGAGGCCCAGCGCACCCGGCCTTGGGCGGCCAGCAGCGGCGCGGCGTAGACGAGTTCGCTGGTGACGAGGAGATCGGCGCCCGCGATGAGCCGGGCCAGATCGGCATACATGTCGCGCACGGCGGGAAACATGATGCGGCGCAGGAGTCGTTCGGAACCGCGCGGTCCATCCATGATCGCCCGCACGATGGCCGGGTCGACGACCATGAGTTCGGGCCGGAGGGGATGAAAGACGAGACCCAGCGCGGCGATTTTCTCGCGGTAGAGCGAGACCGTGGCCACTTCGACGCGGTGGCCGCGGCGGTGCAGTTCGCAGGCCAGCGCGAGCACCGGATGGAGATCGCCGAGTGATCCGAAGGTGGCGAGGACGATACGGGCCATGGGAGGAAGGAAGTATCAAGGGACAAGTCGCCAGGTAACAAGTCAGGGGCGACGTGGATGCGTTCTTGTTACTTGATGCTTGATCCTGGTTACTTTCGACCGGCATGTCCGCTCACCCCACCTTTCGCGAGGCGCTGCGCTTCTGGTGCAAGCTCGGCTGGATCAGCTTTGGCGGTCCGACCGGGCAGATCGCGCTCATGCACACGGAGCTGGTGGAAAAGAAGCAATGGATCGGCGAGCGGCGGTTTCTGCACGCCCTCAACTTTTGCATGCTGCTCCCGGGGCCGGAGGCGACCCAACTGGCGGCGTATTGCGGGTGGTTGTTGCATGGGACGCGGGGTGGAATCGCGGCGGGGGTGTTGTTCGTGCTGCCGGGAGCGGTCGTGCTGTGGGTTTTGAGCGTGGGGTATGTGTGGTATGGCGCGCTGCCGGGGGTGACGGCGATTTTTGCCGGACTGAAGCCGGCGGTGGTGGCGATTGTGGCGGCGGCGGTGCTCCGGATCGGGCAGCGGGCGTTGCAGGGCGGTGTGAGGTGGGCGATCGCGGCGGGAGCGTTCGCGGCGATCTTTTTTGGGAAGGTGCCGTTTCCGGCGATCATGGTCGGGGCGGCGGTGGTGGGATTGGGGTGGAGCGCGTTGCCCGCAGGGAGCTGGGTGGGAGCGAGGGAGAAAAGCGCGTCCGGAGTAACGCGGTCCACCCCGGTGATCGACGATGCAGATGAGGCGCCGGCGCACACGCGGCCGTCGTGGGCACGGGCCGCGAAGGTGCTGGCGGTTTGCCTGGTGCTGTGGGGCGCGCCGGTGATCGCGGCGGGGCTGTGGCAGGGATGGGACGGGGTGCTCGTGCGCGAGGGAGTGCTTTTCAGCAAGGCGGCGATGGTGACGTTTGGCGGCGCCTACACCGTGCTGCCCTATGTGGGGCAACAGGCCGTGGAAAATCACCAGTGGCTCACGGCGGCGCAGATGCTCGACGGGCTGGGGCTCGCGGAGACGACGCCGGGGCCGCTGATCATGGTCGTGCAGTTCGTGGGCTTCCTCGGCGGGTGGCACCAGCCGGCGCCGCTCGGGCCGCTCGCGATGGCGACGCTCGGTGCGGCGATGACGACGTGGACGACGTTCGTGCCGTGCTTCCTGTGGATCTTGCTGGGCGCGCCGCACATCGAGCAGCTGCGTGGTCATGCGCGGCTGAATGGCGCGCTTGCGGCGGTGACGGCCGCGGTGGTGGGCGTGGTCTTGAATCTCGCGGTGTGGTTCGGCGCGCAGGTGTTTTTCCCGCGGGGCGTGGCGGGAGGCGTGGAGTGGCTGGCGGTGGCGGTGACCGTGGCGGCCTTCGTGGCGATGCAGTTCTGCCGCGTCGGCATCGTCCCCGTCGTGCTCGCGAGCGCGATCGTGGGGTTGGGGTGGAGTTGGTGGTAATGCCGACGCGCGATCCGTCGACACTTACCTGCCATTCGCGTTCGTCTCATCGCGAGGGCGCGCTGGAATCAGCGCGTTGAGGGCAACGCGCTCCACCGCGGTCACGGGAGATCGTAGACTTCGACCATCGCCAAGCCGGTGGTGTTGCTCACGCCCGCCCCAGCGGGCAAGCCGCTGACCTGGGCGGTGTAGCTGCCGGGCGGGAGCGTGACGATGAGCGCGGCGTCGCGGCTGTTGTCGGCGAGGGCGAAGGCGCCGACGCTGGCGAACGCGGTCTTCAGCGCGGTGGCGCTCGCGGCGCCGGCGGCGGGCGAGCCCCAGTCGTCGTTGCTGGCGACGGTGGCGTTGGCGGCGTCGAAGAGATCGAGCTTGGGATTCGCGAGCGTGCCGGTGAGGCCGAAGCCGGCGAGGGCGGGGCCGATGCCGCGGATGAGCACGCGGCGCGGTCGCGGGCCGCTGAGGTTGAAGCCGGCGATGAGGACGTTGGCGCCGGTGCCGACCTGCGCGCGGCAGGAGAGATTCACGAGCGTGCTGGGCGAGGCGTCGGCTTCGTAGACTTCGACGAGCGAGACGCCGGTCGCGGCGGCGCCGGTGCCGCTGCCCGCGACCTGCACGGTGTAGCTGCCGGGCGGGAGCGTGACGAGGGCGGCGGCGTCGCGGCTGCCGTCGGGGAGAGCGAAGGCGCCATGCGCGGCGAACGCGGCCTTGAGGCCGAGGGCGTCGGGCACGTCGCCCCAGTTGTCGTTGCCGACGATTTTTTCGCCGGCGGCGTTGGCGATCGAGAGCACGGGGTTGGCGAGCGTGCCGCCGACGCCGAGGGCGGCGAGCGCGGGGCCGGCGGCGCGGACGAGGAGGGTTTTCGGTTTGGTGCCCGCGACGGTGAAGCCGGGGATGACGACGTTCGCGCCGGTGCCGACGTTGGCGCGGGCGGAGAGATTGACGAGTCCGCTGAACTCGAGCGAGAGCGAGGCGGTGGCGCTCTGCGCGGAGCCGGCGGTGTTGCTCGCCACGCAGTAATAGTCGCCGGCGTAGGCGGCGGTGATGTCGTTGAGCGTGAGGACGGGGGCGTCGGTATTGCAGAACTCGCCGCCACGGAAATACCACGTATATGTCAGCGGGCTCGCGCCGGTGACGGCGGCGGTGAGCGTGGCGCTGCCGCCGAGGCGGGCGCGCGCGCTTTGCGGCTGGGTGGTGAAGGCGGGCGCGCTGGCCGCGGCGGCGACGACGAGATCGAGTGTGGTGGCGGCGGAGCCGGCGGTGTTGTCGGCGAAGATCGTGATGGCTCGGCGTCCGGCGGACGTGGGCGTGCCGGAGATGACGCCGGTGGTGGCGTCGAGCGTGAGACCGGCCGGGAGCAAATCGGCGCGGTAGGCGGCGGGCGAGTTGGTCGCGGCGAGGCGCAGCGAGAAGGCGGTGCCGACGCGCGCCTGCGCGGTGAGGCGCGAGGCGAAGACGGGGGCGCGGGAGGGGGCGCGGTCGTTGAGTTCGGCGTAGTTGATGTAGCCGATGAACATCTCCTCGCTCGTCTGCTCGCCGAAGCGGACGGTGGCGCCGGGGTTGGGGTTGGCGGGATTTTGCGCGGAGTTGTCGAAGCCGCCGCTCACGGTGATCGAGGTGCCGGCAGGGAGGCGCTTGGGCGCGACGAGGCGGTAGTTGGACTGCCACGCGAAATCGTATTGCGGGACGTTGACGAGCGTCTCGCTGGTGCCGTCGGCATAGTTGGCGTCGAACTTCATGCGTTTGCCGCGGAGGTGCATGTGGGGGTTGAGCTCGTAGAGGAGCACGTCCTTGGTGGCGGAGGGCGTGAAGGTCGCGGACACGGCGTGGTCGCGGGCGCCGGGCGGGATGGAGAACAGCACGTTGTTGGCGGCCTTGGTCTGGAGTTCACGCTCGGGCGGGCTGGCGTGGAAATAAAATCCGATCTGCGTCTGATCGGTCTCGGGCCGGCCGGTGGGCGTATAGTGCATCTGGAACGTGACGAGGCCGCCGGCGCGCAGGAATTTTCCGGTGCTTTCGGGATAGTAGTCCTGTTGCAGGCCGGGCACATAGCCGGCGAAAAACCCGCCGAGGCCGCCGCTCGCGAGCAACACGTCGAGCAGTGAGCCGTCGAAGACGAGGGCGTGATGCACGACGCGGGCGTTGCCGGGGCGCACGACGGTGGCTTTGAGCCATTTGTCGGTGGTGGTGGGCGCGGCGAGCGTGATGTAGCGGTAGTCGATCACGCCGGTGGCGGGCAGCGTCTGGTTGGGAATCGTGAGCACGAGATCGGGCGGGCCGAGCGGCCAGTCACCGCCCGGCGGCGGCGCGGCGATGGCGAGGGGATCGGCGGTGGTGGCGCTGCCGCGCGGGGCGCCGGCGCGGGCCCACGTGTAGAGCGTGGAGGCTTCGGCGGGCGTGAGCACGGAGGAGTTGGCGAACACGCCGAACTGGGCGTCGGCGTGCCACGGGCTCATGCGTTTCACGAGGAGATCGGCGCGGATCTGGAGGGCGCGGGAGGCGAGGTCGTCGAATTTCGCGTAGACGTGCGGGGCGATGTTGCCGGGGGAGTGACACGACACGCAGCGGCGGAGCACGACGGGCGCGACGTCGGTGGCGTAGTCGGGCGTGGTGGCGGGCGGGAGGGCGAGTTCGCGCGCGGTGGCGGGGAGCGGCACGGTCGCGGGTGAAGGCGTGCGGCCGGCGAGGACGGCGGCGACCGCGTCGGCGGCGTAGTTGATCGTGGGCGCGTCGAGGGAGGTGGAGAGCGCGTTGTCGAGCGGGCCGCGGTAGGCGACGGTGAAGAAGGCCGGCGCGGTGACGCTGACGACGATGGTTTCGAGCTGGCGCGTGGCGCCGAGTTCGGCGGCGACGATCTGGGCATCGTCGAGGAGGACGGGTGTGTCGTTGGCGAAGAGCGTTTGCTCGGCGGCGAGGACGGCGCGGCTGGCGGCGAGGTTGGAGTCGATCTGCCAGATCGTGACCTGATTGGCGGGGAAGCGGGAGCGCAGGGCGCGGAGCGCGGCGGCGGTCTGGAGTGCGCGCGGGTGGCCGGTGTCGGTGAAGACGAGCACGACGGCTTTGGCGGTGGACTCGTAGGAGAGGTTGCGCGTGGTGCCGGTGTGATCGGTGAGGCGGAAGTCGGGCACGAAATCGCCGGGGGCGAGGGCGCCGGCGGTGGCGGCGAGCGCGCGGGTGTCGGGCGGACGCGTGTGGTCCATCGCGGGGAGCGCCGCGACGAAACAAAGGCACGCAGCGGCCAAGGAAGTCAGGCGTGGGAAACGCATGGGTGGAACGGGCAGGAACCAAAAGCGTTCGGGGCGGCTTTGTCGACCAGCGAGCGGCAAATGGGATGGCGGGGGCGGCGGCGGGCGATAGAGTGGCGCCATGAAATTTGTGCTTACGCTGGTGGCGGGTGCCGTGGCGGCGGCCGGGGTGGTGGCGCAGGGGCCCGCAGCGAAGGTGATCCAGGCGCAGATCGTGGCGGCGCAGGTGAAAGGGGAAGTGGAGATGCGGGTGGGGTCGGAACTGCGCGCGCTGAAGACGAGCGAGGTCGTGCCGCAAGGAGCGCGCGTGCTGACGGGAGCGGATTCGAGCGCCGTGCTGGTGTTTTCCAACGGAGTGACGCTCAGTCTCGCGGCGGAAACAGAGTTGGCCATCGAGCAGTTTTTGCAGGATCCGTTTTCGGCGGCGACGACCGTGGCCGGCGCGAAGCAGGAGCCGACGGTTTCGAAGACGCTGCTGAATCTGTTTCGGGGCGAAATCGTGGGTCAGACGCCGCAGCTCAATTTCGCGCAAGGCTCGGCGTTCGGTGTCCGCACCGCGGTGGGCGTTTTCATGCCGCCTGCGCGCGGCACGCCCGAGGCGGGCGAATTTCGCGGCGGAGTGTTTCGACTGCGGTGGGGGCGACCGGACGCGGCCGGTGGGATTCGGCTCGTGGCTTCGGCGGGCGGCAGTCCGTGGGTGTTTCTTCAGCCGACTGGAGGAGAGGCGAAGTCGATCATCATTCCGCCGGGGCAGCAGATCGAAATTGGGGTCGGGGTTGAGGTGAAACGCGCACCGATTTCGCCGGTCCCGAGTGGCAAGTAGGTCTGACACCAATTGCCCAATGCTTTTGGACTGTAGGCCCGGCCGCTGGCCGGGCTTACCCGGCCAGCGGCCGGTTCTACAACAAAGCAAAAGTCCAAGAGCTCCCGGCGATTGGTATGAGGTGGAGAAGCGCGTTGGGGGCAACGCGCTCCACCTTGTTCAGGGCAACTCGTAAATCTCCACGAGGGCGACGCCGGTGGTGTTGCCGATGCCGCTGATCTGGGCGGTGTAGGTGCCGGGCGCGAGCGTGGCGACGAGGGCGGCGTCGCGGGAGGTGTCGTTGGCGAAAGCGAAGGCGGCGACGGAGGTGAAGGCGGCTTTCAGTTCGGCGGTGCCGGCCGCGCCGGAGGCGGGCGAGCCCCAGTTGTCGTTTTCGTTGATCTTGGTGGAGCCGGAGTAGATTTCCAATTTCGGGTCGAGGAGGGCGCCGCCGACGCCGAAGGTGCCGAGCGTCGGGCCGACGGCGCGGATGAGGACGCGCACGCTCGACTGGCCGCCGACGGCGAAGCCGGCGATGAGGATGTTGTCGCCGGTGCCGACCTGGGTGCGGGCGGAGACGTTGACGAGACGCGGAGTGGTGGCGGTGAAACTCGCGGAGGGAGTCGCGTCGTAGATTTCGGCGAGGGCGATGCCGGTGCCGTTGTTCTTGCCGACGATCTGGATGGAGTAGGAGTTGGGGGCGAGGGCGGGGTTGTAGATGGCGGAGTCGCGGATGGGCGTGCCGGCGAGGGCGAAGGCGCCGACACTTCCGAAATCGAAGGCGCCGGACCAGTCGTCGTTCGTGGCGACGGTGGACTGGCCCTGGAGCACGGTCATGACGGGATCGGCGAGGGCGCCGCCGACGCCGAAGGCGCCGAGGGTGGGGCCGATGGCGCGCGCGAGCACGGCCTTGGGGCCGGAGGTGGCGGCGCCGCCGAGGCCGAGGCCGACGATGAGGGTGTTGTCGCCGGTGCCGGCGCCGGTGCGGATGGACATGTTGGCGAGCCGGCCGGCGAACGCGGCGGGAATGAGCGTGAGGGCGACGGGCGTGCTGGTGGTGGTGCCGAGGGAGTTGGTGATGCGGACGGCGTAGTTGCCGGCGCTGGCGGCGGTGACGGTCGCGATGGTGTAGGTGGCGGCGGTGGCGCCGGCGATGGCGCTGTTGTCCTTGCGCCATTGGTCGGTGTTGCCGCCGCCGGCGGCGGCGACGCTGAACGTGGCGGAGCGGCCGAGCACGGCGTTGGTGGCGAGCGGCGCGGTGGTGATCGAGGGTGGGACGGGGAACGTGAGCGCGGGCGCGGTCGACTCGGCGAGGGTGATGATGTTGCCGCCGGCGCTGGCGCCGCCGAAGACGTTGCCGGCGGTGACGTAGCGGCCGGCGCCGAAGGCCATCTCGTTGTAGGAGGCGAAGAGCGCGCCGGTGATGGTGGGCCAGAGGCCGAATTGGGCCCAGTTGCGGCCGTCGAGGCCGGCGAGGAAATAGCCGGGCCCGGGGGCGAGGTAGCGACCGTTGATGGCGAGGATGGTGGCCGTGCCGCCGGGCGTGGTGTTGGCGCGGGTGACGGTGGTGAAGGTGGTGCCGTCGGTGCTCACGGCGTTGTTGCCCTGGCTGTAGAAGAACCACGTGCCGTCGAGATACTCGACGCGGTAGCCGCCGAGCTGGGAGAAGAAGGGCACCTGGGTCCAGGTGGAGCCGTCGGTGCTGGTGACGACGCCGCCGGCGCCGTTGGTGGTGGCGAACCAGCGGCCGCCGCCGTAGGCGATATCGAGATACGAGTAGATGCCGGCGAGCGGCGTCGGGTGCGCGGTCCAGGTGGTGAGGTCGGCGGAGCTGGCGATGGTGGAGCCGGCGGCGGAGTAGTAGCGGCCGTTGACAAAGATAAGTTCTGCAAACGAGGACGCTTCGGCGTAGGCGAGGTTGGTCCAGGTGACGCCGTCGGTGCTGGTGTGGACGAAGCCGGCGCGCGCGGTGGTGGTGCCCGAGCCGGTGAAGCCGGCGGACATGATGATGAAGCGGCCGTTCAGGAAGCGCACACGCGAGTAGCCGGGGGTGGAAAGGCCGGCGTTGAGGGTGCGCGCGGTCCACGTGAGGCCGTCGGGGCTCGTGGCGTAGCGGAGGGCGCCGTTGGCGACGACGGAGGTGGTGACGAACACGCCGTTGCCGAAGACGATGCTGGTGAAATCGGAGTAGCCGGAACCGAGGCCGTGGGGGACGATGGACCAGGTGGGCTGGGTCTGGGCGAGGCCGACCGTGGCGAGACCGAGGGCGAGAATGCCGGAGGCCCGCCGCAGCCGCGGAGCGGGGAGAAAACGAAAAAGGCGGGGACGCGCGTGGGTGTGGTTGGGCATGACGGCCCAGCGTAGCGCGAAGCGTCGCCGCTCAGAATACGCAAACGTGCGTAGGTGGACGCGAGCGGAGAGACGCGGACTACGGCGGAGTGGCGGCGAGCCACGCCGTGAGGTCGGCGTCGGTGTGGAGGTTGGTGCCGAGCTGGTAGTCGGGGGCGAGCAGGCTCGCGTAGGCGGGCTCGAGGAAACGGCGGCAATGGAGAATCACCCGGGCGTGCTGGCCGGGGGCGCGCACGAGGCGGCCGAGCGCCTGGTTCACCTTGGTCATGCCGGGAATCTGGTAGACGCGGCGGAAGGCGGATTCGCGAGCAGCGGCGGGGTTCGGCGACCCCGCCCTACATTCTTCGAGGCGTGCGCGCTGCACGGCGTTGACCTCGGGGAGTGCGGGGCCGACGACGAGCGCGTGCGTGACGCGGCCGCCGAGGGCGTCGATGCTCTCGGCGAAACTCGAACCGAGCACGAGGAAGAGCGCGTCGGCGAGGAGCAGCGATTCGTCGACCCAGGCGGATTGCGCGGCGAGGTCGCGCAGCCGGGGCTGGAGCGCGCCGCGCACGGCGGGAAAGGCCGACTCGAGTTCGCGGGCGATGGACTCGGCGTAGGCGTAGCTGGGAAAGAACACCGCGACGCAGGGCGTCGCGGAGCTGAGAGCTGAGAGTTGAGAGTTGAGAGCCGATCCGCTCGCGGCATGCAGCGCCGCGATTGTTGCGGCCGTGGTGGTGTAGTGGTGCGAGCGGTGTTGGAAGGTCGTGTCGACGCGCGCATCGAAGGCGACGTCGTAGGCGCCGTCGCGCCACGGCGTGAGCGCGCGGAGAGGGGTGGGGCGCGCGGCCTCGGCGGCTTCCTCGACGCGGAGGAGGTCGGCGGCGGTGGTGAGTTGGGTGTAGAGTTTTTTGGTGGCGCGTTTGGTGAGGCTGCCGAGCTTATCGGGCGTTTTTTCAGGTAGGGCCGGCTCTCCGAGCCGGCCTGGGTTTTTATCTCCGATGCGTGTCGGATATTGGAACTCAGGCCGGCTCGTAGAGCCGGCCCTACACCAGTCGAGGCCGCAGGCGGTGGCGAAGCCGTCGAGGGGCGTGAGCGTGGCGCTGGCGAGGACGGCGCCGCCGAATTCGCGGAGGATCGCGGCGATCGCGGGGGCGGCGTCGAGGCAGGTGAGCGCGAGTTCGCCGTCGCGCGGGCACCACCAGAGGCGCGGGAGCGGGGGCGTGGCGGCGAGTTCCTCGACGGTGTTGGGAATCTGCCAGATGAGTTCGGCGATGTGCGGGCCGAGCGCGGCGAGATCCAGCGGCGTGGTGGTGATGAGGCGGGCGAGCGAGTCGAGCAGGTGGCGCGCGTCGTCTTCGTCGGCGGGAGAAAGCGCGTCGGTCGCACGGAGGTGCGCGAGAAAGTGGCACCAGTGGTCCCACGCGGTGACGAGGGTGGCGAGCGGGCGCGTGCGGTGGAGTTCGTCGCGGACGGCGAGCGCGTCGGCGAGGAGGAGCGCCTGCGAATGCGCGTCGGCGGCGCGGGCGGGCAGGTTGTGCGCCTCGTCGATGAGCAGGAGCGTGCGCGCCGCGGCGAAGCCGGGTTGCTCGAAGAAGAGGCCGCGGTTGCGGGGGGCGAAGACGTAGTTGTAGTCGCCGATCCACATGTCGTTGAACGCGAGCGCGGCGCGGGTGATCTCGTAGGGACAGATGCCGGCGTCGCGCCCGGCGGCGCGCAGGGTGTCGAGGTCGCGCGCGTGGCGCTCGTCGAGGTAGAAGCGAGCGAGGCCGCTCTGCGACCAACGGGCGGCGAGGCGGTCGAGATAGGCGCAGGACTCGCGGACGCAGTGGAAGGTGTGGTTGACGCAGTGCTCGGCCTTGTTGCGGACGTGCCACGCCGCGACGGGCGTCGCGGCGTGGGACTGAGGGCGTGAGGGAGTGAGGGAAGGGGTTGCGGTCCCTGGTCCTTGCGCCGTCGTCATCGCGGCGAGGGTGCGGACGACCTGGAGCTGCCCGGTAGCCTTGCTGGTGAGGTAGAGCGCGCGGTCGAAGTGGCCGGAGCGGAGCTGGCCGAGGGCGAATTCGAGGAGCACGCCGGTTTTGCCGAAACCGGTGGGCGCCTCGAAGAACACGAGGGGATTTTTTTCGAACGCGGCGGTGAGCTCGACCTGGGTCGTTTCCTGGCCGGGGCGAGGCGCGGCGAAGGCCGGGCGAAAATGCAGGCCGCGCAGGCGCTGACGCGCGCGCAGTCGCAGGTCGAGGAACTCGGTGACGCGTTCGAGCTGGACGCGGAAGAGCGCCTCGTCGGCCGGGGTGAGTGCGATGGTTTGGAGAAGGCCGGTGGCGGGCTCGACGAAAGTAAGCTGAGAGTTGAGCGCTGAGAGTTGAGCGCCGGAGGAACCGAGCCGCCAGAGCGCGGCGTAGGTGGCGAGCTGGACGAAATACCCGGGATATTCGGCGCGAAGCTCGGCCTCGTCGGCGGGCAGCGCGCGCGTGACCGTCTTGATTTCGCGGAGGACGGGGGGCGATGGAGTGTAACCTAATAGGTTACACTCCGCAGGGGGAAAGGGAGGGCGGAGGAGTTGGTCGATGCGGCCGGAGAGGGTGAGCGTCCAGCCGCGGTGGACGAGGCGGCCTTCGATCGTGACCTCGAACTCGGCGGCGGGACCGTGCTCGGCGGTGGCGCGGGCGCGCAATTCGTTGTGCCAGTGCGTGCCGAGCTGGGCGCGCCAGACGCCGCCGGAGCCGCCGCCGGCATCGTGCGGGCCGACGGTGAAATTGGCAAAATCGCCGACGCTCAGCGACGCGGTGCGGTGGTCGAGATCGAAGAGCATCGCGGTCTACGGAGTGGTTTCAAATCTGGTGGGAGGGGCTTTGTGCCCCGACGGGCTGCGGGGTGCGCCGGGCGTCGGGGCATAAAGCCCCTCCCACAATGCTCGATCGCGCGATGTCATGAGTTTGAAACACTCTCTACTCGAGGAGGATCTCGGTGTGGCCGCGGAGGTATTCCTCGAGGCGGCGCTGGAGGATCGCCGAATGCCGGATGCCGAGCGCCGGATTTTCCAAGCCGGCGAGCGGGGTGTGCAGAATGTGCCGGGCCTCGGCGAGCATCTCGCCCGGAAGGGTGGGGAGCCACTGCTGCGCGACGGGATAACCTTCGTCGCGGGCGAAGCGGTAGAGGCTCTTGAAGTAGACGAGATCGGGGCGGGGGCCGGCGGCGAAGGCGGCGAGTGCGGTGCGGAGGAGTTGGGCGACGGCGGCGCGGCTGTCCTCATGCACGGGGTTGCGCGCGACGAGCGCGGCGAACGTGGAGGCGGAGCGCAGCGTCTCGTAGCTGCGGCCGAGCGTGGGATGGCGCGTGACGAGGCGCGCCTCCTTCACGAACCATGTGCGGCCCTGGTTGGAGGATTCGAGGAGGAGCGAGGCTTCGTCGAAAAGATCGAGGGCGACGCTGGTGGCGGCGGATTTTTTCGAGAGACGCTGGAGAACGGTGAGCGCGCCGTGCTCGGCGGAAAAGGCGGTGAACGATTGAAACGCGTCGGCGGGCGGGCGTTTCAGGAGGATGAAGGCGTCGGTCTGGAGGCTTTGAGCCGGCACAGGAAAATCTTTTTTCTTACGCTTTCTCTTTCGTCTTTCTCCGGCTCCGCGGCGGGGACTGAGCCCTGGCGAAAGAAAAAGAGAAAGAGGAACGAGAAAGACTCACTTGGGGCTTTCGGCGGGCTTCACGTGCGGCCACGGCGGGACGACGGCGCCGCCGGAGATGATCATGCGCATGCCTTCGCCGACGCTCATGTCGAGTTCAACGACCTCGCCGCGCGGCAGGATCAGCAGGAAGCCGCTGGTGGGATTCGGCGTGGTCGGCACGAACACGGTCCACATCTCCGAGCCGGCGCGCGACTGCGCCTCGCCTTGGGTGCGGTTGGTGAGGAAGCCGATCGTCCAGCAGCCGGCGCGGGGGAACTGCACGAGCACGACCTTGTTGAAGAGATTTTTCCGCTCCGAACCGAAGGTGGTGACGATCTGTTTGACCGAGTGATAGACGGCGCCGATGCCCGGGATGTTCTGCACGAAGCGTTCGACGATCCCGAGGAGGAGTTTGCCGAAGAAGTAGTGCGAGAGATAGCCGAGCAGCGTGACGATCAGCAGCACCGCGATGGTGGCGACGAGGTCCCAAAGCAGCGGGATGCTCTGGAGCGACTCGGGGAGGAGGTGTTCGTAGAGCGGGCGGAAGGTGCCGCCGACGACATCGATGATCTTCGTGAACGCCCAGATGGTGACGACGAGCGGGGCGAGCAGCAGCACGCCGGCAAGCAAGGCGTTGCGCAGTGAAACGAGCGGCGAGGCGGGCTGGGTCGTCGGATCGGCAGACATCGGCGCCGAGGCTCAGGCAACGGTGGCAAGAGGCAAAGTTTTTTGCGCGGTCGGACCGCGGCGGGGTGTAACAGGCAGTGAGGTCAGCCAGCGGTAGCGGCGGTCTGCGACCGCCGGCGAGGCGCCGAGGGTTCTCGTTCGACGGTCGCAGACCGCCGCTACAACCAAGGCTCTGTTTGCTGACCTCACTTCCTGTTATACCAGTTACGGTGCGCTTTGAGACTGCAGGCCCGGCCGGTGGCCGGGCAGCCCGCCCAGCGGGCGGGCCTGCAACGGAAGGGCTGAAAGTTGCGGGACGTTGGTCTGACCTACCGTTGCGAAACCGAACCGGAAAGCCGTGCCGCGGCGGGCGCGGCGACCCCGCCTACCTCCCGTTCCGCAGCGCGGCGGCGAGCGCCCGCGCGAGTTCGGGTCGTGACACGGGTTTGCCGAGCACGGCGCGGGCGATGCCCTGTTCGAGGATCCGCTGGCGCGCCGATTCGATGTAGCCGCTGGCGACCACGACGGGCAGATCGCGCCGGATTTGGTGGAGGTGGCCGATGAGTTCCTCGCCGTTCATCCCCGGCATCGCGAGGTCCGAGACGACGAGATCGTAGCTCGCGGGCGCGGCGGAAAAACGGGCGAGGGCGTCTTCGGGGCGCGTGCAGCGCTGCACCTGGTAACCGAGGCTCTCGACGAGTTTCTCGATCGCGAAGCCGCTCACGGGATCGTCGTCGACGACGAGGACGCGTTCGCCGTTGCCGCGCGGGATGTCGGTGGGGGCGGTCGCCGGAGCGGCGGGCTGCACGGCGACGGCGGGGAAATAAAGTTCGAACGTGGTCCCCTGGCCGGGGGCGCTGCGGACGATGATCGCGCCGTCGTGGGACTTCATGATGCCGTGCACGACGGCGAGGCCGAGGCCGGTGCCTTTGCCGGTTTCCTTGGTGGTGAAGAACGGTTCGAAGATGTGCTCGAGGGTCGCGGCCTCCATGCCGCAACCATCGTCGGTCACGATGAGCCGGGCGTAGCGGCCGGCGTGCAGGTCGGGGATCGCCGCCGCCTGTTCTGACGTGACGGCGCACGGTTCGAGCGTGAGCTGGATCCGGCCGCCGCGCTCGGGCATGGCGTGCCAGGCGTTGGTGCAGAGGTTGAGCACGACCTGGTGAATCTGGGTGGCGTCGGCGAGCGCGGCCGGAGTGTCGGGCGAGATGAAGGGTTCGAGCTGGATGGTGGGCGGCAGCGTGGAGCGCAGGAGGCGCAGGGCCTCGGCGACGACCGTGTGCAGGCGCAGCGGGATGCGTTCGCCCTCCTCCTTGCGGCTGAACGTGAGAATCTGCCGGACGAGTTCGCGCGCGCGTTGGGAACTCGCCGCGATGCGGTCGAGCCAGCCGTGCACGGAGTGGCCGGGCGGGAGTTCGAGGCGCGCGAGGTCGACGAAGCCGAAGGTGCCGTTGAGGATGTTGTTGAAATCGTGCGCGATGCCGCCGGCGAGCGTGCCGAGCGATTCCATCTTCTGGCTTTGCCGCTGTTGGGCCTCGGCGCGCTTCCGCTCCTCCTCGGCGCGCTTCAGCATCGTGACATCGGTGATCGTGCCGACGTAGCCGGCGAGCTTTCCGTCCGAGTCGAAGTGGGCGCGCGACTGGCCGACGAGCCAGCACACGGTGCCGTCGGGCCGCACGAAGCGGTATTCGGCGGCGGACGATTCGCCGTGCTCCACGGCCTCGGACCAGCCGGCGGCGACGCGCTCGCGATCGTCGGGATGCAGCGCGACCATCCAGCCGTTGCCGAGCGCCTGGCCTTCGTCGAGGCCGGAGAGCTCGCACCAGCGCCGGTTGACGAACGTCGTGGAGCCGGTGGTGTCGCAGCTGAAAATCCCGACCGGCGCCACCTCGGCGAGCACGCGGAAGCGCTCCTCGCTTTCGCGCAGCGCGGCCTCGGCGCGCCGGCGTTTCGTGATGTCGCGAAAACTCCACACGCGCCCGGCCGGGCGGCCGTTGATGAGCTGCGGGCGCGAGTAGCGCTCGAACACGCGGCGGTCCTTGCAGTGCAGCACGTCGAACACCTCGTCCTCCGAGCCGGAGTAGATGTCGCGCACGCTGGCGAGGAAGCGTTCGGGCGCGACGAGTTGTTCGAGGATGCGGCTGATGATCTCGGTCTCCGTGGCGCTGTCCGTGGCCCAGGGGTGGTTCGAGCCGGGGGCGGCGGCGCGGTCGAGCCGCCACATTTCGGCGAAATTGCGGTTGAAGCTTTCGATCCGCCCGGCGGCGTTGACCACGAGGAGGCCGTCGGCGGTCGATTCCAGCGTGGCGCGCATGAGGGCCAGCGACTCGTCCAGCGCGGCCTCGGACCGCTTTCGTGCCGAGATGTCCTGGAGCAGGTTGAGACTGTAGGGCCGGCCGCCGATCGTGACGATCGAGCCGGAGTAGAGCACGGTGAACGTGTCGCCGCGCTTGCGGCGCATCTGCGCCTCGAAACCGTGCACGGGCTGGCCGGTGTGCAGTTGTTGCAGATAGCGGTCGCGCACGGCGAGGTCGGCCCAGAGGTCGAGTTCGATCGAGGTGCGTCCGAGCGCCTCGTCGCGGGTGTAGCCGAAGGCGTCGAGCGCGGCGCGGTTCATCTCGACGATGCGGCCCTCGGGCACCGAGAGCACGCCGATGATGATCGGGCTCTGGTCGAACACGCCGCGGAAGCGCTCCTCGCTCTCGCGCAGCGCGGCGGTGCGCTGTTCGGCCTCCCGCACGGCGTCCTCGTGGATGGAGGCGTTGTGGAGGACGAGCGCGGCCATCCGGGCGAGGAGGACGCCTTCGAGGATGTCGGCGGGCGAATAACGTTCGCCGGGGCGTTCGCGGCCGAGGCCGAGCACGCCGAGGCAGACGCCCTCGCGCAGGATGGGAAAGACGGCCGCGGCGTGGAGCGTATGGGGGCGGTAGACCTGGCGGGCGTCGGGTTCGCCGGCGTAGTCCTCGGTCACGACGGGGAGGCGTGTGTCGATGGCGCGCCAGGAGAGCGCGGCCTCGTCGCGCGAGACGCGGTCGCCGGACAGGAACTCGCGGCCGCGCGAGAAGGCCCGGACGACGAGATCCCCGCCATCGAGCAACGAGATCTCGGCGTGCGGGGAACCGAGGAGGGTGGAGGCGCGCTCGGCGAGCGCCTGGAGCAGCGAGCTGACGTTGCGGCGGCCGACGAGTTCCAAGGTGGTCTGGTTGAGCGCGGAGAGAAACTCGAGCTGGCGTTGCACCGACTCCTCGGTGCGGTGTTGCGCGGTGACGTCGATGATGACGCCGTCCCAGACGACGTCGCCCCCGGCGGTCTCGTGCGGTTGCGTGCGGATGCTCACCCAGCGGATCGTGCCGTCGGCGCCGCGGACACGCACATCGTGAAAGAGCCGGGTAAAATCGCGGTGGGAGCGTTCGCCCGCGGCGGCGATGCCGGGTTCGTCCTCGGGCAGGATGCGCGCGGTGAGCCACGCGACGTCGACCGGCATGCGCGGAGGCGGCTCGCCGAAGATGCGTTCGGCGCCGCGGCCGAGATAGGTGAGGAGCTTCCGGCCGTCGGCGGTGACGGTGTATTGGTAGACGACGCCTTCGGGAAACGTCTCGCTGAGGAACTGAAGCTGGCGGTTGTGTTCACGGGCCAGCCGGGGCGACGGAGGCGTCGCCTCATCCGGGGAGGGGGGCGTGGAATCAGTGGTGCTCAAACGGGAGACTCGCCGTGGGTCGCATCGGGCTTGGCGAAGGGCGCGACCGGCGGAGAGCATGAACCGTGCGCTTCGCTCTGCAAGAATGCATCGCACTTTCCGGTGAGGCGGCGTGCAAATCAGCTTGTCGGCGGCCGCTGAACGACCGCCCGAAAATCGCCCGGCGCTTCAGCGCTGGGTTTGGGGTTCACTCTCGTTGGGTCCGATCAGGTGAAACTTGTTTGGCCTTGGTTGGGTAGCGACGAGCGCCAGTGAGTCGAAGAGCGTCGGCTCGCTGGCGCTCGCCGCTACGATCATGCATTTTTCCCGCGGAGACGCACGGGGACCGAGGTCGGGCAGGTCTGTGGCCTGCCCTTGCGCGCGGTGAGTGTTCGCTGGGCAGGTCACCGGTGTAACAGGAAGTGAGGTCAGCCAACGGATGCCTTGGTTGTAGCGGCGGTCTGTGACCGCCGACGGAGGACTGCTGGAAGTTCGACGGCGGTCACAGACCGCCGCTACAGCTGGCTGACCGCTCTTCCTGCTATTCCAGTTACGTGGTGCTTCGGCACTTTGAGCGGGCTGCCCGGCCACCGGCCGGGCCTACAATGCCAAACCGCAACGTAACTGGTATTACACCCGCAGGTCACCGGCACACGGCCCTACTCCCGGCCGCTGCTCCGCGAAAAATTCATGACCGCCTTTAACCAGCGATCATGGACTGCGGCGGCCACCCGGGGCGCTCAGGCGCTCCGGAAAAACTCGTCGTGATTGGAGGCGGTGTGGCCGTTGGCTTCGGCGGTGACCCTGGGCCCCGCGGGGTTGAGGCGTTTTTGCAGTGGCGCGGGCACGGAGGAGCGCGCGGTCCGGACGGGCAGGCTGACGGCGGACCGCGGCAGGGTGGCCGGGGCATGGGTGGCGGTGGGCGCCACGGTCGCACTGGTGGTGCTGCCGACGAGGGCCCCGAGATCGCCGACGATGCGTTTGAGTTCGGCGGACTGGGCGTTGAGCTCCTCGGCGGCGGCGGCGGATTCCTCGGCGCTGCCGGCGTTGGACTGCGTGACCTTGTCCATCTGCGAGACGGCGTTGTTCACCTGGCCGATGCCCTGGCTTTGTTCGTGGGAGGCGGTGGCGATCTCGGCGACGAGGGCGTCGACCTTGCGGGCGCGTTCGACGATCTGCTGGAGCGAGGTGGCGACCTTGGCGGAGATTTGCACGCCGTGGTCGCTCTTGGCGACGGCGTCTTCGATCTTGGCGGCGGTTTCCTTGGCGGATTGAGCGGAGCGCTGGGCGAGGTTGCGGACCTCCTCGGCGACGACGGCGAAGCCCATGCCGGCCTCGCCGGCGCGGGCGGCCTCGACGGCGGCGTTGAGCGCGAGGATGTTGGTCTGGAAGGCGATCTCGTCGATGGTCTTCACGATCTTGGCGATCTCGGCGGAGGAGAGTTTGATGGCATCCATCGCGCTCTTCATCTCCTCCATGTCGGTGGCGCCGGCATCGGCGGCGGCGCGGGTCTGGGCGGAGAGTTCCTTGGCCTGGCCGGCGCTGTCGGCGTTGCGCTTGGTCATGGAGGTGACCTCTTCGAGCGAAGCGCTGGTCTCTTCGAGGGAGGCGGCCTGCTCGCTGGCGCCCTCGGCGAGCGATTGGGCGGAGGCGGATACCTGGCCCGCGGCGGAGGCGGTCTGCTCGGCGCCGGCGCTGAGCGAGCCGGAGATGCGCGTGAGCACCCGGGTGATGGCGCGGCTGATGAGAATGCCGAGGGCGAGGGCGGCGGCGACGCAGACGACCATCGCGGCCAGGCTCACGGACTTGAGGGTGGTCGAAAGGGAGGCGGAGGTCTTGGCGGTGTGCCCGGCGTTCCGTTCGTTGATTTCGGACAATTTGTTGAGCAGCGCATCGGCCGCGGCGAAGGATTCGCCGTTGGTGACCAGCGCCTGATGGCTCATGCGGCCGTAGAGGTCGTAGGCTTTGTCGGCCTCGACGAGGATGGATTCCAGATGGGTGATCGTCCGCCGGGCCGCGCTGTCGAGGTCGGTGCGGACCAGTTTGAGCGCGGCGGCCTGGTCGCCCTTGGCGACGAGGGCCTTGGCCTGCTTCACGGAGGCGTGGAAGGCGTCGTGCGTGGCACGATCAGCCTCGACGGCTTGTTTGAGGTGCGCGTTGGTGGTCGTGAACCGGCCGAGCCACCGGCCGAAATGGCACCCGGTGGGATCTTCGCCACCGGGGCACGGCTCGCCGTGCTCGATGTGATTGAGCACCGTCAAGCTGAGTTTGTAGTGGTCGCCGATGAACTGCTGGAGATCGCGCTGGAGGGCCGCCGGATCGGTGATGCCGAACGTATCGAACTCCCGGCACAGCGCCACGTAGGCTTCGTGGTCCTTCCACCATTTCTCCCAGGCGGGAACGAAGGATTTGGCCACGGCGGCCTCCTCGGCGGTCTGGGGCAGGGCGTCGTAGGTTTTCCACGCCGCGTCGACGATTTTCTTGTGCTCGTCGAAGCGCCGGTATTGTTCCTGCCGTTCGGTCGCGGAGAGACGGGTGGAGAGGAGTGCGTTTTCGGCGCCGTCGATGGCGGTCTGGGCCTCGTTCATCGTGAGCAGCGCCTGCACCGAGGGCAGGTAGTTGCCGCCGATCGCCTTGATCGCCTGATCGCCTTTGGTCGTGCCGTAATAGCCGACGACGCCGAGCAGCAGCGAGATCGCGGCCACGGCGACAAAGGCGGAATTGAGTCTTTTTCCTACAGTCCAGTTCGATTTCATGGTTGGCGTTGAAGAGACGAAGAGCGACCCGCGGGCCGGCGCTCAGCCTGCGACCGGCACGCGGCCGGCGACAGGGCGCGTGAGTCGGCGCGGAGGTCGTCGGGCGCGAAACCATGCCCGGCCGGAAAAGCCTGAATTTGGGGCATAGCGAGGTTCACGTGCATGCCGCTCCAACGGATGAAACCAGAGTCACTTGAGAGGCGGTAACACCCACCGCGGGCGCGGGATTTTTGCGCCTACGTAGTAGCGCGACCCGGAGGTCTCGTGACAGGCAGCCGCGAGCGCCAGCGAGTGGACCGCCCGCCACTCGCTGGCGTTCGCAGCCAGCGGGCGGCGCCACGTCGCGTTTCTTTTGGGTCGTTACGCTCGACTGCATGACTCCGGCCAAGCGTCCAGCCGAGGAATACCAACCTTACCTTGCTTTTGGACTGTAGGCCCGGCCGGTGGCCGGGCTGCCCGCCCAGCGGGCGGGCCTACAACGGAAAGTCTGGAAGCTACGGGACGTTGGTATCACGCGGTGGCGGGACGGATCGGTCGCAGCGGCGATCGGCGCTTAGCCGGAATCGTGCAGTCAAACATGCTATCGCTGTCGAACCGACGGAATCGAGGTGGAGCGCGTTGCCCCCAACGCGCTGGTGGTGGGAGGGGCTTTACGCCCCGACGAATCGCGGGGTAAACCCGCTCCCACCTTCAAACCAGCGCGTGGAGGTCAACGCGCTCCACCTCAACTGCAACGTTCCGGCATAGCCGGAACATCGCAGTCGGATTTTTTTCGAAACCGGGTAGCTGCCGAGGTAACGAAGCTGGTGGCCACGGCCACCTTGCTCCAGCCTCCTCACGTCGGCTGCTACGGTGACTACACGGTTCCGGTTCAGCGCTTCCCGTTGACGAGTTCGGCGGCGAGTGCGGGGACTTCGTAGACCTTGCGCAGCGCTTCGAGGATGCCGGCGCTGTGCACGCTCAGGGCGCGCGACTGCACGTCTTCGTAGCCGAAGTCGCCGGAGAGCGACTGGATGTTGCCATCGAAAATGATGCCGATGAATTCGCCGGCCTTGTTCACCGACGGGCTGCCGGAGTTGCCGCCGATGATGTCGCAGGTGCTGACGAAGTTGAAGGGCGTGGCGAGGTTCAGCGCGGACTTTTTCCTGAGCCAGCGTGCGGGCAGTTCGAAGTCGCCCTTGTTGCCCTGCTTCGCGCTGCGTTCGTAGAGGCCGGCGAGAGTGGTCACGGACGGGATTCTTTTGCCGTTCTCCTCGTAGCCGAGCACCGGGCCGTAGCTCAGGCGGAGGGTGAACGTGGCGTCGGGATAATTGCCCGTGCCTTCGATCGCGAAGCGGGCCTTGCCGATGATCGCCTGGGCCTGCTGTTTGGTCTCGTCGGCGGCCTCGACGATCTTGCGGAGCGAACGGGCCTCGGCGTCGATCGCGCGCGCGACCTCGATCAGCGGATCCTTCGCGGCGGCGACGGCGGCGGCCCCGCCCTCGTAGAGTTTCTTGCGGAACGCGACCTCGCGGACCTTCGTGCGGTTGATAAGTTCGGCGGCGCGGGCGCGGGGGGACTTGCCGGCGAGCGCGGCCTTGACGGCGGGATCGTTGACGCCGAGTTGCTCGACGAGGAAGGCGAGCGAGTCGGCGAGCGTGAGGATTTCGAGGTCGGGGTAGATGGGTTTGTCGGAGAAGAGCTGCTGCTCGAACGACTCGCGGCGGGCATCGGAGTATTCGCGGAGGCGTTCGCCGTTGGGCTTCGGGCGCTCGTCGCCGGCGCGCAGGAGCTGGCGCGCGAGGCCGAAGGAGTCGGCGTTAAAGCCGGCGCCGCCCTCGAGCAGACGCTGGCGGGTGACGATCGCGGTGATGGATTTCTGCGCCCCGGCGATGCGCGCGAAGGCGGCAAGGGCGTCCTTGCCGTCGGGCCGGTCGGCGAGCTGCTTCTTGAACGCGGCCTCGGCGGCAACCTTGGTGCCGAAGAAGTCGGGGTCCTGGAGGGCGGCGAGGGCGCCGTCGCGGGCTTTGCGGCTGTTCTGGATGCCGAAGAGATCGTCCTTGGCGCGGCGGGCGTTCTCGGCGTCGCGGGCGCTCCAGTTGCCGAGGAGGACTTCGCGGCGCTTCAGGAGCGCGAGGAGATAGGGGAACTGGTTGTCGCGGATGTATTCGAGCTCCGGCACGGTGAGCAGGCGGCGCGTGGTGCCGGGGTGGCCCGAGACGAAGGAGAGCTCGCCGTCTTTCGCCCCGTCGGCGGACCACTTGAGGAAGTGCGCGGGCTTCACGGGCTGGCCGTTTTCGTAGACGCGGAAGAAACAGATATCCAGGTCGTAGCGCGGATACTCGAAGTTGTCGGGATCGCCGCCGAAGAACGCGACCTGCTGCTCCGGCGCGAAGACGAGGCGGATGTCGGTGTATTTCTTGAAGCGGTAGAGGTGATAGGCGCCGCCCTGGTAGAGCGTGACGACGTCGCTGCGGAGGCCGGTCTTGGCGAGCGATTCCTTTTCGATCTCGGCGAAAATCTTGCGCCGGGCGAGCACGGCGTCGGTGCCGGTGGCGCCGGGCGGGATGGCGGCGTTGACGCGGGCGGTGACGTCTTCGATCGACTGGAGGACGTTGAGCTCGAGATCGACGCACTTCTTTTCGTCGGCCGGCGTCGCGGCATGGAAACCGTCGCGGAGGTAGTTGTGTTTCTCGTCGCTGAGTTTCTGGAGATCGTCGGCGCCGACGTGGTGGTTGGTGATGACGAGGCCGTCGCCGCTCACGAACGAGCCGGAGCCGCCGCTGTTGAAGCGCACGGAGGACTTCATGAGGTGCTCGAGCCAGGCCTCGGTGAGGTCGAAGCCGTATTTCTTTTTGATCTGCTCGCGCGGGGGCGCGGAGTAGAGCCACATGCCTTCGTCGGCGCGGAGGAGCGCGCTCGCGACGAGGAGGGTGGCCGTGAGACGGAGGGGGAGGCCGAATTTCATAGGCGGGCAGGAGTGCCCAACCGCCGCGGCAAATGCGAGCCGGAAGCGACGAATGGTGCGGGGGGGGCGCCCTGGTTTCCTGCCCTCCGATGAGTGCGCCGGAGAGGCGGATTTCCACCGCCGGGCCCGGGCGATGGGAAGAGCGCCCTTCCGCCACCCGGCCTTGCGCCCGCACGGCTCGCAGGTGCCAGAGCGGAGTTGAAGTCTGGGGCAGTTCGCGCACGGTTGCCGCCTTGTGATGCGGATCAGCCGACTTGTCCTTTTCACCCTGGCGCTGCTCGCCGACGGGCACGCGTTCGGAGCGTCCGCGCCGGCCGCGCCGGTCGGCGCGCGCAGCGGCAAGTGGGCGCACGAGACGCCGAAGAGCGTGGCGCCCGATCCGCACGTGACCTGGGGGCGGCTCGACAACGGCCTCCGCTACGCGCTGCTGCCCCACGCCGGCGTGCCGGGCCGCGTGACGCTGCAACTCATCGTGCTGGCCGGCTCGCTCGACGAGCGGCCCGACGAACTCGGCATCGCGCACTACATCGAGCACCTCTGCTTCGCGGGTTCCAGAAATTTCAAGGCCGAGGACATGGTGTCGCTCTTCCAGCGGCTCGGCGTCGAATACGGCAGCGACATCAACGCGAGCACGACGTTCGATGCGACGACGTTCCGGCTCGATTTCCGCGAGAACGACGCGGCGCTGCTGCGCGAAGGGCTGCGGCTCTTCCGCGATTTCGGCGACGGCGTGAACTTCGCGCCGGCCGCGATCGAACAGGAGCGGCGCGTGGTGCTCGCCGAGCTGCGCAACCGGCGCACGATCGCGGATCAGCAGCAGCGGGCGGCGATGCCGATCGCGTTTGCCGGGTTGCGGTTTCCCGAGCGGCAGCCGGGGGGCAGCGAGGCGCAGATCGCGCAGTTCACGCGCGAAAAGTTCCTGCAATTCTACCGGCGCAACTACCGGCCCGACCTGATGGTGCTCGTGGGCGCGGGCGACTTCGACGCGGCGGCGATCGCGGCGCAGGTGCGGGAGATTTTCGGCGATCTGGCGAAACCCGCCGAGCCCGTGCCGGCGCGCGACGAGGGCCGGCTGGAGACGCGCGGGTTGCGCGCCGGAGTATTTCTCATCAACGGCACGGGCGCGGCGTCGGCGGAGGTGTCGGCGGTGGCGCCGCTCGCGGCGCGGCCCGATTCGCGTGAGGTGCGCGTGGAGCGGCAGCAGCGGAAATTCGTGATGGAGGCGTTTGCCGAGCGGCTGAAGGCCGACGCGAAGGGCGGCGGCGCGGAGTCGGCCTACGACGAGTTGCTCGGCCACGGGTTCTCCGTCGCGTCGCTCACCGTGCCCGCGCAGGCGTGGAAGGACGGATTGATTTCCATTGATCAACTCGTGCGGCTGACGATCGAACGCGGCTTGGATCGCGAGGATGTGGAGACGCTGCGCCGGCGGCAGTTGAAGATGGCGGGCCACATGCTCGAGCAGCTGCCCACGGTCGATCCCGCGATGCTGTGCGAGGCGCTCGTGGAGTCGGTGACGGAGCACACGGTGTTCGAGGGCTACGCGCAGCGGTTCGCGTGGATGCGCGAGTGGCTGGAGCATTTCACCGCGGCCGACGCGCAGAAAGTTTTCCGGGGGCTGTGGGCGACGGACGCGATGGCGTATCACCTCGCGGGTGGCGTCGACATGAACCTCACGCCGGAGCAGGTGCTGAAGGAGGTGCAGAAATCGCGCAAGAGCGGCATCAACCGGGTGATGGCGCGGCAGCATCGCGACGTGCCCTTCACGCTGCCGAAATTCGGGGCGGCGGGCGCGGTGGCGGAACGGCGCGAGTTGCCGGCGTTCGGCGCGAAGCTGCTGCGGTTCGGCAACAACGTGCGCCTGAATTTCGTGTCGAGCCGGCAGGAGCCCGGGCTGGTGCGCGCGGTCGTGCGCGTGGGCACGGGGCTGCTGACGATGCCGGGGCAAAAGCCGGCGCTGAAGGAATTCGGCCTCAACACGCTGCTCGCGAGCGGCGCGGTGCATTTTCCCGCCGAGGATCTGCAGGCGCTCATCGCGGAACGCTTCATGGAGTTCGGCTGCGACGTGGCGGATCGGGATGCGTTCACGTTTCGCGGGATGATGGCGGCGGAGCAGCTGGAGCCGTTCCTCGCGGTGGTGGCGGATTTTCTGCACGCGCCGCAGTTCAACCAGTTCACGATGCAGGAGCAGCGGGCGCAGGCGATCTTCGAGCGGGCGGGAGCGAGCCTCGGGCTGGGGGAGGGCATGCGGGCGCTCACGAACTATTTGTTCAAGGGCGACGCCCGTTTCACCTGGGGCAATCCGCTGGACTACGTCGCGCTGAGCGTCGTCGACGTGCGCCGGTGGATGGAGCCGTCGTTCGCCAGCGGCTACGTCGAGGTGACCATCGTCGGCGATCTGCCGGAGGACACCGTGGTGCAGACGGCGACGCGCACGATCGGCGCCCTGCGGCCGCGCGCCGCGCAGAAAACCACGGGCACGCCGCCGAAGCCGGTGAAAGTCACGGCGAACTTCGGGGTGGAGCGCATCGAATTCATCGGCGAGCAAAACATGGGGCTCGTGGTCGGCACGTGGCCGGTCACCGAGACGATCCACGTGCAGGACCAGTGCGCGCTCGAGGTGCTGGCGAAGATTCTCGAAATCAAAGTCCGCACGGAGGTGCGCGAGAAGCTCGGGCTGGCGTATTCGCCGTCGGCGGAGTTCCGCGCCTACGATGGGTTCGCGGACTTCGGCCTCGTGCAGACGACGATTGATTGCGCGCCGCGCGACACCGCGAAGGTGGCGCCGCTGGTGTCCGCGATCGGTGCGCGGCTCGCGACAGACGGGGTGGGCGAGGGCGAATTCATCGGAGCGCGGGGGATTCTGAAGAGCCAGTTGCGCGCGGCGTTCCGGGATAACAGCTTTCTGGTGAACGTGCTCATGCGCGCGCAGGAGCGGCCCGAGGAAGCCGACGAGATCATCGCGCTTCACGCCGGCCTGATCGACAAGCTCACGCGCGAGGAGGTGAACGCGTGGGCGGAGAAAATCCTCCAACCGCGCAACTGCCGCGCCGCGGCCGTGGTGCCGAAGGCGTTCGTGGGGGTGCTGGACGGCGGGCGCTGAACGAAATGAACTTGCTGCGAGTGAGTCTTGCGCTGCTGGTCGGACCCGCCGGGGCGGTGGCCGGGACGGTCGAGAAATTTTCGATCGAGGGGAAAGCGGTGACGCTGAAGGTGCCCGACGCGCCGGCCCCGGGGAAACCGTGGCTCTGGGTGGGCGAGTTTGCGGGGCATTTGAAATCGCTTGAGGACGGGCTCGTCGACGCCGGCTGGCATGTCGCGCACGTCAACCTGAGCAACCAGTTCGGCTCACCGCGGGCGATGGCGGTCTGGGAAAAACTCTACGCGGAGATGCACGAGCGGCGTGGGCTCTCGGCGAAGCCGGCGCTGCTCGGCATCTCCCGCGGCGGTCTCTACGTGAACGCGTGGACGCGCCTGCACCCCGATCGCGTGAGCGTGCTGTATCTCGACAATGGCGTGTGCGACATCCGCTCGTGGCCGGGCGGGTTTCAGCTGACCGCAAAAGGCGCGGGCAGCGCGAAGGACTGGGCGCTCTACCGGACCGAGTTTGGCTTCGCATCGGATGAAGCGGCGCGGGCGAAATCGGTGCGCCCGGCGGATGGCTTGGAGGCGGCGGTGAAGGCGGGCGTCTTTTTGATTTCGGTGCACGGCACCGCGGATCGGGTCGTGCCCTACGTCGACAACGCGCAACGGGTCGTCGAGCGGTGGGAAAAATCGGGCGGTCGCTTCAAACTCTTCGCGAAACCGGGCGGCGATCATCACCCGCACGGATTGCCGGACCCGAAGCCGCTGATCGAACTGCTGTGCGCGGAGGGAAATCCGCGGCGGTGAGGGACGGAATTACGCCCCGGGTGCGGCTCAGTTTCCTGCAATGTGCCCGCACTGCAGAGGTGGGCCGGGCACTCCGCGCCCGGCCAGTGCGCGGCGATTTCCGCTCGCGCCTGGCCGCCCGCGGAGCAGCGGCCGGCCCACCTTTCGGCTTACTGCAAGAAAGTGAGATGCGCGCATTATACCGGTTACGGTGCGCTTTGAGACTGTAGGCCCGGCCGGTGGCCGGGCAGCCCGCCCAGCGGGCGGGCCTGCAAGATCAGGAGTCTCAAAGCGCGCCGTAGCTGTTATTACGCCCCGGGTGCGGAGAAAAGGCCTTGGTTTTCCGGCGGGCTCCGCCTGTTTGCGAAATCGCGTTGATGAACGATGCCCGCTTCCGCCCCGCTCGTCGAATTGGTGACTTGGGCGCAGGCACACATCACCGGTGACGGGAGGGGGGCAGGCGCAGATTTTCATTCTCGTTGGGTTCGATACCGCGAAGCTGGCTTCGGCTTGATTGGGGTAGCGACGAGCGCCAGCGAGTCGAAGAGCGTCGGCTCGCTGGCGCTCGCCGCTACGAGAAGTGACTGAAGACGGCTGGTTAGGTTTGGGCGAATGCCCCGAGGCTGGCCCCGGGAAATTTGCGGCGGCG
>JACRKC010000060.1 GCA_016235555.1 Verrucomicrobiota bacterium
AGCGCCCGCGTCCCGCGGGCTGTCCTCGGCGTCTCGCCGAGGACTTCGGAGGTGCCGGCGAGACGCCGGCCCCAGCACCCGAGACGGGTGCGCTCCCCGAACCACCGCGCTCTTTGTCACCCTATTTCGCGAGACTCAGTAGTCCCGGTGGTGATCTTGCGAAAGTCCTGCGATCGGTTGGTGCGCAACAAAAACGGCGGAACCCGTCGGGTTCCGCCGTCGAGGCGATTGGCTGGGTCGCGTCGCGCTCAGCTCTTGGGCGGCGTGGGTGTCGGGCAGCTGGCGTTGTTGCCGGTGCCGTCTTTCGGGCCTTGGCCGGGAGCGGTGGCCTTGCCCGAGCCGTCGCGGAGCGGCGTGCCGTTGGAGTTGGGGTTGCCGCGGTTGTTGGTGGCCTTGCCGGAGCCGTCGCGCATGGGCGTGCCCTGGCCGGATCCACTGAGATCGCAGTTGGCGGAGCCGGAGCCGCGGCCGGGGTTCGCGCCGCCGCGGGAACCGCCGCCGGGGCCGCGGGCGAAGGCCGGAGCGCTGGCCAGGAGGCTCGCGCTGATGAGGACGGTGACGAGGGTGACTTTGGTTTTCATGATGAACGTGTGTTCCCCGGTAGAAACCCCGGCCAGCGGTGGATATTTCACGGAGCGGAGAGGTGGCGGCAGAACTTTTTTGCGTCCGTGTAATAAGTCCGCGGGCGCGGGGTTGGATGCAGTGAAACATTCCATCATGAAAACCTCCTCTCTTCTCTTCCTCGCGAGCGCCTCGCTTGCGCTGGCTGCCAATGGCCCGGCGAACCGCGGTGCGGTCGCTGGCAATAATTCCGCCGCCGATACCTGCGGCGACTGCACGCAGACCTGTGACGGCCCGTGCGCGGTCGCGTCCACGGCGACCACGCCGGTGAGCCTGAGCGCCGCGGCCCAGACGGCGCTGCTCTTCCAGATCGAGGAGGAGCGGATGGCCGGCGAACTGTATCGCGCCTTCAACGCGAAGTGGAACCTGCGGCCGTTTGCCGCCATCCCGCAGGCCGAGGCGCGGCATGAGTCGATGCTGAAGCAGCTGGCCGGCCGGGCCGCACTCACGGTGCCGGCGGCGGTGGCGGGCCGCTTCGTTTCGCCCGAGGTGCAACAGCGCTATGATGCCTTGCTGGCGCTCGGTCTCGAGTCGGCCGACAGCGCCCTGCGCGCGGCGGCGTTTGTCGAGGAACAGGACGTCGCCGACTTGCGCACGCTCGCGGCGACGACCGACAGCGCGGATCTGAAGACCATCGTCAGCGCGCTCGAACAGGCCTCGGGCCATCACTTGAGCGCGTTCACCGGTCTGCTCGCGGCGCGGGGCGTGACGTATGTGCCGCAGGTGTTGTCGGCGGAAGATTTCGCCAAACTCAGCGCAAGCGCACCCGGCCACGGCAAAGGAGCCGGCATGGGCGCGGGCATGAGCGGCCGCGGTTATCGCGGCGGTCGGTAAATCGAAAACCTCAACCGAAACCTACCCCGATGAACACCGGCAACGAATCCTCCCCGCGCTTCCAGTGGCGTGCGCTCGTCACGTCGCTGGTCGCGTTCTCTTTTGTGCTCCTGCTCGTGAGCGGCGTGATTCTGTTTCTCGCGCCGCCCGGCCGGGTGGCGAACTGGACGAACTGGACCATCATCGGCCTGCGCAAGGGCGACTGGTCCGGCCTGCATATCTGGTTCAGCGCGGTGTTCCTCGTCGTGGTGGGTTTCCACCTGTTCTTCAACTGGCGGCCGCTCATGAGCTACCTGAAGGATCGCCTGACGCGCCGTGTCGGCTTCCGCCCGGAATGGCTCGCGGCGACCGCGCTCGTGGCGGTCGTGATGATCGGCACGCTCAAGCATGTGGCGCCGTTCGAGGCGCTGCTGGAGTGGAACGAGTCGCTGAAGGAAAGCTGGGATCGCCCGGCCGAGCGGGCGCCGATTCCGCACGCCGAGTTGCTCACGCTCTCGGCGCTGGCGGAAAAGGGTGGGATCGATCTGGCGACCGCCACCACCCGGCTCACAGCGAAAGGCATCACCGGCTTCACTGGCGATACGGTCGTGCAGGCGATCGCCGACGCGGCCAAACGCTCGGCGCGCGAACTCTACGACATCATCGTGACGGGTCCAAAAGGCAGTGCCGGCCACGCCGAAGGCAAGGCCGGTGGCGGCCTCGGCTGGAAGACGCTCGCGCAATTCTGCGCTGACGAAGGCATCGAGCTCGCGGTGGCGATCTCCCGCCTGAAGGCCGGCGGTGTGAAGGCCGACGAGAAGGTCACGCTGCGCGAACTCGCGACCGCGAGCGGCCGGAAGCCCTACGAGTTGCCCGAACTCATCCGCGGCACGCCTCGTCCATGATGTGGACGAGGGTGTCCTCGACCTCCTTGGGTGCCATGGGATCAGGATCGGATGATGCGGTCCCGCCAGTAGCCGGGTTCGCGGTGCAGGTGCATGACCGCGACGATCCAAACGTGATCAGGCAGCACGAGGTAGGTGACGCCATACGGAAAGCGATCGGTGAAGTGCCGGCGCGCCGGTGGATCGAATTGGCGAAAAAGCAGCGGATGGGCGCACACCTCGTGCATCAGCCGCTCCATTTCCCGGTAGAACCGCGCGCCGAGTTCGGGACTGATGGCGACCTAGTAGTCGAGCGCCTCGCGGAATTCGCGGTTGGCCTCCTCGTGAATGACGCGGTTCACAGACCCAAACGCTTGCGGGCGTCGGCCAACGCCTCTTCGAGGGGGATGCCCTTGGCGCGTCCGGCTTGGATGTCCTCGATCCGGCGGCGCGTTTCCTGTTTCCACGCCGCCTCGATCTGCGGGGCGATGCCGCCATGAGCCGCAACGAGGATGCGCTCGACCAATTCCGCCCGCACGTCCTGCGGCAATTGGCGGGATTCGTCGACAAGTTGATCGAGCGTCATCGGCATGGTGCGGACGGTAGGAGATTACGGACTGACGGCAAGCTCACCGCGTTGTCGGAACTCATCCGCGGCACGCCTCGTCCATGATGCGGATGATGGTATCCTCGACTTCGCGGGCGGTGGCCGCGGCGCCGGGGGCGTCGAACATCGTGAGCAGCATCGTGGGCTTGAGCGTGGCGAGGATCGTGCGGCCGTTTTCCTCGTAGATCGAGATGCGGCACGGCAGCGCGGTGGAGATGGCGATGGCCTGGTTGAGCACGACCTGGGCGTGTTTGGGGTTGCAGATTTCGAGCACCCGGCATTCGCGGGCGAAGGGCACGCCCTTGCTTTCCATTTTTTCGCGGAGGTTGTGCACGGCCTGCACGCCGAACTTGTGGGCGGTGGAAATTTCCGGGAGGCGCGCCCAGACGGTTTCGAGCGGGAGCGTGGTGGAGCGGGTGAGGACGAGGTCGGTGGACATGGGAGGTTTTGGGGTTGCGGGTTAAAAGAGGGCGTTGAACAGCCAGCCAATCAGCGTGGTGCCGATCAACACCACGACGGAAAACCAGACGAGCAGGCGGGGCGTCATGACGCCCTTGAGCAGAATCAGTTCGGGCAGGGACACGCCGACGGCGGAGAGCAGGAAAGCGAGCGCGGTGCCGAGCGGCACGCCCTTGGCGACGAAGGCTTCGAGCAAGGGCACGGTGGCGTTGGCGCTGACGTAAAGCGGCAGGCCGGCCAACGCGGCGAGCGGCACGGTCCACGCGCCGGTGCCGGCAAACCAGCGTTCGAAGAATCCCGCCGGCACGAAACCGTGCAGACCGGCGCCGAGAGCGAGCGCGCCCACCAGCCACGGCGCGATCTTGCGGAGGATGTAGAGACTGGTGTCGGCGGCTTCAAACGCGCGACCGCGCCAGCTCACCGGCACGGGTGTGCCTTCCTCTTCGAGAGGGGCGGTCGCTCCGGGCACGAGCCAGCGGCCGGCCCCGAGCCACGACAACGTGAGGCCTCCGGCGATGCCGAGTCCGATGCCGGCGGCGGCGTAGGCGAGCGCGAGTTTCCAGCCGAAGGCGACGCCCATCAGCACGAAGGCGATTTCGTTGACAAGCGGCGAGGTGATGAGAAACGCAAACGCCACGCCGACCGGAAAGCCCGCCTGGATGAAACCCATGAAAATGGGCACCGAGGAGCAGGAGCAGAAGGGCGTGAGCGCGCCGAAGGCCGCGGCCGCCGGGTAGCCGAGCGCGCGCCCGTGACCGCCTTCGAGCCAGCCGCGCAGCCGCGCGAGCGGCAGCGCCTGCCGGATCAGGCTCATGGCAAACGCGATCACCGCGATCAGCACGGTGATCTTGAGCAGGTCGTAGACGAAGAAATGCAGGGCGGCGCCCGCCCCGTCGGCCGGCGAGAGCCGGGCGAGGTGCACGACCCGATCGGCGATCCACTCGGCCCACGTCCACATGGTGATCAGCTGTTCACGGCCATGCTGTAGGAGCGAGAAAACTCTTCGCTGATCGCATGGCGCGGACCGAGATGCTGGAAGAGGGCGAGGCAGGCGGCCTTTGCCCGGCCCTCGTCGAAGTTCGGTTTTTCCAACAGCACATCGACCAGCCCGGCCGCGGCGGTGCGAAAATCCTGGCGCTGCAGCGCGGCGAGGGCGGCGCGATAGCGGGCAAAAAGTTCGGCGGATGCGCTGCTGGCGGGTGCGGCGGAGGTCCGCGCGAACGCGTTGGTGAGTGCTTGCACGATCCGCACACCGTCGGCCCACGGCGAACTCGCCGGCACGGTGCCGATGAGGGCGAGTGCCTCGGCCGGATGATCGAAGACGAGAGCGCGCGCCGTGAGCACGGCGAGCTCGGTGTCGGCCGGATCACCGGCGGCGAGCGGACGGAGCAGATCGGCCGCGGCGGTCGCGCGGCCAGTGAGGAGCAACTCCCGGGCACGGGCCATCGAGTCGCGTTTCGGGGTCGGCAGATTTTGCGCGAGCCAGGTGCGGAGCTGCGATTCGGGCAACGCGCCGGCAAACTCGGCCACGACTTCGCCGCGGTGGAAGAGCTTGCAGTTGGGGATGCCGCGGATGCCGAATTGCGCGGCGAGATCCTGGTGCGCCTCGGTGTCGATCTTCACGAGCGCCCAGCGGCCCGCAGCCTCGTCGGCGAGTTTTTCGAGGACGGGGCCGAGCATCTTGCACGGTCCGCACCACGCCGCCCAGAAATCGACAAGCACGGGCGTGCGCTGGCTGCGGTCGAGGACGTCGGCCTGGAAATCGGCGAGGTCGTGGCTCATGGAAAACGGCGGGGAAGCTGATCTCAGCGGGTGGCGGCATTCCCGGCGGCCGGGCGCACGGTCAGGCGCAGCAGGCCGCGCCAGTCACCGGCAGCGTAACCCGTGGCGGCATCCTGCGGGTAGCGCTCGCGCAGGAGGCGGCGCAGCGCAGGCGACTGGGTCTCCGGATTGCCGTGACAGGCGAGGCATTGCGGCTGGGCGAAGACGGGACGGTAGACGCGCCACTCCGCGGCGGCGCCGTCGGTCTCGATTTTCTGGATGAGCAGTCCCGGCGGAGGCCGGGCGGCGGCCGTGAGTGCGGCCAGGTGGTCGAGGGCGGCGCGTTCGGCGGCGTCGGGGGCGTTGGCCGGGTTGCGCAGACGCAGGCTGGTGCGTTTCACCGCCACGATCTGCGGAAGTGACGGGATGGGCTCGTTCGTGAGCGGCTGGGCCTTGATGTGGCAGGTCTCAACGGCCTTCTCCGGCCCGCCGGCCTCAAGGGCGGTGGTCAGCTCGGTGATCAGCCGGGTGGCGACGACCGCCGCGGCGGCTTCGCCCGGCTGCCGGACGGACGCGGCTTCGGGAGCCGCCGGATCGACAAAGACGAACCGCTCCTTCGGCGCGGCGATGAGTGGCGCGGCGCTGAGGGCCGCAGTGAGGAGCAGATACAACCGTTGGCGTGGACAAAGCATGATTTGGAAGAAGTGTTCGTTTGGAGAGTTCGGCACGGCGCTTCGATGCAGATGGCCGCCCGGCGACACGAACGGCCGCCGCGTTTCATTCTCGTTGGGTCTGATACCCCGGAGCTGGCTCCGGCTTGGTTGGGTAGCGACGAGCGCCAGCGAGTCGAAGAGCGTCGGCTCGCTGGCGCTCGCCGCTACGATGAGTGGTCGAGGGTTGGATGATGGGATTGGTCTAATGCCCCGGAGCTTGCTCCGGGGATGTTTACCAGGTGGTGGCGACCCGCAGAATCAGGCGGCCGGTTTGTCCGGCTTGCGGCAGGTGTTCAGGCCGAACGGCAGGTAGGCCGGGCACCGGCCGAGGGCGGCGGTGCCGAGCGGACCCAAGCCGATCAGGCCCCACCAGCTCTTGAAATAGAATCCGGCGCCGAGGACGCCGAGACCGACGAGGACACGGAGGATGCGGTCGATGCCGCCGACATTGGGTTTCATGAGGGTGACGGGTGGATTCAGGTCGTGGGCGAGGAGGCTGACGCCGCGGCGTTCTTCTCGTGGCGCTCGATCAAATAGAACACGGTGGCGGCGATCGCGATCAACACGACGAACCACGCGATCGGCGGGACGCCGGTGATGTCGGGCAGGCGTTTCTTGCCGATCGCGGCGACGGGCAGGATCGTCTTCGAGACCCACGGGAAGCTGAGGGCGTAGAGCGTGCCGCCGACGAGCATGCCGGCGAAGCCGACGATTGCATGCACGCTGCCGGAGGCGGCCGCGGCGATCGCGGTGCCGGGGCAGTAACCGTAGACCACCATCCCGATGCCAAAGATGCCGGCGCCGAGCACGACGCCGAGGAGGTTGGCGGCCTTGATGTGGTAGTTGGCGAGGCCGGCGGAGTTGAGCGCGAGCACGCCCAGACCGCCGACGATGATCGCGGTGAACATGATCTTCAGCACGGTGAAGTCGCGAAACCGGAACTGGTTCACGATCACGTTGTAGTTGGCGACGCCGCCGCGGTGGAGCAGCACGCCGAAGATGGCGCCGAAGACGATGGCCGCGATGAGCGCGGGCGTCTGGGTGATGGGAGGAGTGACAGCGAAGAGGTGCATGGCGGGGCGCGGTTATACGGAACAAGTCAGTTGAACCACAGATGGACACAGATGAACACGGATGCTCGGAGTGAGTTCTGGCGGGCGGGCCGTCAGTCTCACCGCACCAATTGGGACGCGGTGGCTGAATGCGAGATGCGGTTTTTTCGCTCTGGATCTGTATCTATCCGTGTTCATCTGTGGTTTCCTTTGGTATCGGCCCGATTTTAGTTCTTGGTCGAACGGCCGAGGCCGAAGAGCACGAGGCTGGTGACGATGCCCGAGGCGAAGAGCGTGAGGAAAAACGTCCATCCGCCGACGGCGAGCTGGAGGCTGCCGCTGATGCCGTTGCCGCTGGTGCAGCCGTCAGCCATGCGCGCGCCGAACATCACGAGCACGCCGCCGACGAACGCGGCGACGAAGCGCAGGGCGACCGAGCCGCCGAAACGCTCCTGCCAGACCGCGGGGATTTTCTCCGCGCGAAACGAGCCGGAGAGCAGCGCGGAGATCGTGCCGCCGAGCGCGATGCCGACGAGGAAGAGCATGCCGTAGTCCCACTTGAACGCGTGCTGCTTAAAATACGCGTTGTTGGCCACCGCGTCGGCTCCGAGAAATGGCGTCGCGCACGCGCCGGCGATGCCGGTGAGCGACGTCGTGACGCCGAGCGGCTTGTCCACGAGGGCGAAGACCACCCAGCTAAGGACGCCGATCGAGGCGCCGACGAGGTAAGGGCTCCAGCGCGGACGGCGCAGGAACGGTTGGGGCGAAGCAGAGGAGGACATACGGGGATGATGACGAGAAGCGGGGGCGTCAGTTGCGTTTGCCCGACGGTTTGACGACGGGCCAGCCAGCGCCGGCCCATTCGGAAAATCCGCCGGCGTTGGCGGCACGGAAGCCCTCGGAGACGAGAATGCGGGCGGCGATCGCGGAGCGGCCGCCGGAGGCGCAATAGACCAGCAATTCGCGGCCGGAGTTCTTCGCGAGGAAGTCCGCCCACTGCTGGCGTGCGCCGGTCAGGTCGCTCAGCGGCAGCAGGGCGGCCGATTGGGCGACGCCGGAGGTCCACTCGCGCGGCTCGCGCACATCGACGAGCAGCGCGGTGCCGGCCCGGAGACTGGCGGAGTGTTCGGCCGGCGTGGCGCGCGGCGCAGAAGTGAACATGGCCTTCAGGGTTTTGAGCAGACTCATGAGGAAACGGTGCAGGACTCGGTGGCGGGGGCGGCCGGTTTGGTCGGAGCGCTGGCATGAGTCATATAGTAGATGAGCGGCACGGCGAGCGGGCTGATGATGAGCGACGCGATGGCGCCGAACAACAGCGAGATCGCGAGGCCCTGGAAGATCGGGTCGGCGAGGATCACGAGCCCGCCCACCACGACGGCGAGTGCCGTGAGCATCATCGGGCGGAAGCGGACGGCGCCTGACTCGATGCAGGCTTCGGCGAGCGGCCGGCCGTGGCTGAGGCGCAGCTCGATGAAGTCGACGAGGATGATCGAATTGCGGACGACGATGCCGGCGCCGGCCATGAAGCCGATCATCGACGTGGCCGTGAAGAACGCGCCCATCGCGGCGTGCGCCGGCAGGATGCCGACGAGCGAGAACGGAATGACCGTCATCACGATCAGGGGCGTGGCGTAGTTTTTGAACCAGCCGACCATGAGCATGTAGATCAGGATGCACACCGCGCCGAACGCGAGGCCGAGGTCGCGGAAGACCTCGATCGTGACCTGCCACTCGCCGTCCCACTTCATCGCGGGCTCGTGGTCGTCGAAGGGCATCGAGGCGTTGTAGATTTTCACCTCGGGCTTGGTGCCGCCGAACTCGCGGCCATCCAGTTTGGCGAGGGCTTTGTTCATCTCGAGGATCGCGTAAACGGGACTCTCGACGACGCCGGCGACGTCGGCGGTGACGTAGGTCACGTTCTGGAGATTCTTGTGGTAGATGTTCCGCTCGCCGCGGGTCGGTTCGACGGTGACGAGCTCGCGGAGGGTCACGAGCGGAGCCTGCGGATTCATCTCCGAGCGCACGGGCAGCGCGAGCAAGTCTTCGGGCCGGGCGCGGAGGGTGCGCGGCAACTCGAGGACGATGTTCACGTTTTCGCGGTCGTTGGGCGTGTGCAGCAGCGTGACCGGATAACCTTGGACGGCCATCTGCACGGTGCGGGAGATGGCGGCTTCGGTGATGCCGTGAAGCGCGGCCTTTTCCTTGTCGACGCGGAAGACGGTCTTCGGCTGCTGCTCCTCGACATACCAGTCGATGTCCACGACGCCGGGCGTGGCGCGGTAGATCTCGCGGATCTTTGAGGCGAGCTTGAGGCGGGCTTCCTCGTTCGGGCCGTAGACCTCGGCGACGAGCGTGGAGAGCACCGGCGGACCGGGGGGAACTTCGGCGACGACGACGACGGCGCCGTATTTCTCGGCGATCTTGGTGAGGCGCGGGCGGATGCGCTTGGCGATGTCGTGGCTCTGGGCGCTGCGCTCGTGTTTGGGGAGCAGGTTGACCTGGAGGTCGGCGACGTTGCTGCCGCGGCGCATGAAGTAGTGGCGCACGAGGCCGTTGAAATTGAACGGCGAGGCGGTGCCGGCGTAGACCTCGTAGTCGCGCACCTCGGGTTCGGTGCGGATGGCGGCGGCCATCTCGCGGGCGACGCGGGTGGTCTGCTCGAGGGTGCTGCCCTCGGGCAGGTTGAGGATGACCTGGAACTCCGACTTGTTGTCGAAGGGCAGCATCTTGACCTTCACGGCGCCGACGCCGACGAGGGCCATCGAGCCGACGGTGGCGGCCGCCACGACGGCGAGAAACGCCCAGCGCCAGCCGCGGTGATCGATCAGCGGGCGCATGAAGCGCTGGTAGAGGCGCGTGAACCACGTGTCGGGCATCGCCTCATCGGCGGCTTCCTCCTCGTCGGACAGAGGCGCGTCGACAAATTCGGCGGCCTGCGGATCGCGCTTGGCGTGACCCTTGAGCACCTTGAGGGCGGCCCACGGCGTGACGGCGAAGGCGACGAGCAGGGAGAACAACATCGCGGCGCTCGAACCGATCGGGATCGGGCGCATGTAGGGGCCCATCAGGCCGCTGACGAACGCCATCGGCAGCACGGCGGCGATGACGGCCCACGTGGCGAGGATGGTCGGATTGCCCACTTCGTCCACGGCTTCGACGGCGATCTGGAGCAGGCGCTTGCGGCGGCAACTCGGCAGGCCCATATGGCGGACGATGTTCTCCACCACGACGATCGCATCGTCGACGAGGATGCCGATCGAGAAGATCAGGGCGAAGAGCGTGATGCGGTTGAGCGTGTAACCGTAGAGGTAGAAAACGAGCAGCGTGAGACCGAGCGTGACCGGGATCGCGAGCAGGACGACGAGCGACTCGCGCCAGCCGAGGAAGAGCAAAATCAGCACGGCGACGCCGAAAACGGCGAGGCCCATGTGCAGGAGAAGCTCGTTGGATTTCTCGGCGGCGGTCGCGCCGTAGTCGCGCGTGACGGCGACGCCGATGTCGGCCGGGATGAGGGCGCCCTTAAGCGAGTCGACGCGTTTGAGGACGTCGGTGACGACATCGACGGCGTTGGCGCCGGGGCGCTTGGCGATGCTGAGAGTGACGGCGGCTTCCTCGAGGTAGGGGCCGCTCTCCGAGCGGGCCTGAGTTCCCGATCTCGCCGTGTCGAACCCAGGCCGGCTCGGAGAGCCGGCCCCACCTCCAAACAGAACATAATTCGAAGGCTCGGCGGTGCCGTCGACGATCGTGGCCACGTCGCGGAGATAAACCGGGTGGCCGTCGAACACGCCGACGACCACGGCGCCGACGTCGCGAACGTCGCGGAAGAAAGTCCCCGTCTGGAGGAGGGTTTCCTGATTCGCGAACGACTGCGCGCCGGTGTGGGCCTGGGCGTTGGCCTGCTGGAGCATCGGCACCACGTAGGCCGGGCTCAGGTTGCGCGAGGCGAGTTTCGCCGGATCGAGCTGCACGCGGACCTCGCGATGCTGGCCGCCGATCACGGTGGTTTCGGCGACCTGCGGGATCTGTTTCACCGTGTCGTCGATCTGCGTGGCGAGCCGGTGGAGCGTGGCGTGGTCGTAGCGCGCGCTGTGGAACGTCAGGGCGAGGATCGGCACATCGTCGATCGTGCGCGGCTTGATGAGCGGCGGCGTGACGCCGAGGGGGATGCGGTCGAAGTTGGCCTGGAGTTTCTGGTTGAGGCGGATGAGCGCGGCTTCGAGGTCGGTGCCGACCTTGAAGCGCACGATGGTGAGGTTACCGCCGGGGCTGGCGGTGGAGTAGAGATATTCGACGCCGGGGATTTCCCAGAGGAGTTTCTCCATCGGGCGGGTGACGCGGTTCTCGACCTCGGCGGCCGGAGCGCCGGGCATCGCGACCAGCACGTCGATCATGGGCACCTTGATCTGCGGTTCCTCCTCGCGCGGGAGCATGAGGACCGCGAAGAAACCCAGCAGCAGCGACGCCGCGACGGCGATCGGCGTGAGCTTCGAATCGATGAACATCGCCGCCATACGGCCGGCGAAGCCGGACTGCGCGGCGCCAGGCGGCGGATTGGACGGGACGCTCACGGCAGCACCTCCAGGGGCTGGCCTTCGCGGAGGCTGGCCGGGGCGTGAACGACGACGCGTTCGTTGTCGTCGAGCCCGGCGAGAATCTCGATACTGTCACCGCGCGCCGCGCCGGTCTTCACGAGGCGGAGCACGGCGCGGTTGCCTTCGCCGACGACGAAGACGCGTTCCATCTGGCCGAGCGTCGAAATCGCGGCGGCGGGCGCGAGCAGCGTGCGAACCGGGGCGCCGGACAATTGCACGCGGGCGAACTGGCCCGAGCGGACGGCGGCGCCGGCGGGGACGGAGATTTTCGCGAGGACGCTGCGGGCGTTGGCGTCGGCAGCGGAGGAAACTTCGGCGACGGTGCCGTTGAAGGTGGTGTTGGTCGCGGGGATCGTGACGGCGAGAGATGTGCCGGCGGCGAGCGTGGCGGCGAGCGAGTCGGGGATGGCGGCCTCGACTTGGAAATCGGCGGTGCCCTCGATCTCAAGCAACGGCATGCCGGGGGCGGCGAGATCGCCGGCGTTGGCAAGTTTGCGAGCGACGACGCCATCGAACGGGGCGATGAGTTTCGTGTAGCCGAGCATGACTTCGGCTTCGCGCACCATGGCCTGGGTCATGGTGAGACGATCTTCGAGGCCGCGCACCATGTCGGCGGTGCTGGCGCTCTTGCCGAGCAGGTCTTTCTCACGGGCGAGGTCGCGGCGGGCGGCGTTGAGCTGGGCCTGCGCCTGGGTGACGCGGGCGGTGATCTCGGCGGCGGAAATCTTGAGGAGCAGTTCACCCTTGCGGACCGGCTGGCCGAGCGTGGCGGGAAAATCCTCGATCGCGCCCATGACCTTGGCGGCGAGGTGTGCGCGCTGCGCGGGGCGGACGGTGCCGGTGATCTCGGTGACGGTCGCGACATTTTCGGCGCGCGCGGTGGCGAGCCGGACTTTGGCGGGTGGGAGCGGCGCGGCGGCAGCGACGGCGGATTCGGGAACGGCGTGTTTCGCGCAGCCGGCGAGGAGCGCGAGTGTGGGAAGGATGAGGTGGATGGATTTCATTTTAGAAAGGCGACAGGTAGGAGCGCGCTTGCGCGCGAGGAATCGCCTGCAAGCAGGCTCCTACAATTTCGGTTCGGGGAGCGGGGTGAGGCCTAGGGCGCGGCGGAGGTCGACGAGGGCGAGGCGTTCGTCGGCGCCGGCGATGGTGCGGCGGAGACGAGCTTCGAGGAGGCGACCCTCGACGCCGATGAGCTCGGCGGTGAGCAGGGCTTCCTGCTCGAAGCGGGCGCGGCTGAGACGCGCGCTTTCCTCGGCCTGCTCGACGGCACGCGCCGTAACGGCGAGACGTTCGACCGCGCTGGCGTGGGCGAGGCGGGCTTGCTCGACTTCGAGGCCGATGCCGAGCGTGGCCTTGCGGAGCATCTCCTTCACTTGGGTGAGCTCGGCGGTGGCCTGGCGGATTTTGCCGTTGGTCTGGCCGCCGTCGAAGACGTTGAGATCGACCGAGACGCCGGCGAGCCAGCTGTCGCCGTGGCGGTTGGTCTGCCAACCCTGATCGTATTGGTAGCTGGCGAAGGCGTTGACGGTCGGGCGGCGACCGCCGCGGGCCGCCTCGATCATCGATTCGGCGGCGCGCACGCGGGCGTGCAGGCCGAGCAGCTCGGGGCGTTGGGAAAAATCGCGCGTGTCGGGGGCGACGAGGCGGGCGAGTGCGGGATCGTCAGCGACCAGTTCGACCGCTTCGTCGGAGGGCTCGGAGCCGAGCGTGAAGAGAAATGCGCGGGCGGCGAGCGAGGCGCCGTGGCGGGCGGTGGTGAGGGACTCGCGCGTCTGGGCGAGTTGCACTTCGAGGCTGAGGAGATCGGCCTTGAGCAGCTGGCCGGCGTCGAAGCGAGCGCGGGCGGCGGCGACGGCGGCTTCGTAGGCACGGACGCCGCCCTCGACGGCGGTGACGGCTTCGCGAGCTTTGCGGAGGTTGAGCGCGGCGCGCACGACCTCGGTGGCGAGTTGTTGTTGGGCGGTGCGGAGGTCGAGCTCGGCGGCTTCGGCGCCGGCGCGGGCAGCGGTGCGGCCGGCGGTGGCGCGGCCGCCGCTGTAGAGGTTGTAGGCGACGGTGCCGGTGGCGTTGAGATTGTCGATGTTGCCCGGGCGGTTGAAATCGAGGCCGAAGTTGAAGGCGCGCTGGTTGAGGATGGAGCCGAACGCCATCATCGGGCTGTTGGTGTCGGTGTAGCGGCCGGAGAGCATGAGCTGCGGCTGCCACGCGGCGCCGGCCTGGTCGACCATGGCGCGGGCGGCCTCGATGCGGGCGCGGGCGGCGCGGGTGTCGGGATTACGCTCAAGCGCGGTCGCGACGGCGCGGTCGAGGGTCCAGGGCTCGGCGCGCAGCACAGCGAACGCGGCGAGCGCGACCGAGAGAGCGGGAATATGGCGGAAGTGCATGGGAAACGTGCGACCGGATGTCATTTAATAGATGACATCGGGCTTCAGGAGGAGCGGTGGGCGAGGGCGGCGGCGAGGCCGATGAAGCCGCCGTAGAGGGCGCCGCGCCACCAGGTGGAGGTAAGCGGGCAGGTGCCGGAGGTGCACTGGCCGAACCAGCCCATGACGGCACCGAGGGCGGCGCCGCCAAGGACGGTGAGGGCGAAACGGGCGAAAGGAGTGTTCATGGCGGGAGTTTTTTGCTGCGCAAAAAACTAATTTTAGGATTTCGCAGAGCGAAATCCTCCCCAGTGGATGACGCGGTTCTCGTCCACCCAGCCGAGCTTTTCGAGGAGGAGCGTGGGCGGGCAGAAGCCGGTGAAGACGGATTGGATGAGGTTCACGCCGACGAAGGCGCAGAGGAGCAGCCACCACGGGCTGACAAAGTGGGCGAGGGCGAGACCAAGCAGGTTCATGAAGCCGGCGAGGAGACGGACGAGGGAATCAGTTTTCATGCGGGCAGGGAGGTGGTGGATGGGTTGGTGCTTGACTTAAATATGAGCATATACTCATATACGCGTCAAGATGTCAAGCGCCCGTTCACTCTCCCGCCGCTCCACGCCGCGCGTCCGCCTCAACGAGGGGGCGCTTGAGATGGTGGCGCGGCGATTTGCCGTGCTCGGCGAGCCCATGCGGCTGCGGCTGATCCAGGCGTTGTTTGCGGGCAAGAAGCACGTGAACGCACTGGTCGCGGAGACCGGGGGCACGCAGGCGAACATCTCGCGGCACCTCCAGACACTGACGCAGGCGCACATCCTCTCGCGGCAGAAAGAGGGACTGCAGGTGTTCTACGAGATTGCGGACCCGTCGATCTTCCAGCTGTGCGACCAGGTGTGCGGCAGCCTGCAGCAGGACATCGCGCGGCAGGCGGATGTGTTCGAGGGGTAGAGGCGGTAGCGTATCCTGTTCGCTGCCGAGGTTCGCGCAAGAGTGCCGCTACGCGATGGCTTATCTCGGTCGGCGACTTCTGATGTTCTGCTTGAGAATTTTGACGGTTCGGGGGAGCGCACCCGTCTCGGGTGCTGGTGTCGGCGTCCCGCCGACACCTCGGAAGTCCTCGGCGAGACGCCGAGGACAGCCCGCGAGACGCGGGCGCTCCCCGACCACTATGCGCCACTCAATTTTGCGAGCGTCAGTAGAAAGCGGGCTGAGCCTGGAGGCAGGCGGGGATGTAACCGACTCTATTGCGCGAAGGGTGTTCGATGGGCAGGTCAGAGACCTGCCCTACGGCCGGCGGTCGGCCCCCGCATTTTTTTCGCGGAGCGGCCCGGGCGCGATCAGGTGAAGATGATCTGGCCGCCGGCGGAGAGTTCGTAGAAGTCGCCGACGGTGAGGACGCTGTCCAGCGCGGGGACGAAGTCCTCCTTGGTGAGATGGAACATGTCGACGGTGGCCTTGCAGGCGTAGATCTTGCCGCCGGCATCGGAGATCATCTGGACGAATTCGCTGACGGGCGGGATGTCCAGTTTCTCCATTTCCTTTTTCATCATGCTGGTGGCGAAGGCCGACATGCCGGGAATCGCACCCATCCACGTGGGCAGCGGGAAACCCTTGGCGTCGGGCACGCGCATGGCGGGATTACCGACGGTGGCGATCTTGATCGAGTCCTGGTATTTCCCGAGGATGGCGTAGAGACCGAAGAACGTGAAGAAGAGGTTGGCCTCGATGCCTTCCATGCGCGCGCCGTTGGCCATGATGAGGCCGGGATACACGCCGTCGAGGGAACCGCGGGAAACGATGATGGAGACTTTTTTGATTTTGTCGGGAGCGGAGTTCATGGTGGTGGTTGGAAGTAGCGCGGTGCTTCAGTCCGCGCCGAGGACAACAGAATTTTCACCACGGATCGCACGGATGAACACGGATGGATTCTCGTCGGCGTGAGTTTTATCTGTGGTCATCCGTGTAATCCGTGGTCGAACCGAGCGCGGGCTGAAGCACCGCGCTACTGTTCAGATGCAGCCGTGGGGTTTTTTGATGCCGGCGATCTTCGCGGCCTTTTTCGCGGGGCCGCCGGGGAAGAGTTCGTAGAGTTCCTTGGTGGGCACGCCGCTTTCCTTGGTGAGCTTGCGGATCGAGGGGCCGTCGCCCTTCGTTTCGAACTCCTTGCGCATGAAATTCAGCACGATGAGATGGCGGTCGTTGAGGGCGGCGATGCCCTCCTCGGTGGCGAGGACCTTGGCGACCTCGAGGTCCCAGTCTTTGTAGTTGGTCATGAAGCCCTCGGCGTCGACGTCGATGGACTTGTTGGCGATGGTGCGGGTGGGCATGGCGGTTTTTCGGTTGGATCCTTCGTGCGGTGCACTCAGGACACGGCGGCATCGAGCCGCCGCGGTTGATGAAAGAAATCAGGGTGCGGGTGCTGTCGCGCGGGTGAGCGCGGGGCGGACGGCGGGCGTGTGGGCGCTGAGGTTGCGCAGGAAGACGATGAGGAAGCCGAGGCCGCGGCGCATCTCGGGCTTGTTCACTTCCTTGAACGCGCGCCAGAGCGTGAACTCCTCCATCGAATCGAAATCCAACTTCTTGTAGATCTCGGTCGCGTTGTTGATCGCTTGCAGCATCTCGGGCTGCGTGAGGTTTTTCACCGTCTGGAGGATCGCGACGAGATTGTCGCCGAGCAGGCGGACGTCCTCGACCGTGAAGTTGGCGACGACCTGATCGAAGGCGCGTTGCACTTCGCGCGCCATCGCGAAGTAGCCCTTGCGGTCGAGTTCGTCCATCTTCGCCAGGCCGTCGCTGAAGAGCTGTCGACCGAGCGGGGTGGCGTCGGCGATGAACTCGCGGGCGCTCTCGAGCTGGACCAGGAGTTCGTTCAGCGTGTTGACGTTGCGGATGAGGCGCTTGGCGAGGGCGGAAAAATCTCCCGTGTCGACGAACGGCGCCACCTGATCGAGCTCGGTGACCGCGGTCTGGAACAGATCTTTGCCGACGCGGGTGAGGTCTTCCTTGAGTTCCTCGACTTCGCGGCGGATGCGGCGCACTTCTTCGATCTCGGCGAGCACGAGGTCGAGTTTGCGGTCGAGCGCGTCGAGGCGCTCGGCGAGGGCGGGGGCGTCGGTGGCATTCATGGGTCAGCGGCGTTTGCCCGCCATCGTCATCTCGGCCTCGATCGGGAGCTCGGCGCCACGGAGGAGGAGGTTCCAGTAGACCCAACGGAACATCATTTTGCCGTAGTGATTCATCTTGGTCTCCTCGAGGAGCGAGAAGGGGCCGACGCCGGGCAGCGGGAATTTTCCGGGCAGCGGCTCGGTCTCGTAGTTGAAGTCGATGAGAAGGCCCTTGTTGAAGCCGGACTCGATGAAGCAGTTGGCGTGGCCGTCGAACTTCGCGCCGGGCGGTCGGTCGTCGATGGCGTCGAGGATGTTTTCGAACAGGATGTCGGCTTGGAAGTGCGCGACGGAGCCGGCCTTCGAGGCGGGCAGATCGGTGGCATCGCCGAGGACGAAGATGTTGTCCTTCACCTTTGAGCGGAGCGTGTGCTTGTCGGTCGGGATGAAGTTGAGTTCGTCGCCGAAGCCGGAGCGGGCGATGGCCTCGTCGCCCATGTTGGTGGGCACGGTGACGAGGATGTCGTAGCCGATTTCGCGCCCGTCCCAGGAAACGATTTTCTTCGCGCCCTGGTCGACGCTGCCGGTGGCGAACTCGGCGGCGAGCTTGATGCGCTTCTTGTCGAGGAAATCGCCGAGCAGCGCGGAGGCCTTCGGCTTGGTGAAGGCGCCCGGCAGCGGCGTGACGTATTCGATCTCGACCTTGTCGCGCAGGCCGCGGTCGGTGAAGAACCAGTCGGCGAGGAACGAGAACTCGAGCGGGGCGACCGGGCACTTGATCGGCATCTCGACGATGTTCACGACAAGGCGGCCGCCCTCCCAGTGCTTCAGCCGGCGGGCGAGAGCGGTGGCGCCCTCGAGGGTGTAGAAGTCAAACACGTCCTTGTGCCAGCGGTCGCCCAGCATGCCCTCGGTCTGCGCCGGGACGGGGCGCGCACCGGTCGCGATGATCAGGAAGTCGTAGCCCAGCACCCGGCCGCCCTGCAGCCGCACGCGGTTCTGCTCCGGTTCGATCACGTCGATCCCGGCCATGACCACTTCGATCCCGCGCGGGAGGTAGTCGCGGCGGGGTTTCACCACATCCCGGGGCGAGTAGATGCCGAACGGGATGAAGAGATAGCCGGGCTGGTAGTGATGGGTCTCGTCGCGGTCGACGACGGTGATGGACCAGTCGTCGCGCGAGAGGACACCGGCCAGCTTGTTGGCCATGATGGTGCCGGCGGTGCCGGCGCCGAGGATGACGAATTTTTTCATGGCAGCGTGGGGCTGAGGGTGGAGACGGCGGGTGGCGGTGACTCAGAAGCGGTAGCTATACATGAGCTGGGTGTTGAGTTGCTCGTGGCTCACGGTGATGCCGTAGCCGTTGGTGCGGGTGACCTTGAAGCCCTTGGTGACCGAGCCTTCGAGCGAGGAGGATTCGGAAAACCGATACGTGAGACCGGCGGTCAGGTGACGCTCGATGGTGGCGGGGAAGAGGCAGTTGAGGAACTTGTCCGGGATGGGGTTGCTGGCGACATTGCCACCGAAGCGGAAGGTGAACTCGCGGTTCACGCGGTAGGCGGCGCCGGCTTGGATCACGGTCTGGTCGCTCCAGCGCTGGAAGAGCGTGGCGTTGAGGGTCTGGCCCGAGAAGTTGCCGTTGCTCGTGGCGGTGGCGGCGGTGAAGGCCATGTTGAATCCCTGCATCACATCGCTCCAGAACACGCGGCGCAGGTCCGCGGCGAACGACCACGCGCCGGCCGGCGCCCAGGCGACGCCGATGCCCGCCATCGCCGGCCACTCGAAATCACGCACGCGGATTTCACCGGCGAGCGTCTGCGGCATGCGGCCCATGCCGGGGACGTTGAGCTGGAAGCTGACCTTGCTGTCGCCGGCCTTCAGGTCGGAGAGGGTGGTCTCGCCGTGATAAGTCAGGCCGATGGCCAGCTCGGGCACCGGGCGGTAGAGGAGGCCGATCTTGCCGGCGTAGCCGTAGCCCTTGGCGGCGCCGGTGAACGCGTTGCCGTTGGCGAAGTTGAAGTAGGCGTAGTCGACCGAGGTGCCGGCCGGCATCTGCTGCATGATCTGGTTGAAACCGGCGACGATGCCGCCGCTGGCGCGACCGAACTGCTGGCTGCGCGGATCGGCGAGATCGAAGAACTGGGCGCCGCTCATCGCCATCTTGAGGTCCATGCCGGCCCAGACGAAGTCGGCGGTGGCGGCCACGCTGAGCTGGTCGCTGACTTTCCAGGCGAGCGGGGCGATCACGCGGCCGACGGAGACTTCGGTGCGGTTCTCCAGATTGAAACCGAGGCCGCGCCACGTGGCGCCGTCATACTGGCAGCCCATGCCACCCTGGCCGAACACGCCGAGGCCGTAGGTGAACGCGCCACTACGGGCGGCGTAGCCCACGGCGGGCATGAAGAAGGCCGTGGCCTTGGACTTCGCGCGCTGCCCGGTGGGGCTGGTGGCGGTGATGTCGGGCGCAAGCACGCCGACGGCGAAATCGAACCGCGCCTTCTCGATCATGAGCGCGAGCGTGGCGGGGTTGTTGATGACGGCGGCGGTGCCGTTGTCGAAGGCGAAGGAGGCGCCGCCCAGGGCGGTGGCCACCGGACCGTAGCCCTCCATGTTCATACCGTTGGTGGCGACCAGCGGGCGCGTGAGGCCGGCGGCCAGCAGGCCGGCGACGAGGAGGCGGGGGAGGCGGAGGTGCTTCATGGTGAGGCGGGCGCAGCGGGTTGGTTCTGGCGCAGAGCATGCCGCAGGCGCGGCGTGCGGGCTCCGCATCGCTTGGCGATTTGATGTCACTATTTGCGCATATACGCATATAGGGCGATCGGCGGAGGCGAAGGCGCGGAGGTTGAAATTCCCGGGGCGATCGCTTTGCTCCGGGCGCATGGCCCAATCCAAACCGCGTTCCTTGTCCGACGACGCCATCGTTTTGATCGCGCGCCGCTTCGCGGTGCTGGCGGAGCCGATGCGCCTGCGTCTCATTCATGCACTGTTCGACGGCGAGAAGAACGTGACCCGGCTGGTGGAGATCACGGGCGGCACGCAGGCCAATGTCTCGCGACACCTGCAGATGCTGACCCACTCACACCTGGTGTCGCGGCGCAAGGAGGGGATGCAGGTCTTCTATTCGATCGCCGACCCGACGCTCTTCAAGCTGTGTGACCTCGTGTGCGGCAGCCTGGAAAAGCAGATCGCGAAGCAGGCGGAGTCGTTTGGCGGGTGAGGGATTGGATTGGAGGGCGGGGTCGCCGAACCCCGCCGGTGCGCTGGGAGGGAGGAACGCGGCGGGGTCGGCGACCCCGCCCTACATCACGACGGCACTCAGAGGGCGTCGAAAAAGCCTCGTGATCGCGCGGTCCTGTAGCGGAACGCGTGAGCGTTTCGCTCGAGGCGGCGAAAGCCTCACGGCTTCCGCTACCTTGCTGGGCAACCTATTTCGACGCCTTCTCAGATTTCGTAGCCGAGGCCCATGGGCTCGAAGGTCGTGGCGGTCGCGGTGCGCGTGCCGAACTCGTCGAACCACTCGGTCACGCGGCGGCCGATCGCGCCGGTGTCGCGGACGTGGATGAATTCGTTCGTCGACGGATCGTAGGTGTAGTCGGCGGCCCACGCGCGATGGTGCGCGGCGATGGCAGTGATGGCGTCGACGACGAACTCGGCTTCCTCGTCGGTCGTCGTCGGATGAAACGAGAGCCGCACCCAGCCGGGCTTCTCGGTTTTGTCGCCGTGGTCGATGCGGTCGGTGATGGCGCGGGAGTGTTCGCGGGAGACGTGGAGCAGGTAGTGGCCGTAGGTGCCGGCACAGGAGCAGCCACCGCGAACCTGGATGCCGTAGCGGTCGTTGAGCAGGCGGACGGCGAGGTTGTAGTGCAGATCGTCGATGTAGAAGGAGATGATCCCGAGGCGATCGCGGTGCTCGCCGGCGAGGACATGCAGACCGGGGATGGCGGTGAGGCGGTCCCAGACGAGCGCGAGCAGTTCGTGTTCGCGGGCGAGGATGTGCGCGACGCCCATCGCCTCCTTCAGGCGGACGCAGAGGGCGGTGCGGATGGCCTGGGTGAAACCGGGCGTGCCGCCGTCCTCGCGGGCCTCAATGTCGTCAAAGTATTTGTGTTCGCCCCAAGGGTTGGTCCAGTCGACGGTGCCGCCACCCGGGTTGTCGGGCACGCGGTTGTGGTAGAGTTGCTTGTTGAACACGAGCACGCCACTCGTGCCGGGGCCGCCGAGGAATTTGTGCGGCGAAAAGTAGATCGCATCGAGCGACTCGTCGGGCCGCGCGGCCGGGTGCATGTCGATCGCGATGTAGGGCGCGCTCGCGGCGAAATCGACGAAGCAGACGCCGCCGGCGCGGTGCATCAGGCCGGCGATGGCGTGGTAGGGCGTGAGAATGCCGGTGACGTTGGAGCAACTCGTGACGGCGGCGATCTTGGTCGGACGGTCGCGAAATTCGTCGAGGAGGACGGCGAGGTGCGTGAGATCGACGAGGCCGTCGGGCGTGGCGCGGATCACGCGGACCTCGGCGACAGACTCGATCCACGATGTCTGGTTGGAGTGATGCTCCATGTGCGTGACGAACACGATGGGGCGCTCGGCCGCGGGAAGGGTGACGCGGTCGCGGAATTTTTCGTGCACGCGCAGGCCGAGGATGCGTTGGAATTTGTTCACCACGCTCGTCATGCCGGACCCGTAGCAGATGATGGCGTCGGCGGCGGAGGCGTTGACGTGGGCTTTGATGAGGTGGAGCGCCTCGTGATAGGCGCGCGTCATCGTGGTGCCGGTGACCGAGGTCTCGGTGTGGGTGTTGCCGACGAAGGGGGCGATTTCCTCGGCGAGCATTTTTTCGATGGGGCCGAACATGCGGCCGCTCGCGGTCCAGTCGGCGTAGACGATGCGCTGGCGGCCGCAGGGCGACTCGAAGCTCTGGTCGATGCCGAGGATGTTGGCGCGAAACGGAGCGAAGTGGGCTTCGAGGCTCATGGTGACGGCGCGACTATTCGTCGCCGAGCGAGCCATCGCAAGCAACGCGTGAGGGCCCGAATTCGAGGCGGGTCCCGGCGTTTGTCATCCATTAGATGACAAACGCCTTTTCGGCCCACGAGGGAAAAACGGGGAGTTTGTCATCTAATGGATGACAAACGGGCGCGGGATGGCGGCGGCGCGGGTCGGGAGACAGGAGCGTGGTGGCAGTCGCGCCTCGACGGGCGGAGGGTATTGCGCCATGAACCCAGTCGATGCACGCGTTGTCGCTCTACCTCGATACTTCGGTGATCGGCGGCTACTTCGATCCCGAGTTCATGGCCGACACGCGGGCGCTGTGGCGGCTGCGCGAAGCCGGGCGATTTCGGTTCGTCTCGTCGGTCCTCGTTGATCAGGAAATCACACATGCACCGGAGCGGGTGCGGCGGCTCTTGCGCGAGACGTTCGCACCGGCAGACGTCCTGCTCATGACGGCCGAGGCGCTGGAACTAGCCGGCCACTACCTCGCGAACAAGGTCGTGCCGCCCGACTGCGGCAACGACGCGCGCCATGCGGCGCTTTGCTCAGTGGCGCGCCTCGACTACCTCGTGAGTTGGAATTTCAAGCACCTCGCCAACATCAACCGCGAAGCCGGCTTCAATGCCGTGAATGTCTTGCAGGGTTACGTGCCCTTGCGCATCGTAGCGCCAACCTTCCTCATCCATGGCCACGAAGAAAAAGCCCTTTGACGCCGTCGTGGAATCACGCCGCTGGCGGCGGACGACGAGCCGGCTGCTCAACAAGATGACCGCCGAGGAGCAGATCGCGTTCTTGAACCGCCGGCTGAAAGACTGGCCGGTTACATCTGCGTCCAAGCTCGCACGCGAACTCGCACATCGTTGAAGCTTTTCTCATCTCGGAGTGGTTTCTGCTGTGTCGTTCGCCCGATCAGAGCACGGTCGACAGACCTTCTTGACCCAAGCACTTGCCAAGCGCGACGGCTACGGTTGGTGTGTTTCCGGCCATGCCTGAGAGCGAGTTGATTTACATTCCCGTTGATTGCCGCGGGCGATCGTTTGACGAATTTGGCGCGTCAGTTCGGCTCAAGAACATTGTAGAGCACAGGGGTATTCGGGTGCTTGGCGGACTTCATGGGTTGTCATTCGGGGCGTTTTTGGAGTTTCGCAATTGCGGTGCCGGGACGCTTCGGGAACTGCGTGGTATCGTCGCGGCAGCACAAAGTGGCTCCGCCGATAAGGCCCCACCAGGTTTAACCGGCCCGTCGTCTCCGCTGAACGAGATTTCGGTGCCCTCGAATATTCGCCACCTTGCGCTAGCCGATTTGCCTGTTTCAAGACGCCTCGCACATCTCTTCGAGAAAATGCAGGTGCACCAGCTAGGGGATTTCCATGGGCGTATGCCGAGTGACCTGCTCGCTTACAGCAACTGCGGTCGGGCTACGGTCAAAGAAATGCAGACTCTCATCTTGCGAGCTTCTTCAGGAGAGTTCGACCAAACTGGACATGACGATGCGCATGCACCAAACGAACTCTTGCGGCTGCTTGAGAGCGCACTTGGTAAACTTCCTTCGAGAGATCGCGATTTGGTGCTCGATCGCTTGGGAGGACGCGGCAACCCCAGGGGTTTATCTTGTTGGCCAAGGTTTGTTCGGCACAAAAAAACACTTCCAGATTCCGCAAACCAAGTGGCGCCATCTTCAGAACAAATTTGCACTTCTGCTAGAACGGGAAAATCGCCAAATCTCGGCCTACGAAATTGTCGGTTCTGGTCTCCTTCCAGAATTCGGTGGTGTCCGGCCACACGAGGTTGCGTCCATCGTTCGGCAGGACCCTCGCATCAAAGACCTCGGCTACTTGCTCTTCTCCCTCGCCAAATGGGGAATTGAAGAGCGGCAAAAAATTCGGGATTTGATCCCTAAGATTTTCGCCAGCGAAGGACGCATCCTCTCCGCTCAACAACTAGGGGATCAGTTAAATCGATTTCGGTCAGTATCGCGCTTTACGGTCGCAAATCTTGCTGCACGGTGCCCTGGTGTCCGGCATTTCGGGCACGGATACTTTGGCCTCTCCGACTGGGATGAAGAGAAACTCGCGCCAATGTTGCTGGACAAAACGGTTGTCGAAACCGCAGTCCGCCGGTCGGAACTTCCATTGCGTTTTGAAAATCTCTGTGCGCACTTCGGAACAAATCCTGACTCCGCGGTGGCTGACCAACTCTGGGAAACCTGCGAGGCCATCCCGGCAATCGTGAAACACCCAAATAAGCGTGGAGCAGACACCCGGCTATTTCCTGTAAGCTGCCGGCTTGAACGAGCGATTGCGGCCGCACTGCGATCAAGCGGAGATCCTGCCGCGCCATACGAAGTGCAATGGATGCTCGCCGACTTGTTTGGAGCGCATTTCAGCGAGTGGGCGGTGTCCGATATCCAACGGATCATGCGCCGCACACCGATGTTCATTCAAACTTCCGACGGTAAGTTCACTCTTGAATTGGATGTAGAAGAGCTGGATTTCGATGTCGAATCCGTGCGCGTGCGAAGCGTCGAGTTGCTGCGCGAATCAACCGAACTCTTGGGGTGTGATGATCTGATCGATCGACTCGAAATCGCGGGCCACGATGTGACGGACATCACAACCGGCGTGCTTGCTCTCGTATTGCGCGGCAGCGAGCATATCGAGGAGATTGGTCGAAATCGGTTTCGCTACCGGAAATGAAGTCTCTCTCAAAACCCCAGAAAATTCTCGCTGTGATGCACGAACTTTGCGGCGGCGAGCTGCGCCCGCTGCAATACGAAGATAGCGGACAAGATTCTGTCGGAATACAAGGCCGATCACACGCGCTGGAGAGAATATCTCTTCCAGCGTTACGTAGACATCATCCTCAAAGAGGCAATTTTTCAGCTCGGGAAACAGAGCACGAGCATTTCAGCCGATGATGTCGCGCGCCGCATGGATGACGTTCTTACGCACGTCCATGACGCCGCTGCGAAGGATCTGAATTCCTTTCTCTTTGAGGAGACCTTTGGTTCCAAATGACGCCTCGGACTGTGCTGACACTCGTCGATCTTTTCGCCGGGGTCGGCGGCTTCTCTCTGGGCTTCTTGCGTGCGGGGGCCTCGAATTCTGCGTTCACATTTGATCACCGGTTACTGGCGGACTCGGACAAAACAGCAGCGTTCACATTTAAGAAGAACTTTCCGCACATCCCGTATTGGCCAATTGACTTGGCGCGTGCCGATAGTGATGAACTTTTGAGACACGCACGCGTGCAGCGACGCGAACTCGACTTCCTGATCGGCGGGCCACCTTGCCAGGGTTTTTCACCAAACGGAAAGCGGTGGCTCGAAGACAACCGCAACAAACTTCTTACCCGATTTATCGAGCTGGCACTCAAGATTCAGCCACGATGTGCGATCATCGAAAATGTCCCAACTGCACTGTCTGCCTATGAGCGCCAGTTCAGGGTTCAACTTCAAGAGGCGTTTCCAGGATATGTCGTGAAGACTGCGATTCTCAACGCCTCCGCCTATGGCGTTCCTCAAATTCGAAAGCGGGCCTTCATCGTGGCTATTCGTGAGGACACGGGCCTAAAGGATTTTTCCTTTCCAGAAGGGAACTTCGATTCCCTCGACATCGGAAAAGACTCTCATACTGACGCCAAAGCCGGGCACCGATTCGTCAGTGTTGAAGAAGCGCTTGGTGACCTGCCGCCGCTGAAGGCCGGTGAGGAGTGCCATGGTCGTCCTTATCCTAACGGGTGGCATAACGACTACCAAGCCGAGCGGCGCAAAGGGGCGATTGCGCTCTTTAATCATGGTGCGCGTGGACACTCCAAGGAGTTCCTTCAAAAAATCTCGATAATTCAGCCGGGCCAAGGAAACCAACAGCTCCCTGACAGCGAACGATTTTCCGACAACTATTTTAGTCAGGCATACGCGCGCCTTCATCCGCATGGGATCGGGTTCACCATCACCGCGCATTTCCGAAATCCTGGCTCCGGTCGGTTCACGCATTATCGAGACGCGCGTTCAATTTCAGTTCGGGAAGCTGCCCGGCTTCAGTCTTTCGATGATCGCTTTATTTTTCACGGCTTTGAAACCGATCAAGAGCGCCACGTTGGAAACGCGGTCCCGCCATTGCTCGCGGAAGCGTTGGCCAAATATTTTGGCGGACTGATCGCCGCATCTAACAAGAAGATCGCCGGCACTAAGAAATCCGTTTCGCGCAGGTGAAATTCCTCCCCAATGCGTGATTGCACCCGGCTACCTGCTTGTCGTCGCGAGGAGCGAAGCGTCGAGGCGATCCAGTTGAGATTCTTGCTGGATTGCTGCGCCCAGCTTCCATCTTCGCCAAGGCTCCGGCGGACAGGGCCAATGACAGGGGAGCGTTTTCAAGCCTGGTGGGAGGGGCTTTACGCCCCGACGGGCTACTGCGCGCGCCCGCGCTTCGGGGCGTAAAGCCCCTCCCACAATTTCGCTCACCGCGCGAGGTCGTAGAGGGCGAAGCCGGCGAGGAGATTCGGGAAGGAGCGGCAGGGGGTGCGCCAGTTGCCGGCGAGGTGGGCGCGGCGGGCGATGCGGATTTGTTTCGCGGCGCAGAAGCGTTCGAAGTCGGCGACCGAAACGGGGTTCGCGGGGCGGCTCTGGAACCACTCGGTCTTGTAGACTTCGTTCCGGATTTTCTGGCCGTGGAGCAGCATGTTGAGCCGGTTTTTCCAGAAGCCGTGATTCACGAAGCCGACGGTGAGTGCGCGGCCGACGCGCAGCGCCTCAAGGATCACGGCGGCGGGATCGTCGAGTTCGTGGGCGGTGCGCGAGCAGATGACGCGGTCGAAGTGTTTGTCGGGGAAGGAGCGGAGAAACGCGGTCATGTCGCCCTGGTAGGCGGTGAGGCCGCGGCGCACGCAGGCGGTGATGCGGGTGAAGTCGAGGTCCACGCCGACGGCAGAGACCTGTTTCGACTGCACGAGGTAGTCGAGCAGCGCGCCCTCGCCGCAACCGAGGTCGAGCACCCGGGAGTTGGGCTCCACCCAATCCCCGATGATCTGCATGTCGACGGTGCGTTTGGCGACGAGCTGGCTCATGGAGCGAAGGCGCTGGAGTAACCACGAAACACACGAAACACACGAAAGCTCGAATTCAGACGATTGCACCGAAACTCAGTCGTTTCGTGTGGTTCGTGTATTTCGTGGTTCATCGGTCGGCGAAGATAACTAGATCGCGAAGTCGAAGGTGTAGGGCTGGTCGCGTTCGAGGAAGCCGCGGACGAGCGCGTAAAGTTCCTCGGATTCGAGGAGGAAGGAATCGTGGCCGAGGTCGGTGGCGAGCTCGGCGTAGCTGGCGCGTTTGCCGGCGCGGAGCATGGCGAGGGCGAGGTCGCGATTCTGCTCAGGCGGGAAGAGCCAGTCGCTGGTGAAGCCGACGACGAGCGTCTCGGCCTCCACGGGGGCGAACGCGGCTTCGAGCGAGCCGTAGGTCTGCGCGAGGTCGAACTGGTCGAGGGCGCGCGTGATGTAGAGATACGAGTTGGCGTCGAAGCGGTTGATGAAGCTCTGACCCTGGTGGCGCAGGTAGCTCTCGACCTCGAACTGGATGTCGAAGTTGTAGGCGGCGCTCGACGCGGTCTCTTTTTTCCGGCGGCCGAATTTGCGGTCCATGCTCGCGTCGGAGACGTAGGTGATGTGCGCCATCATGCGGGCGATCGCGAGGCCGACGCGCGGGCCGCCGTCCTTGGGGTAGTCGCCCGCGTTCCAGGCGGGGTCCTGCATGATGGCCTGGCGGCCGACCTCGTTGAACGCGATCGCCTGGGCGCTCTCGCGCGCGGTGGTGGCCATGGCGAGCACGCGGCGGACGAACTGTGGATACTTGATGCCGAAGAGCAGGGCCTGCATGCCGCCCATCGAGCCGCCGATCACGCAGTGGAGCTGCGAGACGCCGAGGTGATCGAGGAGGAGTTTCTGGGCGCGCACCATGTCGCGAATGGTCGCGAAGGGAAACGTGACGCCGTAGGGGCGGCCGGTCTCGGGGTCGAGGGAGGAGGGGCCGGTGGAGCCCTGGCAGCCGCCGAGGACGTTGGCGCAGACGACGAAGAAGCGGCGCGTGTCGACGGCTTTGCCGGGGCCGATGAGGTTGTTCCACCAGCCGGGCTTTTTGTCGGCGGGCGAGTGCCAGCCGGCGCAGTGGTGGTCGCCGCTGAGGGCGTGGCAGATCAGGACGGCGTTGTCGCGGGTGGCGTTGAGCTGGCCGTAGGTTTCGTAGCGCAGCGTGAAGCCGGGGAGGGTCTGGCCGCTCTTGAAGGCGAAGGGCTGCGTGTAAACGAAGTCGCGCGGCGCCACGAGACCGACGTCGCCGGGCGCGAGGTGGCGCGGCGCGGAGTCGGGTGGGGCTGCGACTGCGACGTCGTCTGTCATAGGGTGGAGCAGGAAACCAGCCGGCGACGGGTGGCGCAAGGGCCGGGGAGAGTTATGACGGGGCGGGTTTATGACAGGGGGAGGGCGGGTCTGCGACCCGCCCTTGGAAACCCGGAGAATTTTGACCACGGATTGCGCGGATGAACGCGGATAAGATCCGCGCAGCGAAAATCTATCCCTGCTGATCCGTGTAATCCGCGGTTAGATCAGTCCGCTGAAAAGGGGCGGGTCACAGACCCGCCCTACTCACTTTCCTCGTTCGAGAACACGGCCTGCACGTCGTCGTTTTCTTCGAGCGATTCGTGGAGCGCCTCGATCGCTTCACCGTGCGCAGCGTCCTTCAGCGGGACGGTGGTCGTCGGAATGTAGGCGATTTCGGCGCTGGCGGGCTTCACGCCTTTTTTCTCGAGCGCGAGTGCGACCTTGTCGAAGGCGTGGATGCCGCAGCGCACCTCGTAACCTTCGTCGGAGGTGAGCACGTCGTCGGCGCCGGCCTCGAGGGCGGCCTCCATGAGCGCATCCTCGGCGATCTGGTCGAGGGCGATGAGGAACTGGCCGGCGTGGAGAAACTGAAACGCGACCGCGCCGCTTTGCGCGAGATTGCCGCCGTGGCGGGCAAAGGCGGAGCGGACATCCTTGGCGGCGCGGGTCTTGTTGTCGGTCGTGACCTGCACGACGAACGCGACGCCGCCGGGGCCGTAGCCTTCGTAGGTGACTTCCTCGAAGACGACGCCGGGCAGTTCGCCGGTGCCTTTCTTGATGGCGCGGTCGACGTTGTCGGCGGGCATGTTGGCGTCGCGCGCCTTGAGCATGAGGGTGCGCAGGCGGGCGTTGCCATCGGGGTCGCCGCCGCCGGCTTTCGCGGCCATGGTGAGGTCGCGGGCGATGCGGGAGAAAACTTTTCCTTTGCGGGCGTCGGTGACGGCCTTGAGCCGTTTGACCTTCGACCACTTGTTGTGCTTGGCCATGCGGGCGGAAGTAGTGAGTAGCGGGTAGCGAGTAGTGAGTAGTTGAGATGCGGAACCGGGCAGCGAGAACGGATGCTCGCTACCCGCTACTGGCTACGCGCTACTATTTCTTCGGCGTCACGTTCTTCACGATTTTGCCGCCGGGGCCGACGGCGACGGCAGGGGCTTCGCCGGGATCCTTCATTTTGTTGATCACGAGTTGCTGGCCGATCGTGAAGAGGCCGTTGACGAAGCTGTAGAGCGAGAGGGCGCACGAGAAGCTGTAGCAGAACAGCGTGAAGACGTAGGGCATGACCTTCATCATGGTGGCCTGCGCATTGTCGACCGAGGGCGACGGGGTGAGGCGCATCTGGATGACCATCGTCGCGCCCATGAGGACGGGCATGATGTTGATGGGGAGCCAGGCGAGGCCGAAGAGGTGGCCGACGGTGTCGGTCGCGGCGAGATCGGGCGCCCAGAGGAACGGCGCGAAGCGGAGCTCCGACGTGCTTTGCAGCATCGTGAAGAAGCCCATGAAGAACGGAATCGTGATCAGAATCGGGAAGCAGCCGCCGAGGGGGTTGATCTTCTTTTCCTTGAAGAGCTCCATCGTGGCCTGCTGCTGCTTCTGGGGGTTGTCTTTGTATTTTTCGCGGATGGCGGTGAGTTCCGGCTGGATCTTCTGCATGCGCTTCGCGGAGCGGGACGCGGCGAGCGTGAACGGCACGAACACGAGCTTGAGCGCGAGAGTGGTGAGGATGATCGCGACGCCCCAGTTGCTGGTCCAGCTGTGGAACCACGTCATGAGTGTGAGCAGAATCTGGCTGAAGAATTTGAAGAAGCCGAACTGCATGATCTTGTCCTGGTCGGCCTTGAACACGTCGGAGTTGGAGAGCCGGCGGTATTCCTTCGGGCCGACGTAGAGGCTGGAGGCGAGCCTGGCCTCGGCCTGGGGCGCGAGGGCTTTGACTTCAACCTGGAGCGCGGTGGAGATGCCGTAGGCGTTGGGGGTCTCGGGTGGCAGTGCGTCGGTGAGCTTGACGCGGCGGCTTACGATGCCGCTGCCCGGTTCGTCGGGGGTGAGGATGCTGGTGAAGAACTGGTTCTTCACCGCGGCCCACGACACCGGACCGGGCGTGGTCATGACGGGCCGCGCCTCGTGCGAGCCGATGCCGAAGAAGCCGCCGCTGTGCTCGAGATCGGAGCGGGCGACGAAGGTCTGGTTGCCGTTGTGCGAAGCGCCGGCGGTGAGCTGGACGCCGGTGTCATTGGCGTCGACGGGGGCGGCGGTGCCGACGGCGAGTTTCACCTGCATCGGCGCGAGATTTTCGGCGGAGAGGTTGCGCACCGTGGTCTCGTGGCGGAGCTGATAGGGATCGGTCTTGTCGCTGGTGTTGGGCGCGAGGGTGTAGCGGCGGGTGACCTCGAGGCGGTTGTTAAAGACCGCGCGATACACGACCTCCGTGGCCGTGGCCGAGATGCGTTCGTAACGGGTGCCGCGGTCGAGGCCGGGGAACTCGACGAAGGCGAGCAGCGGGTCGGCGTGCAGTTCGTTGAACACGTAGGGCGCGGGGTTGCCGAGATGGGCCGGGTGTTTCTTCAGCGCGACGTCGCGCACGGCGCCGCCGAAATCGGTGAAGCGGACCTCGATGAAATCGTTGACCAGCGAGGTGACGCTGGCGCCGGCGGTGTCGCGGGCCGCGGTGGCGAAAGTCCCGCTGGCGACCGTCGCACCCGGCGCGGCGGCGGTCGTGGCCGGAGTGGCGGCAGGGGCGGTGGCGCCCGCGGTGGGCGCAGCGGCGGCAGTGGCGGCGGGCGTGCCCGCAGCCGCGGCGGCCGGGGTGGTGTCGGCGGGCTTGGCGGGAGGCGGCGTCGGCTTCGGCTGCAGCAGCATGAAGGCAAACGCGGCCGCGATCAGAGCGACGCCGATGATGGTGTTTTTCTTGTCCATTAGGACTGAGAGGGAGGGAGGGACTGAGGGAGGGAGGGACGGAGGCGCACGCAGCGGGGCGGTGGGACCGGATCGGGACCGCCAGGGTGCAGCGGCGTGCACTTCACGAGGCGGCGGAGGGCGAGCCACGCGCCGGCGAGCGCGCCGTGGGTGTCGATCGCCTCGGCGGCGTAGTGGGAGCAACTCGGATAAAACCGGCAGCCGCACGACGGGCCGAAGAGCACCGGCAGCGCGGGCGAGAGCGTGCGTTGGTAGAGCCAGATGAGCGCGAGGAGCGCGCCGGCGGGCAGGCGGAGCACAAAGTTGTAGCGGCGGTCTGCGACCGCCGATGGGGTGAGCACGGCACTCTCCCGGCGGTCATAGACCGCCGCTGCAGCAGTGGAGCTGGAGGCGGTCGGGATCATGGGCTCGGCGGCGCGATGCGGGCGCAGGCCTCGGTGAACTTCCGCGCGAGTTCGGGCAGCGGGCGGTCGAGCGCCGCCGGGCGGGCGATGAGCATGAGGTCGCAGCGGGCGGGCACGGCTTGCTGGTGCTGGCGGAAAATCTCGCGGAGGCGGCGCTTGGCGCGGTTGCGGCGGACGGCCCCGCCGATCATGGCGGCCGCAGCGACGACGCACACGCGGGGGCCGTCAGGACCGGGCGTCGTGACGCCGGCCGCGGGCGCCTCGCGCCGTTTCCACCACAGGGTGAAATCGCGGCCGTCGATCCGCCGGCCCTGCTCGCGCACGGCGCGGATTTCGCTCTGGCGGCGGATGTGCTGCTCAGGGCGGTAGCGCATGGGGGAAAAAGGCTGAAGGATTGAAAGGCGGAAGGGCTGACGCTGACGCACGGGTGAGGCCGCGCACGGGCCGGGTTGCGCGCCTTTCAAACCTTCAGGTTTTCAGCCTTTTCCTTCAGACGACCGTCAGGCGCTTGCGACCCTTGGCGCGGCGGGAAGCGATGACCTTGCGGCCACCACGCGTGGCCATGCGGGCGCGGAAACCAATCTTGCGGGCGCGCTTTTTGCGGTGCGGGCGGAATGTGGGTTGCATGATGTTGAGAAAAAAAGAGGGTCAGAGGTGCCCGAGCGCCCCGGGGGTGTCAAGGATGGGGTTTGGGCGGACGAAAACCCGGGCGCATCCCACTTTCTTGCACTGCGGTGGGGCGCTTTTCCAAGCGCCCAAGCTCGGCGGTTGAAAACCGGCGCTCCTTCGCTCTTTCCGGACTGCAAGAAACTGAGATGCGCCCCGAAAAACCGAGCTATGCCCAAAAAAACCGCGAAGCAGGCGGGTGGAGGTGTGACTCAAACCGAGGTCAGAAAGCGTCGAAAAAACCTGAAGAAGCGCGCTCACCCGCGCCGGCTCGGTGGAGCGGCGGGCGTCCCTGGCCGCCGACGCTCGGGGAAAGTCCTGAATCGGCGGGCAGGGACGCCCGCCGCTACAACCGAGGCATTCAAAAACTGACATCAGTTTGAGTTACACTTGGCGGGTCGTCCCGGCGAAAAAACCGGTTAAGGCAAATGGTTGGCGTGCCGATGCAGAGACCGAATGGAATTAGAAATCGAACTGCGCCAAGCCATCGCCTCCCACGGAGCCTGGAAGGAGCGACTGCGTCTGGCAGTCGAGACCGGCCGGTCGGACATTTCAGTCGAGACGGTCTGCCGGGACGACCGGTGTGCGCTCGGCCGCATGCTGGAGGCGTGTGATGCCGGGACCAAGCAATCCGTGCGCTGGAAATGCGTCCGGGAGGTGCATGCGGATTTTCATCGCAGCGCGGGACAAATCCTCGAACACGCCCTCGCGGGGCGGCCACGGGAGGCCCGGGCGGCCATGGCCTACACCTCGGCTTACGCCGGCCTCTCGGCCAAGTTGATCGCTGAATTGTCGGCTTGGAAGTCCGAGGCGGCGCGCATGCCGGTCGCCGTCAGGTAGCCGTCAGATTCGGGGGGCTCATCTCACTTTCCTGCCCGGTGGAGGGGCGCTTTTCCAAGCGCCCAAGCTCGGCGGTGGAAACCACCGCTCCGTCGCTCTCGCCGGACGGCCAGAAACCGGACTGCGCCCACGTCGGGCTTTTCTCCACTGCCCAGTCGACGCCGGCACCGGATTCCCCACACTGGGAATCCGTGAATCTCCGTGCGGTGCGCGAAATCATGGTGGGTGGAGGACTGGTCCTGGCCGGTGCGCTGGCCGGTTGCCAGCAGGCGGCGCCCGAAAGCGCCGCGCCGGTCGCGCGGCCGGGGCTGGTCGCGCCCGCGCGCGTCAACCCACCCGGGCGCAGTGGCGATGCGTTCGTGATCCTCACGGGCGGCGGCACGCCGCTGACCAACGAATACTCGCACTACCTCCAGGCGCGGGCGTTGTCGGATTTCTTCCATGCGCGCTACCCGGCGGAGGCGGTGTGGACGTTTTTCGGGATCGGCAATCGCACCGGTGCGCCCGGCATCCTGGCCGACGTGCATCGCCAGACCAAGGACGGCGGGCTCGTGCTCGACTCGTGGTTTCCCGGTGCGCTGCGAAGCAACCGGCCGGCGACGAAGGAGAGTTTTCTCGCCGCGCTGCGCGACGAAATCCTGCCGCGCGTGGCGGGCGGCGGCACGCTCTACCTTTTCGTCGGCGATCACGGCGAACTTTCGCCAGCCAAGGATGGCGAGAGCGCCGTCACGATGTGGCAGCTCCGGCGCGGCTCCGGCGGCCGCGGCTGGAACACCGATAACCGCGGTGTGCTCACCGTGACCGAGCTGCGGGCGGCGCTCGCCACCGGGCTCGGTCGCGGACGGGTGGTCTTCTGCATGACGCAGTGCCACTCGGGCGGCTTTCACTTTCTCGGCGTGCCGCGCGACATCGCGAAGCCGGGCGCGCCGCCGCTGCGCGTCGCAGGCTTCACCGCGACCGACGAGGAAAATGTCGCCGCCGGCTGCGACCCCGACCCGGACCCGGAAAACTGGGCGGGCTACGAGCGCTACATCCCCGAGGCGCTGCTTGGCGCCGATCTGATGACGGGAGCGCGGCGGAGCGCGGAGCGGGGGTCGTTCGAGGCCGCGCATGAAGCGGCGTCGCTCGTGGATTTCACGATCGATCTGCCGCGGTCGAGCTCCGAGCAGTTTCTCGATGGCTGGGCGGACTACATCGACCGCAAGTTCGTGCGCTCGCTCGCCGGCTCCGCGACCGAGCGGCGCGCGCTCACGGGCTACCAGCACGCGCTCGACGGCCGCGCGCCCGTCACGCCCGGCGACCCCGCGCTGGTGCTGCGCGCGGAGCGTTTCCAGCGGCTCACCGCGGCCCTGGGCAGGGAGTTTCCCGCGACGGCGAAACTGCTCACCACCGGCACGCGCCACGAACTCGAAGCGGCGCTCAACGCCCGCGAGCCGCGCGGCGGCGGTGGACCGGGACGCCGCGGCGGCGGCGCCACCGCACGACGGCTGTGGCCCGAGACGATCCGCCCCGCGTGGAAGGCCGCGGTCGAGGCCGGCACGGCGGGCGTGTTGCCGGCCGCGGCGGTGCGGTTCGAGAAGCGGTTGCTCGAACTCGAGGACGGCGGGCGTGATTTCTTTTCCGGCGGCGGCCGGCGCGGCGGGATGTTGAACGAAGTCTACTGGCAATCCGGGCAGAGCACGCCCGTCGTGACCGATCGCGCGCGCGCCGAGGCCGTGCCGCGGTGGGCCGCGGAGCGGCGCCAGAAAATCCTCGAGTGGGCCAGGTCTTCCGGCAACGACGCCGTCCGCACCGCCGCGGCGACGCTCACCGCCGCGCCGCCGCGCGCCCCGGGGCCGGCGCGGGAGCCCGCGATCAACAAGACCGCGGTCGAGCGCGTGCTGTTTTACCGCCGGGTGCTCGGCGCGTGGGGTTTCCTCAGCGCGACGGAAAATCACGCCGCGCTCGCGCAGCTCGCGGCCCTGATCGAGTTGGAGCAGACGCCGCTGCCGCCGCCAGCGGTGAACGGCATGTGAGGTGGGCGGACACATCCCCGTGCCCGCTTGAGACGGATGGACAGAATCGAACGAATGCGGGCGCGGGACGCGCCCGCCCACCTTAATACCCCATCGCGCAGCCGTCCTTCCGGCTCTCGCTCGCGCCCCAGTAGACTTTGTTCGCGGCATCCCAGCGAATCGCCTGGTAGCCGCCGAAGCTGCCATCCCTCGGGCCGGTGCGGATGGTGTGGCGGCGCTGGGCGAGCGCGCGCTCCGTCTCGCCGGGCACGCCGCTCTCGAGCATCACGTAGCCGCCGTCCCGCATCCGCGGAAGGTCGTAGTTGGAGGAGCCTTCGTGGCGCCAGCGCGCGGCGTCGCCGGCTTCCTGCACGTTCATGTCGAAATCGATCTGGTTCACGAGCACCTGCACATGTGCCTGGGGCTGGACCGAGCCGCCCATCACGCCGAACGCCAGCCACGGCTGCCCGTCCTTCATCACGAAGCCGGGGATGATGGTGTGGAACGGGCGCTTGCCGGGCGCGTAGACGTTGGCGTGCGCGGCGTCGTGCATCACGAACATCGCCGCGCGATCCTGCAGGCCGAAGCCGAGGCCGGGCACCGCGATGAATGAGCCGAGGTTCAGGTAGTTGCTCTGGATGAGCGACACCATGTTGCCGTCGGCGTCGGCCGTGCAGAGGTAGATCGTGTCGCCGGCGTTGAGCGCGGGGTGGCCGGCGTCGTAGGTGAGCGCCGCGCGCGCGGGGTCGATGAGCCGGCGGCGCGCGGCGGCGTAGTCCTTCGCGAGCAGGCCGGCCAGCGGGATCTTCGCGAAATCGGGATCGGCGTAGAATTTCGCGCGATCCTCGAACGCGAGCTTCTTGGCTTCGATCATCAGGTGCAGCGTTTCGGGCGACTGGTAGCCGAGCTTCGCGAGCGGGTAGCCCTCGAGAATGTTCAGCATCTGGAGCGCGGCGATGCCCTGGCCGTTGGGCGGAAGCTCAAAGACATCGTAGCCGCGGTAGTTGACCGACACGGGCTCGACCCACGTGGAGGTGTGCTGCTCGAAATCGATCCGGCGCAACCAGCCGCCGTGCGTGCGCATGAACGCGTCGATCGCATCCGCGATCTTCCCGCGGTAGAAGGCGTCGCGGCCGCCGTCCGCGAGCAGGCGCAGCGTGCGGGCGAGCGCGGGATTCTGGAAGATCTCGCCTTCGCGCGGCGCGCGACCGCCGGGCGCGTAGAGGTCGAGCAGGGCGCCGGGCGGTTGGAAGGCGCGCGCGGCTTCGACCTCGTGGCCCCAGAGGCCGGCGATGAATTGCGTGACCGGAAATCCCTCCTCGGCACAGCGGATCGTGGGCGCGAGCAGGTCGCGCAGCGGGCGGCGGCCGAACTTGCGGTGCAGTTCGAACCAGCCGTCGGCACAGCCGGGCACCGAGATCGGGAGCAGGCCGCGATTGGGGATCGTGGTGCGGCCGAGCTTCGCGAGTTCGGCCTGCATCTGCGCGAAGCTCAGGCCAAGCGGCGAGCGGCCGGAAGCGTTGAGGCCGTGGAGTTTTTTTGTCTTCGCGTCCCACACGATCGCAAACAGGTCGCCGCCGAGGCCGCAGCCGGTGGGCTCCATGAGGCCGAGCGCGGCGTTGGCGGCGATGGCGGCGTCGACGGCCGAGCCGCCGGCCTTGAGCACGTCGAGGCCGATCTGCGTGGCGAGCGGGTGGCTCGTGCACACCATGCCGTGCCGGGCGAGGACGGGCGAGCGGGTGGCGAAGGCGCGACCGTCGATGCGATCGGGCTGCGCGAGGAGCGGGGCGGCAAAAACGATCGCGACGAAGGAGAGCAGTCGTTTCATAGGCGCGACGGTGGCGCGGGGGCGGTGAGGCGGCGAATCCGAAATTGTTCCGGTCGCGGCGGGCCTCCGCATCCGGCCAAAGTAACCTATTGGGTTACTTTCCCTCCGGGGGGCGGGGTGTTTTCGGTTTGAGGCGCCGCTCGCGGGCGGCGTCGATCTCCTCGAGCTCGGGATCGGGGATGCGGGTGAAGGCGATGCGCATCGGGGCGTAGTCCGTGGCGCCGTGGGCGCCACCGAAGTAGACGGAGTTTTTTCCGAAGGTCTTGTTCAGTTCGTCGACGGCGGAGTGCAGGCGGGCGCGCGAGGTCTCCTTGTCCGCCTCGAAGAGATCAGGGGTGTGCTCGGCGCCCGTGAGCAGGTGCGTGAGCACGACGCCGACCTGGAGTGGGGCGCGGCCACGGAGCTCGCGCGGGCGGCCGGCCCAGAGTTCGTTGAGGACGTGGGTGAAGTGCAGCGTGTCCTGCGTCTCGTTGCAATGGCGCGCGGCGTCCCAGTCTTTCCGGTCGGTGTAGCGCACGGTGAGGTGCAGGGCGCCGGCGTAGTGGCCGGAGTGGCGCAGGCGCATCGCGGCTTTTTGCAGGAGACGGTGGAGGACGGCGAGCGCGGTGGCGTCGTTGCGGCCGGCCGGCGGGAGCACGTGGCCGTGGCCGATGGTGTTGTGCTGCGACGGCTCGCGCTCGAGCGGCGCGCCGCGCATCCACTCGTAGAACCGCGCGCCCTCGACGCTGCCCCAGATGGCGCGGAGGCGGTCGCGGCTGGCGGCGTAGAGTTGCGCGATGGTGGCGATGCCGGCGGCGCGGAGGCGTTTTTCCATGTTGGCGCCGATGCCGGTGAGATCGCGCAGTTCGAGGTGGAGGAGTTTTTGCGGGAGGTCGTCGCTGTCGATGAGCACGAGGCCGTCGGGCTTCTGCATGTCGGAGGCGACCTTGGCGATGAACCAGTTCGGCCCGAGGCCGATGGAGCTGCGGAGCAGCGGGCCGGCGTCGCGGGCGATCTTCGCCTTGATGTCGCGCGCGATCTGGAGCGCGCGCGCGGGCCGGGCGAAATCGCCGCTGAGCTCGCACTCCAGTTCGTCGATCGACTGCACTTTCTTCACCGGAAGGCAGGTCTCGACGAGGGCCTTCAACTGACGGTGGTAGCGGATGTAGAGGTCGGGCCGCGACTCGACGATGATGATGCCGGGGCAGCGCAGGCGCGCCTCGGCGACGCGGATGTTGCGTTCGAGTCCGAGCGCCTTCGCTTCGAGGCTGATGGCGACGCAGCCGGTGGTCTCGGCCAGGACGGGCACGACGCCCACGGGCTTGCCGCGGAGTTCCGGCCGCTCCTGCTGCTCGACGGAGGCGAAGTAGGAGTTGAAATCGATGGCGAGGGCGCGGAGCACGGACGGATTTTCCGCGGTGAAAAACCGCTGTCAAACGGCGCGTGCCTGCGCCAGCGTGGCGGCCATGCGCATCGCCGTGATTTCCGACACGCACGACCGGGTGCCGGCGAAGCTGCCGGCGCGGCTCAAGGACGCGGACGAGATCTGGCATCTCGGCGACGTGTGCGAACCGGGGGTGCTGGCGGAGATCGAGGCCCTCGGTCCGCCGGTGCGGGTGGTCCTGGGCAACTGCGATGCGTGGCCCGACTGGCCGCTGTCGCTGGAGCTGGAGCGCGAGGGCGTCAGGTGCTTCCTCACGCACATCCCGCCCACCCGCGTGCCCGCGGGTGTGCACACGGTGCTGCACGGGCACACGCATGTGCCGCGGGACGAGGTGCTGGGCGGCGTGCGCTGGCTCAATCCGGGGTGCATTTCCCGGCCGCGCGGCGCCGGGACGAGCTTTGCGTGGCTGGTCGTGGAGGGTGGCAGATTGGTCAGTTGGAAACTTGTGCCGGTGTGAAATCGTGCGCACAGTCGCGCCCGTGAACCGCCCCGTTTCCGTCTGGCCCAATGTGCTCAGCGGCACGCGCATCGCGTTGATGCCGGCCGTGCTCATGACGGCGCTCGCGGGTTCGCGGCGGTGGTTCCTCGTCCTGCTGATCACGGCGTTGCTGACCGACGCGCTCGACGGCTACCTCGCGCGGCGGCTCAACGCCTACACCGATCTCGGGCGCAAACTCGACAGCGTGGCGGACTACCTGACCATGATCACGGGCATCGCCGGCATCGCCCTGCTGTGGCCCGACATCATGCATCGCGAGCTGGCCTGGGTGGCGTCCGGGCTCGTCGCGTTTTTTGCGGTGATCGTCTATGGACTGGTGCGGCTGGGGCGGGCGCCGTGCTACCATACGTGGGCGTCGAAGATTCTCGCCGTGGCGTGTGCGTTCTCCCTCGTGCCGCTGCTCGCGGAGTGGACGCCGCTGCCGTTCCGGGTGGTGATGGCGCTGCTGGTGGCGTGCGGCGCGGAGGAGCTGATGATCGCGTTGCTCGTGCCGTGGCACGAAGGCGAGGTGCCGACGGCGTGGCACGCGTGGCGGCTGCGGGCGGCGCGCAAGGCGGAAACCCGATGAACGACGCGAGCCAGCAGAGTTTTCTGGACCTGTTCAGCCCGGCGCCCGGTGTGCATCAGGCGCCGCCGCCGACCCCGCATCACGGGGCGGCCCAGCCGGGGGTGGTTTTCGAACGCAGCCCCCGGGCGCACCGCTACCGGCTGACGCTGCGGCGGGATGGCACGGCGGTGGCGACGATCCCGCTGCGCGGTTCCGTGCGGGAAGCGGAGAAATTTGTCGCGCAGCACGCGGAATGGCTGGAGCGGGCGCGCGAGCGGCAGCGGCGGCGGCCGCGCGCGGCGGAGATCTGGGTGGTGGGCACGCGGGTGTTGTGGCGCGGGGCCCTGGAGGAAATCCGGGTCGCGGTCGCGGGCGACAAGCCGCAGGTGTGCCTCGCAGCGGATGTGTTCCGCGTGCGTGCGCTCGAGGGTGATCTGCGACCGACGCTGGAGGCGCATTTCGCGCGGCGCGCGAAGGTCGAACTGCCGGCGCGCACCTGGGAGCTGTCGGCGTTGACCGGCGTCGGCGTCACGCAGGTGACGGTGCGCAACCAGCGTTCGCGCTGGGGCTCGTGCACGGCGGGCGGGACGATTTCGCTGAACTGGCGGCTGGTGCAGACGCCGGATTTCGTGCGCGACTACATCATCTACCACGAGCTGATGCACCTGCGGGAGATGAACCACTCGGCGCGCTTCTGGGCGCGGGTGGAGGAGGTGTGTCCCGGCTGGCGCGAGGCGGAACGATGGCTGAAGCGGAACGGGAGCCTCGTGGGGCTGTGAAGGAATTTGCCCGGCAAATTCCTTAAGTTTTTCGCGAAGCGAAAAACTACCGGAAGTCGATCAGTTCCACCTCGAAGATCAGCGTGGCCTTGCCGGGGATTCTCGGCGGGGAGCCGCGGTCGCCGTAGCCGAGCCAGTGGGGGATGATGAGCGTGCGCTTCTCGCCTTTCTTCATGGAGGCGAAGCCCTCGTCCCAGCCCTTGATGACGGCGCCCGTGCCGAGACGGAACGTGAGGGGCACGCCGCTCGCGTAGGAGCTGTCGAAGCGCGTGCCGTCGAGCAGACGGCCGTCGTAGTGCGCGATGATTTCCTGGCCGGCCTGCGGAGTGGTGGTGCCGGTGCCATGGGCGCGGACGACGTAGCGGAGGCCGGAAGGGAGCTTGTGCGCGGCGCCGTAGGTTTTGTCGATGAGGAGTTCGTCGGCGGCGGAGAACTGCGGGCGTTTCGCGTCCATCGCCTCGCGCATGGCGGAGTTGATGGGGCGGCCGGGGTTCTGGCGGGCGAAGATGCCGGAGCGCACGACGAGGGCGATGGTGGCGAGGACCACGGCGAGCAGCAGCAGGTAGAAAAAATTGCGCATGGGAAACGCGTTTGTGGAAGGGCCGCCGCCGCCCGGCAACTCGATTTCCCCGATCCACCGCCGCCGGGGCGCATCTCAGTTTCATGCACTGCGGAGGGGCGCTTTTCCAAGCGCCCAAGCCCGGCGGTTGAAAACCGCCGCTCCGTCGCTCTTACCGGACGGCAAGACTCTGAGATGCGCCCCCGCCGCCGGCGTCAGGGCGAGTAGGTGATGGTGCGCGTGCCGCCGAGGCCCAGCACCGTGATCGGCGTGGCCTGCGTGTAGAACGACGGGTAGGTCTCGTTGGCCACGAGGGCGAAGGCTTTCACGTAGTTGGTGGCGCCCACCAGGTTGTTGAAATCGACATAGGCCTCGCCGAATTCGTGGAAATACTGCTCGGCGGCCGACGCGAGCTGGCGGGCATTGTTGAGCACGGCCTTGTCCTGGTTGGCGCGGCGCACCTGCTGGAAGCCGGGGATCGCGAGCGAGGCGAGCAGGCCGATGATCACGACCACCACCATGATTTCGACGAGCGTGAACCCCCGGAATTTCGCGCGGAAAGGGGGGAAGGTGCGTGATGGCGGGTGCATGGGGGCTGGCCGGACGTCCAGAGCGTGAGGGCAGTAAAGTGATTTTCCGCCGGCGGGCGCGCCAAATCTTCCGTCCGGTTGTAAGTATTTAATGAACGCCGTCCGTCCGGGCGGCCGCTATGGCTTCGCCAGCAGATCGAGCGCGGCGGCGCTCAGGGCGGTGATGCCGGTCTTGATCGTCGGCTCGGGCACGGGGGCGAATTTGCTGGAGTGCAGCGACGGCAGCGCGACGCCGGTGCGCTGGCTTGTGGCGACTCTGGCCGGATCGACCGCGCCGAGCCGGAACAGGCAGATCGGCACCTTTTCGACGGTGAGGCCGAACTGGCTGAAATCCTCGCCCCCCATCTCCGGGTCGATGGTGCGGACGTGCTCCTCGCCGAGCCATCCGGCGATCGCGGCGCGCACCCGGCGGGTCAGCGTGGGATCGTTGTAAGTGGCCGGCGTGAACTGATCCTCGGTCACGGCCACGACCGGCAGGCGATCGTCGGGCAGACCGGCGGCGATCGCCTCGCCGCGGCAGATGCGCTTGATGGCCTCGATCGTGTGCGCGCGCACGGCGGGTGAGTAGGAGCGGAGCGTGAGCTGGAGTTTCACCTCGTCGGGGATGATGTTGTGCTTCGTGCCGCCGTGGATGGAGCCGACGGTGACGACGGCGGGATCGACGGGGCGGGTCTCGCGGCTGACGATGGTCTGCACCGCGAGCACGATGCGCGCGGCGAGCACGATGGGATCCTTGGTGGTGTGCGGATAGGCGCCGTGGCCGCCGACGCCGCGCACGGTGATGTCGACCGAGTCGACGTTGGCCATGATGTAGCCCTCGAGGAGGCCGACGGTGCCGGCGGGCAGGGTCGCACTGTCGTGCAGCGCGAGCACGCAGTCGGGTTTCGGGAATTTCCGGTAGAGTCCGGCCGTGAGCATGGCGCGCGCGCCGACGCCGATTTCCTCCGCGGGCTGGCCGAGGAGCACGAGCGTGCCCGACCAGTGCCCGCGGAGCGCCGCGAGCGCGCGGCCGGTGCCGACGAGGCAGGTCATGTGGATGTCGTGACCGCAGGCCTGCATGACGGGCACTTCGCGGCCGGAGAGATCCTTCGCGCGCGTCTGGCTCGCGTAAGGCAGGCCGGTTTCCTCGAGCACGGGCAGGCCATCGAGATCGCTGCGGAGGCAGACGACGGGGCCGGACCCATTCCGGAGGACGGCGACGATCCCGGTGCCGCCGAATTTCTCCGTGACATCATAGCCCGCGGCACGAAGTTCGCCGGCGACTTTGGCCGCGGAACGCTCTTCCATGAGCGAAAGCTCGGGGTGGGCGTGGAGATCCTTGTAGAACGCGTCGAGCAGCGGGTAGTCGGCGGCGACTTTGGCGGCGAGGGCGGACTTGAGCGCCGGGTCGGCGGCGAAGAGCCCGTGCCACGGGCTGAGGGCCAGCGGCGCGGCGAGACAGGCAAGCGGGAGGAGTCTGCGGAGGGTCATTTCGGTGCGAGTTTGAAGATCAGGCCGTCGAGAAACGCGTTGGTGGGGAGTTGTCGGGGCGGGCGGCCGGCCGGTTCATGTGGCCAGGGGGATCACCGCGTTCCACGTGCGTGTGGCGTCCTTGAGATCCTGGCCGAGGCCCTCGGCCGTCGCGCAGAAAAGGTGCGTGGGGCGGCCGTTTTCGATGAGGAGCTGCGGGCGTTCGAGGAACGCCTGCTGGCGCGTGACGCCATCGCTCCAGCGCAACCTGCGGCTGTAGGCGAGGGTGGCGCGGTCGAAATCCCACGTGATGCCGTCGGCGCTCGTGACGTGGACGCCCGAGAATTTCTCGCCGCAGATGTCGCCGGTCATATCCTTCATGAGCGCATGCACGCGGCCGTCCTCGTGCCAGAGAAACGGATCCTCGACGTGCGCGGGCCGGCCGCGGAAGAGCCACGGCGCGGGCTGGCGTTGCCACGGGCCGGTGAGATGCCGGGCGTGGGCGACGCCGACCTGGAGGTTGCCGAGGTTTTCGCGGCGCGATTTGTAGGCGAGCAGGAACGAGCCGTCGGGCAGCGGGCAGAGCGAGGGGTTGGTGGTCGCGATCGAATCCCATTCGCCGGGCCGGGGTTCGAGGAGCGGGCGGTCGAGGCGTTGCCACGGACCGTGCACGCTTTTGCTCGTGGCGAGGCCGATGCGCTTGCGCGCCCACGTCGCGAGGTAGCGCGGCGAGCGCCACACCTCGGGGTGCGACGCGTCGGGGGCGGGACCGTCGTAGGTCGTGCCCATGTAGAGCAGGAGGTAGGTGTCGCCGACTTGGCGGATGTGGGGATTGTGCGTGCTGCGGGCGTCGAAGAAATCGCCGCCGCGCGGCGGCAGCGCGACCTCGGCGAAGCGATACGGCCCGACCGGCGTGGCCGACTCGGCGCGCACGATCTCGGAGAGGAACAGCCAGTGCGGGTGAAACACGACGGACTTCGGCACGCGCGAGGCGAAGAGATGATATTTCCCGTCTTCGCCGCGGATGGGCGCGCCGCACCAGACCCAGTGGCCGGGCAGTTCGAAGCCGCCGCCGACCACGGCGGGCTGGAGGCGGGAGATGAAACTGCGCGAGGCGGCGCGGTCTGCGCCGGCGAGGCGGCCGAGCAGCGGGACGGTGACGGCGGCGTGGCCGAGCGCGGCGAGAAAGCGGCGGCGGGGCAGGGCGGCGGAGTCCGATGGGGCTGGCATGAGGCGGGGTGTCGCCGGTCACATTGTGGAGCGCGGACGGGCGGGCGAAGCAATTCCGGCGGGAGAGGCGGCCCGTTTCAACACCGAGCGCCAGAAGTCGCAACGTGGTGGCGCGGCGGGCGGTGGCACGTCCGGGGCGTTTGTCATCCATTAGATGACAAACCCGGGGCGGGCTTCTCACGCCGGCCGCTGCGCCGGAAGGCGCGGCGCGGGTTCAGTCGAGCGTGAGGCGGCGATCCTGGCGAATCGTCCACGCGCGTTGGCGGGAGCCGTCGGTGAAGGGCGTGGAAAATTCGTAGCCCTCGGGCGTGGGCTGGAAACGCGGCGGCAGGGCGCCGGTGGGCGCGGTCCAGTTGACCTCGGCGAGCGACGCGGCCCAGCGTCTGTGCGCCCGCTGGAAATCCAACTGCGCGTAGTAGAAATCGAGCGCGAGGGCGCGGGCGGCACGGCCGGGTTCGGGCGGGACGGCGGCGGGCTGCGGCGTCGGCGCGCGCGTGAACAACACGCGGCCCCACATCTCGGGGCGGTGCATGTCGATCACGCCTTGCGGCGACCAGACCCAGTTGTCCTCGGGCGTTTTTGGCACTTTCTCGTAACGGCCGCCGGTCGTGGTGATCTGCCACTCGACGCGCGAAAAGTTGATGCGCCACACGGCGCCGTCCGCGGGTGCGCGCGGGGCGGCGGTGGCGAGCGTCGCGGGCGGCGCGAAAGCAGTCCACGGAAACGCGAGTTCGAGCGTCCAGCCGGTGTCGGTGTCGCGCGGATCGTTGAGCGTGCCGCGGAGGTGGACCGCGGACTTGAGGCCGGGGATGGCCCAGTCGTTGCGCGCCTTGCCGCCGTCGATGTAGGGCCTCGGCAGAAAGAGATCCCAGCCGGTGTTGAGAGCGTTGAGCTCGAATTCGTAGTAGGCGTGGGTGTCGCCGTCGGGGTCGACGAAGACTTCGAAGTCGGGATCGTTGAAAATCACGGCGTCGTGCTCGGTGAGTTTGCCCCAGAGGTGTGGCTCCTCGAGTTCGGCGGCGATGTAGAGATAGGTGTCGTCCCAGAGGATTTTCGCGTGCGTGCGGAAGCGCGGGCGCGGCTTCGCGTCGCCCTCGATGTCGGCGAAGTCGGTCGTCCACGGCGCCGCGGCCCACGCGGGATCGTCGAGCTTGCCGTCGATGACGATCGGAGTGGCGGTGTGGCGGGCGACGTAATCGTGCGGCGTGATTCGCGCCATGCGCTCGCGCCACGCGGAGAGAAATTTCGGAGCGTCGGCGGCGGGCAGCGCGGCAGCGCTCGCGAGGGCGAAGAGGGCGAAGGTGATTTTCACGGGTGGGTGACGGTGAGCTCGAGGATGCGGCCGGGAGCGGTGTGTCTAGGTTTCCGGAGCGCCGCGTTTGGCGTGCCAGAAGCGAACGACTTCGACTACCCCGGGCCGCACGCGATATATGATGCGAACGGGATCGTGAATCAGCTCACGCAAGTCTTCGCGCCCGAACTCCGGCACCATGCGACCGGGGAGCGGAAAGTCGGCCGCTTGTTGCGCACGATCAAGGAGCGCGTCGCCGAAATTCACGGCGCGGCCTGGCGCATCGTGGGCGATTTCCCGCACGATATCATGCAAATCGCTCCGCGCGCTCGGGGCGATGATCAGCTTTTGACCCATGTGCGAAGCTCGCGGCGGATATCGTCGACGGGAATTCCCTCGCCACGATCCAACTCCGCCAAGCCGTCGCGCACGCCCGCGATGAACTCGATTTCGCGCGCTACCTCGCGAAGCGAAACGTCAGGTGGCAGACTTTGCAGGATAGTCTGGACGGCTTCGCGAGTGCTCATGCGGAGAAAGTGGTGGTTGATCGACCGACGCGCAAGAGCGCTCCTTGGCGTTGGGATCAGCGGTGTGCCACCGCAAGCTCGAGGATGCGGCCGGGCGCGGTGAAGGGCTGGCCGTTTTTCGTGCCGCGGGAGTATTCGAGGATGAACACGCGGCCGCGGGGCGCGAGGTGCAGGTCGATCGGGCGGCCGAGGGCGGCTAGGATTTGGTGGATGTGCGCTTGATAATTGCCGGCGGCGTCGCGCGAGAGCGTGGCGCGCAGCACATCGAAGCCGGCGTCGGGCGCGCCGGGGGCATTGATGAAGTTGCCGAAGCGCGTGAGGAGAAGCGTGCCTCGCCAGCCGGCGGGAAAATCGTCGCCGAGCCACACGATGCCGGCGGGACTCGAGTGTGGGTCGAAGGTGTAGAGAGGTTTTCCGTTCTTCGCATCGAAGCCGCCGTCGGGGCCGAGGTTGGGGATCGGCAACGTGAACGTCATCGCGGGCGGTGGCTCGGGCGTGCGGTCGTAGGCCTTGGTCGTCCAGTCGGCGTAGCGGTAGGGGAAACCGTAGTGCGCGCCGCGGACGATGAGGTTGAGTTCCTCGGGCGCGTGGGCGTCAGGGCCGTTTTCCGTGGCGAACATCTCGCCGCGATCGTTCCAACAAAAACCGTAGGCGTTGCGGATGCCGCGCGCGTAGATCTCGGGCAACGGTTTCTCGGCGCGCGGATCGAGGCGCCAGAGGCACGCGGTGATGGGCGTCTCGCCGCCGCCGGCGAATTTCGCCTCGCGGTCGGAGAAACCGCCATCGGTGCGCGCGCCGTTGCCGACGTAAAGAAAGCCGTCGGGGCCGAACGCCATGTGCTCGACCGCGTGGATGTAACTCGGGCGGCCGTCGTAGCTGACTTGAAACCACGGGCGCGGAGCGGCGGGAGCGCCGTCGATGATCTTGGTGGTGCGGTAGATCGTGACGATGCTCTGGGCGGGAAAGGTGGCGGCGTTTTGCTGGTTAGCGCCGAGGTAGAGCCGGCCGTCGCGGTCGAGAGCCAGCGCGAGGACAAAGAGCGGACCGCCCAGATCGCCGGGGCGTTTTTCGAGGTAGTCGTCGGCGCGGAGAATCTGGCGGATGGCGCCGGACGCGACGTCGAGCAGCCACACGTCGCCCGTCTCGGCGAGAATGTAGAGAGTGCGGCCGATGCCGTCGCTCGCGAGGCGCACGCCTTTTTGCGGGAGGCGGATGACTTCGCGCAGCGTGAAACCTGCCGGCGCGGGCGGCAGCGGTGGGTATTCTGAGGCGAGGGCCTGCTTCTCGTAAGTGGGAAACTTGGTTGTGGCGCGGACGCGGCTGACCGTGGAGGCGTCGACGTCGCCGCCGGGATTGCCCCAGGCGTTGAGCACGTAGGTGAGGATATTGGCGATGGCCCGATCCTCGAGGACGACGGGTGGCATGAGGCCGTTGTAGTCGCGGCCGTTGACGGTGATTTTTCCGGAAAGACCCTCGCATACGGCGCGAATGGCGCGGTCGAGATCAGCGGCGAGAAAATCGGATTTCGCGAGCGGCGGAAACGCACCGGACACACCCTCGCCGTTGCCTTGGTGGCACGGGAGGCAGTGGCGCTCGTAGAGCGCGCGGCCGCGTTCGAGGCGCTCGGCGGGGATGTCGGCGGCGCGGGCGAGTGCGACCAACCCGAGCGCGGCTCCGCAAAATCCGCGAAGAACAGGACGAACGCGCGCCAGGAGTTTGTAACGTATTACGTTACAAACTGGATTGAGGTTCCCGGGGCGATGGGGGTTCACGGCAGCGCGGTGCGGAGGAAGCGGAGGAAGTTTTCGGAGAGGATGCCGGCGATGTCGGACTCGGCGTAGCCGCGGGCGCGGAGGAGGGCGGGGAGGCGCTGAAGGTCGGCGATGGAGTCGAGGTCCTGCGGGGTTTGCTCGGTGCCGAACGCGCCGTCGAGATCGGTGCCGAGGCCGACGTGGCGGGCGTTGCCGGCGAGCTGGCAGTAGTGATCGATGTGTTCGACGAGTTTGGTGAGATGGAGATCGGCGGACTGCGGGGTGGTTTGGCCGCGGGTCCAGTGAGGGATCATCATCCACGCGTCGAGGCAGACGCCGACCACGCCACCGCGTGACGCGAGCGCGAGAAATTGCTCGTCGGCGAGCTGGCGCTGATGCGGGACGAGCGTGCGGGCGTTGTGGTGGCTGGCCCAGAGCGGGCCGCGGTAGAGTTCGAGCGCCTGGCGGCAGCAGTCGTCGCTGAGGTGCGTGAGGTCGAGGATCAGGCCGAGCTCGCCGGCGACGCGGAGGAGCTCGAGACCGCGTGGGGGAAACGGGCCGGTGGTGTTCGTGCCCTGCGCGTAGACGCCGGGGCCGTAGTGCGCGGGGCCGAGCGCGCGCAGGCCATCGGCGTGGGCGCGCGCCAGGTGGTCGAGGGTGATGAGGGAATCGGCGCCTTCGAGACTGCGGAGGTAGCCGATGGGGAGGCGGGTGGCGGTGGCGTCGTCGGCGTCGCGCCAGAGTGCCAGGTGGGCCTCGAGGGTGGCGCGGTTGGTGATGGCGACCATCTCGCCGGACTCTTCCATCGCGCGATACCAGGCGAGTTGGGCCTGGGTCATGGCCCACGCCTGGGCGGGCGAACGCCAGCCGAAGACGGGGCTGTAGGCGTCGTGTTCGAGGCGGGCGAGCTGCGTGGCGACGCACACGGCGATGCGGCCGCGGCGCATCTCGGGGAGCGAAACGGTGCCGCGGCCGCGATCGGGTTTGTCGCGGAGGTGGGCCTCGCGGGAGCGGATCTCGGCGAGCGGGCGCGTGAGGTCGCGGTTCCACTCGATGGCGTTCATCGCGAGGTCGAGGTGGGCGTCGAAGATCAGCGGGGCGGGCATGTCACTGGGGGGCGGAGGGGAACCACGAAACACACGAAATACACGAAAATTCTGGCGGCCACAAAAGGCACAGAAGGCACGAAAAGAGAAAACGTTCTTAGAAAACCAGACTCAGGAGGAACGTGAAGCCGAGACCGCTCAGGCCGATGATGGTTTCGGTGACGGTCCACGTGCGGAGCGTCTGCTGCACGGTGAGGCCGAGGCAGTCCTTCACGATCCAGAAGCCGCCGTCGTTGAGGTGAGAGAGGAACAGCGAGCCGAAGCCGAGCGAGATGACGAGCAGCTCGCGGTTGATTTCGGGATGAGTGGCGAGCATGGGCGCGAGCAAGCCGGCGGCGGTGGTGATCGCGACGGTGGCGGAGCCGGTGGCGACGCGGATGAAGGCGGCGACGAGCCAGCCGAATACGAGGGGCGGGAGATGGAGATTCGACGCCAGGCTGCCGAGGGCGGTGGCGGTGCCGGCTTCGCGCAGGACGCGGGCGAAGCCGCCGCCGCCGCCCACCACGAGCAGCGTCAGGCCGATGCTCGCGACGCTCTGCTCGGTGAACGCGAGCAGTTGCGGGCGGGTGAACTGCGCGGCGCGTCCGAGAATCCAGATCGCGGCAGCGAGGGCGATCGCGAGGGCGGTGACGGGGTGGCCGAGAAACGCGAGCGCGGTGCGCGCGGCGTGGCCGGTGGGGAGGGCGAGTTCCGCGAAAGACGCGAGCAGCATCAACCCGATCGGCAGCGCGATGACGAAGGCGGTGGCGCCGGCGGTGGGAAACAGGGGCGTAGCCGCCGAGGTAACGAGGCTGGGGTCGGAGGACGAAGTTCCCTCCGGCCTCCTTACGTCGGCCGCTACAGGAAGGGGCGGCGCGACCGGCACGCGCGGGGTGACCCAGCGGGCGAAGAGCGAACCGCCGAGGGCGGCGGCGGGCACGCCGGCGAGGAAGGCGAAGACGAGGACCTTGCCGGTGTTGGCGCCGAGCTGATCGATGGCGACGACGGGGCCGGGGTGCGGCGGGGTGAGGCCGTGCATCACGGACAGAAACGCGACGAGTGGCAGTGCGAGCACGAGGAACGGGCGCTTCGATTCGTGCGTGAGCGAGATCAGCACGGGCAGCAGCAGGAGCAGCCCGACGGTGAACCACGTGACGAGGCCGACGACGAGGGCGAGGGCGACGATGCACCACGCGGCGCGAGCGGGGCCGAAAAACGCCGTGAACCGGCCCGCGAGCACCTGCGCGCCGCCGGACTCGGCGAGCAGTTTGCCGAGCATGGCGCCGAGTGCGATGACGGCGGCGATGCCACCGAGGGTGGCGCCGAGGCCGTCTTGAAAGGCCTTGAGCGTGGCGAGCGGCGCGAGGCCGGAGCCGACGCCGGCGAGAACCGCCGCGATGAGCAGGGCGACGAAAGCGTTGACCTTGCGCCACGTGACGAGCGCGACGAGCACTGCGATGGACGCGAGGGCGACGACCAGCAACGTGAGAGGCGACGGCGCAGGCATGTGGGGCGAGGGAGGAATTAATTGAACAGGAAGAACGGAAAGGACGGGAAGAGAAAATCCAGTTCTTCCCGATCTTCCCGGCCTTCCTGTTTCAAAACTGCAGCCGCCGCGCACGGGCGACGACGGGCCAGCTTTCGGTGACACGACGGTTGCGCACGATTTGCACGCGGTCGTGGAGCGCGACGGTGGGGCAGATGTGCCACGGCAGGGCGTAGAGCGCGGTGCCGACGGAAAACCCGGCGGCGCGGGCGGTCTCGATCACGAGGTGTTCCTCGCTGTGCGTGACGGCGCGGGCGTCGGGGATCGCGGGAAACACGGCGCGCGGGTGCGGCATTTCGCTGGCGACGGCTTTGTGGCCGAGATCGAGGCAGAGACGGTTGGCGCCGGGGCGGCTGATGACGCGCGTGAGCAGCACGGCGGCGTTGAGGAAATCGAGATCGGGGACCTGCGTGCGGTAGCTCGCATCCCAGAGCACGCACGTGCCGGGGCTGCACTCGATACCGGTGCGGCGCGCGTGGACGGGGAAGGTGGGCGTGCCGCCCCACACAACGCGCGGGACGGACACGCCGGCGCGGACGAGATCGTTGCGCAGGGCGTCGACGCGCGCGATGCCGTCGGCGGCCGCGGCGCAGCGCTCGGCGAAATCCGGCTGGCGCAGGTGGCCATCGTAGGCGTGCAAGCCGCCGGCGCGGAGGCCGGGCGTGGTGGCGATCGTGCGATAGAGTTGCGCGGCGGCGGGGCCGGGGGCGATGCCGGTGCGGGCCATGCCGACGTCGAGGTCGAGGAGCAATTCGATGGTGGTGGCGGTGGCGTGGGCGGCCGAGGCGAGCGCGGCGACGGCACCGGGGTCGTCGGCGATCGTGGAGAAGGCGACGAGGGGAAACGCGCGTTGCAGCGCGAGGAAGCGCGCGACGTTGGGGCCGACGAGCTGAGTGGCGACGGTGATTTCCTGCGCGCCAGCGCCGGCGGCCATCTCGGCCTCGGCGATGGTGGCGCACTTGCATTTCGTGATGCCGAGCGAGACTTGGAGTGCGACGATTTGCGGGAGCTTGTGGGTCTTGATGTGCGGCCGCAGCCGCGTCGGATCGCCGACGTGCGCGATCATGCGGCGAAGGTTTTCCTCGACGGCGGTGGGAGAGACGAGCAGGGCGGGCGAGGGCGTCGCCGTCTCGTCGAGCAACGGGAGCCAGTCGGGGGTCATCGGTTGGTTTGGAGAATTTTCCTGCCAGCAAGATATTCCTGCCTCGGGTCGGACGGAATTCTGGCAGGAAGATTTTGTTGGCAGGAAAATTTCAGAAAACGGTGCGGAGTGGGTTTGGCGATTACGCGAGTTCGAAGATGACTTCGATTTCGACGGCGATGTTGCCCGGGAGCGGGCCCATCCCGACGGCGCTGCGGGCGCCGATGCCGTGGTCGGGTCCCCAGATCTCGGCGAAGAGTTCGCTGCAGCCGTTGATGACTTTCGGGTGGTCGAGGAAGTCGGGGGCGGAGTTGACCATGCCGAGGGTTTTGACGACGCGCTTCACCCTATCGAGCGAGCCGAAGTGCGCGCGGAGCGTGGCGAGGATGGCGAGGCCGACCTGGCGCGCGGCAGCGTGGCCTTGCGCGAGGTCGAGGTCGGCGCCGACGCGGCCCTTGATGAGCGAGCCGTCGGCGCACACGGGGCCGTGGCCGGAGACGTAGGCGAGGCCTTGGGCGACGACGACGGGGCGGTAGACGGCGACGGGTTTCGGAGCGGGCGGGAGCGCGAGGGCGAGGCGGGCGAGATTCTGTTCGGGGGTCATGGAACGGAGGGATGGCCGAAAGGGAACCACAGAGGCGCGAAGGCACAAAGGAAAATTCCGGAGGGGTTGGCCGCCAGAGCGCATCTCAGTTTCTTGTAGAATGTCGCAAGGTGGGCCGGCCGCTCCGCGGGCGGCCAGGAACGAGCGGGCATCGCCACGCGCTGGCCGTGCGCGGAGCGCCCGGCCCACCCCTGCGGTGCGGTCACCTTGCAAAAAAGTGAGATGCGCCCTGGCCGCCAAAAGGCGCAGAAGGCGCAAAAACTGGGGCCCCTTTTTTGCGCCTTCTGCGCCTCTTTGCGGCAATGATCGGTTTTGACGCCCCGACGTTGCGGCTCACGCTGCAGGTCATGCGTGCCCTACCCCTGCTCGCGGTTTTCGGAATGGTGGCGCCGCTGTTCGCGGCCAACTGGCCGGCGTGGCGCGGGCCGACGCACGACGGCGTGACGGAGGAGACGAATCTGCCGCTGCGCTGGAGCGCGACGCAGAACGTGAAATGGAAAACGCCGCTACCCGATCGCGGCAACTCCACGCCGGTGGTGTGGGGTGAGAGGGTGTTTGTCACGCAAGCCACGGAGAAAGATCACCGGCGCGCGTTGATGTGTTTCGACAAGCGCACGGGCAAATTGCTCTGGAGCGCGGGTATCACCTGCCACGACAACGAGCCGACGCATGCGACCAATCCCTATTGCTCGGCGTCGCCCGCGACGGATGGCGACTGCGTGGTGGTGTCGTTCGGGTCGGCGGTGCACTGCTACGATTTCAGCGGCGCGGAACGGTGGAAGCGCGACGATCTCGGCGTGCAAAAACAGATCTGGGGCAACGGCGCGTCGCCGGTGATCGCGGGCGAGCGTGTGTTCTTCAACTTCGGGCCGGGCGAGAAGACGGTGCTCTACTGCTTCGACAAGAAAACGGGCCGCACGCTGTGGGAGCACGCGGAGCCCGGCGGCAACACCGGCGAAGCCGGCGGCGCCGCGTGGATCGGATCGTGGAATGATCCGCTGCTGCGCCGCGTGGGAGCGCGCGACGAGTTGTTCATGCATTGGCCCGGGCGCGTTTGCGCCTACGATCCCGCGACGGGAGCGGAGCGGTGGAGCTGCGATGGCTTGACCGCGCTCGCTTACAACTCGCCGCTGTTTGCCGACGGCGCGGTGGTGGCGATGGGTGGATTCAACGGCGCGGCGCTCGCCGTGCGCGCGGGCGGCAGCGGCAACGTGACGGCAACGCATCGCCTCTGGCTCCTGCCGAAGGTCACGCAGCGCATCGGCTCCGGCGTGCTCTACGAGGGGCACCACTATATACTGACCGACGGCGCGACGGCGGAGTGTCGCGACCTCAAGACGGGAGCGTTGGTGTTCAGCGAGCGGCTGAAGGGCCCGGGCGCGACGGCGCAGAACTGGTCGTCGCTCGTGCGCAGCGGCGACAAGCTCTACGCGGTGAACCAGGGTGGCGACGCGTTTGTGTGGCGCGCCGCGCCGAAATTCGAACTGCTCGCGACGAACGCGATCGGCGAAAAAGTGATCGGGAGCATGGCGGTGTCGGACGGGAAGATCTTCATCCGCAGCTACCGGCACCTGTGGTGCATCGGAGAGTGAGGGTGCGGGGGACTATTTCGGCAACGTCATCGACAGCGCCGACTCTCCGGGTTTCAGGAACCAGCGGCGTGTGCCCCCGTTGGTTTTGAAGAAATTCATCAACCGCGTCGTGGTCTTGCGTGTGCCAGCGGCACTCGGATGAAGTTGATCTTCGCGGACGTCGGCTTGCGTCCACGCGAGGCCGTCGAGTTTACGGGGCGCGTCGCCCTGCGCCCAAAGATACGGGCCCCACAACACGAGCGGCGCCTTCACCGTGCCGCGCGCGGGATCGAAGTTGAGCGCGGCGTCGCCGGCGATCTGGCTTTGCACGATCCAGCGCGTGCCGAAGCCGGATTCGTAGGCATAGGGCTCGGGGCTGCCGCTCTCGCGGCCCGACCAGCCGCCTAACGTGCGGCTCGAAAGATAGACGACGCCCAGATTCGGATAACGCAGCTTCGCGATCTGGAGCACGGCCGTGATGTCGGCCTGCAACGCGCGGGCGTGCGCGGGAAATTCGCCGAGCGGCTTCGGATTGGCTTCGACGTGCTTGAGCCAGCAAACCTGCACTTGCAGCGGCGAGAGTCCTGCCGTCGCGATGCGCTGCGCGAGCGTGGGCCACGTGTCCTTCGGGGTGTTGACGACGCTTTTGCGGTTCGCCTTCGGCATGCGCAGCAAATCCATCGCGTGATCGAGGCGCTCCTGCTCGGCCGCGGGCAGCACGTCGGCGCCGTCCCACGCCCACATCACGGCCGAGCGACCGCCGATGCAGCCGTTGACGATCGTGACGCGCGGCGACTTTTGCGGATCGGCGTCGGCGACGCGTTTGAAATCCTCGGACTCGATCGACGGATTCGAAAAACCGATCGTAATGAAACCGATTTTGCCGTCGTCGGCCGGGCGGCCGTGGGCGTCGAGCGGACGGATTTTTTCCGCTTCGCGGAGATGGGCGGCGCGGGATCGGCCAGCGCGCGGTGCCGACGACGTAGAACGTCGCGAGCGGCGAGCACATCCACTGGAGCACGGAGATTCCCGGCCTCGCGCGCTCGAGTCCGATCGTGTGGGGCGCGCAGGTGTATCTCGCCACCGTGGATCGGCCCGGGCCGCGGCCGACGGTGAAGCTCGGCGTGTATGGCGCGGGCGATTCGGAGAAGGAAAAGGAGCCGCATCAGTGGCGGTTGTTGTGTTTCGAGCGGGCGACGGGAAAGATTCTCTGGAACAAGCCGGGGCACGAGGCGGTGCCGTCGCAGGAGCGACACTTGAAGGCGACGCATTGCAACTCGACGCTGGCGACCGATGGCCAGTGCATCGTGGCGATTTTCGGATCGGAGGGGCTGTTCTGTTTCGAGATGGACGGCACGCCGCGCTGGCGCGTCGCGCTCGGCAAGATGGACGCCGGTCCGTGGGACGCGCCGCAGTTGCAGTGGAGCTTCGCGAGTTCGCCGCTGCTGCACGACGGCAAGGTGATCGTGCAGTGCGATGTGCTCAGCGAACAATATCTCGCGGTGTTCGACGCGCGCGACGGTCGGGAATTATGGCGCACCAAGCGGCAGGAAGTCGCCAACTGGTGCACGCCGGCCGTGGCGGTGGTCGACGGGCGCACGCAGATCGTGGTCAACGGCTGGAAACAGATCGGCGGCTACGATTTTGCGTCGGGCAAGCAGCTGTGGACGCTCTCCGGTGGCGGCGACATTCCTGTGCCGGCGCCGCTCGTCGTGGACGATTGGGTTTTTCTGACGAGCGCTCACGGCACGTATCGCCCGTTGCGGGCCATCCGCCTCGGCGCGGCGCAGGGTGATATCTCTCCGCCCGCCGTCGGCGACACCAACGCCGCGGTCGCGTGGTGCCACGCGAAGCTCGGCAGCTACATGCAGACGCCGATCGTCGTGGGCGACTTGTTGTGGAGCTGCGACTGGCAAGGCATCCTCACGTGCGTCGATCGCGCCACGGGAAAATCCACTACAGCGAACGGCTGCAGCGGGCCGGCCAGGCGTTCACGGCGTCGGGCGTCGCCGCGGCGGGACATCTCTATTTCACGAACGAGGCCGGCGAAGTGTTCGGCGTGCCGGCCGGCCCGCAGTTTTCCGTCGCTGCGACCAACACGCTCGGCGCCCCGTGCCTCGCCACGCCGGCGATCGCGGATGGGACGATTTATTTTCGGACGACGGAGAAGCTGCTGGCGGTGGGCGGGCGGTGAGCCGTGCGCGGTGGTGGATGTTCCAACGGCGCGGTGTTCCGATCGCCCCGGGATGGCCCTCGGGTTGGGCGTGACGCAGGATGATCTACCGAGTGCTCTTCGATTCCAATGCGGCTGAGAGTCGCGCGACGGACTCCTTCAGCGTGGCGATGTCGGCAGCCTGCGTCTCGATGGTGTGCTGCTGGCGCTGGAGTTCGTTGAGGAGCATGGGGGCGAGGAATTGGTAGCGGACCGTCTCGGCGGAGCCATCGGCGTTGCGGGCGACGAGGCCGGGGAGGACGTGTTCAACTTCCTCGGCGATGAGGCCGTATTGGAGCGAGCGCGAGCCGTCGTGCGCGGGTTTGTAGCGGAAGGTGACGGGGCGGAGCTGCATGAGCGCGGCGCTGGCGGCGCCCATGTCGGCGATATCGTCCTTGTAGCGGCGGGACGAGCTGGCGGTGCCGAGCTGGCCGGTGGCGTCGACGTAAACGGGCACGCCCGCGACGTTGGTGCCGAAAATTCCGGCGATTTGGGCGTAGGTCTGCGTGCCCTGTTTGCCGATGCGGATGGCGTTGGATTCGCCGGGCACGCCCTCGGCGCCGAAGCCGAGGTTGATGTTGTTGGAGCCGGTGGTGAGACCGTTGCCGGCGCCGCTGCCGATCGCAGTGTTGTTGGAGCCGGTGGTGTTGTTCTGGAGGGCGCCCAAGCCGACAGCGGTGTTGCCGGCGCCGGTCGAGTTGGCGAACAGGGAGAAGCCGCCGGAAGCGGTGTTGTTGCTGCCCGTGGTGCTGTTGACGAGCGCGTTGGTGCCGGAGGCGGTGTTATAGCTGCCGGTGGTGTTGCGGTGGAGCGCGTAAATGCCGACCGCGGTGTTTTGCTGACCGATCGTGTTGAACGCGAGGGCGCTCCAGCCGCTGGCGGTGTTTTGCGAGCCGGTGGTGTTGGTGACGAGGGCTTGGTAACCGCTGGCGGTGTTGTAGCCGCCGGTGGTGTTGGCCGCGAGCGTGTAGTAACCGGTGGCCGTGTTGCCGTCGCCGGTGGTGTTGGCCGCGAGGGAGTTGGCGCCAAGGCCGGTATTGCTGACGCCGGACACGTTGCCCGCCATCGCAAACGAACCGACCGCGGTGTTGGCGCCGCCGGTCGTGGTGTTGACGAGCGCGTAGGCGCCGACACCGGTGTTGCTTTGGGCGGAGGTGAGTCGTGCGAGCGCGGCGAAACCGTGGGCGGTGTTCCAGATTCCGGTCAGCGAAAAATTACCTGCGCCCACGCCGAAAAACGCGTTTTGTTCGCCGTGGTTGTGAATGAAGTAGCCGCTCGGCTTGAAGATATTTCCGACGTAGAGCGAGGTGGATTCCTGGAGCGTGATATTTCCTGCGGGGTTGCTCGGACCGGCGGGACCGACCGGGCCTTGCGGGCCTTCGGGGCCTTGTGGACCGGCCGGGCCTTGCGCACCCGCAGCGCCCACCGGGCCGGGCGCGCCTTGCGGGCCGACCGCACCGAATGCGACGGCGATGCCGAAGGAGTCGCCGCCGGTGCCGACGGTGTCCAGCTGCACAAAATACGTGCCGGACGGCGGTGTGGCGGGCAGCGTGGCTTGGACGGTGCCGCTGGCGGGGAAGTAGGTGGCGGCGACGGTCACGCCGTTGACGGTGACGGTTTGCGTCTTCCCGGCGCTGGGCGCGAGCTTGCTCCCGCTGAGGGTGAGCACTCTCGTCGCAGTGTCGTAGGAAGCCGAGGCGAGCGGCTTAGCCGCAGCGGAATCGGCGCGACCCGCCGGGGCGAGCAGCGCCAACAGGGCGCAGCCGAGCGCCCGGGATAGCGAGGGGATTTTCATGGGGAAGGGAACTGGAGGTGAAGCGGACACGGGCAGTGTTCCGCGAACCCACTCGCGATGCACGCGGAAAATCCGGGAAAATTTCCCGGGGCGACGAGTGCACGGCCGGTGCAGCAGTCAACTTGACAAGTTGTCTCGAAGAGATTGGCTGGCGGCATGACCACGTTGTCGGTCGGTGAATTCAAAGCGCGCTTCTCCGACATCCTCGAACAGGTCGGCCGGGGGAAGATGGTGCAGGTGTGCTACGGGCGCACACGGAAGCCGGTGGCGGTGCTCGTGCCGCCGGACCAGGCGCCGGCGGTCGCGGCGCGTCGGCTCGGGCCGCTCGCGGGCAAGGCGAAGTTCCGCGTGAAGGCCGGGTTCAAGATGACCGACGCGGACCTGCTCGGCTCGTGAGCCACCTGCTCGATTCCCACGCCTTCCTCTGGTGCGCGCTGCGGCCGGCGGGGTTGAGTGTGCGCGTGCGCCAGCTGCTGGCGCAGCCAGCGACGCGCTGCGCCGTGAGCGCGGTGACGTTTTGGGAGCTGTCGCTCAAGCATTCGCTTGGAAAACTCGAGCTGATGGGCGTGACGCCGGACGAGTTTCCGCGCCTGGCGGAGCGGATGCGCTTCGCGGTGCTACCGCTCGACGGAGAGACGGCAGCGACCTTCCACCAATTACCCGCGGCCGGCCACCGCGATCCGTTCGACCGGCTGCTCGTGTGGCAGGCGATCCATACGGACCTGACGTTGATCTCGAAAGACGCGGCGCTCGATGCGTATGGGAAGGCGGGCTTAAAAAGACTCTGGTAGCAGCAACCGATTTGAACGCAGGTGAGGATAATAGTGATTTGGCATCAATTCAGAGCGTCAGAAGTCGCCGACCGAGAGGAGCGGTCGCGTAGCGGCGGGCATCCCTGCCTGTCGACTGCCACGCGTCGAGACCGGCAGGCACGGAGGCCTGCCGCTACATTGCGACTTCTGACGCTTTGTATGATACTTCTGGGAATTCTTGTGGCATGCGGTCGGACGCCACCATTCCGATCGGAGGCCAAGCTCATCGTCGTCTATCCGGCGCATCGAGAAATTCCCGAACTCTGGGCGTTTCTCGATGAGGTCGGTCAGAAAGATTTTGGTCCGAAACTTCTAAAGGGTAATTCGCACGGAAACGACGGTCGTGTCGTCGCTGACATCCGAGCAGTTCTCTTGACTGGCACCATTGAGATTCGGGTCGCGGCGCAAACCAGCGCTAGCAGTCTAGATGTTACCCAATTTCTCTCCGAAGCTTTGATCACCCGTGCCAAGAACTTGGCGAACGGTCGATTCGAGGTCCGTATGCTCGATGAACCAAGGCTAATCAGCGGCTCGCGTTAGCTGACAGGGTTGTCTTCAAAACGTCCCCTTGATCCCGATCGTCCAGAGGGAGCCGTAGCGTTCCTGGTAGCGGAGGGTGGCGTGCTGGGGGGTGTTCGGGCCGACGGTGGTGCCGCGGTCGGCGATGTCCGTGAGGTTGCGGAGATTCGCGAAGACGGCGACGCGTTTCCAGAAGGTGTATTCGCCGAGCACGTCGATCTTGGTGAAGCCGGGGGTGTAGTTGTAGGTGCCGGGTTCGATGCCGGTGCCGGTGACGGCGCCGAGGTTCTGGTCTTCGCGCCAGGTCCAGTTGACGCGGACGTTGTAGCGGGGGCGGGTGAAGCTCACGCCCCACGCGGCGTAGCGGGGGATTTCGTTGAAGCCGGAGCCGCCGAGAAAGCCGCGCGTGGTGTTGCTTTTCGCGAGACTGCCGTTGGCGAAGACCTGGAAGCCGCGCGCCCACGAGGGCAGGAACGTGAGCGCCTGGCGGTAGCTGAAATCGAGGCCCTCGCTGCGGATGACGTTGGGGTTGTTGCGCTGCGTGGAGACCTCGTAGGGGCCGAACTCGTCGGGATCGAGGCTGTAGAGGGCGAGAAATTCGGGCGTGGCGGGGAAGACCGTGGAGACGAAGAAATTCGTGTAGTGGCGGCGGAACGCGCCGACGGAAACCTGGCCGACGCCGGCGAAGTAATACTCGACGCGCATCTTGAGGGTGTTGGCCGTCCACGGCTTGATGGCGACGTTGTTGACGGTGATCCGGTTGGTGTTGCTCGCCGGGTTGTCGGTGTTGGGCAGGGTGAGGCCGCCGGCGTATTGGTTGAAGTTGGGCGGGCCGATGGAGGTGGAGACGCCGGCGCGGGCGAGCAGGTTTTCGCGGACGTGCCAGGTGGCGTTGAGCGAGGGGAAGAGGCGGAGGTATTCCTTCTCGGCGTGGGTTTCGCGCTCGAGGAACGTGAGCTTCGAGGTTTCGAGCGCGTTGGTGGTGAGCGGGATGACGGCGCCGGCGGCGGTGCGGAGCGGGCGGCCTTGGGCGTCGCGCTGGACGTTGCGCGCGAGGTCGGTGAGCGGACCCTGGGCGGTGATGTTGGTCTGCTCGACGCGCACGCCGCCGACGAGGAGCAGGCGGCGGTGGAAGAGCGCGATGTCGCCGCGGAGGTAGGCGGCGGAGACGGCTTCGGAGGCGGACTTGGAGTTGGTGACGTTGCTGCGGTAGAGGTTGTTTTCGTCGAGGGTGAACTCGTTCGGGTTTTTGCGCCAGTAGGCGAAGACCTCCTTGTTGTCGACGTGCTGGATCTGCGGGAAGCCGTAGGGACCGAAGCGCGTGGAGAAGAGCGGGTCGAGGAAGCGGGTGGCGGTGCCGACGGTGGTGTTCTGGCGGCCGTCGGCGCCGACGTAGGTGTAGGTGGACGTCCACTGGCGGGAGTCGCGGCGCGACTGGCGGAAGTCGAGGCCGGTGCGCAGCGTGAGGGGCACGCGCCAGAGGAAGTCGCGGCGGGCGTTGGCGGTGGCGGTGAAATTGATGTCGGAGGCGCGCTGGGGCGTGCTCGTCATCGTGTTGAGCGAGTAGGTTTCGAGGCGGTAGGGATCGACGGGGCGGCCGGTGGCATCGGCGACGGTGATGATGCCGGGGCGGAAAAACCCGGTGTCGGCGAAGCCGATGGTCACGCCGGTGCGGCGGGCGTTGACGGCGAGGAAGCGCTCCCGGTCCATGTCGCGGATGGCGTTTTTGCCGTAGGCGCGGCCGGTGGCGAAATCGAGTTTCCACACGGGGCCGTCGTGGCGCCACGAGAAGGTGGGCAGGTAGGTGCGGTTTTCGCGGATGCGGTTGTTGCCGTTGGTGAGCGTGAGCTGGCCGACGCCGGCGACACCCTGCGCGGAGGTGGGCGAGATCGACGCGGCGACAATCTGGTTCGGCGCAAACACCACCTGGCGCGAGGTGATCTCGCCGTCGAAGGACGAATACTGATACGAGAGGGCGATGCGGTCGCGGGCCGAGAGGCGGAAGTCGAGCGTGAGGCCGAGGGAGTCGCGGGAGGATTCCTTGGGCGCGTCGGCGAGGGTGAACTGCGAGAGATAGGGGCGGCCCGGCGTGGTGTTGGGAAACGCGGTGGGCGCGGTGGCGGTGGAGTTGCCGCGCCAGACGTTGGTGGCGCGGTCCTGGCTGGAATACTGCGTGGAGCCGCCGGCGGCGATCGTGAAGCCGAAGTTCTTGTTCACCGGCACGACCCACGAGAGATCGGCGCCGGGCCAGACTTTCTGGCGCGGGTCGCGGTAGAGCGTGGCGCCGCGGCCGAGGGCGCGGTAGTCGTCGCGCATCAGCAGGTAGAGGCTGCCCTCGAAGACGGGGCGCGAGCGCTCGAACGAGGAGCGCGGCACGAGGTTGACGCCGCCGGCGAGCGCCTTGCCGGGCGAGTCGGGCGTGGGCGAGTGCGAGACCTCGATGCGTGAGATGTTGTTGAGGTTGAAAAAGCCGACTTCGACGGCGCGGCCGGTGCCGGTGGGGCTGGAGAGGCCGACGCCGCCGATGGTGACGGGCGTGTTTTCGGCGGGGGCGCCGTCGATCGAGATGGTGCGGCCGTCGCCGCCGCTGAGGTCGATGGTGACGCCGGGGAGGTATTTGAGGAACTCGGTGACGTTGCCCTCGGCCACGGCGCCGAATTCGTCGGTCGAGACGACGTTGCGGATGTTGGCGGCGTAGCGCTGGTCGTTGATGGCGATGGCGGCGCCGCTCATTTCGCGCGACTCGCCGACGACGAATTGCGCGAGCTTGATCGTCTCGCCGGCGGCGGGGGCGGTGGCGCCGCCGAGGGTGGCGAGGGAGATTTCCTGCGTCGCGGTCTGGCCGGCGGCGACGCGCACGGTGGTCAGGCTCGGGGCGGCGCCGGTGAACGCGACGCGCACGCGGGCTTCGCCGGCGGGAACGGCGGCGAGGAGGAACCGGCCGTCGGCATCGGTGAAGGTCTCGAGCGCGGTGCCCTCGACGGTGACACGGGCGCCTTCGACGAAGGTGGCGTTGGCGGCGTGCTGCACGCGGCCCTCGATCGAGCCGGTGGCTGATTGCGCGGCGAGGCGAGTGGCGGCGGTGACAACGAGGAGCGCGAGGCGACAGAGCGTGGTGACGGGGATTTTCACAGTGGGGTCAGGGCTTGGTGGCTTCGACGGAGCCGAGGCCGCGGAGAATGGCGGGATCGGCTTCGTTGAAAAGGTGCAGGCCGTGGGCGCCGGCGGCATACCATCGGGCGGCGCGGGCGCGGTAGTCGGCGAGGGAGAGGCGGTCGCGTTTCGGTGGGGCCATCTGGCCGGCGGCGATCGCCCGGTCTTCGGCGGCGGTGCGGTCGTGGCCGGAGAGAATCGCCTCCTCGGCGTAGAGCATGGCGCAGCCGGTGCCGGCGGCCATCGCGACGAAGGGTTTCAGGTCGATCTCGTAGCCGCCGAGCGAGTGCTGGCCGACCGCGAGATAATCGAGGAGGCCGGCACGCAGCCAGGTTGCGACATCGCAGCCGACTTTCAGGTGCTCGCGCCAGTCGATGCGGGCGGAGAGGCCGAGGCGGCGGCCTTTCTTTTTGCCCGCCTCGTCGAGGAGGGTGCGCACGTCGCGGAGGAAACCGGTCATGAACTCGGCGCGCAGCGTGAACCACCGCGGATCGTCGGTGGGGAGCGTGCGTGGATCGGCGGCGTATTTCTTCTGGAACGCGTCCACCAGCGGCGTCTCGTGGCCGAAAAACGGCGGGTGGCGGAGAAAATCGAGGTGGATGCCATCGATGTCGCGCTCGGCGGCCTCGCGGAGGATCGCGAGCTTGAAGGCCCGGACTTCGGGGAAGGCGTAGGAGAGCTTGGTGCGATCCTCACCCTTGAGGCCGCGGATGCGAAACTCCGGGTGCGCGCGCCAGAAGTCGCTGTTGAACTGGCGGGCGACAAAGTCGTCGCCGGGCTTCGACGCATAGTCGCCGTTCATGCGCATGGTGGCGTAGCAAAGCAGGCCGGCCTCGCGGCAGGCGGCCGCGACGGTGGCGAGGGTGTCGGTGCCCTCGGCCGCGAGGCGCTGGAGCGTCTCGGTGGCGAGTTGGTCGCCGCGGCGGCCGAAATCCGTGATGCCGGTGCCGATGAGCTCGGTGACTTTCGAGGGATAGTTCACGCGGCTGCCGGAGGTGATACACCATTCGAAGATGGCGAGCGGCGTGTCGCGATAGGTGAGCACATGGGCGCGGAGATCGGCGGCGTTTTTGTAGCGGCCGCTGTAAAACGCGCTGAAACCGTCGTCGTTGATGACGAGGAGCCGGGTGGAGTGGCGGGGCGGGGGCGCTTCGGCGAAGGCCGCGGCGGCGAGGATGGCCGGCGCAAGGAGCAGCGCGGAGAGGGGCAGGCGCATGAGGAGTGGGTGGCGGGGAGGCGGATGTTTTTTTGGGCGCTGGCTCGCCCCGGCGCAAGCGCGGCGCGCAGCAATAAACGCGCAGAGATCGGGGTGGAGCGGGCCGTGGGTTTCGGCCATCATCGGTTTCGCATCGTGACTCTGTTCGTTTCAATCCGATGAACCCCGATTCCGTTTCGACCATCGCCGCCAACGTGCCGCGCCGCGATTTTCTGAAGACCGCCGCCGGCCTCGCGCTCGGCGCCGCGCTGCCGGCGCGTCCGCTCACGGCGGCGGAACGCACGCGCTCGGTCGGCGCCAACGGCCGCCTCCGCATCGGCATCATCGGCTGCGGCGACCGCGGCCGCGAGGCGCACATGGAGGGCATCCACAAGCACGTGGGCGCGGTGGATTTTGAGATCGTGGCGGTGGCGGACCCGTGGCGGATCGCGCGCGAGAAGGCCAACGCGAAGGTGCAGGCGTGGTTCGGCCGCGACGCGAAGCAGTGTGTCTCGTATCGCGAGCTGCTCGCGCTCGACGGTGTGGATGCGGTCATGATCGCATCGCCGGATCACGTGCACACGCTGCACCTCGAGGCGGCGGCCAGGGCGAAGAAGCACATTTACGTCGAGAAACCGCTGGCGACGGAGTTCGCCAACCTCGTGCGCGCAGTCGACGCGGTGAAGGCGGCCGGCACGGTGGTGCAGGTGGGCACGCAGATCCGCAGCCTGCCGGGCATCGTGGGCGCCCGCGAACTCGCCCGGTCCGGCGTGCTCGGCAAATGGTCACGTATCGAGGAGACGCGCAACAACGAGCGGCCGTATTGGTATAACTGCCTCAAGGAGGTCGACCCTGCCGACGTGGACTGGAAGGAGTTTCTGCACGACCGGCCGATGCGGCCGTTCCGGGCGGAGGTCTATTCGGGATGGTATGGCTACTACGAATTTTCGCGCGGGCCGATCAGCGGCTATGGATCGCACTTCGTGGATTTGGTGCACTTCATCACGGGCGCAAAATTCCCGGCGTCGTGCGTGTGTCTTGGCGGCACGTATACCTGGCAGGACGAGCATCGGTTCACGGCACCGGACTGCGTGCAGGCGACGTGGGTTTATCCCGAGGGATTTCTCGTGAGCAGCGCGAACAACCTCGGCAACAGCTTCGGCAGCGGCCGGAAATTCTACGCCGACAAGGGCGTGCTCAAGGTGGATAATTGGAACGCGCCGACGTTCAGCGCCGAGGGCGGACCGCGGCGCGACCGCAGCATCCGCGGCGAGAAGCCGGTGCCGCCGGTGGAGCGGCCGGATCATTTCCTCGACTGGCTGCAATGTGTGCGCGACGGCGGCCAGCCGCACGCGCCGATCGAGGCTGGCTATCAGCACGCGGTGGCGGTTTTGATGGCGGACGAGTCCTACAAGACCGGCCGCAAGACGATCTACGATCCGGTGAAACGCGAAATCCGCTCCGCATGAAGAATTCCCGGAGCAGGTTCCGCGACATTTGATCAAACCATCCCGCATGCCCTCTCAGTTTTTCCCAATTCCGGTAGCCGCGAGCGCCAGCGAGTGGACGAGCGACCACTCGCTGGCGCTCGCGGCTACGCCAATCAAGCCGGGGCGCACGGCGCGTCGTCGGAACCACAGCGCATGAACTCGATTACGCTCACACGCAGACAATTCATCGGCGGCGTCACCGCAGCAGGCGCGAGCGCGGCACTCGTGCGGGCGGAGTCGGCGCCCCGCTGGCAGATCGGTTGCTACACGCGACCGTGGGCCGAGCACGACTGGCGGGTGGCGCTCGATGGCATCGCGGCGGCCGGCTACAACCACGCCGGCATCATGACGGCGAAAGGCGGTGTGATCATCGGGCCGACGACGCCGGACGAACAGGTGGCGACGATCGCGGCGGAGGCGAAGGCGCGCGCGTTGAGGATCGTGTCGATTTACGGCGGCGATTTTCTCAATCCGAAATCCCACGACGCGAGCGTCGTCGCGCTGCGGCGGTTGATCGACCGCGTGCAAGTTTGCGCGTGTCCGGACCTGCTGCTCGGTGGCACGGGCAAGGCGGAACTGGTCGAAGCCTATTACAAGGCGGTGCGCGAGTGCTGCGACTACGCGGCGGCGCACGGTGTGCGGCTGACGGTGAAGCCGCACGGCGGCCAGAATGCGACCGGGCCGCAATGCCGGCGGCTGATCGAGAGCGTGGGGCACGCGGCGTTCCGCCTCTGGTATGACCCGGGCAACATCTTCTACTATTCCGACGGGAAACTCGATCCGGTGGACGATGCGGCGACGGTCGATGGACTCGTGACCGGCATGAGCGTGAAGGACTGGCTGCCGCCGAAGAACGTGAGCGTGACACCCGGCACGGGGCGCGTGGAGTTCGCGAAAGTGTTCGCGCGGTTGCGGCGCGGCGGGTTCACGGGCGGGCCACTCGTGGTCGAATGCACGGCGACCGGCGATCGCGCCCAGGTGACGGCCGAGGCACGGAAGGCGCGGGAGTTTGTCGAGACGTTGGTGAGGTGAAGGGGCCGTGCGAGCGGCGGAAACGAGGCGGGACGCCTCGTCCACGACGGGCAGGCGCTTTTCGGTTTGCGGCGCGCGCGGGAGGCGCCTGAGTTTGCCGGCCTTCCTATGACCAAACCACTTGTCGGAGTCGTGATGGGCAGCACGTCGGACTGGGACGTGATGCAACACTGCGTGCAAACGCTCGAGTCGCTGGGCATCGGCTGCGAACGCCGGGCCCTCAGCGCGCACCGCACGCCGCACCTCGCGATCGAATGGTGCGCCGGCGCGGAGGCGCGCGGGCTGAAGGTGATCATCGCGGCGGCGGGCGGCGCGGCGCACCTCGCGGGCGTGGCGGCGGCCGTGACGCCGCTTCCGGTGCTCGGCGTGCCGATGGAGAGCGCGTCGCTGAAGGGCCTCGATTCGCTGCTGTCGATGGTGCAGATGCCGGGCGGGATTCCGGTCGGGACGTTTGCGATCGGCAAGCCGGGCGCGATCAACGCGGCGCTCTTCGCCGCGGCGATCCTCGCGCTGGGCGATCCGGCGATCAAGAAGGCGCTCGACGATTATCGCGCCAACCAGACGAAGAAGGTGGCCGAGGCCAAACTGCCGGGGCAGTGAGGCTCGGGCGGATCGCTTGCTGGGCCGGTCAGTTTTTCTTTTCCGCGGGCGGCGGCGCCGGGGGACGATCGGGTGTGCCGGTGTCCATCACGTAGCGCCAGGAGCCGTCGGGCTGTTTTTTCCAGACGGTGAGAAACCAGCCGCCGCGGACGATCTCGCGGCCGTCGGGGCCGGGGCGGCGCGATTCGTAGCGGCCGTAGTTGTAGCCGAGCGTGCCGTCGTCGGAGACATCGGTGAAGGAGGCGGACCACGTGAGCTTCACGCCGGGCTGGTCTTCGCCCAGGCGTTCGCGCACGGCGGCGGGGCCGCGGAACTGGCGCGGATCGGTGTCGAGGAAGGCGACATCGGGCGCGGCGAAATGCGAGAAGGCGGCGAGCAGGCCCTTTTCCTGGGCCATCGCGCAGAAGGCGTCCTCCAGCGCGGCGACTTCCCGCTGGAGCTTCGTTTTGTCGGGCGCGGCGGCGCCGAGGGCGAGCGGCGCGAGGCAGGCGAGGAGGAGCGCGAGCTTTTTTTTCATGGGGCGATGGGCTTGAACGCGGCGTAGTCGGCCGGGGTATCGAGGTCGGTCGCGAGGGCGGGGAGATCGACGGCGGTGACGCGCGCGGCGTCGCCGTTGAGGAGGGCGCGGGCGCCTTCCTCGCCGGTGAGGGCGGTGAGGGCGGGGAAATGTTCGTGGAGAAACAAGGCCGGCGCACCCTGCCGGCCGCCGTAACGCGCGGCAACGATGCTGCGACCGGTGGTGCGCTGGGCGGCGATAAGTTGCGCGATGGCGTCGGCGGAAAACGCCGGCTGGTCGCAGAGCGCGACGAGCGCACCGTCCAGCTCGCGGGAAAATTGCTGGAGCGTGGCGATGCCGACGCGCAGCGACGAGGCCATGCCTTCGGGCCAGGCGGGATTTTCCGCGATGAGCACGGTCTGGCGGGCGAGGAGCGGGCGGATTTTTTCCGCGTGGGCGCCGAGCACGACCACCACCGGCCAGACGGGCGCAGCGAGCGTGGCGGACACGGCCCGCAGCAGGAGCGGTTGACCGGCGACCGGCAGGAGCTGCTTGGGCGTGCCCATGCGCGTCGAGTTACCGGCGGCGAGAATCACCGCGCCGAAGCGAAGGTTGCGATGGAGTGGCGGGGGTTTCACACGCGCGACGCGCCGGCGGCGTCAACGGGTTTGCAACGTAATTCGTTGCAGAGGTGGATGCGAGGTCCGGGCCGGGAAGGGGAGTTTGTAACGTAATACGTTATACCAGTTACGGTGCGCTTTGAGACTGTAGGCCCGGCCGGTGGCCGGGCAGCGCGCCCACCGGGCGGGCCGACAAGATCAGGAGTCTCAAAGCGCGCCGTCACTGGTATTACAGACTCACAGCGGAAGGGAACGAGCTCACGCATGGATGGGGCGGGTGCGGTCGCGGAGCGAGCGGGCGTCGCGGCCGGTGAGGGCGGCTTGCATCTCGGCGAGGATGGCGAGGGCAACTTGGGCAGGGGAGTCGGCGCCGAGGTCCAGGCCGACGGGGGCGTGGAGGCGGGCGCGTTGTTCCGGGGAGAGCGGTGCGCCGGCGGCGGCGAGATCAGCGAGGATTTTTTCGGCGCGTTTTTTCGGGCCGAGCAGGCCGAGGTAGGCGAGGGGACGCGCGAGGAGTTCGCGCAGCAGCGGCACATCGTGCACGTAGTGGTGGGTCATCACCACCGCGAGAGTGTCAGCGTCGGGCGCGGCGCGGGCGACGAGGCCGGCGGCGGGCGCGACAACCAGGGCGTGAGCCGTCGGGAAACGTTCCGCGGTCGCCAACGCGGCACGCGGATCGGCGATCGTGACGTGCCAGCCGAGTTCGGCGGCGAAGCGGGCGAGCGGTTGCGCGTCGTCGCCGGCGCCGAAGATGAAGAGCGCGGTCGGCGGTGGCACGAGGTGGTGGAACACTTCGATCGCTGCGTCGCGCGCGGCGGGCAGGCCGTTCGGCAGGCTCAGGGCAGGTGCGGACGCGAGGCGGGTGCCAAGCTGGGCGGGGTCGGCGGCGCGATGGACGATGGCGAGCGGAGTGGGGCGGCGGGCGGCGAAGTTCTCGGCGAGGGCGGCGGCCCACGCGGGGCGCGGCGGGAGTTTTTCGAGCACAACGCGCACGATGCCGTGGCAGCCGAGGCCGACGCCCCAGACGAGATCGTTTTCGGTGGTGGTGTCGTAGACGACGGTCTCGGCGCAGCCGGTGGCGGCGACCTGGCGGGCGCGAGCGATCACATCCTCCTCGAGGCAGCCGCCGCTGATCGAGCCGATGCGGTGGCCGTCGGCGGTGACGAGCAGCCGGGCGCCGGGACGGCGGTAGGAGGAGCCTGCGACGGTCGCGAGCGTGGCGAGCACCGACGCACCGGCGCCGGGAGCCAGCAGGGCGCGAACGATGGCTTGGAGCTCCTTCATGCTCGTTGGGTCTGATGACCCGGAGCTTGTTCCGGCTCGGTTGGAAACGGGGGTAGGTGGAAAACTCCGGGGAGCGGCTGCGTCTTGCGGCATCCGAGACGGGTGCGCTTCCCGAACCGAGGTGAAATTGCGCGATGCATTGGCTTTGATCAAAGGCCCCGGAGCTTGCTCCGGGGATTCTTTACGGGAAACAACACGACCTCCGCACGGAGGATTGGCGCGCGCGGCGTCCGCGGCGGGTGAGACGTTGGCGGAATTTCCCTTGCGCTGGGATACGGGTGTGTGCTCGGTCAATCATAAGCGAACGCGGCCTTTGGCCGTTCGAGCCCTCACACCAACACACAACACCACTGATACAACCATGAACATCCGCATCCGGAAGTTTGCGGCAGCGCTTTGGCCATTGGCGAGCGCGGCCGGTCTTGTCCTGTCGGGCGCCTCGTTGCAGGCGCAGCCCTCGGCTTCCAAAAAGGACTCCGATGAGACCCTGACCCTCGAGAAGTTTGTCGTCGCGGGCTCGGCCATCCCGACCGCGGGCAACGAGTCGTTCTCGCCCGTGAGCGTCGTGACCTACACCGAGATGGTGCGGGTGGGCGCCGCGGCCCCGATCGAAGCGTTGCGCGTCATGCCGGACGTGACGGGTAATGTCGCCACCGAGCAGCGCACCAACGGCGGCACGGGCGCCGCGGGCGTCAACCTCCGCGGTCTCGCGGGCACTCTGACGCTGTTCGATGGCCGCCGCACGGCAGGTTTCGACAACTTCAACGTGATCCCCTCGATCGCGATCGACCGCATCGAAGTCGTCAAAGACGGCGCGGGCGCCATCTACGGCTCCGACGCGCTCGCAGGCGTGTTCAACACCGTGATGGTGTCGCGCTTCAATGGCCATCGCGTGGACGCCTACTACGGCAACACCACCAAAAACGATGCCGGCGTGCAGCGCTATGGCCTCCTCGCGGGCCACACCCACGGCAAGACCAACGTCGTCCTCGGCGTCGAATACCTCGAGCGCAACGCCCTCCACTCGTCCGACCGCGAGCCGTCCGATCAGGCCGACCAGCGCTTCCGCGGTGGCGTCAATGGCGGCAGCCCGACCTTCTCCGGCCGCGCCACCGCGCGCATCGGCAGCGCCACGGCGACCGTCCAGGACCTCGTGCTCGCCCCCGGCAAGACCGTCGGCCTCACCTCGGCGGACTTCGTGCCGTTCAACACGAGCGTCGCCACCTCGACGCAGATGCTGAACTTCCGCCAATACACGCCCTCGATCCCGGCGCAGCACCGGCACTCGATCTACGGCCGCATCAACCAGACGTTGAGCGACAACGTCGAGGTGTTTGCCCGCCTGATCTACACGAAGGACACCTTCTACAACGGCCTCGCGCCCTCGCCGATGCCCGCCCCGAGCACCACCGCCTCGGCCGCGCGCGATCTCCTGATCGCCGAGCGGGCCAGCCCGCACATCCCCACCGGCTTCTTCATCGCCGACGACGTGCGCTCGGCCGGCAACATCCTCAACGGTGTCGTGCCCTTCCGCACCATCGCCCTCGGGCCGCGGCAGCAGCTCTACCGCCGCGAGAACTACGACTTCGTGGTCGGCGCCAACGGCAAGTTCGGTCAGGGCTGGACGTGGAGTTCCAGCTACGTCTTCAGCGAACTCTATCGCGACCAGACGCAGAGCGGCGCCCCCGGCAAGACCAAGCTCGTCGCCGAGATTGTGGCCGGTAACTACAACCCGTGGGCGCTCGATACCGCGAAAGGCACCGGCCCCACCGGCAAGGCGTTCGACAATCCCGCCGCGCTCGGTCGCGCCGCGGCCTCCGGCAACACCCGCCTGCGCGGCACCACCCGCGGCTTCGATGCCAACGCGAGCGGCACGCTGTTCGCGATGCCGGCCGGCGACGCGAAGATCGGTTTCGGCGCGGATTACTACCGCAACGACTCCAGCAGCATCCCGGATGCGATCTTCTTCACGGGCGACCTGCTCGGACTCAACGGCTCGAATCCCACGATTTCGCGTGGCTACGGCACCGGCGCCTTCATGGCGTTGATGCTGCCGCTCGTCAGCCCGCAGATGAACATCCCGTTCGTCCGCTCGCTGAAGCTTCAGGGTGAAGGCCGCTATGACTACCAGACCGTGGAAGGCTATCAAAACGGCGCGTCCGGCGCCGACATCGGGCGCAGCTTCACGGCGCAGAACCCGAAGGTCGGTCTCCAGTGGAACCCGGTCGAGGATCTCCTCATCCGCGGCACCTGGAGCACCGGTTTCCGCCTGCCGTCCCTCGGTTCGTTGTTCGCCGCCTCGGGCACCTCGAACCCCTCGCTGGTCGACCCGCTCGGCTTTACGATCGCGAACCAGACCCCGATCACGACGCGCGGCAATTCGAACCTCAGCCCGGAAAAGTCCAAGACCTACTCCTTCGGCGTGGTCTACTCGCCAAAGGCCGTTTCGGGCCTGAGCTTCACGGCGGACTACTACATGGGCGAGATCACGGGCCTCGTGGGCGAAGGCTCGCAATACATCCTCAATGTCAATGCCGCGGGCCAGGGCTCCGGTTTCGTGCGCGGCAACCCCGCCACGATCAATCCCAACGCGCCGTTCGCCAACCTGATCACTCGTTCCGCCACCGGCGGCGTGACGACGATCGCGTCGACCAACTTCAACATCTCCGGACGCAAGACCACGGGTGTCGACTGGGCGGTCAGCTACGTCTGGCCGTGGAAGGAGATGGGCCGCTTCATGACTCGCGTCGACTGGAACACCGCGCTCTCGTGGGATCTGACGCCCGTCCAGGGCGCCACGCCGCAGAGCTACCTCGCGACCTACATCGACGTTTCGCAAAACGCGATCTCGCCTGGCAGCATCCCGCGGCACAAGGGCCAGGTCACGCAGACGTGGTCCAAGGGCCAGTGGCACGTCATGGTGGCGGCGAACTACCTCAGCAAGCTGCGGGACAACCCCGCCTTCACGCAGGGCAACGTCGTGCGCTGGATCGAGCCGTTCAGCACCGTCGACGCCAACGTGGAATACAAATTCAAAGGCGGCGCCGGCTGGCGGAAATACCTCACGGATGTGACCTGGCGCATCGGCGGTAACAACCTCAGCGATGAAAGCGCGCCGTTTGCGGCCGGTGCGTTCAACGACAGCTACGATGTGACCACGCACAGCAATCGCGGCCGTTTCCTCTACACGCAAGTCACCCGGAAATTCTGATTCCGCCTATCCTGTTGCCTTGGTTTCGACGGCCTGCCGGGAATTCCGGCAGGCCGTTTTGTTGTGACCTCCCGCCATCGGTCGTCGCGAAAATTGTGCGGCCGGGCGCGCAAATGCGACGAACGGTCGCAAAAAACAGTTGCACCGATGTGTCATAAGGCCCTTCGTTTCCGGCCAAAGCAAATGCGGCGCCCAGCGCCGGTTAGCTTCTAACCACACACACAACCGAAGACCAATGCTATGAATATGAACTCCGTCAGGAAGTTTGTGGCAGCGCTTGGCCTGATCACAGCGGCTGGTTCCAGCCTCTGGGCTCAAGGCGCGGCCAAACCGAAAGAGGAGGCGATTGTGATGGAAGCCATGGTGACCACCGGCTCCCGTCTCGGCACCGCCTCGACCCAGTCAGACATCCCGATCACCGTGATCGGCAAACCGCAGATCGAGCAGACCGCCGTCGTGGAAGTCTCCGACTTCCTCAGGACCATGCCCGCCTTCACCGGCGCCGGCAACGTCAACGACTCGGTCACCAATGGCGGTGCCGGCGGTCGCAACATCGACCTCCGCGGCCTCGGCTCGCAATACACCCTCGTCCTCCTCAACGGCCGCCGCCTCTCCTACTCGGGTGTCGGCAACGTCGTTGACGTGAACCAGGTGCCGGTGACCGCGGTCGACCACGTCGAAGTCCTCACCAGCGGCGCGTCCGCGGTGTATGGCACCGATGCGATCGGTGGCGTCGTCAACATCATCACCCGCAAGGGCCAGAATGGTGGCGAAATCAACGCGTTCTACGGCGACATCGACTCGAAGACCGACCTCGGCCGCCGCCAGTTCGCGTTTTCGTTCAACGGCTCCGAAGGCAAGATCGACTTCATGGTCGGTGGCCAGTATTTCAAGCAGGGCGGTATCTACAGCTCTGACTTCGACTGGTCGCGCGCCCCTGGACCGACCAGCAATATCTTCCCCTATCGCATGAGTCTCCCGAACAGCCTGTTCACCGCGGGCGCGACGGGCAATGCGAACTACACCATCAAGTGGAAGCCGAATGAGGGGGGCCGCCGCGATGCCGCCGCCCGCACGGATTTCCGCGCGTATGACGGCCGACTGCCCGATGTCGCCAACCCCGACAACGGCGGCGACCAGTTCCCGTTCTACCTCTACACGCCCCTCCTGCGCCCGGAAGAGCGCTATAATTTCTTCGCCTTCACCAGCTATCAGCTCAACCCGAACGTCAAGGTCTTCGTCGACCTCATGTATCGTTACGGGTTTTCGTATAACCAGCTTGCCCCCGCGGCGGTGCCGGTCCCGGCCCTCGGCGCCATTGTCATTCCTGCGAACAACTACTGGAACCAGCGCATCTTTGGCGCCCAGGCGCCGCGGATCACGGCCGGTGGCTGGCGCCTCCTCGGTCTCGGGCCGCGTCTCGACACGGCGGAGCTGACCGGCGTCTGGTTCAACGGCGGTGCCGAAGGCAAGCTCGGCGATTGGAACTGGAGACTCGAGGGCCTATTCACCCAGGAAATCCGCGAGTTCACGAACGGCAACACCACGAGCGTCGACCTCATCAACGAGTGGTTGGCCAAGACCACCCCCGATGCGTTCAATCCGTTCAGCTCCAAGCTCGATGCCAATGCCGCCATCTGGCCCCTCATCAAGCGCAACGCCTACACCAACGAGCGCAGCCGCCTCGCGAACCTCGATTTCTCGATGGACGGCCGCATCTTCGACACCGCGGCGGGCGCCGTCACCGGCTCCCTCACCGTGGAGTGGAACAAGCTCCGTGCCTACAGCCATCCGGACGCGCTCACGCAGCAGACTCCGCTCGGCTTCAACGGCACGCCCAACCCGACCGACGGCGACCGCACCCAGTGGGGCGTCGCGGCCGAAGTGGACGTCCCCCTCATCGCGAAACAGCTGTCGACCCGCGTCGCCGGCCGCCACGACAACTATTCCGACTTCGGCGGCGTGAACGTCGGCCAGATCTCCGCCCGCTACACGCCCACCAAGGAGCTGCTCTTCCGCGGTTCGTTCGGCCAGGGCTTCATCGCCCCGTCGCTGCTCCAGATGTATGAGGGCCCGCAGGTCACCAACCCGAGTTTCATCGATCCGACGGCCAAGAACAGCAACAACACGTGGGGCACCAACGCCCAGGTGTCGCTGACCCGCATCGGCAATCCGAAGCTCCAGCCGGAAAAGTCCGACATGTTCAACGTCGGCATCGCCTGGTCGCCCAAGGAAGTCAAAGGCCTCACCGTCTCGGTCGACTACTGGAACACCCAGATCAAGAACGGCGTTTCCTCCGCGGAAAACTACGCCGCGATCGTCGCGAAGCGCTTCTGGGAAGCCCTCGGTTCGAGCGATGCCGCCCGCGATGCCGCCGCCCGCACGCCCGCCCGTCTCGCCGCCGCGGTCGCGCAGATCAAGCAGCAGACCGGCGTGACCGTGCTGTGGGAAGCCGATGGCGGCCCCGGCGGCCTCGGTGGTCTCTCCGAGAACAACATCGCCCTCGAAAACGTCTACCGCGCGAACCTCGCCGGCACCAAGACGGACGGCTTCGACTTCAACGTGAACTACACGATGAACGCCGGCCAGGTCGGCACGGTCACCTTCGACACGAAGGCCACCTACACGAAGAACTACCGCTACCAGGCGCTCGTCGGCGAGGCTTACACCCAGCTCGCGGGCCTGTATTCTTCGTCGTTCGAAGGCGCGTGGCCGAAGTGGCGCTTCGCCTCGGTGCTCGGCTGGAGCAAGAAGGATATCAGCGCCACCGCGATCTATCACTTCAGCCAGTCGACCAAGCTCGAGGACGGCGTGGACACCACCTACCGCCGGGACTACCTGCCCTCCTTCAACACGTGGGACTTCCAGGTTTCCTACAAGCTGCCGTGGACCAAGACCAACCTCGCGATCGGTATGGAGAACGCGTTCAACCGCCTCCCGCCGCTCACGGCGTATGCCTTGAACAACTTCGTGCCGGCCGGCGTGGCCGACGTGAAGGGCCGCTTCATGTATGTCCGCGTGTCTCAGAAATTCTGAGCCAGCGCACCGATTCTAGATTCACCCTCACGCGGCCCGGGCAACCGGGCCGCGTTTTTTTGCGCTGTAGGAGGGCGGGGTCGACTGACCGCGCCGCAGGCACGTCGAAAAAACCGGCGGGGGCAGGCGACCCCGCCCCGCAGCTCAGCGCCCGGTGATCGGTGCCTGCGGCCGGAAGTCGTTGGCCTCGCGCTCGAGGTTGTTCGTGCCGGTCGAGCCGCCGGGCATGTCCTTGGCGATGCCGGCTGCGTCACCCTTTTTGACGACACGCGAAATGCGGCTGCCGGTCGGGTAGACGGCCTCGCCCTCGACGACCGCGGCGGAGGTGCCATTGGTCGGCGGGTTGGTCGTCGCGCAGCCGCCTGCAAAAAGGCCGGCCAGCACGAACGTCGAAGAAACCGAAACGCGGGAGAGGCGGATTGGGCGCATGGCGCGATGAAAATCACACGCGCGCCATCTGCAAGCGCCGTATCGGACGGTTCCTCGCCGCGGGCGCAGCTCATACCACTTACTGTTCGCTTTGAGACTGTAGGCCCGGCCGGTGGCCGGGCTGCCCGCCCAACGGGCGGGCAAGTCTGAAAGCTACGGGACCGTGGTATGACTCATTGCTTAGTAACGCCCGTTCACCCCGAAGCTCACGAACGGTCCGTTGTAAATCGTCCGCGTGCGCGCGCCGCTGGTGGTTTGCACGACCCGCTGGGGCTCATCGAAGAGATTCGAGACGTCGAAGAAGAATTCCAACCCGCGCGGCAGCCGCAGCGAAAAGCCGGCGTTCGCCACGCGCCGGGCGAGCCGATCCGTCTGCAACTGCGGCGTGGGGCTGTAGGCGTTCAGGCAGCGATCCGTATGGCTCCACTGCACATACGGCGCGAACCACCGGTATTTGTAGCTGAGGCGGACGTTCGCGGTGTTCGGGACGAAGCCCTCGAGCCCGTTGGTGCCGCCGCTGCCCTGGCCGTAGTCGCCCTCGGCCTGGAGGTGCGTGTAGTTGCAGAGCACCGTGAGCCCGCGGAACGCGCTCGGGAGGAAGGTGAGTTGCTGCAGATAGGAAAACTCGACGCCCGTCACCCGGCCGCGGCCGCCATTGCCGTTTGAGAGAATCGTGTAGCCGCCGTATTGGCCTTCGTAGCCATTGCTCGGACCGGCGCCGATGATGCCGATCTCCTGTCGAAAAACGAAATCGGTCAGATCCTTCCGGAACAGCCCGAGCGAAAGCTGTCCGACCGGCTTCAGATAATATTCGAGCGACAGGTCGTAGCTCGTCGCGAACTGCGGTTTGAGCGAGGGATTGTCGAGCGTGACGGTGTGATCGACGTCCGACACAGAAAAGATCGGCGTCAAATCGCCGAGCGCCGGTCGGCCGATGCTCGTCGCCACGCTCAAGCGGCCGATCAGGTTGGGCGTGAACGCCTCGCGAAAATGCAGGCTCGGGAAGAAATCGCGCGTCTCACCCGTGCGGGCGGAGGGCGTCGTGCCGTATTCGGCGTCGGTGCGCTTCACGGCGTCGGTGATGTTGGCCAGCGTGGCGCGCTTGATGTAGGCCCGCGCCTCGGTCTTCGACTCCTCCCACCGCACGCCGGTGACCACGCCGAGCCGGCCGAACGTCGTCGAACCCATCACGTAGCCGGCGAGGATTTTCTCCTGCACGAAACGGTAGCCCGCGCGCCGCGACGACTCCACCTGGTAGGGGTCCACGCGCCACTGCCCCGGCTCGTTGTCCATCGAATGGGAATATTTCAACGGATCGAACCGCGGCACCGCACCGAGCCCGAACCGCGGCGCCAACGCGGGATACGAGGCGAAGCGCGAGAGATCGTCGTCGTTCAGGCGGGTGGCGGGGTTGACGCCGGCGACGCCATCGGGTCCGACGTAAGTGGAGTTGCGCGCGCCGGAATCCTGATCCGACGACTGGCGCGTCGCGAGGCCGCCGAGGCTGAGGAGAATCTTCTGGCCACGGAGCGACACGGGCCGCTTCGCGTTGAACTCCGCGCTGGCCGCGCGGTTGACCGAGATGGCCGAGGTCTGCGACACGGTGCCGTTGGCGTAATTGCGCGCGTCGTAGATGCTCGGTCCCGAAGTCTGCGTGAAGGTCGGAGATTCCTCGCTCCTGCTCTTGTCGAGAATCCAGCCGATGTTCGTGACGGTGGCGGTCCAGTTGCGGCGCACGGCGTGGTTGCGGTAGGCGCCGGTGTCGCGCTCGGCGCGCGAGCGGTTGAGCGTGTAGTCGAGCTTCCACTCGCCGAGCCGGTGCTCGCCGCCGAACTGGATCATGTCGGTGAGATCGTCGGCCTCGAAGGGATTGGTCGCCGCCTGGAAAGTCGTGCGCGTGGAGTGCAGCACTTCGGTGACCGCCGCGGTGGAACCCGGCCGGATGTTGCCGCCGCTCGCGGGCGCGCCGTCGGCCGTGACGCCGTTGGCGAACGCCCGGCCGGCCGTCGCGACACTCGCGGTGTAGGCCACTTGATAGTTCTGCGGACGCGTCGTCGTCTGCTCCTGAAAATTGCGCATCGCCGTCAGGTAATAGCGCGAATCGGCGTTGGCGCGGAAATCGACGCGCACGCTGCCCGTCTGCAGGAGGCGATCCTGGATGCCGTCGGTGCGCACGAAGTTGCTCGTGAACGCCGGCGTGCGCCCCGTCGTGTCGGGCGTGAGGTCGGTGATCGTGCGCTGGGTGACGTTGTCGTTGTAGACGAAATTGCCGCTGAGCCCGAGGTTCGCCTGCTCCCCGAAGAGGCCGAAGACCTCGCGGTAGCCGAGCTGCACCTGGGGCTGCACCTGCGGCACGGTGCGCCGCGGCGTGTAGTCAAAAAAAGTCGGCGACCACTTGCCGCCCACGCGAAACGTGATCTCGCGCTTCGCCTTCATGTTGAGGGTCGACTTCGACTTGAACTTGATGAGCCCGCTGATCGAGTCCGCCGGCAGGTTCGGCGTGAGCGACTTCGTCACCTCGATCTCCTCGAAGTTGCTCGCGGTGATGTTGGTGTAGATCGGCGTGCGGCTCATCGCGAGCTGCGACACCAGCGTGACGCCGTCGACCGTCGTCTTGTTGAGCGTGGCCGGCAGGCCGCGGATGACGGGGCGGTCCAGATTGCCCTCGTCGGAGGGGATCGAGTAAACGCCAGGCAGGCGGTTGAGCAGCTCCGCCGGATTGTCGTTGGCGAGCACGCCGAGCGCGTCCATCGCGATGACGTTCTGCACGCTGTCGGCGTTCTTCTGCCGCGTGAGCGAGGCGGCGTTGCCTTCGCGCTCGGAGGTGACGACGAACTGCTCCATCTGCACCGACTCGCCGGTCTTGAGTTTCACCAGGACGTTCTGCCGCGCCTCGGCGGTGACGCGCACGGACACGGTCTGCTCGTCGAACCCGAAATAAGAAATGCGCGCCGAGTAGTCGCCGGGTGCGACGTTGTGAAATTCGGCGACACCCAGTTCGTCCGTCATGTCGTCGCGCCCGGTCGGGAGCAGTTCGACGCGCGCCTGCTTGAGCAGGTAGGCGGACTCGGCGCTGCGGACGGTGATGGTCAGGGTGGCGGAGCGGACACTGGTCGCGAACAAGCCGAGGACGGCGAACGCGAGAAGGCGGAGGGAGGCGAGGCAATTGGTTCTCATTGGCCGCTGGGGTTTGGGTGAAGGACCGGGGAGTCCCTGAGGAATGCGAAAACAGCTAAAACGATTTAGCGTCAAGTCAAGCATGCGGTCGCTTCCACGGCGAAACGCACCCACTCCGCTCGGGAATCGGGAGGTGTAACTCAAACTGAGGTCAGTTCTCGAATGCCTCGGTTGTAGCGGCGGTCTATGACCGCCGTCGTTGCGCCAAGGGCATTCGTTCGGCGGTCATAGACCGCCGCTACAAATTACTGACCTCAGTTTGAGTCACACTCGGAATCGGGAGGCCATCCGCTCCGTGGTTGTCAGCGCGGCGACAAATCCCCACAGACGCCGTGTTCATCCAACCCCTGCCAATCCGCCCGTGGGCCGCCGCGCCAAATCCATTTCCCAGCACACCTTCGCCGAGCAACCGCTGGAGCTGTTTCCGCCCGAGCCGGAGGATCCGCTCAACGCCGAGCGCACCCGGTTCAGCGCGGATCGCCGGCATCGCTTCACGCTCTTTCGCAGCTTCCGGGCCCGCGACGCCCGCCGCGATCCCGACCACTACGTCGCGTTCATCGGCATGAATCCTTCCTCGGCCACCGATGTCGTGGCCGATGCCACGGTGGCCCGGTGCATCGACTTCGCCTTTCGCTGGGGCTTTGGCGGTTTCTACATGCTGAACGCCTTCAGCCTGCGCGCCACGGCGTCGAGGGAGTTGAAGGAGTTCACACCCAATCTGCCGGAGAACGACGAGTGGCTCCGCCGGATCGTCGCCGGTGCCGCCCGCGTGGTCGTCGCGTGGGGCGCGCCGGGCCATCGCGACGGCCGGGGTGCGGCGGTCGAGGCGCTGCTGCGCGCCTCGTGCGCTCCCGACCTCGTGTTCTGTTTCGGTCGGAATCAGGACGGCAGTCCCACCCACCCGCTCTACCAGCGGCGCGACGCGGTGCTGCTCCCCTACTTCACCGGGTAACTCCGCCACGGTGTCATCGTCTCCGTTTCGAGCATCGAGCCGCCCTTCCACTGGCCCTCGATCTTCATGAAACCAACTCCCTTTGCCGCCGTCCGCCTCGCGGGACGGCTGATCGCGTGGCTCGTCTCCATCGCCACGATGCGCGCCGAAGTCTCCTCCGGCATCATCGACTCCGGACACTACCGCGATCCGGCCACCGCCCAGGCCGCATGGGTGCCGATGCGCGGGACCGCGCCCGTCGCGCCCGCCACGGTGCAAGGCCACGACGCGCTCCGGCTGCCGTGCAACTTCGCCGGCACGACCATCGAGCGCGCCTCGTGGGATCGCGCGGTCACCCTCGATCTGTCGGCCAGCCGCGGCGTGCAGTTCGAGTTCCTCTGCCCCGACATCGCTCCGATCTCCCACTTCAGTTTCTTCTTCCAGAGCGGCGGCGGCTGGTATTCGGCGACGTTTTTCCCCGAGGCCGTCAACCGGTGGTGCACCGTCACGATCGACAAATCCGCCACGCGCATCGAGGGACAACCCGCCGGCTGGCACCGCATCACGGCCATCCGCGTCTCGGCGTGGCGCGGCGGCGACGCTTCGACCGAGCTTTTCCTGCGCGACCTGCGCGTGTGCGGCGGACTCGGGATCGATGCCAGCGTCGCCGTGATCCAGGGCGAATCCGTCGCGCGCCAGAGCGCTGGCGAGGCACGCAGCGTCATGCAATTCACCGAGTCGATCACGACGGGCTTCGACTCGTTCGGCGTTGGCTACGCCACGCTCAGCGATCTCGCGCTCGACGCCGCCACGCTGCGCCAGGCGAAGCTCGTCGTGCTCCCCTACAATCCGTCGCTGCCCGACACAGCGATCGCCGCCCTCCGCGGCTATCTCGAGTCCGGCGGAAAGCTGCTCGCGTTCTACACGCTGCCCCGCGAGCTGCAGGCCCCGGTGCATCTCTCCCTCGGCCGCCTGCTCAAAGCGGACGACCGGCCCGCTCGTTTCGCGGCGATGCGCTTCGCCGCCGATGCGCTGCCGGGCGCGCCCGCGCTCGTCAAACAACGCTCGTGGAACGTCCGCGAAGCCACGCCCGACGCCGGTGCCGGTCGCGTCGTCGCCGAGTGGTCCGACGATCAGGGCCAGCCCTCCGGCGCGGCCGCCGTCGTCGCGACGGCCAACTGTGTGTTCGTCACCCACGTGCTGCTCGCCGACGATCTCCCGAATCAGCGCCGCCTGTTGCTCGCCGCCGCGGCCCGGCTGGCGCCGGACCTGTTGCCCGAAGCCGTGACGGCCGGCCTCAATCACCTCGGCCGGATCGGCGATCATCGCGACTTCACCGCGGCCGCGGACTGGATCGCCCAACAGCCGCGCCTCGCCGCGCACAGCGCCCTCGCCGACGCGAAGGCCCTGCGCACCCGCGCCCAGCAGTTCACGGCCAACCGCCGCTATCTCGAAGCGCTCGACGTGCTGCCGCGCGCCGCGCAACGCCTGCTCGACGCCTACTGCCTCGCGCAGCGCGCGGTGCCGGGCGAGTTTCGTGCCTTCTGGTGTCACGACGCGTTCGGCGTCAACGGCCTCGATTGGGACACCGCGATCAAGCGCCTCGCCGACGCCGGTTTCACCGCCGTGCTGCCCAACATGCTGTGGGGCGGCGTCGCGTTTTATCCGAGCAAGGTGCTGCCCGTCGCACCCGACGTCGCCAAACGCGGCGACCAGATCGCGCAGTGCCTCGCCGCGGCGAAAAAATACGGCGTGCAGGTGCACGTCTGGAAAGTGAACTGGAACACCGGCCACCGCGTGCCCGCCGCGTTCCTGGAGCAGATGCGCCGCGAGGGCCGGCTCCAGGCCAGCTCCAAAGGCAAGGAGGAGCCGTGGCTCTGCCCCTCGCATCCGGCCAATCAGCAACTCGAGATCGCCGCGATGGTCGAGGTCGCCCGCGACTACGATGTGGCGGGCATCCACTTCGACTACATCCGCTACCCCGACAACGATCACTGCTTCTGCGCCGGCTGCCGCGAACGCTTCGCCCGCGCCACCGGCGCCGCCGTCGCGAACTGGCCGGCCGACGTCCTCAACGCCGGGCCGCGCCGCGCGGCGTGGCTCGACTGGCGCCGCGCCAATATCGACACCGTCGTGCGCGCCGTGAGCGAGCAGGCGCGCGCCGTCCGTCCGACGATCAAGATCTCCGCCGCCGTCTTCCGCAACTGGGCGACCGATCGTGACGGGGTGGGCCAGGATTGGAAACTGTGGTGCGACCGCGGCTGGGTCGATTTCGTGTGTCCGATGGACTACACGGACAACGACCGCCAGTTCGAAGCGTGGGTGAAGCAGCAGAAAATCTGGGCTGGCTCCGTGCCCGTTTATCCCGGCATCGGCGTGAGTTCGTCCCACTCGCGTCTGCCTGCCGACCGCGTGATCGGCCAGATCGAGATCGCGCGCCGCCACGGTCTGCCCGGCTTCACGCTCTTCAACTACGGCGCGGTCGAAAGCGCCGAACTCCTGCCGCTGCTCGGCCTCGGCACCACCGCGAAACGCTAGGACGAGTGGTCAAACTCATGAGCTCGCGCTCCGAAAAATTGTGGGAGGGGCTTTATGCCCCGATCTGGGACGTGCGCCGTAACCGTCGGGGCGTAAAGCCCCTCCCACCCGGCAGGAAAGCACCGTCTGACACTTTACCATGAAGCCGATCTTCCTTCGCTCGCTCGCCGCGCTCGCCGCGACTTTCTCCCTCGCCCGCGCCGCCGACCTCGTCCCGTTTCCCGTCGACTGGAAAACCTCCGCCCACAGTCCGGTCGATCTCTCCGCGCTGCTCGACGCGCCGGCCGGACGCCTCGGCTTCATCACCATGAAGGACGGCCACTTCGCGACTGCCGACGGCCGGCGCCTGCGTTTCTGGGGCGTCAACGCCACCGGCGCCGGCGCGCTCCCACGCCAGGAAAACGCCGACGTGCTCGCCGCCGGTCTCGCGCGCCGCGGCGTGAATTGCGTGCGCCTCCACATGCTCGACAGCCGCTGGGGCGGACTTTTCCCGCGCAACGCCAACGACACGCTCAGCCTCGATCCGGCCCAGCTCGACCGCCTCGACACCTTCGTCGCCGCGCTCAAACGCCGCGGCATCTACGTGAACCTCAACCTCAACGTCTCGCGCAGCTACCGCCCCGGCGACGGCGTGCGCGACGCCGAGCTGCTCGGCTTCGCCAAATCGGTCACGTATTTCGACGAGCGCATCCTCGCCCTCCAACGCGACTACGCGCGCCAGCTCCTCACGCACCGCAATCCCTACACGGGCCGCACCTACGCCGACGAGCCCGCCGTCGCGCTCGTCGAGTTTGTGAACGAGAATTCCCTCATCGAGGCCTGGTTCGGCGCGCGCCTCGAAGGCAAGGGCACGCAAAAAAATCCCGGCACCTGGGCCGACCTCCCGCCGAGCTACGCCGCCGACCTCACCGCCAAATTCAACACGTGGCTCGCCCGCCATGCCTCCGCCGCCGATCTCGCCGCCTGGCGCACGCAGGCCGGTGTCGCCGCCGCCGCGCCGCTGCCGCGCCTCACCAGCAAGGAAATTGCCAAGGCCGACCGCGCGCGCTTTCACGCCGAGGCTCGCTTCTACCTCGAGGTGGAGCGCGACTTCTTCACCGGCATGGCGAAATTCCTGCGCGACGAACTGCACGTGCACGCGCTGTTCGCCGGCAACAGCGACCACGGCCACTCGCGCACCGGCTACCCGCAGCTCAGCGGCACGTCGCTGCTCGATGTCGTCGACAGCCACACCTACTGGCAGCATCCGAACTACCTCAACGATCCCGCCACCGGAAAAAAGCTCGGCTACACGATCGGCAACTCGCCGATGGTCGACGATCCGCTGCACTCGTCCGTCGTCGAGTTGTCGCGCTCCGCCTTCGCCGGCAAGCCCTTCACCGTCTCGGAGGTCAACCATCCCTTCCCCGCCGAATACGCCACCGAGGGCATTCCGATCCTCGCCGCCTACGCCGCGCTGCAGGACTGGGACGGGATCTTCTGGTATACGCTCCTGCACGCCGACCTCGCCGACATGAACTCATCCGTCGCCGGCCACTTCGACCTCGCGATGGACGCCGGCCGCCTCGCCCAACTCGCCCCCGGCGCGCTGCTGTTCCTGCGCGGCGACGTGACCGCCGCGCGCTCCGTGCTCACGCGCAGTTACACGCGCGAACAAGTGATCGACAGCATCCGGCTCGATCCGCGCGAGCACCGGCCGTATTTCACGCCGGGCTTCCCGCTCGCGCTCCCGCTCACCCAGGCCGTGCGCATCGCCTCGCTCGACGGCCCGCCCACGAGCGCGTTCCCTGCGGTCGCCGCCGCGACGCCGCTGCGCAGCGAAACCGGCGAACTCCACTGGCAGTTCGGCGAAAAGCGCACCGGCCTCGTCACGATCGACACGCCGCGCTCACAGGCCGCCACCGGCTTCAGCGGCGCCGACCGCGTGCAGCTCCGCCACCTCGCCGTCAGCGCCACGACGCCCTTCGCCGCCCTCACGCTCTCCGCCCTCGACTCCGCACCGATCGCACAAGCGCGCCGGCTCCTGCTCACCGCGACAGCCCGCACGGCCAATACCGATCAAACCTGGAACGCCAAACGCAACTCCACCGACGCATGGGGCCGCGCCTCCGCCTGCACCGAACCCGTCCGCGCCCGTGTCACCCTCCGCGGACTCGCCGGAGCGAAACGCCTCACCGTCACCGCCCTCGACGCCAACGACCAACCGGCCGCTCCGAGCGCCGCGCCGCTCGCGCCGTCCGCCGACGGCACGTGGGCCCTCGAGCTCAACGCCCCCGGCGCCGCGCCCGCGATCACCTGGGTGCTCGAGGTGGTGCGCTGACGCTTCCGTTTCCCCTGAGGCGGGACGCCTCAGCCACGACTCAATTCCGTCGTGGACGAGGCGTCCCGCCTCGTCGATCTCAGCCGGAAGAATTCAGTCGGATTTCACCACGAAACACACCAAACACACGAAAGGAGGAAAGTGGGACAAGCCCACGGCTGGCAAAACTCAGCACTGAACGGTGCGCGCATTTGATCGACCGGTTTGCCGCCGAAGGCTTTCCCTTTCGTGTATTTGGTGTGTTTCGTGGTGGCCTGCTTTTGCATCGTTACGTCTCAGAGAAGCGAAACGCGCCCTCCTTCACCGCGCCCGCGACTTTACCCTTTACCGTGGCATCGGTTTTCCCGCTACGCTCAACCCCATGAAGCTCCTACCCCGCCTTCTTGCTTCGTTCTGTCTGCTCGGCCTGGCCGTGACTTCGCTGCCGGCCGCGAGCGCACCGAAACGCAACGTCCTGTTCATCGCCGTCGACGACATGAACAACGACCTCCACACCTACGGCCACCCCTACGTGTCGTCGCCGAACATCGACCGGCTCGCGCAGATGGGCGTCCGGTTCGACCGCGCGTATTGCCAGTTTCCGCTCTGCTCGCCGAGCCGCACCTCGCTCATGACCGGCCGCCGGCCCGACGCCACGCAAGTCTACGACCTCCAGAAGCACTTCCGCTCGGTCGACCCCGACGTCGTCACCCTTCCGCAGATGTTCATGCGCGCCGGCTACTACGCGGCGCGGGTCGGCAAAATCTACCACTACGGCAACCCCGGCGACATCGGCACGCCCGGCCTCGACGATGCCCCGTCGTGGAACCACACCGTCAACCCCGCCGGCCGCGACAAGACCACGCTCGAATCCGACATCATCAACTACACGCCCAACCGCGGCCTCGGCAGCGCGATGAGTTTCCTCTCCGACAAAAAGGGCGCCGACGAGGAACACACCGACGGCAAGGTCGCCACCGAGATCATCAAGCTGCTCGAAGCGAAAAAGGACCAACCGTTCTTCATCGCCTGCGGTTTCTACAAACCGCACACGCCCTACGTCGCCCCCGCGAAATACTTCGATCTCTACCCGCTCGAGAAAATCAAGGTCTCCGTCGGCCCCGCCGAGCACATCAAGGACGTGCCGAAGGCCGCGCTCAGTTCGACCGCCGTCTGGCCGTGGTTCGGCTGCACCGAGCAGCAGGCCCGCGAGGTGAAACAGGGCTACTACGCCGCGATCAGTTTCGTCGACGCCCAGATCGGCCGTGTGCTCGCCGCCGTCGACCGGCTCAAACTCTGGGACAACACCGTCGTGGTCTTCTGGAGCGACCACGGCTACCACCTCGGTGAACACGGCCTCTGGATGAAACAGAGCCTGTTCGAAAACTCCGCGCGCGTCCCGATGATCATCGTCGCCCCCGGCGCCGCCGGCAACGGCCGCCCGAGCGCGCGCACCGTCGAGTTCGTCGACCTCTATCCCACGCTCGCCGATCTCTGCGGCCTCACCCCGCCGGCGAATCTCGCCGTCCAGAGCCTCAAGCCGCTGCTCGATAATCCCGCCGCCGCGTGGGACCGGCCCGCGTTCACGCAGGTATGGCGCGGCAGCTTTGCCGGCCACAGCGTCCGCACCGAGCGCTACCGCTACACCGAATGGGACGACGGCCAGCAGGGCGTGCAGCTCTACGACTACCAGACCGACCCGAACGAATACCGCAACCTCGCCTCCGACCCCGCCTACGCGAAAGTCGCAGCCGAGCTGAAAGCGCTGATCGCGAAAAACTGGGCCCACGAATTCAAGCCCGCCGCCGGCGACCGGAAGAAGAACGCCAGGAAAAACAAGCAGGGCGAGTAGCGCCGTCGCGGACGCCGCCCGGCATCATACCAACGTCACCTTGCGTTTGGACTGTCGGCCCGGCCGGTGGCCGGGCAGCCCGCCCAGCGGGCGGGCCTACAACGGAAGGTCTGAAAGCTACGGGATGTCGGTGTTAAGTTTCCCGCGCGCCGGTGGAGCGCGCCGCTTCTGATTGCGCCCGCGGCGGGCCGCGCGTTGACCGCCCGCATCCGCGCGCCATCCTGTCGGTTGCGCGCCTGTCTGACCCGAGCAACCCCGCTCCTGTCATGCACACCACTCAGACGCCCCGCCCGCTCACGCGCCGCGACTTTATCCGTTCGTCGTCGGCTCTCACCGCCGCCGCCCTTGCCGGCCCGTTCATCACGCCCAGCTCGGTCTTCGGCCAGAACGCGCCCAGCAAACGCATCACGCTCGGCGTGATCGGCTGCGGCAACCAGAGCACCGTCGATCTGCCGGAGTGGTTGAAAAACGACGACTGCCAGATCGTCGCCGTCGCCGACGTCAACAAGGCGAGCTTCGGCTATCGAAATGACAAGCAGTTCCTCGGCCGCGAGCCGCAGCGCGACTTCATCGAGGCGGCCTACGCCAAGAAAACCACCAGCGGCACCTTCAAGGGTGTCACCGCCTACGCGGATTTTCGCGACGTGCTCGCGCGCCGTGACATCGACGCCGTCGCCATCATCACGCCGGACCACTGGCACGCGGTCATGACCGTGCTCGCCGCGCGCGCCGGCAAGGACATCTATTGCCAGAAGCCGCTCACGCTCACCGTCCGCGAGGGTCGCGACATGATCGCCGCCGTGCGCAAACACGGGCGCATTCTCCAAACCGGCAGCCAGTGGCGTTCGACCGCGTTCGTGCGGCAGGCCTCCGAACTCGTCCGCAGCGGACGCGTCGGGAAACTCGAGCGCGTCGAGACCTACCTTGCGGAAAACAATTTCGCCGGCCCCGGCCCCGGCTGGAAGGAAATGCCCGTGCCCGCCGGCTTCGACTACGATGCGTGGCTCGGGCCCGCCCCGAAGGCCCCCTTCCACAAGGACCGCTGCTTCTACAAATTCCGCTTCATCCTCGATTACTCGGGCGGCCAGACCACGAACTTCGGCTGCCACTCCAACGGCGTCGCGCACTGGGCGATGGGCATGGACGCCTCGGGCCCGGTCGAGATCGAGGACCTCGGCGCGGAGTTTCCCGCGAAAGGCGATCTTTTCACCACGCCCACGAAGATCGCCTTCCGCGCGCGCTACGCCAACGGCGTCGCGCTCGAATGCCGCACCGACAAGCGCAACTTCGGCGCGACGTTCTTCGGCACCGGCGGCTGGATTCGCGTCGGCAGCAAAGGCCTCGAAGCCAGCGCGCCCGATCTGCTCAAGCAGCCGCTCGGCCCGAAGGATCTGCGCCTGCCCGTGAGCGAGAACCACTATCGCAACTTCCTCGACTGCGTGAAATCGCGCGCCGAGCCGGTCGAGCCCGTCGAAGCCGGCCACCGCACCGCGAGCCTGTGCCACCTCGGTAACATCGCGATGCGCCTCCACAAAAAAATCCGCTGGGATCCGAAAAAGGAAGAGATTCTCGGCGACACCGACGCCGCGAAAATGCTCTCGCGCCCGATGCGCGCCCCGTGGAACTACAACCTGCCGCTGAAAGCGTGAGCCACCGCGGATCGGGAGCAGGAACACGCACCCGCCCGATCGGCCCAACCGAACGATTGGAACAGGAAGTCCGGGAAGGGCAGAAGATTGGCACTTGCCGGAATCCTTTTGCAGGAAATCCCGGTTTGAGAGGCTTCCTTCGCTTCCTCAGCACCGCGCCGGGCCACGACCGAACCAAAGCCGTCTTACAGGAGGCAGCAGAGGGCGCAGAGAAAAGCAGGAGCAACGCGGTCCGTCTTCTCTGCTCCCTCTGCGTCCTCCTGTAAAAACTCCGTTCGGCGAACCCGCCCTACACTCCGGCTTGGGCTGCGATCGAAAGCAGAACGCGCACCGGCCCGATCACCCCTGGAACAGAAAGGCCGGAAAGAACGGGAAGGGTGGAAGGTCGGGGCTTCCCGACCTTTCCGTCCTTCCTGTTCAAGAATTCTGCTTGATGAGGTCGATTCCGCGCGTGGCCAATGGCGAGCGACGCGGGTTTAGCCGCGCGCGGAGCGCGTTGGGGGCAACGCGCTCCACCTTCACGGTCCCGGCGCGAAGCCGTCCTCTGTGCCGGACTGCACGTGATACTGGCCCGTGCGCACCGTGCCCTGGCGGTAGTTGTAGAGTTCGATCACGCGGAGCAGCTCCGCGAGGTTGAGCTTGCCGTCCGGCGGCGTGCCGACGGCCGAACCCACCGTGTCCGCGGAGTGGTAGACCGTGATCGTCGCGCCGCCGGGGCCGGGCGTGTAGCCATCCTCCGTGCCGGACTGCACCGTGTATTGCCCGGTGCGCACGGTGCCGGCGCGGTAATTGTAGAGTTCGATCACGCGCAACAGCTCCGCGAGGCTGAGCCGGTTGTCAGGCGCGGTGCCCGGCGCGGTGCCCATCGTGTCGGCCGAGTGGAAACGCGGGGCGGCCACGACGCTCAGCGGACTGGGCGTGACCGCGGTCGACTGCGGCGAGCCGCTGAGGCGCAGCGAGGCCGTGGCGGCGAGGAGCTGCGGGCCGGTCGTGCCCGCGGGCACGTTGAGCGTGTAGGCGAACGTCGCCGGGCTCACCGGCACGCCGGACCACGCCCAGTTGAGCGTGCCGCTGTCGCCGGCCACCGGCTTGATGTCGCCCGCCGTGCCCGCATCCGAGGCAAAGCTCCAGCCCACGGGCAGCGTCACCGTCCACCCGAGCGCCGAGACGCCCGCGGGGAACGTGAACGTGTTGGTGATCGTGACCGTGCCCCCGGCGGCGTAGCCGCCGCCGACCACTGCGTGCGCGCCGGTCGAACCCGTGGCCCCGCTGACCACCGTGAGCGTCGCGGGCAGGCTCGTCGCGGCGCCGAGCGCGTTGCTGACCACGACGGAATAACTGCCGCCGTCGGTCGCCGCTGCCGTCGCAAGCGCATACACCGCCCCGGTCGCGCCGGAGACCGGCACGCCGTCCTTGCGCCACTGGAAGTTCAACGGCCCGGTGCCGCTCGCGAGGGCGCGTAGCGCGACCGGGCTGCCGATCGCCGCGGTGGTCGCCACCGGCGGCGAAACGATCGCCGGCGCGAAGCTCGCCGGCCGGGCGGCGTCGAGATCGTGCAACTCGAGCAGGACCGTGCCGCCGATGTTGTCGCCGGCGCTCACCTGCACGGTGCTCGCCCCGGCGTGGAGGTTGCCGGTGAGCACGAGGGCGGCGTCGCGGCTGCCGGCGGGCAACGCAAACGTGGCGACGCGGGCCGTGGCCGTGGTCGTCGCGGCCGCTTCGGTGGCGTTGGCGTCCCAGTCGTCGTTGTTGCCGATGAGGGTGCCGTCGCGCACGACGAGCATCGCGGGATTGGTGAGCGCGCCGGCGAGGCCGAGCGCCGGACCGACCGAACGCACGAGGTAGCTACGCTGGCCGCGGCCGTTGGCGCCGAGGCCGCCGATCACCACGCCGCCGCCGGCGCCCATCCGGCCGCGGATGGCGACGTAGGGCAGCGTGCTCATGGGTGCGGTGGCGAGGTCGGCGTCGTGGAGTTCGAGATAACCGAGGCCGGCCGCACCGGTCGCGGGCAGCGCCCGCACGGTGTAGGTGCCGGGAGCGAGCGTGCGCACGATCGCGGCGTCCTTGCTGCCGGGGCTGAGTGCAAAGGCGCCGACGGCGGCTGTCGTGGCCGGGATTGAGTCCGGGTCGACCCCGACCGACCAATCGTCGTTCACCGCGATCAGGTTGCCCGTGGAGTCGAACAGTTCGAGCTTCGGGTCGCCGAGGCCGGTGAGTCCGAACGGCGCGAGGCCGGGGCCGACGGCACGGAGCAGGACCTTCTTCGCGACGCTGCCCTCGATCGTGAAGAGGCCGAGCGCGCCATCGCCGTCGATCAGGAGCCGGGCCGAGTAGGAAACGACGCGGGGGACGACGTTGACGCGCGCGGCGGAGCTCGTGGCGGAGCCGAGGGCGTTGGTGACGACGACGGTGTAGTCGCCGCGGTCGTAGGTCTGGGCGTTGCCGATGGTGAGGGTGGCATTGGTCGCGCCGGTGAGCGCGACGCCGTCGCGGCGCCATTGGTAGGTGAAGGGCACGGTGCCGACGGCTGCGACGGAAACCGTGAGGCTGCCGCCGACGGCCAACGTGCCGCCGCTGGGTTGCACCGTGATTTGCGGTGCGGTGTCGGTAACAACGAGCGTCGCCGACGAGCTCGTGACGCTCGCGTAGCTGTTCGCCACGACCACATCATAGGAGCCGGCGTCAGCCAGTTGCGCAGGAGAAAACGTCAGCGAAGAATTCGTCGCTCCGGCGATCCCGGACCCGTTCTTACGCCACTGATAGGTCGGCGAAGAGGGCGAACCCGTGGCGGAGACGGCGAGCACCACAGTCGTGCCGACATACGTGGCCAAGCCCACCGGCTGAGCCGTGATCGTGACGCCCGCGGGATTGACGACGAGCACGGCGGGACTGCTGGCCACCGAACCAGCAGCATTGGTGACCAAGACATCGTAGGTGCCGGCGTGCGAAGGCACCGCAGGGCCGAGGGCCAGCGTGCTGTAAAGCGCGTCGGCGATCGGCACGCCGTCTTTTCTCCACTGATAACCGAGTGGCGCCGAACCCGTCGCAGTGACACGAAAACTCGCCAGATTGGTCTCATTTAACGTGGCCCCAACGGGCTGCACCGTGATCGTCGGTGCCACCGCGGGCGTGGTCGTAAGGACAGCCGTCGCTGAGGTCACGGTGCCGGCTGCATTCGTGACGACCACATCGAAGTTGCCGGCATCAGCGGTTTGCACGTTGCCGATGGAGAACGTCGACGAGGTGGCGCCGGGGATCACGGTCCCGTTCTTCCGCCACTGATAGGTGAACGGCGCGGTGCCGAAAATGCCGACGGAAAAACTCACCGTTCCTCCGACAAACTGCGTCGTGCTCACTGGTTGGCTCGTAATGGATGGTGGCACTGCAGCAGTCACCGTCAGCACGGCCGACGACGACGTCACGCTGCCGGCGGAATTGGTGATCACGACATCGTAGGTGCCCGCATCGGTGGACTTCACGCTGGAAAACAAGAGCGTGGCATTCGTCGCCCCGGCAATCGCCACACCACTCTTGCGCCACTGGATCGTAAACGGTGGTGGGCCGTAGGAGAGCACCGAGAAGCTCACATTCCCCCCCGCCACCTGTGTGGCGTTCATCGGCTGGCCGGCAATGGTCGGTGGCGTCGGCTGATTGACGACCAGCACCGCCGCCTGCGACGTCACGCTCCCGCCGGCATTGGTCACGACCACATCGTAGGTGCCGGCCTGGGTCAGCGCCGTGCTGCCGATCGTGTAGGCCGAGCTGATGGCGCCAGCTATCGCCGCACCGTTGAACCGCCACTGGTAGGTGACGGACGTGCTGCTCGAGACGATGACAACGAAGTTCGACAAGCCGCCGATGATCACGGTGCCGCCCTGCGGTTGGCTCGTAATCACGGGCGGCGATCCCGGCTGCACGGTGACAGCCGCGGCATTTGATGTGACGGAACCGGCCGCATTGGTGACGACCACATCGTAGCTCCCGGCGTTGGTCAGTTGGACGCCGAACATCGAAAACGACGCACTCGTCGCAAAGGCCACGGCCACGCCATCCTTGCGCCATTGGTAAGTGAACGGCGCCGTGCCCGTAGCGGCCACCGACAGAGTGACCGATTGCCCGACCAGCGCAGTTTGCGCCACCGGCTGCACGGAGATTGTCGGCGGCGTCCCGGGCGACACCGTCAACGTGGCCGCGCTTGAAGTAACCGCCCCGACGGAGTTGGTCACGACGACATCGTAGCTGCCTGCGCTCAAAAGCTGGATGTTCGACAACGTGAGGGAGGCGTTGGTCTCACCGGTAATGGCGGCGCCATCCTTGCGCCACTGGTAAGAAAGCGGAGTTGCGCCCGAAGCAACCACCGCCATCGACACGGTTTGTCCGACTTGAGCAGCCTGAGCGACTGGATGAGTCGTGATGAACGGTGCACTTTCATTTGACGCATCCCGCAGGGCGAGCACGTGATTGGATCCACCGGAAATGGAGAAGACATTGGTCACGGCCGCAGCGCCGGACGTAAGCGACGACGAGTTGCTGCCCCACGCCACCACGCTCCCGTCGGCTTTGACCGCATAGCTCGTGTAGCCACTGGCACCGATGGTGACGACGTTGGCCAGGCCGGCAGGCACGGTGGCCTGACCCAAGCCGTTGTCGCCCCACGCGACGACCGTGCCGTCCGCCTTCAACGCGAGCGCAAAGTTGTAGCCGCACGCAATGGCCGTCACGCCGGCCAAACCTGCCGGCACGACCGCGCCACTGCCGCTTCCCCAGCCGACCACGGCGCCGTCCGACTTGAGCGCGAGGCGGTGGCTGTCACCTGCGGCAATGGCGGTGACGCTGTTCAGGCCGGCGGGGACGTCGGTGGCTACACTGCTGGAGGTCCAGGCCGTGATGGTGCCGTCAGTCTTCAACGCCATGGCGTAGCCCCCGCCCGACGCGACCGCGACGACGTTGGCAAGGCCGGATGGCGTGTAGTTGATGCTGCCCCACGTGGTGACCGTGCCATCCGCCCGCAGCGCCATGCTGTGGGTGCTGCCGGCGGCCGCCGCCACGACGCCGGTAAGTCCGCCCGGCGGGTTGGTCTGACCGGATGAACTTTGGCCCCAGGCGACGAGCGTGCCGTCGCTCTTGATCGCGATACTGTGGTTATAGCCAGCCGCCACGGCCATCACGTTGGTCAATCCGGCCGGCACACTCGACTGGCCGTAGGAGTTGTCGCCCCAGGCGAGCACCTGCGTGGGAGCCGAGACGCCAACGAAGACCGCCGCGCTCGTGACCGGGCCCACGCTGTTGGTCGCGACCACTTGGTAGGCACCCGTGTCGCGCCACGTGGCACCGGAAATCGCATAGCTGGCGTTCGTCGCGCCCGGCAGCGGACGACCGTTGCGGCGCCATTGATAGGTGACTGTTCCCGGGATCGCCGCGGTGGCGGTAAGGGTGAGGTTTTGCCCGGCGGAGAGCACCTGCTGGCCCGTGAGATTCAGGGTCACGGCAGTCGCAGTGTTAATGGTCACCGTCGCAACCTGGCTGGTGATTGACCCGAGTTGATTGGACACGACCACGTCGTAGCCACCGGCGCTGGCCGACGAGAGGTTGGCGAGCGCGAGCGTCGCCGTCGTCGCGCCCGCGAGGGCGACACCGTTTTTGCGCCACTGATAGGCGGGCAGCGAAGTGCCGCCACTGGCAGTCACTGCCAGGGTTAGGCTCTGCCCGGCGAACGCCGTGACACTCGCCGGCTGGGTCGTGATCGTCGGCGCGAGATCCCCGGACGAATCGCGCAGGGCTAGAGAACGGACACCCCCGGCGGCCACTCCAACAACCGCGTTCAATCCGGCCGGCACGGTGGTCTCGCCCGAACCATTGGTGCCCCACGCGATCACGCTGCCGTCGGATCGGAGCGCGAGCGCGTGGCTGCCACCTGCAGCGATCGCAACAACACCCGACAATCCGGGCGGGAGAACCGCTGGCCCCGTGCCGTTCGCGCCCCAACTCACCACCGTGCCATCGGACTTCAGCGCGAGGCCGAAATTATATCCGGCACTGATCGCGACGACGTTGCTCAACCCGGCAGGGACACTGCACTGGCCGGAGTCGTTCTTGCCCCAGCCGACGACCGTGCCGTCCTGTTTGAGCGCAAGGCTGAAACTGGCACCAGCGGAGATAGCTGCGACTCCGGCGAGCCCACTTGGCACCGCGGTGCCGCCAAAGGTCGGATCGCCCCACGAAACGACCGTGCCATCTGATTTTAGCGCGAGGCAGTGCGTGTAACGGGTCGCAACCGAAACGACGGTTGCAAGACCGGTGGGAATATTCGTCTGACCATAGAAATTGTCGCCCCACGCCACGACGCGGCCATCAGCCCGAAGCGCAAGGAACGCCCCTCCCGCGTCCATCGCCACGACGTTGGTGAGATCCGCTGGAACCGCGTAACTACTACCCGGCACGACCACCGTCCCATCGGCCTTCAACGCGATAACGAAACCAATCGATACGGCGTTCGACAATCCAGCCGGAAACAAACGATTCACTGAGTTGTTTCCCCAGTCGACCACTTGCGTCGTCGCCGGCGCCACGCGCACGAAAATCGGCGCACTCGTGACCGCACCGCTCCCGTCGTTGTAAACCGCCTGATAGTAACCCGACGCGGTCGCGCTGGCGTTGGTGAGCGCGAGGCTGCGGCCCGTCGCGCTCGCGATGGCCAAGCCACTGCGTTTCCACTGCACCGTCGCCGAGGAACTGATCGCCGGATCCAGCGTCAGCGTCAGCGACTGACCGGTGCCGATGACGTAGCGGCCGTTGTTCGTGGCGCTCACCACTGGAGAAGGGTTCACCGTGAGTGTGGCGGCGTTGCTCGTGGCGGAGCCGAGGTAATTCGTGACCACGACATCGTAGTTGCCAGCGGTGGCTGCGGCGGTTTCGCCGACGGTGAAGGAGGCGGCCGTCGCACCGGAAATAGTCACGCCATCTTTGCGCCACTGGTAGGTGGCCGGCACGGGCCCGACATTTGCCACGACCGAAAAGGTGATGGACTGGCCGAGATTGCCGGACTGTGCGATCGGATGAGCGGTGATAATCGGGGCCACATCAGCCGTGGCGTCGCGCAGCGCGAGGGCATGGTCCCGTCCAGCCGCGAGACCGACCATCATCGAAAGGCCATTCGGCACCGTCGCCTGCCCGTCGGTATTGAGTCCCCACGCGACCGCTCCACCGTCAGATTTCAAAGCCAGGCTGTTGTAGGTGGACCCCGCAATGGCCACCACATTCGCCAATCCTGCGGGCACGGTCCCCTGGCGGTAGAAGTTATCGCCCCAGGCCACCACCGTCCCGTCCGATTTCAGCGCGAGGCTGTGTCCGCCCCCTGCGAGGGCCACCACGTCGGTCAAACCCGCCGGCACCGACACTTGTCCGTTGTCATTGCGTCCCCACGCGACCACCGTGCCGTCGGACTTGAGCGCGAGGCTATGATAGGTTCCCCCCGCGATCCCGACCACGTTCGTCAGACCGGTGGGCACGGTCGTTTGGCCATCGCCGTTGCGGCCCCATGCGACGACCGTGCCGTCGGATTTCAACGCCAGGCAATGATAGAACCCCCCGGCGATCGCCACCACACTCGCCAAGCCCGTTGGCACCGCCGTCTGGCCATAAAAATTGCTGCCCCACGCGACCACCGTGCCGTCCGACTTCAACGCAAAGCTGAATTCCCCGCCAGCAGCGACCGCGACCACATTTGTGAGACCGGCCGGCGCCGTCCTCTGACCGTTTTCGTTGGCCCCCCAACCGGCCACCGTCCCGTCTGCGGTCAACGCGATACTGAAACGATATCCAGCCGACACGGACACAACATTCGCCAGTCCCGTCGGCGCCGTTGCCTGGCCGTCGGCGTTGTTACCCCATGCGGCAATGTTAGCCGGATTGACCGCCACGTTCACAAACACCACCGCGCTCGTCGTCGAGCCGCTCGTGTTGGTGGCGACGGCTTGATACCAGCCGTTGTCGCGGTAGGGCTTCGCGGCGGTGATCGTGTGGCTCGCGTTGGTCGCGCCGGCGATCGGGAGGCCGTTGCGTTTCCATTGAAAACTCGTCGCGCCCGTGGCGGCGACGGTGAGCGTGAGGTTCTGGTTGATGGTCACGACCTGCCGGGCGGACGGCACGGTCGTAAACACCGGCGCCTGCGCCTGCGCGAGGGTGGGCAGAAAACCGAGAACCAGGAAGCACCACAGCGAGCGCACATGGACTAACGCACGCGAAACCGGCCGGAAGAGCGGAGGCATAGTGCTGCCGACGATGCGCCGCTCCCGGCGAAGACACAAGGCCCGAGCCCGGCGTCGGGAGATTTTCCCGCTGCGCATCTCCTGGCGCGGCCGCGGGCGGAGCGGGGGAATTCGGCTACCCCGCGACCAAACCGAAACCACGGAGGGGATGGGCCACAAAAAGCACCCAAGGCCCAGCGCGGCGAAGCCGCAATGAAAGCACGGACCAAGGCATTTTTTGACCGCGGATGACGCGGATTTTCGCGGATAAGGTTCCCCCGCCTCCGGCGGCGCCAAAGGCGACCAGGGCAGGAAGACCTCGGATCATCCGCGCTTCACCCGCCTCTGGCGGGCAAGTCGGTGTAATCCGCGGTGAATGGTTTGGAATCTCCATCGCTGGTTCACCCGCCGAGAGGAGGCGGCGAACCCACGAAACTTCCTCCCGGGATATTCGTCTCGACGCCCGTTCCCGCCCGCCGCTCACTTTCCCTCCGACCCGTTCGTTCCCACGCCGGCTCCCACCCGCCCCGCATGAATCTCCTCCAGCTTTCGCTGCGCCGCCCGCTTTCGATCGTCGTCCTCGTCATCGCCGTTTCCCTCGCGGCCGGGCTCGCGATCCAGCGCATGTCGCGCGACATCTTCCCGCCGCTCGGCATCCCCACCATCTACGTCGCCCAGCCGTTCGGCGGCATGGACCCCGCCCAGATGGAGGGTTACCTCACCTACCGTTACGAGTATCACTTCCTCTACATCGCGGGCATCTCGCACGTGGAGTCGAAGTCGATCCAAGGCGCTTCGATCATGAAGCTCCAGTTTCACCCGGGCACCGACATGTCGCAGGCGCTCTCCGAGGTGATCGCCTACGTCAACCGTTCGCGCGCCTTCATGCCGCCGGGCACGCCCGCACCGTTCGTGACGCGCTTCGACGCCGGCAGCGTGGCGGTCGGCTATCTCGTTTTCTCCACCGACAATCCCAACCGCACGCTCGGCGAAATGCAGGACCAGGCGCTCAACCGCGTGCGCCCCGCCTTCGCCACGCTGCCCGGCGTGTCGGCCCCGCCACCGTTCGGCGGCAGCTCCCGCGGCATCATCGTCAACGTCAACCCCGAGCGCATGCGCGCCTACAACCTCTCGCCCGACGAGATCGTCAAGGCCCTCGCCGAGGCCAACCCGATCAGCCCGTCGGGCAACATGAACCTCGGGGACAAGTATCCGATCGTGGAAATGAACGCGATCGTGAAGAACCCGCAGGACCTCGCCGCCGTGCCGCTGCGCCGCGGCGACGACGGCGCCGTCTTCGTGCGCGATGTCGCGACGATCGTCGACGCCTCTGATGTCGTCACCGGCCACGCGCTCGCCAACGGCCTGCGCACCGTCTACCTGCCCGTCACCAAACGCGGCGACGCCTCGACGCTCGCCGTCGTCGAACTCGTCAAAAAGAACATCCCCGAGTTCCAGAAGATCCTGCCCGACGACATCAAGGTCAGCTACGTCTTCGACCAGTCGCCGGTGGTCAACCGCACGATCAAGGACGTGCTCAAGGAAGGCGGCATGGGTGCGCTCCTCACCGGCGTGATGGTGCTCCTCTTCCTGCGCGACTGGCGCAGCGCGTTCGTGGTTGTGCTCAATATTCCGCTCTCGCTGCTCGCCGCCGTGTTCGCGCTCTGGGTCACCGGCCAGTCGATCCACCTCATGACGCTCGGCGGCCTCGCCCTCGCCATCGGCATCCTCGTCGACGAATCGACCGTCGCCGTGGAAAACATTCACGCCCACCTCGCGCGCGGTTCGTCGCTCGCCCGCGCCGCGCTCGATGGCACGCGCGAGACCGCGCTGCCGCGGTTGCTCGCGATGCTGTGCATCCTCGCAGTGTTCATCCCCGCGTTCTTCATGGTCGGCGCGGCCAAGGCCCTCTTCGTGCCGCTGGCGCTCGCGGTCGGCTTCGCGATGATCGCGTCGTATTTCCTCTCGAGCACGCTCGTGCCGATCCTCTCGGTGTGGTTCCTCCGCGGGCACGCGGCCGAGGTGCATGACGCCTCGTATTTCGCGAAACTCCAGCGCGCCTACTCCAGCCTCGCCCAAACCGTCGTCGCCCTGCGCTGGCCGCTCGCGCTCGTCTACCTCGCCGTCTGCGGCGGCATCATCTGGAACATCGGTGGCAAACTCGGCACGGAGATTTTTCCGAAGACTGACAACGGCCAGTTCGCCCTGCGCCTCCGCGCCCCCAGCGGCACGCGCGTCGATCTCACCGAGGGCATCGCCAAGAAAGTCCTCGCGATCATCGCGCGCGAAGCCGGCGGCGCCGACAAGGTCGACGTCACCATCGGCATGGTCGGCGTGCACAACTCCAGTTTCCCCGTGAACCTCGTCCACCTCTGGAACGGCGGCCCCGAGGAGGGCTGGCTCGCCGTGCAGTTCAAGCCGGGCACCGGCCTGCGGATGGAGGCGTTCAAGGAAAAGCTCCGCGGCGTGCTCGCCCGCGAGTTCCCCGATCTGCGGCTCTCGTTCGAGCCGCAGGACATCGTGTCGCGGGTGATGAGCTTCGGCTCGCCCACGCCCATCGAAATCGCCATCAGCGGCTCGTCGCTGCCGGTCGCGAAGGGCTACGCCGACAAGATCATCGAGCGCCTGAAAACCATCCCCTACCTGCGCGACATCCAGATCGCGCAGACGCTCGACTACCCCACCGTCTCCGTGAACGTCGACCGCGAACGCGCCGGCCTGCTCGGCGTGCAAATCTCCGATGTCACGAAGTCGCTCGTCGCCGCGACCACCTCGAGCCGTTTCACGACGCCCATCTTCTGGGCCGATCCCGCGACCGGCATCTCCTTCAACCTCCAGGTCCAGATCCCCGAGGCCAGCACGCAGTCGATCGAGGATCTCGGCAACGTGCCCGTGACCGCCGCCGGCGGAAAGCCGGTGCTCCTGCGCAACATCGCGACCATCGCGCCCGGCACCGCGCCCGGCACCTACGAGCGCTACAACGTCGCGCGCCTCCTCAGCATCACCGCCAACCTCCACGGCTCCGACCTCGGCACCGCGATGCGCGACATCCGGGGCGCCGTCGCCGCCGCCGGCGCCCCGCCCGAGGCGCGCACCAAGGTCGACTACCGCGGCCAGGCCATCCCGCTCGCGCAACTGCTCGACGGTTTCCGCTCCGGCCTGCTCATCGCGATCGTCGTCATCTTCCTGATGCTCGCGGCCAACTTCGAGTCGATGAAGCTCGCGTTCGCCGTCATCTCCACGGTGCCCGCCGTGCTCGCCGGCGTCGTGCTCGCGCTCAAGTTCACCGGCTCCACCCTCAACATCCAGTCCGCGATGGGCGCGATCATGGCCGTGGGCGTCGCCGTCGCCAACGCGATCCTGCTCGTGACCTTCGCCGAACGCAGCCGCGTGCAAAACGGCGACGCGCTCGGCGCCGCCGTCGAGGGCGGCCGCAGCCGCCTGCGCCCGATCCTCATGACGAGCTTCGCGATGATCGCCGGCATGATGCCGCTCGCGCTCGGCCTCGGCGACAGCGGCGACCAGACCGCGCCGCTCGGCCGCGCGGTCGTCGGCGGCCTCGTGCTGGCGACGTTCGCCACGCTGTTCGTGCTGCCCGCGTTCTTCGTGCTGCTGCGAAAGGGCTCCACCACCCGCTCCAACTCCCTCGATCCCGACGACCCCGCGAGCGTGCATCACGTGGCCCCGGCCGGTAAATCATGAACGTCCCCCAACTGATCTTCGCCCGACGAGAGGTAGGAGCCTGCTTGCAGGCGATTCGCTCACGCCGAGTTTTCCATCGCCTGCAAGCAGGCTCCTACCTGCCGACGTTCGCCAGATTTCGGCCATTCGTGTGAATTAGTGTCCATTCGTGGTTCAAAAACTCTCTCCCATGCGCCTTCTCGCTCCCTCTGTTCTCCTCGCCGCCGCGCTGCCCGCGCTCGCGCAGACCGCCGCCCCGGTCGCCGTCGAGGTCACGTCACCACGCCGCGGCGACATCCACCGCTTCGTCACGCTGCCCGCCACGCTCCGCGCCAACCAGCAGGTCACGCTCCACGCCAAAGTCCCCGGCTACCTCAAGTCGATCACCGTCGACCGCGGCGACACCGTGCAAGCCGGCCAGTTGCTCGCCGAACTCGAGTTGCCCGAACTCGTCGCCGCGCGCGGACGCCTCACCGCCGAACTCGCCATCGCCCGGACCGATGCCGACCGCATCGCCAACGCACGCCTGAAAGCTCCGGACCTCGTCACGCCCCAGGCCGCTGATGCCGCCGCCGCCCGCCTCGCCATCGCGCAAGCCGCGGTGAAGGAAAACGAGACGATGCTCGGCTACGCGAAGATCACCGCGCCGTTCGCCGGCGTCGTCACCGCGCGCAACGTCGACGTCGGCGCCTTCGTCCCCGCCGCCACCGCGAGCGCCAACACCGGCGCCGCCGCGATCGTGACCGTGATGGACACCGCCACCGTGCGCGTGCGCGTGGCCGTGCCCGAGGTCGAAGCCGCCCGCGTGAAAACCGGCCAACCCGTCGTCGTCACCACCGACGCCCTGCCCGGCAAAACCTTCCGCGGCACCGTCACCCGCCACGCCAGCGCGCTCGACGAGGGCACTCGCTCACTTCTCGTCGAAGCCGACCTACCCAACGCCGACGGCACGCTGCGCCCCGGCATGTATCTCAGCGCCAAGGTCGGCGTCGAACTGCACACCGACACCACGCTGATCCCCGCCGCCGCGCTCGTGCGCGAAAAGGCCGCCGGCTTCGTCTTCACGCTCACCGACGGCAAGGCGACCAAGCTGCCCGTGAAATACGGTTTCATCGACGGCACGAACGCCGAGATCCTCGACGGCCTCCCCGCCAACGCCCGCGTGATCATCCCCGGCAAGATCGCGCTCACCCCCGGTCAGGCCGTCACCGCCACGGAAGCCAAATGAAGAACCGCACCACAGTTCCGAGGTGGAGCGCGTTGACCCCAACGCGCTTTCTGCGTTCGCGAATCCTGAAGCGCGTTGAGGTCAACGCGCTCCACCTCATTGCCATCGCTTTCGCCGCCGCCATCACCTCCGCCGCCGACGCCTCCTACCCGATCGACCTCGCCACCGCGCTGAAACTCGCCGGCGCGCAGAACCTCGATGTCGCCATCGCCCGCGAACGCGTCAGCGAGGCCGAGGCCACGCAGGAACAGGCGCGCCAGAGATTCTTCCCGTTTCTCACACCGGGCCTCCAGTGGCGCCGCCACGACGGCCGCACTCAGGACGTGATCGGCAACATGCTCGACACGCGCAAGCAGACGCTCGGCCTCGGCGTGACCGTCGGTGCGCAGGTCGATCTCGGCGACGCCTACTACCAGTCGCTCGCCTCGAAACAACTCACCCGCGCCGCCAGCGAAGCGCTCAACACGCGCCGCCAGGACGCGATCTTCCAAGCCGCCGCCGGCTACTTCGAACTCGCGCGCGCCGCCGCCGCCGTCGGTGCCGCGCGCGACGCGCTCCGCATCGCCGACGCCTACACCGCCGAGGTGAAAGCCGGCGTCGCCGCCGGCATCGCCTCCGCGGGCGACGCGGCCCGCGCCGAAGTGCAGTCCGCGAAAAACCGCACGCTCGTCGCCACCGCCGAGGAACAACGCGCCGTCGCCGCTGCCCGCCTCGCCACCACCCTGCGCCTCGCCCCCGGCACCGAGCTCCAGCCGCGCGACGCCGAGCTCGCCCCGCTCACGCTTTTCCCCGCCGACACCACACCCGGCGCGCTCGTCACGCAGGCGCTCGCGAAGCGCCCCGAACTCTCCCAAGCCGGTGCGCTCACCGAAGCCGCCGAGACGCAGCTCAAGGCCGCGAAGGTCGGCCCGCTTGTTCCCACCGTCGGCGCCACCGCGCAACTCGGCGCCCTCCGCGGCGGCCGCGGCGGCGCCTTGGGTAGCTTCGCCGACAGCGAGGACTACGCCATCGGCGTGAGCTGGCGTGTCGGCCCCGGCGGACTCGGCGACACCGCGCGCCACCGCGCCGCCGAAGCGCGCACGCGCAGCGTCAAACTCGAACGCGACCGCGTCAGCGACCAGGTCACCCGCGAGGTCATCGAAGCCCACGCCCGCGTGCGCGGTGTCGCGGCGCGCCTCGCCGCCGCCAGCGATGCGCTTCGCGCCGCGGAAGCCGCGTGGAAATTCTCCCGCGACCGCCGCGACTTCGGCGTCGCCGCCGTGCTGGAGGCCGTGCAAGCCGAGCAAGACTACACCCGCGCCCGCCTCGACTACCTGCAAGCCGTCGCCGAGCACAACGCCGCCCACTACGCCCTCCAACGCGCCGTCGGCGGCGCGACGTCGTAGGCCATCTTCAGTGGGTGGGGCCCGCTCTCCGAGCGGGCCTGAGTTCCAAGTCGGATTTGCGAACCATAACTCTCGCCCCGCGCAAACTCAGGACGGCTCGGAGAGCCGCCCCTACCCTCAAGCTTCAATACACGATCTGAAACCGCGTGAGCAGGCGGCCGCGGTTGTCGGGCAGGCCGGGCGCGCGGCCGAACAGATAATCCACGATCACACGGATGTCGTCGCCCTTGAAGTAGTAGTCGAGGCCCACGAGCCAGTTTTCCGTGCTGTCGCCGCGGCGGGAGAGATTCGGGTCGAAGTGCTCGCGGCGCACGGCCAACTGGAATTTCTGCGGCACGAGGTAATACGCCGCCGTGAGCTGCCAGCTCTCGCCGTCGAAATGCGCATCGGGCACGCGGTTCGTCGGCGCGAAACGCATCCGCAGCCACTCGCTCGCGACCTCCAACAACCCCCGCCGCCACGTCGCATCCACGCCCCAGCCGGTGCGCGTGCCGGTGAAAAGCTGGTCGGGCGCACCGCCAGCCGTGTGGTCGAAATCGAACCCCGGCCTGCTCACCGCGGTGTCGCGCGAGCGCAGCGCACCGGCGCCGAGCGTGAGCCGGCCCGCCGTGCGATCGTCAAACGCGAGCGCGGCCACGTGCGTCGTGTAGTGAAATGCGTCGTTGTCGTTGACCGTCGTGTTGGTGCCGTTGCCGTTGGCCACCATCACGGCGTAGTTGAGACGCTGCGGCACCAATTCGCCGAACACGGAGACCCCCGTCTGGCGGAAATCGCCGAGGCGGTCCGCCCCGAGCGAGCGTTCCACCATCGGCCCCTTGTATTCGATGGCGAGCAGCTCCTGGCAGAAGGCCGGCTTGAGCTGGCCGGCGCGGATATTGGCGGCCGGAAAGCGGCTCCAGTTGAGATAGATTTCGTTGGCCTGCACGCGCAGGCCGGACGCGGGCGCCATGGTGCCGCTGGAATACTCCGCGTCCACGCGCGCCTCGAAATGCTCCGCGAAACTCGCGATCATGCTCAGCCGCGAGCGCCGCACATAGATCCGGTCCGTCGCCCCGGCGAAGCGGCTGTCGCCCGTGCCGCCGAACTCCGCCTGCATCTGCGTGAAGCCGCCGATCGTCACGCGCGACTCCCTGCCCGCGGGCAGCACCACGCCGTCGCCCACCGTGGCGCTGCCGCCGTTGTGGGAGACGATGCCATAGGGCGGCGCCGCGGGCCCGAGCGCGGTGGCCCCGAGCCGCGCCCGCAACGCGGCGTTCTCCTGCTCGACGGTCGCGAGCCGCGCCTCCAGCGCGCGGAAGCGCTCCTCCACCGACGACGCGTCGGCTCCGGGGGCGCGCAACGCAGCGCAGTTCAGCACGGCGAGAAGAAGCAGTCGTTTCATGGCAAACGGGGCAGCGTGGCGCACGCCGGACAGCGAGGTCAACGCGCTTCACCCGCGGCGCGGTCCGCGCCACGGCTTTCCGGTCTGGTTTCCCAACTGTAGGTCAGCTCGCTTGCGCGCGCGGTTGGGCGCACGCCGGCGCGCCGGCCTGCGCGGGAACGATTCATCGGAAAGCCGGCGCGGTCTGCAGGAACGGCGGTTTTCCCACCGCCGCATGACGGGCTCCGGCGCTTCCGCGGGGTCGGTGCCGGAACCGGGAAAGTGTCGGAAATTTTCCGGGCTCACGATCCTCCGTGGCGGAACGCGTGAGCCCGGCGAAGGCCGGTGTGCACCGGCCCGCCTCCGGCGGGTTTCGCGCGAAGCGGCGAAGGCCTCACGGCTTCTGCTCCACCGCGGAGCGAACCTTTCGACGCCCGCCGACGGAGCCGTGCAATCGGGCGCAGCCGCCGGCGGAGGGAGACCGGCACGAGGGTTTGTCATCCATTAGATGACAAACCCGTTCCGGTGCGGCGGGGCTGCCATGGCACGTCGCACGATCTGACTGCAACCTTCCGCGGAGTTGCAGGCCCGGCCGGTGGGCGGGCTGCCCGGCCACCGGCCGGGCCTACAGTCTCAAAGCGCACCGTAACTGGTATTACAAACCGCGCGCCGCGCCGGGCGGGTGGCGCGGAGGTCAGGCGCCGGACCCGGCCATGAGCCACAACTCCACCGGTCCGACGCCCAGCTCGCCATCGCTGAGGATCTTCGCGCGCAGGCCGCCGCGGCCGAAGAGCCAGTCCTCCGCGCCGGGCGCCACCGCCTGGTTCATCCAGACGCACGGCCGCGCTTCGCCCGTGCCCTCGAACTCGACGCCGCCCAGTGTGAAGCGGCGCTCAAGGAGTGCGTTCAAATCGAGGCCCTCGGTGATCACGTTGCGGCGGAAAGCCGACGGTGACAGCGCGGGCACGCCGAATTTTTTGCGCGCTGCGAGCACAGTCTCCCACGCAAAAAAGGTCACCTGCCCCCGGTAATCCGGCCGGTAGCCGTAGAAGCGATCGCCTTCGAGGCCCCAGCCCGCGCGGCATTTCACGACGGGTCGATCGACCGCGGTGTGCGTGCCGGCGGGCTGCCCGTAGCGGCCGAAAAAATTATGCCCGGATGAAGTGAAGATGTGCCGGATCGCCGACATGCGGGAGGGATGCAACCACCACGGGCGCCGCGGTGCAAACCGAGTTTGTCCGCCGGCCGGCGCCGGGAGCAGCTCAATTTCTTGCCGTCCGGCGAGAGCGACGGAGCGGCGGTTTTCAACCGCCGGGCTGGGGCGCTTGGAAAAGCGCCCCTCCGCCTGGCAAGAAAGCGAGATGCGCGCCCGCCACCGCGCCGGTTCACAGCGACTTGCGCACACTCAAATAACCGAAACGGCCGCCGGGACGGCCGACCAGGCCCTGGTTGTAGCCGACGTTCGTGTTGTCGAGGGGCGGATCGCGATCGAGGAGGTTCTCGAGGCCAAGGGTGACGCGCGTGTCACCGAGTTTCGATTGCTTGTCGAAGGCGTAGCTGAGCGTGCCGGAGAACGTGTAGTAACGGCCGACATCCCAGCCATCGAGCCGGAGGCTGCGATAACGATGGATGTAGTTCATGCCGAGACTCGCGCCCCAGGTGCGGCGCTGCCACGCGATCGAGGACTGGCCGCGATAGCGCGGCAGACTGCGGCCGACACTGGTGACCACGGCATCGTTCTGAAAGCGGCGCGAGGCGTAGAAGCCCATGTAGGTCCAGGTGCTGGTGAGGTTGAACTGGCCATATTCGCGGGTGCGGAGGCGATAGCGCAGGCCGTAGTCGTAGTAGCGCACCATCTGCTGCGCGAGATTGACGGCGGAGTCGGTGATGTAGCGGATACGGCCGGGCACGGTGACGGTTTCGCCGGGACGGACGGGCGTCGAGGCACCAGCCGCGCCGGAGAGGACGTTGATGTTGGCGGTGGTCGTGTTGGTGTAGGTTTCCGATTGCGGATCGCGGATGACGAGGTCGCCGGTGCTGGTGAGTTCGTTCTGGCGGATGAAGGTCGTGCCGAGACCGGAGGTGATGAGGTTCTTCTGCTCGATGATGCCGTGCGCGAAGTCGAGCGAGAGTCCGCTGAGTCGCTTCCACGGGAGATCGTAAACGAGACCGACCTGCTTGGTGATGCCGTCCTCGGGCTTCAGGTTGCGGTTGCCGGCGGTTTTCACGAGGCGCTGGTAGGTCGACGCATCGACCGGATCGCCGGTGAGGGCCTGGGGGCGGCGGAGGTCCGGCAGGCTGCTGACGAGGCTCTCGCGCACGCCGCCGTAGAGCTGCGGGAGCGTGGGCGAGCGGAAGGTCTCGCTGTAGCTGGCGCGCAACAACAGCGAGCGGAACGGACGGAAGCGGAGGCCGCCGAATGGTTTGATGCCGCTGTCGTAGCCGTCGCTGAATTTCTCGAAGCGCGTGGCGCCGTTGACCTCGAGGGTGTGAACGAACCGGAAGTGTTTTTCCTTCACGAGCGGCAGCCGGAGTTCGAACGCCGCGGAATCGACGGTGCGCGACGCCTTAGTGGGATCGGCCAGGCGCACCTGGCCGATGATGTCATCCAGCGTCGTCGAGAGGGCGTCGTTGGCCGTGTTGAAGTGCTCCTCGCGATGCTGCGCGCTGAGCGAGCTGCCGACCTTGCCCCAGGGCAGCGCGAAGAGCTCGGTCGTGGTGATGCGACCGTCGAGCAGCAGGGTGTCGGCGTCGCCGTTCTGACCGGAGATCACCTTGATGCCATCGATGGTGGCGGGATCGTTCTTGAAGCCGGGCCCGCCGAAGATGTTGAGGGCGTCGGGCGTGGTCTTCGCGAGGGCGGCGCGGACCTTGCTCTCGGAAATGGCGTTGGTCGTGCGGTCGGTGGATTCGTTCTTCGTGTAAGCCCAGCCCAAATCCCAGTCGAAGCGTTCCGCGAGCGAGCCGTGGATGCCGGCGCGCACGCCGAGCGACTTGCTCTGGATCTTCGCGATGCGCGGGCCGACCTCAATCGGCCGATACGTGAAGGCGAGCGGGATGCCGAAGGGGTTGTAGTAGTTGCGCGCCGGGACGAGGATGTTGTTGTCGCCGGCGGTCGAGATCGGTGAGGGCGCGAGGTGCGTCTCGGACTTGATCTGGGTGTAGGTGACGGCGGCGTCGGCCTCGATGGTGCGGGTGAGCTGGTAGGCGAGGCCGGTGCTGAGGCTGCGCGTGACGCGTTCGGGGACATTCCAGACGAAGGGCTGGAAATTGTAGGAGTTGCTGAACTCGCCGGCGGGATAGGCCCGCGCGACGAACTGCGCGGCGGTCGGCCGGCCGGGATTGTTTTCGCGCGGGACCGACGCGTAACTGCCGGAGCTGCCAAGCGTGCCGGCGTTGACGCCGCCAGTGCCCGGGAGGAACGCCGCCGCGGTGCCGGTGAGGGGGTTGACGATCGCGGCGGCCGTGAAGCCGTTCTTGGGATCGGTGAGTTGGGCGAGTGTCGGAACACCCACGGTGGCGTAGGGGCCGGTGCCGGAACGGCCGTCGTAGGCACTGACGGCGGTGGCGGTGGGGCGGAGGTTGTTGGCGTATTTCACCGCATCGTAGGCGCGCCAGCGTTCGGTCTGGTCGGCGTTGGCCGAGAAGGGCTGGTCGGTGGCGGCGTTGGCGTGGCGCGAGCTGTAGCTGTAGGTGACGTTGGCGCGGAGCTTGCCGGCGCGGGTGCCGCCGAAGAGCGAGACGGAGAGTTCGGAGCCGTCGGTGTTGAAATAGTTGCCGTAGCGGGCGTTGACCTCGGCGCCGACGAAATTCTGGCGCGTGATGATGTTGATGACGCCGGCCGTGGCGTCGGAGCCGTAGACCGCCGAGGCGCCGTCCTTGAGCAACTCGACGCGCTCGATAAGCGAAACCGGAATGCGGTTGAGATCGACGAACACGGTGCCGCCGCTGCTGATGCCGTTGGGGGCCTGCCGGCGGCCGTCGACGAGCACGAGGGTGTTGTTGGGTCCGAGGAAACGCAGATCGATCGCCGACGCGCCGCGCACGGCGGTCGTGGTGCCGCCCTCGTTGATCCCGAGCGCGGTGGCCTCGGGGATGTCGCGCATGATGTCGGTGAGATTGTCCATGCCGGACAGGTCGATGTCTTCGCGCGTGATGAAGCGCACGGGAGACGGGCCCTCGGCGTCGGTGCGCTTGATGAGCGAGCCGGTGACCTCGAACTTTTCGAGTTTCTCCGGCTCGGCGGCACCGGCGGCGTTGACGGTGGGGGTGGAGGCGGTTTGGGCCGGGACGGGTGCGCCGCACAGGAGGGCGAAGGCACCGAGGCACGCAGCCGCGCGCGCGGCTGCCAGCAGCGATTGGTTCATAGTTCGGTCGGTTGAGGGGTGGGCCGCTTCCGCAGAGGAAACAGCCGGGGTAGTTGTGGAGCGGGAACCAAGCCAACCAGCCCGGGAAGGGCAATGGCGAACTGGTGCGCAAGACCAGAGGGGGTGTAACAGGAAGTGAGGTCAGTAAACAGAGGTCTTGGTTGTAGCGGCGGTCCGCGACCGCCGAACGAGAACCCATGGCGCATACCCGGCGGTCGCAGACCGCCGCTACAGCGGGCTGACCTCACTTCCGGTTGCATCCGACCAGAGGAGTCAGCCGAAAAAAAGGCGGCCCCGTCAAAGCGGGGCCGCCGAAGGCGTAGCACGTCCGGCGCGGGGCTCAGTAGGTTTTGCGCAGGCCGATGCTGAAGAAGCGGCCGACGGGGCGCGCGACGAAGCTCTGATCGTAGCCGACGGCGTTGTAGTAAAGCGGCGGCTCCTTGTTGAAGAGGTTGTCGACGCCAAGGGTCAGGCGCGTGTTGTTCAGCCAGTCGACGGACGAGGCCGGGATGTCATAAGCGATGAAGCCGCCGATCGTGTAGTAGCGCCCCACTTCATAGCCCTGGGTGGTGAAGTTGCCATAGTGGTTGATGAAGTTGTGCGTGGCACCGGCGAGCCATTCCTTGCGCGTCCAGAGCAGGCTGTTCTGGATCCGGTAGCGCGGGTAGCCGTCGCGGCCGACGACGTTGGCCGCACCGGTGGTCGCGGGGGTGCGGGTGGAGCCGTAGAAGACGAGATACGAGACGTTGCTGCGCCAGCTGAACTGGCCGTATTCGGCCGTGCGCTTGCGATAGTTCAGCTCGTAGTCGATGGCTTCGACGCGCTGGTAGGCGAGGTTCTGCACCCGGTCGAGGATGGCTTGGATGCGGCCGGGCACCGTGACGGTCTGCCCCGGGGCGACCGGCGTGACGGCGCCATTGGGGCCGCTCAGCACGTTGATGTTGGCCGCGGTGTTGTTGCGGTAGGACTCGGTGCCGGGGTCGCGGACAATAAGGTCAGCCGTGCCGCCGCCAACTTCGTTGGAGCGAATGTAGGCCGTGCCGGTGGTCGTGATGATGTTGGTCTGCTCGATCCGGATATAAGAGACGCCGACTGAGAGGCCTTTGAGGGCCTTGACCGGGACGTCGTAGACGAAGCCGTATTGGTAGCTCTTGGCGGTCTCCGGCGTGAGGTTCGGATTGCCGCCCTGACGCACGAGGCGTTGCGTGGAAGCGCCGTCGAACGGATCGCCGGTGAGGGCCTGCGGACGGCGGAGATCGGGGAGACCGTTGGGCAGGGACTGTGACTCGCCGCCGTAGAGCTGCACGAGCGTAGGCGCGCGGAAGGTGCGCTGGAGGCTGCCGCGGAGGAGGAGATCCTTGACCGGCTGGTAGCGGAGGCCGAAGTAGGGCTTCACGCCGCTGTTGTAGCCGTCGCTGAAATCCTCGAAGCGGGCGGCCGTGCGAAGGTCGAGGTCATAGAAGCCCGTGTAGCGGCCCGGTTTCACGAGCGGCACGCCGAGTTCGGCCGCGGCGAACTTCACCGTGCGGCGCGACTGCGTGGCATCGGCGAGACGGACCTGGCCGATGATGTCGTCCAGCGTCGTGGAGAGCGCGTCGTTGGCGACGTTGAATTTCTCCTTGCGCCAGCCGGCGTGGAAGGCGCTGCCGACCGTGCCCGTCGGGATGTTGAAAAGATCGCCGCGGATCAGACCGTCCCACGCATCAAGGCCGGCATTGCCCGCCTTCTGGCTTTGCACGCGGATGCCATTCAGCGTGGCGGGACTGTTCTTGAAATTGGCGCCGCCAAAAATGTTGAGGGCATCCGGCGTGCTCCTGGCCAGTGCCGCGCGCAGACGGCTCTCGGAGATGGCGTTGGTGGTGAGATCGACCACTTCGTCGTAGCCGTAGGTATAGCCGACTTCCCAGTCCCACTTGTCAAAGAGGGTGCCGCGGGCGCCGAAGAGCAGCGAGTAACTGTTGTTGCTGATGTCGGCCTTGCGGGGGCCGATATCGACCGGACGGAAGGCGAAGTTGAGATCGACGCCGAAGGGATTCCAGTAGTTGGTCTTCGGGACGAGGATGTTGTTGTCACCCGCCGTCGAGATCGGCGACGGAGCCAGCTCGATGTGCGACTTGTTCTGCTGGTAAGCGCCCTCGGAGAAGAGGGTCAGGTTCTTGGAGATGTCATACCGGTAGGTGAAATTGAGGCCGGTGCGCTGCACCTCGGGCGTCAACCAGACGAACTCCTGAAAATTGTAGAGATTCGAGGGACTGCTCTGGGGCGTCAGGATCTGCGGGACATAGGTGGCCGTCGCCGCCGCGTTGAACTGGCCGCCGGTACCGACCTGCGACGGATTCGTAAACGACGGTGTGGCCGTGGTGAGCGAGCCGGCCGGTGTGCCGCCGGTGCCGGGGAGGCGGGTGATGGTCGCGCCCGCGGCGAGGCCGGGGATGTTGACGCCGTTCTGGCCGTTAACCTGGCCGGCGGCGAGACCAGTGAGGTTGATGCGGGCCTGCGGACCGGTGCCGGAGCGCAGATCGAAGAAGCCGCCGGCAACGAGGTCGGCATACTTCGCGCCCTTCGCGGCGTAGCGCGCCGAGAGGTCGGCATTCTTGCCGAAGTTCGTATCCACGGCCTTGAGCGCACCGCGCTCGAAGAAGGTGACGCCGATGGTGGCGCTGGCCTTGCCGGAAGCGGCGCCGGCGAAGAGCGAGAAGGATTTCTCGCCGACGTCGGTCTTGGTGGAGTTGCCGTAGGAGGTGGACACTTCGACGCCGTTGTAGTCCTTGCGGAGGATGATGTTCACGACGCCGGCCGTGGCGTCGGCACCGTAAATGGCGGACGCGCCGTCCTTGAGGACTTCGACGCGCTCGACCATCGCGATCGGGAAGCGGTTGAGATCGACGAAGACCGTGCCGCCCGAGGCGTTGGCGGTGGCGACGGTGCGGCGACCGTTGACGATGACCAGGGTGTTGTTGGCGCCGAGGTCGCGGAGATTAAGCGCGGTGGAGCCACGCACGGCGGCGGTGGTGCCGCCCTCGTTGATGCCGGTGAAACCGGCTTCGGGCATGTCGCGCAGGAGATCGGTGAGATTGGTGCGGCCGGAGGCCTCGATCTCGACGCGATCGATGATCTTGATCGGGGACGGCCCCTCGACGTCGACCTGCTTGATGCGGGAACCGGTCACCTCGAATTTTTCGAGCTTTTGCGGTTCGTTGGAATCATCCTTCTTTTCAGTGGGTTTCGGAGCGGTCTGCGCGGCGAGAATGCCGGCGCCAAGCAACGCCACGAAACCGAGACGTGCAGCCGCAGACACGGCCGCCAATAGCGGATTGTTCATAGATCAGGTTGTTGTGGTTAGGAGTGCCACCGGCCGGCTGCAAAGCCGTCCGGGTTGTGATGACCCGGCAATGCAGGGTGGTGGCCCGGGGCTTGGCAACGTCTAAGTAGGTAGTTTCCCCTGTCGAAAAATTGACTCCCCCGATCAGCCAGCCTCAGTCGGAGGCCACACCATCCGCCATGACCACCACTCTACTCCGCGCCGTCCGAACGCTCGCGCCCGCCCTCGCCCTCGTTTCGGTGCTCCATGCCCAAGTGCCGCCGCTCCTGCCGCTGGATTTGCTCTTCGCCGACTCCGAGATGGCGGCCGTGCAGGTTTCGCCCACGGGCCGCTACCTCACATGGCTCGCGCCGAAAAACCAGCGCAACAACCTCGCCATCCTCGACCGCGAGACCAAGCAACTCCGGTGGCTGACCAACATGAAGGAGGAGAGCGTGGTTTCCTACGTCTGGGCCAAAAAAGACCGCCTCATCTTCGTGCAACAGTGGGGCGGCCGCGAACAGTTCGGCATGTTCGCCTGCGATCCCGACGGCGGAAATCTCGTCGTGATCAACAAGCTCGAGCGGGTCGAGTCCACGCCTGACGGCGCCGGCCAGGGCGAGATGGCCGCGAGCGAACGCGACCTCCCCAAATCGCTCATCAGCCTTCTCCCCAAGGATAACGATCACATCCTCATGGGGCGCATCCGCGGCAACTCGTTCCTCGCCGACGTGATCAAGGTCAACCTCCGCAGCGGCAAGGAAACCATCGAGGAGCGCAACTACATCAACGCCCGCCAATGGATCGCCGACCGCGACGGTGTGATCCGCGTGGCGATCTGCACCGATTTCGAAGAGCCGATCCGCATCAAATACCGCGCCAACGCCAAGGCCGCGTGGCGCACGATCGGGGAATTCAGCAAGGAACTCTCACTTTTTTTTGAGGAGGCCGCGCCGATCGAGCCACACTGGCGGCCGAGCGTGTTCGCGAAGGACAACCGCACGCTCTTCGTGAAAACCTTCGTCGGTTACGACAAGGCCGCCATCACCACACTCGACCCCGAGACCGGAAAGTTTGGCGAAGTGCTCTTCACCCATCCGCGCGTGGAGCCTGGCGATCGTCTCGCCAACTACGTGCTGCGCACGGGCGGCCTCACGTCGCGGGCGGCTGTCGATGGACTCAAGTTCAACACCGACGGCGACCTCGCCGGCATCGCTTACGAAGACGAATATCCCGAGGTCAAATGGCTCGATCCGAAGATGGCCAAGCTCGCCTCGGATCTCGACCGGGCTCTGCCCGGCACGCGCAACTCGATCCTGAGTTCAACCAGCGACGGCAAACTCATGGTCGTGCGCGCCGCGAGCGATCGTCATCCCGGCACGTTCTACCTCTACCACGCGGAGAAGCAGGAAATGAGCGTGATTGGCGGCGCGCGGCGCGGCCTTGATCCGAAGCACCTGGCCGAGATGCGGCCCGTGCGCTTCACGGCGCGCGACGGACTCGAGATCGCCGGCTACCTCACCGTGCCCGTCGGCCGGCCGTTGAAAAACCTGCCGCTCATCGTCGTGCCGCACGGCGGGCCGTTCGGGCCGCGTGATTCGTGGGGCTTCCGCGACGAAACCCAGTTTCTGGCCAACCGCGGCTACGCGGTGCTCCAGGTGAACTATCGCGGCAGCGGCGGCTACGGCCTCGCGTTTCAACTCGCCGGCTACCGCCAGTGGGGCCGCAAGATGCAGGACGATCTCACCGACGGCGTGAAGTGGTGCGTCGAGCAGGGCTACGCCGATGCGAACCGCGTGGGCATCATGGGCGCGAGCTACGGCGGATACGCGGTGCTGGCCGGACTCACCCTGACGCCGGAAGTCTACTGCTGCGGCGTCGACTACGTGGGCGTCAGCGACCTCGAACAGCGGGCAGGACCGCGGAGCTTCTCGCCACCGCGGATCTTCCGCGAAAACCGCGCGATCCGCGACATCGATCCAGTGAGGGAAGTCGACATCCTGCGCGCGACCAGCCCGGTGAACCACGTGGAAAAAATCCGCGCCCCGCTCTTCGCGGCCTACGGCAAGAACGACCCCCGGGTGCGGTTCGAGCAGTGGCAGATCCTCGAGTCGCGGCTGAACAAACACAGCAAGCCGTTCGAGGTGATGGTCGAGGAGAACGAAGGCCACGGCTTTCGGAAGCTGGAGAACAAACTGGAGTTCTACCGGCGCGTGGAAGCGTTTCTCGCGAAAAACATGAACGTGCCGGAAGGCAAGGTGAAGGTCGGCACCCCCACGATCGTGCCGGAGACGCCGCGGAAGGACTGACCAAGCCCTCGACGACATCAGCGCGAGACGGACACGCCCGGCCCGACCGGCTCCGCGTTCGCGGCGGCGAGAGGACGCAGCTGGGTTTCTTGCCGTCCGGTGAGCACGACGGAGCGACGGGTTTCAACCGTCGGGCTTGGGGCATGGAAAAGCGCCCCTCCGCAGTGCAAGAGACTGATACCAGTTACGGCGCGCTTTGAGACTCCTGATCTTGTAGGTCCGCCCGGTGGGCGGGCTGCCCGGCCACCGGCCGGGCCTACAGTCCAAAAGCACGGTGACGTTGGTATCAGAAGTCGCGACGTAGCGGCGGGCGTCCCGGTCCGCCGGTCGCGATGTGTCAGGGTCGGCGGGCAGAGACGCCCGCCGCTACGCCATGGCAAATCACGACCGACGACTTCTGACTCTCTCTTTAGCGGCCTGGGTCGGTCGTGACGATGGCGAGGTTATCGAGGTAGAACTCGGTCTTCTCCGTGGCGGCGCTGATGAAGCCGACCCAATCGAGTGACTTCATCGCGGCGCTGCGGAAGGGGAGATCGGCGAACTCGCGCGTGGCTTGTCCCGCCGGTGTCACGCGGAGCGTCCAGCGGCCCGGACTCGCCGGCCCGAGCGCGGCGACAATTTCGAAACGCACCCACTGGCCGAGCGGGATCTCGCTGCTGAGGCCCTTCACGCCGGTGAGTTTGCCGTCCTTGATTTGAAAGACGGGGCCGGTCTGGTAAGGCGTCGCCTTGTTGCGCCACTCGTGGACGAAGATCGCTTTCGATTCGAGGAAGAGGTCGAAGCTGACCGTCGAGGTGCCGGTCTGATGGTTCGGCGAAAACGTCAGCATCGGATAGTGGGACGCCGGCAGACCGGGGGCATCGAGAAACCGCAGGCTCTGCCGGCCCTCGGACTTCCGGGCTCCGGTAAGATTGAGCGAGTCGCCCGGCGGCGGCTGGCCGGGTTTGCGGTCGGCGAGGCTGCCGTGTGCGTGGGGAAAAGGAAATTTGGGGTTCGTGATGCGGCCTTCGAAATCCTGCCGGATGTTGAGGGCGGGCGGCACGGGTTTCTCGGGGCGAGGCAGAGCGGGCTCGCGGTCGTAGGTCGCCGCCAGCTTGCGCCACGCGGCATCGCCGATGACACCCATCGTGGAGACATCGATGGGCTTGAAGCCGAGCGCGAGGGCCGGCGAGCCGGCCTTGAGCCGGAAATCGCGCGCGGCCGGATCTGCAAACAGCGGGTCGGCGATGAGCGAGCCGGCGTCCTGTCCGGTCTGCTGCCACGCGGCGAAGGGGAGATGCTTGGACGTGAACGTGACGGATCGCCCGGCGTAGTTCCAGTAGAGGTTGCGCTGGAGGAGCACGTGGGCGGTCGTGCCGCTCCAGTTGCCGCCGAGCAGGTCGCCGCGATCGTAGACGACGAGGTTGTTTTCGAAGGTGAAGGAAAGGTGCTCCTCCGTCCGCGTGCGCTTCAGTTGCACCTCGCTGGAGAAGGCGAAGACGTTGTTCCGGATGACGTTTTCGCGGCCGTAGTGCTGGTGGAAGCCGCCGTCGGTCGTGTTGAAAACCACATTGCCCTCCATGACGATGCCGGTGCTGCCCTCGTCGGTGTAGAGGCCCCAGCCGCCGTAGCTGAAGCAGGTCACATCGTGGATGAGGTTGTGGCTCACGGTCGTGCCCTCGGACGGCCCGAGCGTGTAGACGCCGCCCATGTCGCTGAGCAGTCCCTTGCCGAGGTGGTGGAGATGATTCCACTCGATGCGATTGCGCTTCGCGTTGCTGGGCGCGTAGCCCCAGCGCCAGCCGACCGAGATGGCGGAGTAGAAGAGATCGGAGATTTCGTTGTGCGTGACTTCGTTGTCGGAGGAGGAACCGATCCAGACGCCCACGGCGCACGGGAAGAGCAGGCCGCCGTCGCGAATGATGTTGTTGTGAATGCGATTGTGGCTGGCGTGGTTCCCGGGCTGGGGCTCGTCATTGAGCGAGCCGATTTTGACGCCGCCGGCGCCCATGTCGGTGATGAGGCAATGCTCCACGGTCACCTCGCGACAACCCGGCTGAAGGGAGAAGCCGTAACTGCCGAAATGGGACAGCTCGCATCCCTCGAACCCGACGTGGCGGGCATGCGCGAGGGTGACGACGCCATCGACGCTGCGCACGGCGGCCTGGTTCGCCTCGAAGGTCGCGACGGACGCGACGCCCCGGGCGTGGCGGAATTTCAATCCGTGGAAGCGGAGAAACTGCACGGGCTGCGCGGCCTCGCCGGTCAGCGTGAGCAGTTTTTCGGCGACGGGGTAAGTGGCGACGGTGCGGGCCACCGTCTCGCCCGCGCGCGGGAGGTAGGTCAGGCGGCCGGCGCGGGACAGGAACCATTCGCCCGGTTCGTCGAGGAGCGATGGGAGGTTTTCGATGAGGAAGCCGGTGTGGTGATCGAAGGGATTGTGGGGCTTCACGGCGCCACCGCGGACGACGAGGAGGCCGTTGGCGGGATCGACCGATTCCACGCGGCGGCGCGTGTTGTCCCATTTGTGATAGAAGTTGATCACGGCGTCCTTGGTCTCGGCGGCCGTGGCGTCGCGAAACGCGGCGAGGTCGGCGGGGGAAACCCGGAGCGTCTGCTCGTAGATGTCGCCGCCGCGGTCGGAGGCGATGCGCTTTTCCTGTTCGAGGCTGCGCAGGAAACGGTAGCCCTGGCTCACGGCGCGGGCGCGGACGGCGCGCCGCTCGCCGAGCCAGAGCTGCTCAAAGGGTGCGGTGCCGGCCGGCAGATCGAGTTCCCAACGACCGGGCTTGCTCTCCGTGAAGGGTGGCAAAGTTGCGCCACCCGAGATGATGACCTCGGCGCCCGGCGCGGCCTCATACGAGATGAGCCGGCCCTCGGCGCCGGAGTCGCGCGCATCGAAGGCGACCGCGGCGCTGATCCGGTAGGTGCCGCGGGCGAAGATCACGCGGACCGGCTCGGTGAGCGGCCGCGGCAGCTGGCGGACGGCGAGGCGCGCGCCGTTGAGTGAAGCCAGCGGACCGTCGGTCTGCGTGGCGTTGGGCTGCGCGAGCCGGCCGGACCAGGTGTCGTGGCCGAGCGGATCGACGTGGAGGTCGAGCGCCAGGGTGGCGACGGGCGAGAGGCAGAGGGCGGAGACAAGGAAGTGAACGGCGGGGCGAAAGTTCATCGATAGGCGGCGACCGGCCATGGAAACAAAAGCAGGCGTCGGATGCGACTGGATAGATGCACTGCTGCGCTGGAGGGGTGTAACAGGAAATGCGGTCAGCCAGCTGTAGCGATGGTCTGTGACCGCCGTCGAACCTCCAGCATTCCTCCGTCGGCGGTCGTAGACCGCCGCTACAGCCAAGGCCTTCGGAACTGGCCTCAGTTTGATTTATACCAACGGCTGCTGAAGAATGGACTATTGGGTCGCGTGGGGAGGTTGGGATTTATCCCCGACGCCTGCGGTCGGACGATGTCGGGCGTAAAGCCCGACCTACGATGATCCAAATCTCAACAGCCGTTGGTATGACCCGTGGCGAAGTGGATCACGGGTCGGGAGACCCGTGCCACAAACCGGCGATATTGGGAGCGGAACATGGCTCACTTGCTTGCAGAAAACCAGGAGGTGGGCCGGCCGCTCCGCGGGCGGCCACGAGCGAGCGGGAGTCGCGGCGAACCGGCCGGGCGCGGAGCCTCCGGCCCACCCGGCGGCGCGTTTGCGTTGGACGAAAGTGAGACGCGCTCTGTCCGGGGCGACGCGCGCTACCAGGTCGTCCACCCGCCGTCCACGGCGAGGCTGTGGCCGGTGACAAAGGAGGCGCTGTCGGTCAGGAGAAAAAGTGTCGGGCCGACGATCTCGGTATTCCGGCCGATCCGGCGGAGGGCGGTCTTGCCGGCGAGGTCGTGGATGAAGTCCGGGAGATCCTTCTGGATGGTCGGATTCGGAAACGGTCCCGGCGTGACGCAATTGAAGCGCAGCCCCGCCGGGCCGTAGTGCACGGCAAAATAGCGCGCCATCGCGAGCACGGCGGCCTTGCTCGCTCCATAGTCGATCGGGTTGGGCGCCATGGGCGCGCGGTAGATGCGGGGATCGGGCGCCACCACGCCATACATGCTGGAGAAGAGCACCACGCTGCCGCCGCCGCGCGGCTTCATGCATTCGGCCACGCAGCGGCACAGCTCGAACGTCATCGGCAGCGAAAGATCGATGGTTTTCTGGAAGTCGGCCCGGGCGAGGTCCTCGAGTTTCTGGCCGCTCGACGAGGCGAAGACGAGGTGCACCACGCCGTCGGGCACGCCGTGTTGCGCGGCGGTTTGCCCGACCAGGGCGGGAAGGTCGGCCGTCGTCAGGTCGCAGGAAACAGGAATGGTTTTCGTCAGCTGCTGCTGCTGCACGAGCGTCGCGGCCTTGTCGGCGAGGTCGAGGCAGACGACTTTTCCGGCCGCGGCATCCAGCGCCGCGGTGATCGGCGAGCCGAGGTAGCCGGCGCCGCCGGTGACCCAGATGGTTTTCTTTTCGAGCGAGTGCCAGGCGGTCACGGGAGCAGCGGGTTATTTGGCGGTGTAGCCGCCGTCGACGGGGAGGTTGGCGCCGGTGACGTAGGTCGAGGCGTCACTGAGCAGGAAGACGACCGCGCCGCCGATTTCGCGGGCGTCGGCCATGCGGCCGAGCGCGGTCATCGGGCCGTAGCGCGCGAGAAACTCGGCGGGTGGCGGGCGCTCGGGGTTGTAGATGCCGCCGGGCGACACGACGTTGGCGCGCACGCCGCGCGCGCCGTAGTAGGAGGCGAGATAGCGTGTGAGATTGAGCATGCCCGCCTTGTGGAAGAAGTAATCGGGGGAGGGGAACGCCATCTCTTTCGGGTAGAGGGCCGGGTGCACGCCGACCATGCCCATGTGCGAGGCGATGTTGACGATGCTGCCGGAGTTTTGCGCGGCCATCGCGTCGCCCAGCGCGCGCACGGTGGCGAAGAAGCCGGTGGCGTTGGTGGCCATCGAGGTCTCCCAGTTCGCGAGCTGGTCGTTGAAGCCGCGCATCACGCGCTGCACGGCGTTGAACACCAGGCCGTCGAGGCGCCGGTGCGTCGCGAGCACGCGATCGCGGAGCGCGTGGATCGAGGCTTCGCGGCCGATGTCGAGTTCCTCGGCGTGGACGTCGCGGCCGGCGGCGCGCGCGGTGGCGGCCGCCGGTTCGAGCGACGCGCGGTTGCGCGAGGTGATGATGAGGGTCGCGCCCGCGTCCGCGATGGCGGCGGTGAGCGCGCGGCCGAGCAGACCGCTGCCGCCGGCGAGCACGACGACCTTGCCGTGCAGGGAAAACGACGGAGCCGGCGGAGTGGCGTCAGGCGGCATAGGGAGACGGGGGTTGGCCGCCGGCCGGCCGGGGGGCGGGTGGTGGCACCAGCGAAAGCCGCTGCTTGAAGAAATCGCCGAGGCCCGCGACATCCGCGCCGACGTTGAAGAGCTGGTGCCCTTCGGCGACGAGTTGCTCGAAGGGCGCGAAGAGCCCGGCGGTCATCACGAACCTGCCGTGCCGGCGTCCGGCGGCGGCGACGCGCCGGCGCGCGTCGACCACTTCGGGGGCGTCGAGTTGTCCGGTTTTGCCGATGCGGTGGCTGAAATCGCCCGGACCGAACAGCAGCACGTCGAAACCCGGCACCGCGGCGATGGCCTCGACCTGGGCGAGTGCCTCGGGCGACTCGATTTGGAGGACGATGATGCGCTCGGTGTTCGTGTGGTGCAGGTAGTCGGCCATGGGCAACTGGCAGAACTGGCCGTCGACATTGCCGCCGTCGAGCGGGCGCCGGCCGACCGGGTGGCAGCGCGCCCAGTCGACGATCTGGCGGGCTTCATCGGCGGACGCGACGTGCGGCACCATGATGCCGGTGGCGTCGGCCTCGAGCGGGCGGAGGTGGTCGCTGTAGCTGCCGCGCGCGACCCGCACGATCGTATCCATGTCGTGCACGCGCGCGGCGCGGATCTGGTTTTCGAGGCCAAGCCAGTCGTTGGGCACGTGTTCGTTGCAGAGCCAGACGCCGTCGGCGCCGCAGAGGCCGGCGATCTCGACCACGCGGGGATCGGAAAAGTTGAGTTTGAGCAGGGTGGCGAATCCGCCCCGGCGGAGTTTTTCGAGGACGCGGCTGCGACGGGTTTTCATGAGGAAATTTGTTCGAGGATTTCGGCGACGGCGACCCGGCGCGACTGCTCGGCCCGGCTGCGGAGGCCGGCGATGAGCACGGCCATCAGCTCCTCCGTCTCGCTGAAGGGATGGGCGCTGGCGCCGGTGCGGACGAAATCGATGAAGCCGGCCATCTGCCGGCGAAAGGCGGTGTAGGTGTCGGTGAAGCGCAGCGTGTGGGCCCCCTCGGTGCCGCAAATCGTGAGGAGGCCGTGCGACGGTCCGGCGTCATACATGACCGGCAGCGTGAATTGCACGCCGCTGCGGTGCAGGAGATGGGCGACCTCGGTGCCATGGGTTCCGTGGGACTCGAGGCGCACGGAAACGAATCCCGGGCCGAGCAGCCGGAAGACCGGTTCGAGCAGGTGGATGCCGTAACGTTCCCAGGTCTTGCAACAGGTGGCGGCGAGCCAGCGCAGCTCGCCGGCTTTCGCGCGTGCGAGCAGTCCGTCCAACTCGGGCGCGTAACGCAGCCCGCTCGAGGATTGGATGCGCGCGCCGGCCCTCTGCCATTGCACGAAGGTCCGCAGATCCTCGACCGAGAGCGCGAGCGGTTTGTCGACGAAGACCGGCAAGCCGGCCTCGATGAACGGGCGGGCGCGGCGCACGTGATCAAACCCGTCGTCGGTCGCGATCACGACGGCGTCGACGTGGCCGATCACGTCCTCGGGCCGGGCGACGACGTGCGGGATCAGGGCAGCCGCGGCGACCTGCGCCGCCTCGGCGGCAACGTCGGTCCAGAGATGCGTCACTTGCGCGTGCGGGAGGCGCACGCTGCCGGCTGGCTGGGCGCCGAGGTAGCGCGGGATGACGGGAAACGGGCACGCGGCCATCGCGACCGGATCGAAGCCGTTGACGATGGCCGACCAGGAATACGGGTGGCCGTTGCCCGGAATCATGCCGAGCATGGCAAGTCGCACCGACGACGATGGGGCGGAAGCGGGGAGATCAGGCATGGAGGGAGGCGCAGTTGACGCGCGTGCCGGATGCGGCGGAGGCGAGGGCGGCGAGGTTGAAGCGAAGCGTGTGGGCGGCGGCCTCGAGCGAACAAAGCCGCGGGGGCCGCCCCTCGATTTGGTCGAGAAAGGCGTTCGCCTGGGCGATGAAGTGCGCGTCACGATCGGCGACGCGCGCGTCGTGCCACGTCCAGCCGGCATCGCCGGCACGAAAAACGCCCCAGCGCTGGGCGTGCAGCTCGATGCGCAGGCTGCCCGCGACGCAGTTGAGCTGGAAGGACGTTTCGTTGGGGTGCTGGAACTGGTTGAGGGCGTAACTGGCCAGCACGCCGTCCCGGTGGCGGGCGCTCACATGCACGGTGTCTTCGACTTCCACATCGGGCAGCGCGAGGTGGGCGCAATCGCACAGCACACTCTCGGTCGGTCCGAGCACGCTTTCGATCCAGTTGGCGGAGTGGGTGAGGGCATCCTGGATCGCGCCGCCGCCGGTGCGCCGGTCGCGATAGTAGGTCTGGGCGTAGGCCGGGCGGAGGAGATGAAACGGCTGTCCGCTGAGGACCGACACCTGCCGCACCGGGCCGAGTTCGCCCCGGGCGAGAAAGGCCTGCGCCTCCGCGAGGAAGGGAAAGACGTGAAGGACATAGGCGACCGCCGCCTGCCGCTGGCTGCGCGCGTGGGCGGCGAGGAGCTCCTCCACGCCCGCCAACGAATGGGACAGCGGTTTCTCGATCAACACGTGCATCCCGGCCGCCAACGCCGCGCCGGCGATCGGCACGTGGAGGGGAGCCGGGGTGCAGATGACGACCGCGGTGGGTTGGCCCGAGCGCACGGCGGCCTGCCAGTCCGCGACGCCGGGCACCCGGTAGGTGTCCGCCATGCGTTGCAGCAGCGCCGGATTCTGCTCGCAGGCGGTGACGGTTGCACGGGCCGTGGCCTGGAAACAACGCAGATGGCGTTCGCCGATGCTGCCACAGCCGACCACCAGGATGGAGTGCTGGCTCATGGGGCGGCGGGGCGGGGCGATCCCGAGAAGGCGTCGAAAAAGGCTGTTCGAAGGTGGCGCCGGACCTCCGGGCCGGCCGTCGTGCGCTCGTGTCGCGGCGCGGCGCTCGGCCTGCCCGGAGGTCGGGCCCTGCCTTTTTCGACGTCCGCTGAGGCCGGAGCCGCCGGTGCACCGTTGGGGTCAGGGGACGCGATGGCCGACAAGGTTTCCATCTTGCAACTCATGTATACACGAGTATTTCGTTTTCGCGCATGAAGGATGTCAATTCCGATATCGCCTACGACTACATCCGGAAGCGGATCCTGGGCGGCGAATATGCGCCGGGCGCGAGCCTGGCCACCAAGACCTTGTCCGCGGAGATCGGGGTCAGCCGCACGCCGGTGCGGGATGCCCTGCGCCAGCTGGAGGCGGATGGATTGGTGACCATTCAGGCCCGGTTGGGGGCCAGCGTGAAGCAGATGGCCCTGAAGGAATTTCGCGAGATGTGCGGGCTCCGACTGGCGCTGGAGAGCTTCGCGGCGGGCCTGGCCGCGACCAATCGCACCGAGGAGGACCTGCGCGAAATCTCGCTGGCCCTGGAGGCGATGCGCAAGCTGACCGAAAAGATCATCGCCACCGCGCGCGACAAGGAGGAGGCGGTCCTCGAGGCGCTGCGCCGGGAGGATGTCCGGTTTCATGTGGCCATCATGTCGGCCGCCAAGAACGAGCTGATGAAATCGGAGATCCTCCGCCTGCACCTGATCAACCGCGTGGTGACCGTGCCGGGCCCGGAACGTGATGTGCAGCTGGAGAAGAAAACGATCGATGCGCGCCGGCGCGCCGTCCTCGCGAGCCATGAGGAGATCTTTGTCGCGATTCGCCAAGGCGACGCCGCCGGGGCGCGCGATGCGATGGCGGCGCACATCCAGGACATCGTCGACAACACGCTCCGGGTGCTGGCCCTCCAAGGCGGCGGTGTTTCCGGACGGGCGTTGACCGAGGAAGAGCTCAGCTACGTCCCGTAGCGCGCCCGACGGCGGCCGTTCCCCGCCCGGCCCGTCGGGAGACGCGGCTCCTGAAATCCGGCATCCGCGGCGGTTTTCGAGCGGACCGCGCGCTCACGCTCGCAGCGACCTGGCTGCGCAACGTGGCGTTGCTTTTCGGTCGCTGCACTGGAGCGGCTCGTCGGCGCGGACAGTGCCGGCGGCGGCAGGAACGAAGTCATGTCAGTTACGCGGCGCTTCGGCGCTTTGGATTTTGCAGGCCCGCCCGGTGGGCGGACTGCCCGGCCACCGGCCGGGCCTACAATGCCAAACTACAACGTAACTGGTGTCATGGGTCGCGCCGAGGGTGACGATGGCCTCGTCTGGCGCAGGTCCGGCGTTGGGTTGGTCGAAGCCACGGGCACGCGCGAGAACAACGGGCTGCCCGCCTGCCATCCCGCGCGTTGCACGCGTGATTTCTGCGTCCGGCCCGCCGTGCCGGCGGTGGAGCGTCATTGCGGTTCGAGTTTGAAGATCAGGCCGTCGAGGAGCGCGTCGGTTTGGAGTTTGATGCGCTGGCCGGGCGGGGGCTGCTTGTCGGGCGCGGAGGTTTTCTGCTGCTGCGCGAACGTGGCGTCGCCTTCGGCTTGGGCGGCTTTGAGGAAGGCTTCCTTCACCTCGTGAAACGCGCCGCCGTCGGCGAGGTCCCTGGCGGTCGCGGGGCGGCCGAAGAAGGGTGTGGTCGATTCGCCGATGAGCCAGACGCGCCAGTCGTGGTCGTCGGCGAAATAGGCGGCGACGGCGCCGCGTTTTTCGACGCCGAGCTGGGCGGCGAGGGCTTTCATGAATTGACCGGGCTGGGCGTCCTCGGCCGCGGAGGGAGATTTGGCGAACACCCGCGCGGCGAGGCGGAGGCCGGTGGTGCGCTCGAAGTTGGCGAGCTTGTAGTTGAAGTTCTTCGCGCGCGGCGGATCGACGGGGAGGATTTTGTCGGGATCGAAGAAGTGGGATTTGGGCGAGAGGTCCTTGGTCGCGGCGGCGAGGTCGGCGTATTTTTTCTTCGCGGCGGAGAGGCGCGCGAACGACTCGGCGTCGGCGCGGAAGGCCCGCGCGGCGGCGCCGATGCGCTGGATTTTGATGGTGACTGCGTCGTCCTGCTTGATCTGCGGGAGCACCTCGAGGCCGCGCACGGTGCGGCCGAAGACGGAGTGGAGGTAGTTGAGGCGATTCGTCGGCGCGAGGGTGACGAAGAACTCGCAGCTGTTGGTGTCGGGGCCGGCGTTGGCCATCGAGAGGATGCCCGCGGCGTCGTGACGCAGGCCGGGCACGAACTCGTCGGGGAAGCGGTGCGGGATGGGTTTTTCCTCGTCGTCGGTGTCTTTGAGTCCGGGGTTGCCGCTTTGGATCACGAAGCCGGGGACGACGCGATACCAGGTGAGGCCGGTGTAGAAGGGCTGGCCGGCCTTCGGCGCGAGCGAGCCTTCGGCGAGGCCGACGAAGTTGGTGCACATGAGCGGGGCGCGCGTGTAGAACAGCTCCACGGTGAACGCGCCGCGCGGCGTGGTGAACTCGGCGTAGAGGCCATCGGAGAGGGCGGTGCCTTCGGCGCCGCGAAGCGGCGAAGCAAGGACGAAGCCGACGGCGGCAAGCGCGGCGAACAGCGGGGCGGGAACGCGTTTCATGCCGGCGACCGTGGCGGGTTCGCCCCGGTGCGACAATGAATCTCTGGAACACGTAGGTCGGGGTTTATCCCCGACGCAGGCGCGGCCGAAGTCGTGTCGGGCGTGAAGCCCGACCTACACTTTCAGGAACGAGCAGATGTATTCGCAGAGGCCGCTGCTCACGGCGATGGTGAAGCCGCTGTTGCCGGGGACATCGAAGTGCGTGCCGGCGGCGTAGTCCTGCTTCGCGGCCGAGCCGTCGAGCGCGACGGTGCAGTGGCCGGCGACGATCTCCATGCGCTCGGGGGCGCCGGTGTTGAAGTGGTAGGAGCCGGGCCGGATGAGACCGAGGGTTTTCTTCGAGCCGTCCGGGAAGTGCACGGTGTGGCTGACGACGTTGCCGTCGAAATAGACGTTGGCCTTGGTGGCGACGGTGACGCTGGTGAATTGAGCGGGGAGCGAGGACATCGGGCGAAGTGAGCGGGCCGCACGGCGCGAAGCAAGCGCGCGGTGCGGCAGCACCCCGCCCGGGGTGTGACTCAAACTGGTGTCAGTGACTTGTAGCGGCGGTCTATGACCGCCGGCGTGGCGCCAAGGGTATTCGTTCGGCGGTCATAGACCGCCGCTACAACCGAGGCATTCGAGAACTGACCTCAGTTTGAGTGCCCCCCGCCTGAGCCCGTGGATCACGCCACCATTTGTCACCTATTGGGTGACAAACGGCGAGTGAGGCGCAGGGGAGAACGGGGGCGAAACACAGTTGCCGGCGGGCGGAACTTCGGCACGGTCGCGCGCGTGCAAACGCTCCGTTTTTTCCCTGTGATCCGGCTGCTGACCGCCGCGCTGATCGCTGCGCCCGGCTTGCGGGCCGAGGACAATTTGATGAAGCCGGCGGCGGCGCCGGCCGCGGTCGTGCACTTCGTCGAGGCGAAGCGGCTCGATCTCGCGCAGATTCTGCCGAAGCCGCCAGCGGCGGGATCGCTCGCGGCGCAGGCGGATCTCGAGACGGTGCGGCAGGTGCAGGCGGCGCGGACGGCCGAGCAGGTCGCGTGGGCGAAGATCGTGGACAAGAACGACGTGTTCGCGGTGTTCGGCGCGGGCGGGTTGCTGCCGGCGTCGTTCAAGGCGGAGAATTTTCCGCGGTTCGTGCAGCTGTTGAAGGATATCAACGACGATCTGCGACCGCTCATCGACCAATCGAAGAAAGCCTACGCGCGCCCGCGGCCCTACGCGCTCGACCCGCGGGTGCAGCCGTGCGTGGACCTGCCGACGAATGATTCCTACCCGAGCGGGCACAGTTACAACGGCTGGATGCGGGCCGCGGTGCTGGCGGAGATTTTTCCGGAGATGCGCGCCGAGCTGATGGACCGCGCGCGGTATTTCTGCTGGGGGCGGGTGCTGGCCGGCGTGCATTTCCCGACGGATCTCGAGGGCGGAAAGCGCATCGCGCTGGCGGGGTTTGCGGAGCTGATGAAGAGCGCGGCGTTTCGCGCGCGGATCGAGGAGTGCCGCGCGGAGGCGGCCGCGGCGCGGCGGAAGAAGGCGGCGTGAGGCGCGACGTAGCGGCGGGCAATTTCCGGTCGACGACTTCTGACGCCCGGCGTGGCGGCGGCCTCTGCCCGCCGGGCGAGTGGCGTGCCATGGTCGCTGGCGGTCCGGGCGCATCTCACTTTTCTGCAATCGACGAGGCGGGACGCCTCGTCCACGTGACTGGAGGCGTCCCGCCTCAGCCGGAAAGGTGAGGTTGGCCCCGGCGGTCGGCGGCCTCCGCTCCAGGCTAGACGCGGCGCGAGGTCGTGCGTTTGCTGCGCGGATGCTCGTCCTCAATGCGCTCGCTCCGGTCTTCCTGCTGATCGCGCTCGGCGCGTGGATGCAGTGGAGCGGCTTCGTGTCGGAGCGGTTTTTGCGCGAGGCGAATCGCGTGACGTATTACCTCGGGCTGCCGGCGCTGCTGTTTTCGCAGCTCACGGCGTCGCTGCATCAGGCGGGCGGGACGAAGCTGATGTTCACCGCGATGCTCACGGGCACGGCGCTCACGATCGCGGTGGCGTATGGCGTGGCGTGGTGGCAACGCGTGCCGGCGGCGGCGGTGGGCACCTACGTGCAGGGGGCGTTTCGCGGCAACCTGGCGTTCGTCGGGCTGCCGATCATCTACGGGCTGCCCGACACGCCGGTGGCGGGCGGGCTTTCGGCGCGCGCGGCCGCGATCATCACGGTCGCGCCGATGCTCGTGATCTACAACACCGCGGGCGTGATCGTGCTGCTGGTGAGCCAGCATCAGTTCGGCCTGCGCATGCTCGGGCCGCTCGCGAAACAACTGGTGACCAACCCGCCGCTCATCGGCACGTTGGCGGGCATCGCGGTCGCGCTCACGGGCTGGCCGCTGCCGGTGGTGGTGGAGAAATCCTTCGCGGCGCTGGGCGACATGGCGCTGCCGCTCGGGCTGCTCGGCGTGGGCGGCGCGCTCGTGACCGCCAACCTCGGGGCGGCGTGGCGGCAACCGCTGGGCGCGGCGCTCGTGAAAACGTTTGCGGGGCCGGCGCTCGGCTGGAGTGCGGGGCGCGTGCTGGGGCTCGGCGCGATCGAGACGAAGCTCGTGATGATCCTGATGGCGACGCCGTCGGCGACGGTGTCCTACACGGTGGCGCTGGAGCTGAAGGGCGACGAGCGCATCGCGTCGGGCGCGATCGTGTTGAGCGTGGTGGCGTCGCTCGTGGCGCTGGCGGTGGTGGTGGGAGCGTTTTGAGGGTGCAACAGGAAGCGAGGTCAGCCAGCTGTCGCGGCGGTCTGCGATCGCCGGCGATGCGCCAAGGATTCTCGTTCGGCGGTCGCAGACCGCCGCTGCAGCCAAGGCGTCCGTTTCCTGACCTCACTGGCTGTTACCCCCGTGTTCGGAGCGGACGATTTTTCACCGCCGACGACGGGTCGACACAGGTGAGTAGTGCTCAACGTGGGAGCATGCGAGTCGAGGTGGAGCGGCTTGACCTCAAGACGCTGGTTGGATGGTGCGGTCGAATCGGCGGGGTGCGGCGACCCCGCCCGACAAAAGCGCGTTGGGGTCAAGCCGCTCGACCTCGATCCTTTCGCCGCGGGGTCGCGCGCGACCGGCGCCTCACTCCTCCGGAATGACCAACTGCATGCCGGGCTTGATGGCGCGGCCGCCGCTGAGTTGGGAGTTGTTGGCGACGTAGATGCGCGTCCACTTCGCGGGGTCGCCGTAGTATTTCCGGGCGATGAATTCGAGGGTCTCGTTGGGGCGCACGACGTGGGTGCGCGACGTGGACGACGCCGGTGACTCGACTTGGGGAGGCGTGGTCGGGGCGGGTTCGGCGGTCTTGGCGGCGGCGGCGCGGATGCGGTCGGGATTGGTGCGCAGTTCGGCGGTGGGCGGGGCATCGCTGGCCGGGGCATTGGCCAGGCGGACCGGGGCGGCGATCACGGTGGCGCCGGTGGCGGAGGTGTCGCGGGCGTCCGCGAGCGTGGGTTTCGTCTCGGGCGCGGCGCGGCTGGCGACGGCGGTGTCGGCCGTGCGGGCGACGACGAGGGCGAGTTGGGCGCGGGCGGCCTCGGCCTGCTGGTCGGCGCGGGCGCGGGCTTCCTTTTGCGCGAGGAGTTCGGTGTTGAGCTGGGCGAGGGCGGTCTGGGCCTGTTCGTTCTGCGTGGTGGCGGTCTTGAGTTGCGCGGTGAGGGTGGAGTTCTCCTCCCGGGTGCGCGTGACGTCGGCGCGCAGGCGGGTGTTCTCTTCCTGGAGCTGCGTGTAATTGCGGAGGGTGGCGGCGAGTTTCTCCTCGAGCTCGGCGCGGGCGGTGGCGCTGGCCGCGGGGCTGGCGGCGGCGGGCGTGGCGCGCTCGGACTGCAGTTTCGCGTAGGCGGCGCGGAGGGTGGCGAGTTCCTTGGTGGTTTCCTGGAGGCGGGCGGCGAGTTCGGTGCCGCCGCCTTTTTCGAGGGCGCTGCGCAGGGCGTCGCCTTCCTTGCGGGCGAGGACGAGTTCCTGCTGGAGCAGCTTGTGCTCGGTGCGGAGATCGGTGTAGGCGGAGGCGAGCTGGGCATCGCCGCGGGGGCCGGTATCCTTGGGCAGTTTCCCAAAATGGACGTAGCCGCACCCGGAAAAACCGAGGAGGGCGACGAGCGCAGGAACGGCGCGGAGGAGAGACATGGTCAGGCCGATGAAGCGGGATTCCGTCCGGCGTGCAATCTTTCGCGTGCGGCGGTGGGGGCCGCGCCGGGGCCGGCGGGGAAACGCGTGGCGGGCGGTGGCGGACACGCCACACGGCGAGCGGCGATGATGGTGAATGCCGGGACCGCGGTGGCGGAGTGGAGGCGCGGCGGGACCACGTGGTGCAGGCGAGTGCGGCGGCCCAAGCGAAGCGCGACGTCGCGCAGCCCGGTGGCGGCGAGCGCCAGCGAGTGGTTGGCGCGCGCGGTCCACCCGCTGGCGCGCGCGGTTACCTGTCGCGAAACCTCCGCGTCGCGACGCTAGATCCCGGCGGTGGCCGGCTCCGCCAGCAGCTGGCCGATCTCGGCCCCCGCGACCAGATCCGCGACGACTCCGAAGTGTTGCGCGCGCACGCGGCCGCACCGGTCGATCAACACGAGGGTGGGTGTGCCCTGCATCCGATACGCGTGCATCGTCCGCGGCAGCGGTCCGGGGTCAGACGGCGCGTCGACCGCGATGGGAAACGTGAGGCGATATTCATGCACAAAGGCACGCAAGGCCGCCGGCGTCATCGCCTCGTGATGTTCAAACACACTGTGCAGCCCCAGCACCGCGACCGCGTCCGGATCGAATGCGCGCCGGATCTCCGCCGCCTGCGGCAGCCCGTGGCTCACGCAGCCGGGACAGAGCATCTGGAACGCGTGCAGCACAACGACGCGCCCGCGCAGCTGGGCCAGCGTCAGCGGCCCGGGTGTGTTCAACCAGAGCGCCGCCGAAATCGGCGGCGCCAGCGGAAACGAAGCGGCCGGCCCGCCCGCCCGGATCGGAGAGGTCATGGACGCGCGGGCGCCGGCCACGGATTCACTTCAGCGCGCTGAGCGCCGCCCCGAAGTTGAGGTGCAGCGTCTGCCCGCCGATCACGAGGGCGGGGACGGATTTGACGCCCGCGCGCTCCGCCTCGGCGAGGCGTTGTTTCGCGGTGCCCAGATGCACCACTTCGAGCGCGACTTTGCTCTGATCGAGGAAGCGGGTGACCGCGGATTCGGCGTCGAGGCAGACGGGGCAGCCCGCGTGATAGAAGGTGGCGGTGGTCTTGGACATGATGATGGCTCCTGTGGGTTGTGAGTTGATGACGGTGCGACACGACCTGTGGCGCAGGACCCGACGATAACCCATTCCCCGCCCCGGGGGCAGGGGGCACAATTCGGAATGTCCGCACCATTTTGTGCCTACTCGACGAGCGCACGCGCCGTCGCATAATCGCGCCCATGCCTGCCAAGCACCTGACCTTGAATGAGCGAAACACCTATCGCCGGCTCGAAGATGTCGTGGGGTGCAAATGGTCCGCCGCCGTGGTCGGCGCCTTGCAGCGCGGCGTGTCACGCCCCGGCCAGCTCGAGCGCTACATCCCCGGCATCTCCACCAAGATTCTGAATGAACGACTGCGCAAGCTGGTGGACTACGGCCTCGCGACGCGCGTCGACCGGTCGGCGGCCGTCCTGCATGTCGAATACCAGCTCACGCCCACCGGCACCAAGCTCGCGAGCGTGATCGAACAGCTGCACGCGCTCCAGCAGGAGCACGCGGCCGCGCACGAGCGCAAACCGGCCGCCGCGCCGCCGCGCGCCCGCGGTTAGGGCGCGGCGGGTAACGACAGCGCGGCCGGCCGGCTCAGCGGCCTGCTGGCGCGGATCGGCGACGGTGATGTCCTCCGTCGGGTCGTTTGCCGACGCTCCGCCACGGCTGGCGGTTCGTCGTCGGTCATAGACCGCCGCTACAGCCAGGGCCTTCGGAACTGATCTCAGTTTGAGTCACACCCCGTCGTGCTTGGGCGCATCTCACTTTCTTGCACTGCGGAGGGGCGCTCTTCCAAGCGCCCAAGCTCGGCGGTTGAAAACCACCGCTCCGTCGATCTCTCCGGACTGCACGAAACCAAGATGCACCCCTCGTGCTTGCGCAGACAAAAATCCACTCGCCATTGCGCTTTCGATCCGACAGGGACTGCGCCACCCGCCCTCTGTTGTGAGCACCCCGAGCACTCCAGAACCATCGCCTGTCGCCGACCAAGCTCGATGGTTCGTCGAAGAGGTGCATCCCCACGATGGGCAGTTGAAGGCTTACTTGCGCGGCTCGTTTCCTTCGGTCCGGGATGTCGACGATGTGGTGCAGGAGTCATACCTGCGCGTATGGAAGGCCCACGCGGTGCGCCCGATCCTGTCGGCGAAGGCCTTTCTCTTCAAAGTCGCCCGGCATATCGCGCTCGACAGCGTGCAAGGCGGCAGGGTCTCGCTTGAAGATCATGGAGGGAATCTGGCCGCGCTGGCTGTCATGCCAGGCAGCTCCGACCTCGCCGGGTCGGTCGAGGCCGACGAACGGGTTCACCTCCTGGCTTCCGCGTTGATAACTTTGCCGCCCCGCTGCCGCGAAATCGTCATGCTGCGAAAACTCCGGGGCATCCCCCGGAGGGACGTCGCCGGGCGGCTTGGGATTTCGGAGAAGACGGTGGATGAACAGCTCGCGCGCGGGGTGAGGCGCCTGGAACAATATGTTCGCCTGCATGGCGGCGAAAGCCGGAGGGCCTGATGAAAGACGACGCTGATTCATCGTCACCGCGGGAGCCGGAGGGCCCGCCGCCGTCGCCGACGTTGGAGTGGGCGGTCGCCACCGGCCGGGTGGACCGGGTGTGCGCCGAGGTGGAGACGAGACTGCGCCGCCGTCGGATTCACCGGCTGGGAGCGGCGATAGCTGGAGTGGCGGTGCTGGTCGTGATCGGGCTCGTCTGGCGAGCGAATCCAGGCGCCGCCAGCGTGCCTCCACCGCAGGCAGCTCCGGCCATCGTGGTCAGGCCGGTGCAACAACTCCTGTCCGATGGGACGCTGGTCGAATTCAAGGACGACGCCCGCATTTCGGTCGAATACAGCGCGGCGCAGCGCCGGGTCGTCCTGCTGCAGGGCGAAGGCCTTTTTCACGTCGCGCCCAATCCAGCCCGTCCGTTCGTGGTGGCTGCCGCCGGCGTCGAGGTCCGCGCCGTGGGAACCGCCTTCTCGGTGCAGCTCGGCGCCAAGGCCGTCGAGGTCGTGGTGACCAAGGGCAGCGTTTCGGTGCAAGCTGGGGCCGGGCGCGAGGCGAACGACGGCACGGTGGCGCCGGGCAACGAAGCCGCGGTGACCGTCCCCGGGCCGCCGCGTTCCCCCCGGTCCTTCGCCCCCGTGTTCGTCGCAGCGGGCAACCTCGCGATCATCGAAACCGTGCGGCACGACGCGACCCCGCGGCCGTCGGTCGTGGCGATGTCGGAAGTCGAGCTCAACGACCGCCTCGCGTGGCGAATTCCCCGGCTTGAGTTCGCCGGCACTCCCCTGGCCCGGGTGATTCCGATGTTCAACGAACATGCCGGAGTGCGGCTCGTGCTGGGAGACCCTGCGCTCGGCAGCTTGGAAGTGAGCGGAGTCATCCGGGCGGACAACCTCGACTCGCTCCTGCGGCTGCTGCGCGACGAATTCCGCATCAACGCCGAACGCCGCGGGGACGAAATCGTCCTGCGGCGCTGACCGGGCGACGCGGAAACCGCATCCGCGGCGCACCCGCCTCGGTGTGTGCGCGTCGGATTTCGGCCGCCGGGACAAAAGTTTTCGTAGGGAAATTCCGGGGGAACCGAGTCTCACTTTCATGACCAACCCCCAACCCCGCCGCGCGACGTGCGGGGGTAGTCGTTTCTCGCTGACTTGCTTCTGCCTGCTGGCGGCCTTGGCCTTTCCGTCGCTCGTGCCGGCCGCGGAAGCGCAGAAGCGGCACTTCGAGCTCGAAGCCGATCTGGCCGTGAACGCGCTGCGGAAGTTCGCCGCGCAATCCGGCACGGAGGTGCTCTTTGGCACGCGGACCGCGGAGAAAGTGCGCACCAATGCCGTCCGGGGCGAATACACCCCATACGAAGCGATGAAATTGCTCCTGGCGGGCACGGGCCTCGTCTCGACGCAGGATCGGGTGACGGGCGCCCTGACGATCTCGGCCGACCCCAACGCCCGGCAGGTGCCGCCAGGCGATCAGGCACGCGAATCCGAAAAAAAAAACGAACCGCAGACCGCCCACCCCCAGCGACCCATGAAAAAAAACAAAACCCTTGCCCGGCTGGCCAGTGTGCTCGCCCTGTTCTTCACTCCCGCCGTCCATTCAGCGGAGGGCGGCGGCATGATCGCCGGGCGCGTCCTGAACGCGACGAACGGCAGCTACCTTGAGAACGCCCGCGTCACGATCCCGGACACCTCGCTCGTGGCGTTCACGGACTCGTCTGGAGAATACCGCTTCGCCGCGGTTCCGGCGGGACCGGTGCAGGTCACGGCCTTCCACACCGGGCTCTCCGGGCAGACGGCGACCGTCACCGTCACGGCCGGTCAGACCGTGCGGCAGGATTTCAGCCTCCAAACCAACGTGGATCGCAATGGCATCGTCAAACTCGGTGCCTTCGTCGTGTCGTCCTCCAAGGAGATGGACGGCGCGGCCATCGCGATCAACGAACGGCGGTTCGCGCCCAACGTGAAGGACGTCGTCGCCGCCGACGAGTTTGGGGCCATGAATGACGGGAATGTCGGCGAGATGCTGAAATTCGTGCCGGGCGTGACGCTGGGCTATATCGGTGGCGAGCCGGGCCAGATCTCGCTCGACGGCGTCCCGCCCGACAATGTGCCGATCACGGTCGGCGGTTTCGATCTGGCGAGCGCCCGCATCAACACCCGTCGCGCGGTCGAACTCACGCAGTTTTCCATCAACAACGTCGCGCGCATCGAGGTGTCGCACACCCCGACGCCGGAAATCACCGGCGCGGCCCTGGCGGGCTCGATCAACATGGTGCCGCGCAGCGCGTTCGAGCGGGCCACGCCGCGCTTCGACGTGAGCGCGTCGATCACGATGCACGAGCGCTATTCGAGCTTCCGGAAGACGCCCGGCCCGCTCTTCGAGCCCACCCGCAAGATTCAGCCGAGCCTCAATTTCTCCTACCTCCGGCCCGTCAACGACCGGTTCGGCTTCACGATCTCCGGCGCCACGTCCGAACAATTCCTGTCGGCGGACTGGATGCAAAACATCCGGCGGGGCCTGAGCGATCCGACCAACGGCACGTCGTTCCCCGACACCACGCCGGACAAGCCCTACCTCACCCGCTACGACGTGCGCTCCGGCATGTTCGTCACCCGGCGCTCCTCCGTCGGGTCCACGCTCGATTTCAAGCTGAGTCCCAACGACAGCGTCTCCGTCTCGCTCCAGTATTCGTATTTCAACCAGCTGGTCGGTTATCATGTCCAGCGATACGAAGTCACCCGCGTCCTGCCGGGGGATTTCTCGCTCACCTCCACGCGCGGGGCTCCGGGCGCCGGCGTCGTCACGACCACCGACGTGGACGACGACAAAGCCGGCACCACCTACATGCCTTCGATCACCTACCGCCACCGGGGGCCGGTTTGGACGGCGGAGGCGGGCGCCGGCCATTCCCACTCGACCAATGTCTTCGCCAATTTCTCCAAGGGCTTCTTCCGCTTCAGCTCCAAGCAACGGACCGGCCTCAACCTGTCGTTCGACAACATCTCGCACCTGCGGCCGGGGACGATCACGATCACCGATGCCGCCGGGGCGCCCGTCGATCCCGACAGCATCAATGTCGCCCCGTTGTTCGCCGCGCAATCGGCCAGCTATCAGGCGGCGAGCTTGCAACGCAGCGCCTTCGCCAACGTGCGCCGCGATTTCCCCGGCCGCGTGCCGCTGGCCCTGAAGGCGGGGGTGGACGTCCGCCAGATGGCGCGCGACATCAACCGCCTGCATACGCCGATTTTCAATTTCGTCGGCGCCGATGGCCTGTTCCAGTCGGCCGACGATGGCGCGGCGGTCGTCTTGGATCGAAGCCAGTCTCAACTTCCCGTGCCCTACGGGTTCCCGCGCACGGATCGAATCAGCAACAAGGCGCTGTTCGAGCTCTACAAGGCCCACCCGGGATACTTCGCCCTCGACGAGTTGTTTGCGTATAACACCCAGGTGACGGCCTCGAAATTCTCGGAGGAGATCGTCTCCTCGGCCTACCTCCGCGGGGACGCGCAGCTCTTCAAGCAGAGGCTCAAGCTCGTCGGCGGCGTCCGCGCCGAGCAAACCAACGTCAAAGGCGAAGGTTTGCTGACCGACCGGACCCGCAACCAGCAGCGGGACGCGAGGGGCAACGTGATCCTGGACGCGAACGGCCGGCCCGTTCCGATCACCACCTCGGCGCTGGAGGCGGCGAAGTTGACGAACATCGAGCGCGGGCTGCACGCGGAGAAGGAGTATCTTCGGTGGTTCCCGAGCCTCAATGCCAGCTTCGACGTGAAGCCCGATCTCATCGCGCGGGTCGGCCACTATTGGTCGATCGGCCGGCCCAATCTGGCGCAGTATGCCGGCACGCTCACGCTCCCCGACACGGGGAGTCTGCCGAGCACCAGCAACCGTTTCGCCGTCAACAACGCCGGCATCAAGGCGTGGAAAGCCCGCAGCACGAAGGCGACCTTGGAGTATTATTTCGGCCGCGTCGGCTTGATCTCCATCGGCGCATTTCGGCGCGACATCGAAAACTTCTTCGTCTCCTCGGTCGTCAAGGTCACGCCCGAGTTCCTCGCCTTGTATGGACTGAGGGGCGAGGACTATGACGGCTACGATGTGGCGACCCAAATCAACAGCCCGGACAAGGTCCGCATGGAGGGCTACAACCTCAACTACAAGCAGGCGCTCACCTTCCTGCCCGAGTGGGCGCGAGGTGTGCAGGTGTTCGCCAATTTCAGCGCCCTGCGCACCACCGGGGCGGGGGCGAACAATTTCACGGGCTATGTCCCGCGCACGGTGAACTGGGGCCTCAGCCTGTCGCGGCCCAAGTATAGTCTCAAAATCAACTGGAACCACCGCGAACGTGCGCGCAACAGTGTGATCACCGGCCGCGGCATCGAGCCGGGCACCTACGGCTGGGACGCGCAGCGCATGTATGTCGATGCCAGCGCCGACTACCACCTCACGAAGCGAATCGCGGTGTTCGCCAGCGTCCGAAATCTCAACGACGCCATGATCGACTTCGAGATGGCCGGCCCGAGCACGCCGGAACGCTACCAGCTCTACAATCGCGAGGACCACGGCGCCGCGTGGGTCTTTGGTGTGAAGGGGAGTTTCTAGCGCGATGAAACGCCGCACCTTCCTGCAACCCGCCGCGGCCGCGGCCGGCGCCCGTTTTGCGGCGACCGCCCTGCCCACCTCCACGCGCGCGGCGCCGGCCGGAGCCAACGACGCGATCCGCGTCGGCATCATCGGCCTCGGCATCATGGGGGGCGGCCATTTCAAACGGCTCGCGAAGCGGAAGGACGTGCGCGTGGTCGCGATCTGCGACGTGGATCCGCGCGCGATTGCCCGCGCGCTGAAGGAGGCCGACCCGGCGCTCCCGGCGCCGTTCACCTGCACCGATTCGCGCGAGATCATGACCCGCGCGGACGTGGATGCCATCATCATCGCGTCCCCGAATCATTGGCACGCCTTGCAGGCGGTATGGGGCTGCCAGGCAGGCAAGGACGTCTACGTCGAGAAGCCGATGAGCCACACCGTATGGGAAGGCCGCAAGGTCCTCGAGGCCGCGGAAAAATACGGACGCATCGTGCAAGTCGGCACGCAGTATCGCTCCGAGACGGGGCTCGCGGCGGGCATCGACCATGTGCGCTCCGGCCAGCTGGGAAAACTGAGGCACGTGCATGCGGTCGGCTACAGCGGCCGCAAGGGGAGCGCGCGCCGCGCTCCTTGGTATCCGGACTTTCTCGATTACAACCTGTATTGCGGACCGGCGCCGATGATCCCGCTCGAGCGCGCGGAGCTGCACTGGGAATGGCATTTGTGGTGGGCCACGGGCAACGGCTGGCTCGGCAACAACGGCGCGCACATCCTCGACATCGCGCGGCGCTTCGCCGGGAAGGACGCCCCGCCGCGCCGCGTCCTCGGGCTCGGTGGTCGCTACGGCCCCGACTACTTCGACGACACCCCCAACACGCAGATGGCGATTTACGACTACGGCGATGTGCCGGTGATCTATGAGGGCCGCTCGCTTCCGACGAAACCTGGCGTGACGATGATGGATCAGGTGAACGGCATTCGCGTGGGCGTGGTGGCGCACTGCGAGGGCGGCTACGTCGCCGGGCTGGTCGGCTGCGCGGCGTATGATCCGAGCGGAAAAATCATCAAGCGGTTCGGTGGCGACGGCGGCCGGGGGCACATGGACAACTTCCTCGCCGCCGTGCGCAGCCGGCGCACCGCGGACCTCGCCGCGCCCGCGATCGCGGGGCACGTGACCGCGGCGATGTGCCACTACGGCAACATCTCGCTGCGTGTCGGCGAGGCGGCCGGGGCCGGCACGATTGCGCGTGCGATGGAGCTGATCCCGGCTGCCGCGGAAATCTGCCGCTCCGTGCAGGAGCACCTGAAGATCCACGGCATCGATCCCGACCGGCAACGCATGACGCTCGGCCCGTGGCTCGAAGTCGATCCCGCGACCGATGCCATCACGCAGGTAAGCTCGCGTGACGAGGCGGCGCTGGCGCGCGCCCGCTACCTGCTGCACGAGGCGCAGCGCCCGCCGTTCGTGATTCCGGAGACGGTGTGAACCAGCCCCGCTCAATTGCACACCGACCACCACCCATGAACTCCATCCGAGACAAGATCACGGCGGCGTGGTCCGCGTGCGCACTCATCGGCGCCTTGAGCGCAGGCGCGTTGATCGGCGACGCGAACGCGGCCGAGTCGACGGACGCGCAGCGCGCACGTCAGACGAATCCCCGTTCATTTGTCGACGGCACGAGGCACAGCGTTGTCACGCTCCGCGCGATCGATCTGAACCTCGGCGAAGCGACGGAGGTCACTTTGGCCGACAAATCGATCGCGAAGGTGAGGCTGCTGAAACTCGACGAAAAGACCGACTCGATGGCGAAGGCCGTGCGAGAGGCGAAAGTGCTGGTGGAGGTCAACGGCGAGCGGACCTGGCTCACGAGTGCGAATTACAACCTCCCGCAGCTCGTCGGCGGCGTGCAGATCGACTGCCCGATCACACGCGGCTACTACGCGAACAGCGGCGACGACGCCTGGGGCCTCGAAAAAAACGCCCGGCTGCGCCTTTGGCCGAAAGGTGCGCCGTGGATCGAGCCGGGCACGTTTGTGTATCCCGTCAAACAGCGCTGGTTCGCCACCGCGACGCAGTTCTCCAACGAGCCGACCTACGTCGATGGCGGTGACAAGCCCGACCGCAAAATGATCTACTATCACAACGACCTCGACTTCGGCGGCTGCGAGGGCCTCACCGAGGTTGTCGCCGCGACCGACGGCCTCGTCGTAACCGTTGCAGGGCGGACGCTGCCCGGCTACACGAGCACCCCGGTGCGGCCGCGTTACGATGTGGTCTATCTGCTCGATGAGCGCGGCTGGTATTACCGCTACAGCCACCTGCACACGATCGACCCCGCCATTCAGGCGGGCTCTCGCGTGAAGATGGGCCAGCGCATCGGCCTGCTGGGCAAAGAGGGAGGGAGCGGCGGCTGGACGCATCTGCACTTCGGCATCAAGAGCCGCCAACCCTCCGGGAAATGGGGCACGGAGGAGGCCTATGCCTTCGCGTGGGAGGCGTATCAGCGCGAAAACAAACCCGCCATCCTCGCCGTGGCCCGCCCGCATCATTTCATCCGCGCCGGCGAGACGATCACGCTCGATGCCTCGAAGTCCTGGTCGTCGAGCTCCATCAAGAACTACGACTGGATTTTCACGGACGGCCAGACCACCTCTGGCGCAAAGATCGAGCGCGCCTACGCGAAACCCGGCGCCTACAGCGAAATTCTCAAAGTCACCGACGCGGCCGGAAACGTCAGCTACGACTTCGCCATCGTCCAGGTCATGGGCGGCGATGACAAAAAGCCGCCCCCAACCATTCACGCGACCTTCTGGCCCACGACCGGCGTCAAACCCGGCACCGAGGTCACCTTCAAAGTCCGCACCTTCCGGGCCACGGGCGGCGAAATCTGGGACTTCGGCGATGGCACGCCCAAAGTCACCGTGAAGTCGGATGGCAACGCCAAGGCCCTCGCCAAAGACGGCTACGCCATCACGAAACACGCCTTCACGAAAACCGGCGATCACCTCGTGAAAGTCGAGCACAGCAATGTGCGCGGCGAAACCGCCACGGGGCATCTGTGGGTGCGCGTGGAGGATCGTTGAACTTTCCCGGCATCCCAGCTGACGGAATGCTTCCTGACTAGAGCAGCGCCCCGGAAGAAACGTGACATCGCAACGCCGGGTAGCTGCGTGAGCGAGTGGCTCGCCCGGAAACCACTCGCTCACGCTCGCGGCTACACCCCACGAAATCTCGGTGTCGCTGCACCAGGGCGTGTTTTCAAAATGGCGTTTGGGTAGGCCAGCGCGCTTGCGCGCGCCCAATCCGCGCTCGCAAGCGAGCTGACCTACAGAGGCTCGCACAATTGAGTGACACGCGGTGGTTCGGGGAGCGCCCGCGTCCCGCGGGCTGTCCTCGGCGTCTCGCCGAGGATTTCGGAGGTGCCGGCGAGACGCCGGCACCAGCACCCGAGACGGGTGCGCTCCCCGAACCACCGAACTCTTTGTCACCCTATTTCGCGGGACTCAGTAAGAAGAGCCATGGCCGAAGGATTGGCATTTTGGAGACGCGCCCTGCTCACTCCTTCAATTTGTCGTAGGGAAATTCCGAGGGAATCGAGTCTCACTTTCATGACCAGACCCCAGCCCCGCCGCGCGATGTGCGGGAGCCGTCGTTTCTCGCTGACTTGCTTCTGCCTGCTGGCGGCGTTCGCGTTCCCTTCGCTCGTCCCGGCCGCGGAAACGCGGAAACGGCACTTCGAGCTGGAAGCCGATCTGGCCGTGAACGCGCTGCGGAAGTTCGCCGCGCAATCCGGCACGGAGGTGCTCTTTGGCACGCGGACCGCGGAGAAAGTGCGCACGAATACCGTCCGGGGAGAGTTCACGCCGTATGAGGCGATGAAGCTGCTCCTGGCCGGCACGGGCCTCGTCTCGACGCAGGATCGGACGACGGGCGCCCTGACGATTTCGGCCGATCCCAACGCCCGGAGGTTGCCGCCAGGCGATCAGGCACGCGAATCCAAAAAAAAAACGAACCGCAGACCGCCCAACCCCAGCGACCCATGAAAAAAAACAAAACCCTCGTCCGGCTGGCCAGTGTGCTCGCCCTGTTCCTCACTCCCGCCGCCCATTCAGCCGAGGGCGGCGGCATGATCGCCGGGCGCGTCCTCAACGCCACGAACGACCGCTACCTCGACAATGCGCGTGTCCTGATCAAAGACACCTCGTTCGTAACGTTCACGGACTCTTCCGGCGAATACCGCTTCGCCGGGGTGCCGCCGGGACAAGTGCAGGTCTTCGCCTTCCACACCGGACTTGCCGAGCAGTCGGCGACCATCACGGTCAGGGCCGGCCAGACGGCGCGGCAGGATTTCAGTCTTCAGGCCGTGGCGATCCGCGACGGGGTGGTGAAGCTCGACCAGTTTGTCGTAGCGACGTCCAAGGAGATGGATGGCGCCGCCATCGCCATCAACGAGCGGCGGTTTGCACCCAACATCAAGGACGTCGTCGCCGCCGACGAGTTTGGCACGATGGCCGACGGGAATGTCGGCGAGCTGCTGAAATTTGTGCCGGGCGTGACGCTGTCCTACATCGCCGGCGAGGCGGCTTCCATCTCGCTCGACGGCGCCGGGGCCGACAATGTGCCGATCACGGTCGGCGGCTTCGAGCTGGCCAGCGCCCGCATCAACACCAATCGCGCGGTCGAGCTTTCACAGTTCTCCGTCAACAACGTCGCGCGCATCGAGGTGTCGCACACCCCTACGCCGGAAACTCCAGGCACGGCGCTGGCCGGCTCGATCAACATGGTGCCGCGCAGCGCGTTCGAGCGGGCGAGGCCGGTCTTCAACGCGAGTGTCTCGTTTACGATGATCGACCGCCCGGACCTTGGGGACATCTTCCGGAAGACTCCGGGCCCGCTCTTCAAGTCCAGCCGCAAGGCGCTTCCCGGCTTCAATTTCTCCTACCTCCATCCCGTCAACGACCGCTTCGGTTTCACGATCTCCGGCTCCACTTCCGCGCAAAACCTTTGGTCGGACTGGATGAACAACACCTGGCGGGGGACGACCACCACGACCAACGGCACGACCTTTCCCGACCCCGCGCCGGGCCAGCCCTACCGCAGCGCGTATACTGTGCGCTTTGGCCAGAATTACTCGGAGCGCTCGTCCATCGCCGCGACGCTCGATTTCAAGCTGAGCCGCAACGACAGCCTGTCCGTCTCGTTCCAGTATGGGTATTTCCATGGGATGGGAAATTATCGCAACACTACCCACACGATTACCCGGGTTCTGCCGGGGGACTTCTCGTCCGCATTCACGCATGGGGCTCCGGGCTCCGGAACCGTCACCACCCTCAAGCGAACCGACGACAAGTCCGGCACCACCTACATGCCGTCGATCGCCTACCAACACCGGGGGCCGCTTTGGCGGGCCGAGGCCGGTGCGGGCTTCTCGCGCTCCACCAATCGCTTCAACCAGATTCCTCAAGGATTCTTCCAGTCGAACAATATGTCGATATCCGGCCTCACCATCTGGTTCGATGACAACGCATCGCTGCGTCCTGGAAGAATCACGGTTACCGATGGGGTCACGGGCGCTCCCGTCGATCCATTCAAGTTGAGCAGTTTCCGGCTCACTCAAGCCTACGGCGACGGCTATCAGGCGATAAATGCGCGACGCACCGGTTACGCCAATGTGCGCCGCGATTTCTTCGGCCGCGTGCCCCTCTCCTTGAAGGCGGGAGTGGATGTCAACCAATCGATCCGCGACCTCACCCGCCGGAACTCGCCGACTTACGCTTACGTCGGCCGCGACGGCAGTGCCAATACGGCCGACGACATTGTGCCGGTCGCCCCGGATCCGGGCTTTTCTCAGATGCGGATGCCCTTCGGTTTTAACCGCACCGAGAGGGTTAGCAACAAGACGCTGTTCGAGTTCTTCAAGGCCAATCCGACCTACTTCGTCCTCGACGAGGTGGCGACCTACAATACTCAGATGACGAATTCGAAATATTCCGAGGAGATCGTCTCCGCGGCCTATTTCCGCGGGGACACGCAATTTTTCAAGGGCCGGCTCAAGCTGGTGGGCGGCGTCCGCGCCGAGCAAACCAACGTCAAAGGCGAGGGCAAACTCACCGACTCGACCCTCAATTACCAGCGAAACGCCAAAGGCGATGTCATCCTGGGCGCGAATGGCCGGCCGCTGCCGATCACCACCTCGACGTTGGAAGCGACGAAGTTGACGAACGTCGAACGCGGGCTGCACGCGAAAAAAGAGTATCTGCGCTGGTTTCCCAGCCTCAACGCCAGCTACGACGTGACGGGCAACCTCGTCGCCCGGATCGGGCACTATTGGTCGATTGGCCGGCCCAATCTCGTGCAATATGCCGGCGCCATCACGCTCCCCGATACCGAGAGCCTGCCGAGCTCCGGCAACCGTTTCACCATCAACAATGCCGGCATCAAGGCGTGGAATGCCCGCAGCACGAAGGCGACGCTCGAGTATTATTTCAGCCAGGTTGGCCTGATTTCCATCGGCGGATTTCGGCGCGACATAGATAATTTCTTCGTTTCCTCGGTTTTCCCGGCCACGCCCGAGTTCCTCGCCTTGTATGGATTGGATGCCGCGGAGTATGACGGCTATGACGTGTCCACGCAGATCAACAGCCCGAACAAGGCGCGCATGGAGGGATACAACGTCAACTACAAGCAGGCGCTCACCTTCCTGCCCGAGTGGGCGCGGGGCGTGCAGGTCTTCGCCAACTTCAATGCCCTGCGCGCCACCGGCACGGGCGCTGGCAGTTTCACGGGCTACATCCCGCGCACCGTCAATTGGGGTTTCAGCCTGTCACGGCCCAAGTATAATTTCAGGATCAATTGGAATCACCGCGAGCGTGCGCGCACCGGCTTGGTCAGCGGCCGTGGCATCGAGCCGGACACCTACAGTTGGAACGCGCAGCGCATGTATGTGGACGGCAGCGCCGAATATAACATCACGAAGCGGGTGGTCGTGTTTGCGAGCGTCCGCAATCTCAACAGCGAACCGGAAATCACCGAAGTCGCGGGCCCGAATACCCCGGAGTTTGTCCGTCTCGGGACGAACACCAACTATGGGGCCGTCTGGGTCCTTGGCGTGAAGGGGAGTTTCTAGCGAGGCGAACGCTGGAATTCTTCGGCCCGCCGTTGGCGCGGGCGAATCCCTGCGTTCAACGAACATGCCGGAGTGCGGCTCGTGCGCGGAGCCCCTTCGCTCGGCGGCTTGGAAGCGAGCGGAGTCAACCCGGCGCACAACCTCGACTCGTTCCGACGACTGCGGCGCGACAAATTCCGCATCAACGCCGGGCGCCGCGGCAACGAAATCGTCCTGCGGCGCTGATCGGGCGACGCGGAATCCGCATCCGCGGCGCCCCCGCCTCGGCGTGCGCGCGTCGGATTTCGGCCGCCGGGGCAAAAGTTTTCGTAGGGAAATTCCGGGGGAACCGAGTCTCACTTTCATGACCAACCCCCAACCCCGCCGCGCGACGTGCGGGGGTAGTCGTTTCTCGCTGACTTGCTTCTGCCTGCTGGCGGCGTTCGCGTTCCCTTCGCTCGTGCCGGCCGCGGAAACGCGGAAACGGCACTTCGAGCTGGAAGCCGATCTGGCCGTGAACGCGCTGCGGAAGTTCGCCGCGCAGTCCGGCACGGAGGTGCTCTTTGGCACGCGGACCGCGGAGAAAGTGCGCACGAATGCCGTCCGGGGAGAGTTCACGCCGTATGAGGCGATGAAGCTGCTCCTGGCCGGCACAGGACTGGTTACGACGCAGGATCGGACGACGGGCGCCCTGACGATCTCGGCCGACCCCAACGCCAAGGACACGACGCCAAACGGCCGTGCACCTGATTCCCCTGAAAAAAAAGAAGCCCAACCACCCCAACCCCACCCACCCATGAAAAGAAACAACCTCCTCACCAAGGTGGCGGCGGCGATCGCCCTGCTTGCCGGCTCGCCAGCGGGTGCGCAAAACGCCGAGCATGCCGGCCCTGCCGCGCGGGGAACCGTGTCCGGCCGCGTGCTCAATGAGTCGACCGGCCAATACCTCCGCAGTGCGAATGTCACCATCGTCGGCACGAGGATTTCCACCACCACGGAATCGGGCGGCGTCTACACGTTGCCAGACGTGCCGGCGGGACCGATCCGGATCGCCGTCGCGTATGCGGGACTCGATCCCGTGGAGGTGGCGGTGACGGTGACCGCCGGGCAAAACAGCACGCGCAACATCGCGATGCGCAGCGCCGGCGACTCGGACCTGGTGAAGATGGGCGCGTTCCGCGTCGTGACCGAGCGCGACGGCAATTTCCAGGCCATCCAGGAGCAGAAGTCCGCGCTTGAGATCAAGTCCGTCGTCGCCTCGGACGCGTTTGGCGATGTGTCCGAGGGCAACATCGGCGAGTTCATGAAGCTGATGCCCGGCGTGATGATGGACTACGTCGACGCGGATGTGCGCGCCGTGAGCATCGGCGGCCTCGATCCGAAATATGCGGTGATCATGATGGACGGCGCGCCGGTCGCGAGCTCGGGCTCGTCGAACATCAACACCGGACGCACCTTCGAGTTTGAGCAGCTCTCCATCTCCAGCATCGAGACCGTCGAGCTGAGCAAGACGCCGACGCCGGATGTCGCGGGCAGCGCGCTCGCCGGCGTCGTGAACCTGCGCAGCCGGGGCGCGTTCGACCGCAAGGGGCGCGTGGTCCGCTGGTCGGCGAGCACGCAGATGAACTCGCACCAGCTGACCCTCAAGCGGACACCGGGCCCGAGCGACCGGCTGCTCTCCAAGTTCCAGCCCAACGGCTCACTCGAGTTCTCCGATGTTTACGGCGACCGCCTCGGCGTGATCGCCGGCGTGAGCTTCGCGCGCACCATGGTGGAGCAGAACATCACCAACTACGGTTACGTCTTCAACGCGAGCGCGGCTGACAACGCCACCGAAGTCCCGCGGATGAGCACCTTCACCCTCATCGACGCGCCCAAGACCACCAACCGCGGCAATTACAACCTGCGCCTCGACTACAAGGTCTCGAGCGACCTCTCGTTCTTCGGCCGCATCGACTACAACACCTACTCGGCGTGGAATTTCCAACGCAACGCCCGGCTGCGCTTCGCCAACGCCGTCAACGGCCCGGCCGCCACCGATCCCCGCCAGGCGGGCGTCGAGTATTCGCTCGCCTCCCAGACCTCGACCAGCGCCACCTCCGAGATCTACGGCTCCGGCTTCCACAAGCACGGCGCCACCACCACGGCCAGCGCGGGCGGCTCCTACCGCCGGGGCGCGTTTCGGGCGGACGCGCAGGGCCAGATGTCGCGCAGCCGGAATTACTACGACGACCTGAAAGCCGGCTTCTTTCAAGGGGGCCTCACCGGGCAGCTCCCGGGTCTCGCCTTCCGTTGGGACCGCCGCAATGGCGGCGACGCCGCCTTCAACGCGACCCAACTCGCCGGTGCCGACTGGCGCGACCTTGCCAGCTACCGGAACGTGACGCCGAGCATGGACAGCCGCTACGAGTTCAACAGCAAGGATCAGAAATGGACGGCGAAGACGGACATGCGCTACAACCTGCGGGCGCGGGAGCTTCCGATCCTCGTCAAGTGGGGCGGCGACATCAGCCAGTCCATCCGCAACGTCGATCGCATGGACGTCACCCCTTGGATCTATCTCGGGCCGGACGGGCGTGCGGGCACGGGCGACGAGGGCTGGGCGGCCGAGCCGCACTACCGGGCGCGCAACCTTGCCGGCGGCAACATCAGCGGCATCCCCGGCGTGGACCGCTTCGCGCGGGCGCGCGAGGTCGGCACCAACCCGGAGCGGTTCACGCCGCCCTCCGCGGCGGAGCTGCTGCGCCTCCGGCTGCGCGGCCATTGGGATGTGAAGGAGCAGATCGACTCAGCCTACTCCCAGATCATTTTCAAGGTGACACCGCGGTTCGACTTCGCGCCGGGCGTGCGCGTGGAGCAGACGCGCAGCACCGGCCGCGGCCCGCTCGATCGCGGCGACACCTACGCCCGGCGCGTCCTCGGCGGCAGCCCGACGGCCAGCATCCCGACCAACACCGTCGACTACTACAACGCGCGCTACTCCGGCGACGCCGAGAATTCCTCGGCCTACCACACCTGGCTGAAATACCTTCATGCCACCTATCGCCTGACGAACGATCTGATCGTCCGCGCCTCCTTCAACGACTCGATCACGCGCCCCGATCTGAGCAACCTTGCCGGCGGGATCACGCTCACGCCGGACTCGTCGCCGCCCACGGCCACGATTCCCAACGCCGCCCTGCAGGCGGAGAGCGGGCGGAACCTGTTCGCCAGCGTGGAGTATTATTTCCCGAAGCGCGCCGGGTTCTTCTCCGTCTCCGCCGCACGCCGCGACATCTCCAACCTGATCCGCAGCAGCGTCCACATCCTCGATCCCACCGAGGATTTCCCCAACTCGGAGGGCCTCGACCTCCGCGGCTACCGCGTGACGACGACGGACAATGTCGGCAAGGCCCACCTCGGCTCGATGGAGTTCAGCTACCGGCAGAACATGGTCTTCCTTCCCGGCCTGTGGCAGCGGCTGTCGGTCTTCGCGAACTACACGATTCTCCGCTTCGACAACTACGAGAACTTCCGCCGCCCGGAGAACCTGACGAGCGGCGGCGTGTCGTTCGACCACCGCGGCTTTTCCTTCCGGTGGAACGTCGTGTGGGTGCCCATCCACCGCCGCGGCGCGATTCCCGCCAACGGCTGGGTGAACATGACCGGCGAGCGGCTCTCGCACGACATGCAGATGAGCTGCCGGATCTCGCCGCGGCTGACGCTCTTCGCGAATGCGCGCAACATCTTCAACCAGGTGCAGCGCGTTTACTACGGGCCGGGCCGCAGCGACTTCATCCAAGGCAACAACGACTACGGCGCGATCTGGACCGCGGGCCTCCGCGGGCAGTTCTGAGGCATCCCGCTTCGGTCTCCCGAAAGCCGAACCTGAAAATCCGATCCGGACGGGAGCCCTTTTCGATGAACGGCGACAACCCAATCCTGACGCAGAGGGTCGACACCCGGGCGGGCCAGGAGACTCCCGGCCCCTCCTGCCCTGCCGTGCAACAGGCTCCGGCTGGCCACGCCGCGCCGGCGCCGGCATCGCCCGCTGGCAGAATCGCATCCATCGATGTCCTGCGCGGGTTCGATATGTTCTGGATCATCGGCGGCGGCAAGGTGTTCACCGCCGCGGTGGCGCTGCTGATCTACCCGCTGCCGCAACCGGCCCGGGAAAGCGTCTCGAACCTGCTGAAGACCCAGATGGGGCATGCGGCCTGGGAGGGATTTACCGCCTGGGATCTGATCATGCCGTTGTTTCTGTTCATCGTGGGCGCGGCCATGCCGTTCTCGTTCTCGCGGCGGATCGAGGCCGGGCAGGGCACGGCCGCGATCTACCGCAAGATCGCGACTCGGTGCCTTATTCTCTTCGTCCTGGGCATGGCGGCGCAGGGCAATCTGCTGCAGTTCAAGCTGAGCGAGCTGCGCCTGTATATCAACGTGCTGCAAACCATCGCTTGCGGCTATCTCATCGCCGCGATGGCCATGCTCCATCTCCGGGTCCGCGGGCAGGTGCTGCTCACGGCCGGGCTCTTGTTGGGCTACTGGCTGGTGCTGATGCTCGTCCCCGTGCCGGGCCACGCTCCGGGGCTGCTGGAGCCGGATCTCAATCTGGCCCGCTGGGTCGACGAGCAAGTGCTCGGCCATTTCCGCTACCCCGGCACCTACACCGTGATCCTGAACAGCGGGAACTACGGCGCCAATGTGCTGCTGGGCGTCTTCGCCGGCTGTCTGCTCCGCAGCCGCTTGAGCGCCTCGAGGAAGATCCGCTGGCTGTTGGTGATCGCGGGCGCGTGCCTCAGTTTGGGCTGGGTCTGGAGCCACGGGAGCCTGGGCGCGTGGCGCTTTCCCATCATCAAGCACCTGTATTCCAGCTCGATGGTTCTCTGGGCCGGCGGCTGGTGCTATCTGCTGCTGGCCGCGTTCTACTGGGTGATCGACGTGCTCGAACTGCGCCGCTGGACGTTCCCGTTTGGAATCATCGGGGCCAATGCGATTTTCGCCTACCTCGCCGTCATGCTCGTCGGCTTCCGCCCCATCGCCGACAAATTTGTCGGCGGCGCGGCGCGCAACCTCATGGCCAGCGACATTCAGCCGCTTCGACTCATCGGCGAACTGCTCGGCCCGTTGACCGGCTTCGGGATCCTCTGGCTGATCCTCTGGTATTTCCACCGCAACAAGACGTTCATCCGCGTATGACCGGACGACCGCACCTTGAGTTGCCTTCAGGCCAGGCAGTGGGTCACGCCATCGGCCAAGGGCGAGCGGGTCCTCGCTCCTGGCATCGTCGGCTGCTGTCCGCCGGCTCCGCGTGATCGCCCCGTTTCCCTTGCGCTCATCTTGTAATCAATGACGAACCAAACGAAGCACCGCCTCACTCTTCTCGCCACGTTTGCCGCCTTCATCCTCGGAGGCTGCACGTCTGTTTCGGACCAAAGCCCATCGCGGCCGGCCGCCGGGCCGCTGCGTGTGCATCCGGGAAACCCGCGCTACTTCACCGACGGCACGACGCACGCCGACGGCTCCTTGCGCGCCGTGTATCTCACCGGCGCGCACACCTGGAACAACCTATTCGACATCGGCCCGGGCGATCCGCCGCCTGCCTTCGACTACCCGGCCCACCTCGATTTCCTCCAGCGGCACCACCACAACTTCTTCCGCCTGTGGATGGAGGAGGAGATGGAGTGGGTCATCGAGCAGAAGGACAAGCCGACGGTGCGAAACATCATGACGCCGCTGCCTTGGGCGCGAACCGGCCCCGGCCTCGCGCGGGACGGCAAACCCAAGTTCGACCTGCGCCAGTTTAATCCCGCCTTCTTCGCCCGCCTGCGATCCCGGCTGCAGGATGCCGGCCGTCGCGGCATCTACGTTGCGGTGATGTTATTCGAGGGCTGGATTCAGCAGCAGAAGGGCCCGCGTTGGAAAGACCACCCGTTCCACCCCGACAACAACGTCAACGGCATCGACGGCGACGCCAACGGCGACGGCATCGGCACCGACGTGCACACGCTCGCCAATCCCGCCGTCACCCGCGTGCAGGAAGCCTTCGTCCGCCACGTCATCGACACCGTGGGCGACCTCGACAACGTCCTCTACGAGATCGCCAACGAATGCGGCTCCTATTCGACCGAGTGGCAATACCACCTCATCCGCTTCATCAAGGCCTACGAGGCGACGAAGCCAAAGCAGCACCCCGTCGGCATGACGTTCCAGTGGAGCCCGAACTCAAAACTCCGGGGCACGAACCAGATCCTCTTCGACAGCCCGGCGGATTGGATTTCGCCGAATCGCGTGGCGGGCGAATGGAACTACCGGGACAACCCGCCTCCAGCCGACGGCCGCAAGGTGATCGTGCCCGACACCGATCATCTCGGCGGCATCTGGGGGAATGTGGCCTGGGTGTGGAAGAGTTTCACCCGCGGGCACAATCCGATCTTCATGGATCCCTACGACGGGAGCGTCCTGGCCGAAGGCGGATCGCCCGCCTGGGCCGCCGTCCGTTCGAGCATGGGAGTCGCCAGCCAGTTGGCGCGCCGCGTCAACCTCGGCGCGATGACGCCGCAGGGCGCGCTGGCCAGCTCCGGCTACTGCCTCGCGGCGACCGGCCGGGAGTATATCGTCTATCTTCCGACCGGAGGAGAGGTCAGCGTCGATCTCTCGGCGGCCGCCGGCTCGCTTCAGGTCGAGTGGCTCGACCCGCGGCAGGGCAACGTCACCGCCGGTGAAGACGTTTCCGGCGGGGCGCGAAGATCGTTCAAATCGCCGTTCGCCGGCGACGCGGTGCTCCATCTCAAAGCACGGTAGCAGCCAGCCAACCTGAATTCCTGGACCGGCGAATGCCCGCCGAATCCTGGGTGGCATCGTAGAGCAAGAAGCCAGGGTTGAAGAACGAGCCGGCCAATTCGCCCGCTACTGAGCCTCGCGAAATAGGGTGACAAAGAGTTCGGTGGTTCGGGGAGCGCACCCGTCTCGGGTGCTGGTGCCGGCGTCTCGCCGACACCTCCGAAATCCTCGGCGAGACGCCGAGGACGGCCCGCGGGACGCGGGCGC
>JACRKC010000061.1 GCA_016235555.1 Verrucomicrobiota bacterium
CGCCCGCGTCCCGCGGGCCGTCCTCGGCGTCTCGCCGAGGATTTCGGAGGTGTCGGCGAGACGCCGGCACCAGCACCCGAGACGGGTGCGCTCCCCGAACCACCGAACTCTTTGTCACCCTATTTCGCGAGGCTCAGTAGATGACAAACGTCCGGGCGGCCGCGCGGCGCGGCGGTGGCGGGTGCTCGCGGAGGGTTGTTCGTCGCAAAGGCGTTGACCGGATGGCGTTGTTCGCGGCGGAGTCGGGGCAAACATCCATGCGTGCAATCTTCCCTTTTCTGGTTTTGGCGACGGCGGCGTGGGCGAGCGGGAGCGGCTGGCCGCAGTTTCGCGGTCCGGGTGGGTCGGCCGTGGCCGACGGCGTCAGGCTGCCGCTCGAATGGTCGACGACGAAAAACGTGGGGTGGGTCGTCGAGGTTCCCGGCAACGGCTGGTCCTCGCCCGTGGTCGCCGGCAACCGCGTGTTCGTTACGACGGCGCGTGGCGCGATCAAGCGCGCGTCGACCGGTATCTTCGGCAACGACTACATCGCCGAGTTGAAGAAACAGGGCCTGCCGGACGACGAGGTGAACAAACGCGTGATCGCGCGCGACATCGAGCAGACGCAGGAGGTCGAGGAGATCAGCTACCTCGTGCTGGCCTTCGATGTCGGAACGGGGAAGCCGCTCTGGGAGCGCGAAGTGCATCGCGGCAAACCGTTCGGGGGCCGGCATCGCAAGAACACCTACGCGTCGGAAACGCCGGCGACCGACGGAACGAGGCTCTACGTTTCGTTCGGCGGCAACGTCGGTCTCTTCTGCCTGTCGCTCGATGGCGAAGTCGGGTGGAGACGCACGTGGGAGCCGCAGGCGATCTACCTGGATTTCGGGACCGCGTCGTCGCCGGTGGTGCATGACGGGCGGGTGTATGTGTTGCGTGATTGCGAGGGCGAGTCGTTCCTCGCCGCGCTCGACGCTAAGACCGGCGACGTGGCGTGGACGGCGCCGCGCACCGAGCTCGCGGCCAAGAACAAATCCGGCTGGGCGACGCCGTTCATCTGGGAAACAGCGCAACGCACCGAGATCATCACCATCGGCAAAGGCATGGTGGTGAGCTATGGGCTCGATGGGCGCGAGCTGTGGCGGCTGCGCGGCATGACGCAGGCCACGCCCTCGCCGGCGGCGGGCGGCGGGTTGCTGTTCGTCGGCTCCGGGTCGCAGGGCGAGAACAACCGGCCGCTCTATGCGATCAAACCGGGCGCGAGTGGTGACATTTCGCTGCCGCAGGGCGAGACGTCGGGGCCGTTTGTGGCGTGGTTCCAGCCGCGCGGCACGCCCTACACGGGTTCGCCGCTGTATTATCGCGAGCGGCTCTACTCGATCAACGACGGCGGGATGATGCAGGTCTTCGAGGCGGCGACGGGCCGCGAGATTTATCGCGAACGGGTGGGCGGCTCCGGCAACACGTTCTCGGCGTCGCCGATTGCGAACGACGGGCGCATCGTTGCGCTCAATGAAAACGGGACCGCGTATGTGTTCACCGCCGGCGACAAGTATGAGCAGATCGGCCAAAACGCCCTCGGGGAGATGAGCCTGGCGACGCCGGCGGTGGCGGATTCGACGGGCTCACCGCAGGCGGATTCGACGGACTCACCGCAGGCGGGGGCGAGCCTCATCGTGCGCACGCAGTCGAAGCTGTATCGGGTGGCGGAAGCGGCGCGGTGAACTGGCTTCGAGTCGTAGGTCGGGCTTTACGCCCGACGTGTCGGGGATAAACCCCGACCTACCGATGTCCGCTGGCGAAACCGAGAATCATCGCACGCTGAAACGCCTCGCGCTCGCGTGGGCGCAGGCGAACGGCTTCGCCATCGCGGCGTGCGAGGTGCGCGTGCCGCGGAGCGGCTATCGGGCGGATGTGGCGGCGTATGCGCGCGGGGCGAAGAGCGGCGCGGGGCCGCGCACGGCGATGTTCGAGTGCAAACAGGCGCGGGCGGATTTGTTGAAGGATGCGCGGCGCGAGACCGAGGCGCGGCGGCGCGTGGCGGAACTCGGTGAGCGGTTGAAAAAACTGGAGGAACTGATCGGCGGGCACCGGCCGGATTTGCGGAAAGGCGAGACGTTGTTTGCGGAATTCGATGCGTGGGACTTTTCGGGGCTCGAGCACGCCACGCACCGCAAAGTGGTCGCCGAGCTGGCGGCCTGGCAGGAGCGGCTGGTGCACGGCACGAAGTTCGCGCGACTCTTCCGCTGGCGCGCGGCGGACTGCCTCTACCTCGTGAGCGAGGAGGGGATTTTCGCCGAGGCGGAGGTGCCGGCCGGCTGGGGGTTGCTCGTGCGGCGGGGCGACGCACTGGAGCTGGCGCGACGCCCGGTGTGGACCGGGCCGGCGCCGGAGGGGCGCGGCGCGATGCTCGAAGCGATTGCGCTCGCGGCGACGCGGGCGGTCAATCGCGAGGCCGGGGTGGCTCTGGATTGGACAAAGCGGGAATCGCCGCAAACCTGACGCGATGCCTGAATCGACGCCGCCCAACCTGGCCGAGCCCGGACTCGAGATTCGCACGGAGTTCGTGCGCAGCCGCCATGTGCTGCTCGCCCGGGCGAGTCTCGGCGAGCTGTTCGTCGACTACTACCTGCACCTTGGCGCGCAGCAGATGAAGCCGGCGCCGGAGCACGACGCGATGTTCAAGCGGGCGCTGGCGGCCTTCGTGCTGCATGGCGCGTCGCGGCCGCGCAACGAGATGACGGCGTGGACGATCAATTTCCAGGAGCCGCGGGTGAACCTGTTTCTCACGGGCGACAACGAACTGGGGACCGTGACCGGCCGGGTGTTCGACGAAAACGTGAAGGAGCTGCCGGAGAATATTTTTTATGCCGACGTCGTGCGTGGTCGCACGCCCGCGCGACGCAGCGCGGTGAGCTTTGCCGGCGCGGATCCGGTCGTGGCGGTGGAAAAATTCTACGCGCAGAGCGAACAGCGGCCTGCGCGGCTGTTTCAGCTGGCGGAGGAGGAGTGGGCGATGGTCAGCGAGCATCCCGACTGCGACGTGACGTGGTTCAATGCCCTCACGACGGACTCGGTCCGCGACCTCGCGAAGACGGAGACGCTGGTGCTGATGGAGCGGCGGGTGATGCGCTGGCACTGCGGGTGCAATCAAGGGCGCATGCTCGAGGTGCTCGCCCCGGCGATGCGGCAGGACCCGCAGGGGCTCTTCGGCGATGACGAGAAAATCGAGATCCGGTGTCCGCGCTGCGGGGCGCGGCACGCGGTGACGCGCGAGGCGATGGAGGCGTTTGTGGCGTCCCGGAGGTCATGAGTGCGGTGCTGCGCAGCATCTGGGACGGATTGGCCGGCGGCTCGTGGCTGGATCAGGTGAATCTCGGGCTCGGGATCACCGGGGTGTGGCTGATGGTGAAGCGTTCGCTGTGGGCGTTTCCGGTCGGGCTCGTGGCCGTGACCGTGCAGGGCGTGCTGTTCTTTCGCACGCGGATCTATGCGGACGCCGCGCTGCAACTCTTCTTCTTCGTGGCCCTCGCGTGGGGTTGGTGGCATTGGGTGCGCGATCGCGGCGACGCGTCCGAGCTGCCGGTGACGACGATGCCGGGGCGCGAGCGCGTCATGGTGATCGTGGTGACGGTCGCGGCGACGGTGGGGTGGGCGCTGGCGGCACGCCGCTGGACGAATTCGCTCATGCCGTGGCGCGACGCGGCGATCGCGATGCTGCAAGTGGCGGGGCAGATGCTGCAGGCGCGCAAGAAGCTCGAAAACTGGGCGTTCTTCACGGTAGCCAACGCGATCGCGATCCCGGCGTATTGGAGCGCGGAACTGGCCTATACGGCGTTTCTGTTCGGACTGTATCTGGTGCTCGGGCTGCTCGGATGGCGCGCATGGGCGCGGGCGAAGAAAGCGCAGAATGGAGCCCCGGCGAAGCCATGAGCGCGGAACCCAGGCGCGTCGCCGTCTTCGGCACGGAGTCCACGGGCAAGACCACGCTCGCGCGGGCGCTCGCGGCGCACTTCGGCGAGCCGGGGGCGGAGGAGTTTGTCCGGGAGTTCTGGGATTTGCGGGACGGGAAAATCACGGCCGAGGATCTCGGCACGATCGCGCTCGGGCAGATGGCCAACGAGGACCGCGCGATCGCGGAGGCGCGGCGCGTGGTGTTTTTCGACACGGAACTGATCACGTGCACGCTGTGGGATGACTGGCTGTTTCCCGGGAAATGCCCCGCGTGGGTGCGGGCCGAGGCGGGGGAGCGGGCGCGGCGGGTTGCGCTCTGGCTGTTGTGCGACACCGACGTGCCGTGGGTGATCGATCCGCAGCGGAGTTTTCACGATGAGGAAAACCGCGCGCGCGGCCGGCGACTGTGGCGCGAGGCGCTGGTGGATCGGGGGCTGCCGTTCGTCGAGATTCGCGGCGACTGGGCGGCGCGCGAGCGCACGGCGATCGCGGCGGTGGAGGCGATGCTTGCGCGGGCGGGGTGAATCGGTAGCGTGCCGGGGTCATGAGCGCCGCCGAGATCATCGAGCTGATAAAAAAACTGCCGCCGAAGGAGCGGGCGGAGGTGAGGGAATTTGTGCAGGCCGATGGCCAGACGACCGTCCGTCGAATCGATCGGGGACGAGCCAGGGAACTTGGGAAGGATCTGTTTGATCGCCATCCGGCGTTGTTTCGCAAGCTGGCCCAATGACCTATGGAGGATCCGGCATTCTTGGGCTGGGAGACTCTAGAGGATCTGCATTCGGAGTCCCTGAAACGGCACGGAGGTCTCGACGGAATTCGTGATCGCGGGGCTTTGGAATCGGCCCTTGGTGCGGCGGAGAACACCTATTTCTACGGCGGCGGTGACGTGCATGACATAGGCGCTTCGTATGCATTTCACGTTGCTGAATGCCAGGGTTTCATTGATGGCAACAAGCGGACGGCGATCGCGTGTGCCGGCACCTTTCTGCTGGCGAACGGCTGCAGTGATAAGGCCGACGATCAAGTGCTCTACGACGCCATGATCGCCATCGCGGAGCGGCGGATGGACAAGGCCGGGCTCGCGGCGGTGCTGCGTCTGCAGTTTCCGCGGACGGCGTAGCTAAAGCGTCTTCAGCCGGAAACTTCGATACTCCACTTTCATCGGCGGGCCGACGTGGACTTGGACGCCGATGAGGCCGGCGGCCTGGCGGTTCTTCGCATCGTCGTCGATCACGACGCTCATCACGTGGCCGTTGAGGATGTGGGTGAGGGTGGAACCGCGGGCGATGATGTGGGCTTCGTTCCAGTCCTCGTTCTTGATGAACCTCGTGAGTTCCTGCGGATCGCCGAGTGAGCCGACGGGCGTGAGCTTGGCGCCGGGATCGACGCGGATGGCCTCGCCGCGGCGGGCGAGAAAGGTGCGGCCGCGCTCCTCGTAGTTCTGGCCGGTGTGGCGCAGCGGGGGCTTGTTGCGGGTGGAACCATCGATGTCCTGCTGGTAGCCGGCGAGCGACCACTTCGCGTCGGTGAGTTCGACGCTGCGGTAGTTGATGCCGCTGTTGCCCTGGGCGGTGATGCGATACTCGACCTTGAGTTCGAAATCGCCGGGTGCGCCGCCGCGCCAGATGAGGAAGGTGTTCCGCTTCACGATGGTCTCGGGTGTGATCTCGCCGACGATGCAGCCGTGCTCGACGCGCCAGTATTTTGGATCGCCGTCCCAGCCGGCGAGGGTCTGGCCGTCAAACAGGGCAACGAAGCCGGCGTCGGGGGCGGCGTTGGGTTTGGCGGCGGCGACGGGCGGGGGCGTTTGGGCGAGGAGGAGGGCGGGCAGGCCGAGGGCGAGAAGGCCGGGCGGAGTTTTCATGGGGCGATGGCGCGGAGAAAGCCGGAGCATCCCAGGCGAACCCGCCGCTGGAGCGCGAGCAAATCCGCGCCGCAACCGCCGGAGCTTTTGCCGCTTGCGTGGGCGGGACGTGGCGCTAAGCCGGGAACAACCAAAACCCGGACGCGGCTGGCAATGCGTGGCGGCCCGTCACACCGGGAGCACTCGCTGCGAATCGCCGCGCCCTCGACACCGATCCGCCCCATGAAGACACATTGCCTGATCGTCCTGACCCTGGCCGCTTTCACCGCGGCCGCCCCCGCCCAGCCTCCGGCCGGTCCGCCGAAGGCCGCGCCGCAGAAATCGCCGGCCGACCTGGCGGCCGAGGCGTTTTTCAAGCTGCGCAACGACAAGGGCGCCAGGCTCGACGATGAACGGTTCAAGAAGGTGATCACCGCCGGCATCGAGTTCATCCAGCAGAACCCAACGCACGGGCAGACGGCGGCGGTGGTGAACGGCCTCGCGAGCTTCTCCGACACGATCACCGACAAGAACCTCGCGACCTACCGCTCGAATTTCCGCGGCGTGCTGAAATTCGCGCTCATCGACGAACGCGACAAGGACGGGCTGAAGCCCGAGGCGCGCACGGCGATGGCCGCGCTGGAGGCGGCGGCGCAGGACTACGAGACGCGCGACGTGTTCACGCGCGAGAACCTCGAGACCCTCCGGGAAAAGATCGACCGCCTCGGGCAGACGCCGGGCGCGGGCCGATTCCTCGTCGACCGGGAGCGCTCCTACGTGGAGATTCTCACCAAGAGCAACAACGCCGCGATGGCGGAGCGGCATCTGCGCTAGCTGACGCAGCACGCCGACAAGGGCGTCGCCGGCTGGGCCCAGTCGGACCTCAATCTCGTCGAGGTCCGGAAGGCGCCGTATGCGCTGAAGTTCACGGCGCTCGACGGCAAGGAGGTTGATTTCGAAAAACTGCGCGGCAAGGCCGTGGCACTGGTGTTTTTCTCGGCGGCGCACGAGGGCTCGGTGAAAAACCTCGTGGCGCTGAAAGAGGCCGCCTCGCTCTACAAGCGCGAGCTGGCGGTGGTGGCGGTGTCGTTCGACAAGGCGGAGAATCGCCCGAAACTGGAGGAGACGCTGAAGGCGCAGAAGATCGCGTTTCCGGTGCATTTCGACGGCAGGGAGGCGAAGAACGACTGGTCGCCGAAGTTGAATGTCACGAGCGTGCCGCGCATCGCGTTCTTCGATCAGAAGGGCATCCTGCTGAACAACAACCTCGCGGCGAACCGCGTGGAGCCGGAGGTGAAGCGGCTCTTCAAGATTCAGTGAGCGGCGGTGCGGTGTTGCCAGCCGCGGTTGTGCCGGCTCCGTTCGGCCCATGACATTGGAACCGGACTTTCGCGAACGCTTCGGCGGCGTGGGCCGCCTGCTCGGGGCGGCGGCGCTGCCGCGGCTGTGCGCGGCGCACGTCGCCGTGATCGGCGGGGGTGGTGTGGGATCGTGGACAGTCGAAGGGCTGGCACGCAGCGGCGTGGGCGCCCTCACGCTCGTCGATCTGGACGACGTGTGCGTGACGAACGTGAACCGGCAGTTGCCGGCGGTGGAGGGTGCGATCGGGCGGCCGAAGGTGGCGGTCCTGGCGGAGCGGGTGCGGCTGATCAATCCGGCCGGTCGGGTGGAGGTGGTGCCGGAGTTTTTCACCGAAGCGAGTGCGGCGCGGCTGCTGGCGCCGCGGTTCGATTGCGTGGTGGATGCGATCGACAGCGTGGCTAACAAGGCGCGGCTCATCGCGGCGTGCGTGGAGCGGAAACTGCCGTGCGTGACGGTCGGCGGCGCGGGAGGAAAACGCGACGCGACGAAACTCCGCACGGGCGACCTCGGCGAGGCGACGGGCGACGAGCTGCTGCGGCAGGTGAGAAAAAAACTGCGGCGCGATCACGGCTTCGCGGCGGGGGAGGGCAATGTCTACGGGGTGCGGGCCGTGTGGTCGGGGGAGAAGCCGATGTTCCCGTGGGCGGACGGCACGTGCCGGGTGGACGTGGAGCCGGGCAGCAACCTGAAGCTCGACTGCGCGAGCGGCTTCGGCACGGCGGTGTGGGTGACGGGGGCGTTTGGTCTCGCGGCGGCGGGCGAGGCGGTGCGGGTGATCGTGGAGGGAAGCCAGTGTCGCGGCCCGGAGGTTTCGTGACCGGTAGCCGCGAGCGCCAGCGAGTGGACCGTTTGGGCCAACCACGCGCTGGCGCTCGCAGCAACCAGGCTTCGCAACGACACGTTTCTTTGGTGTCGCTGCGCTAGAGCGGCTTACTGAGGCTCGCACAATTGAGTGACCCGCGGTGGTTCGGGGAGCGCCCGCGTCCCGCGGGCTGTCCCCGGCGTCTCGCCGAGGATTTCGGAGGTGTCGGCGAGACGCCGGCACCAGCAC
>JACRKC010000062.1 GCA_016235555.1 Verrucomicrobiota bacterium
GGGGCACTGGGAGGTGCCCGCCCACCCCACCTCCATCATGCAACCCGGTCGCTCTGGGGTAGCCCTCGGGTTGGGGTGCACTCGGCTACGGCAATTTCGCCTGCACCAGCTTGCTCACCTGTCCGAAGTCGATGAGGCCCGCGTCCGGATGCTTCTTGAGCGCACCAATCACCTTGCCCATCTCCTTCTTCGATTGCGCGCCGGTCTCCTGAATCGCGGCGACGATGAGCGCCTCGAGTTTCGCGGCATCAAGGCCGGCGGGGAGATATTTTTGCAGAAGCTTCAACTCGGCCTCGTTGGCTGCCACGAGATCAGCCCGCCCCGCCTTCTCAAACTCGACCTTCGCGTCAGCAAGATTTTTCACCGACTTCCGGATCGTCGCGATGACCATCGCCTCGTCGATGTCCTTGTTCGCATCGATGGAAGCCTTCTTGATCGCCGCGTCGGCGGTGCGCAGCGCCGTGGTGGCGACTGAGTCGCGGGCTTTCATGGCGGCGATGATATCGGCGCGGAGAGTTTCGTAGGTGGAAGCCATGGCGGGATGCTGGGTCAATGGCGGGCATTGTCCAGCGGGCAACTCGTGCGGGGAAAAAATTGCGCCGAAATTTCCCGGACGACGGCCTGCGCGCGTTGTGCTACCGTGCCGTCATGCGAATGACCAATGCCACGATGTATGCTCGCGTGTTCGCCAGCGACGCGAGCTGCAACGGCCGCTTTTTCTTCGGCGTGACGAGCACCGGCATCTACTGCCTCCCATCGTGCCACGCGAAGAAACCCAAACCTGAAAACACGCGCTTCTTCCCAACCGTCGAGGCCGCCCGCGCCGCGGGCCTGCGCGCGTGCAAGAAATGCCACCCGGACGACTTCGCCCGCGGCGCCGATCCCGTGCTCGAAACAATCGAGTCGCTCGTCGCCGAAGTGCGCGCCGCGCCGCAGAATTTTCCCGATGCCCGCGCCATCGTGCGGCGCTCGGGCTTCGGGGCGACGCGCGCCTTCGAACTCTTCCGGCAACATTACCACACCACGCCCGCCGATCTGTTGCTGCGCGCCCGGCTCGATGCAGCAAAGGCGTTACTTGTAGGTCGGGCTTTACGCCCGACAGAAAGTGTCGGGGATAAACCCTGGTCGCCTTCGGCGCCGCCGGAGGCGGGTAAACCCCGACCTACAGATTCGCTTGCGGCGATCTCCGCCGAGGTGGGCTTCGAGTCGCTCTCGGTTTTCCACGACCACTTCCGCCGCCTCAATGGTCTCACGCCCGCGGCCTATCGCGAGTTGCGCTCCGCGCACGGCTTCGAGGTCGCGCTGCCCGAAGGTTACCTGCTGGGCTATCTGCGGCGGGCATTGAGCCGCGATATTCACAGCCTCACCGAGCGACTCAGCGGCGACGTTTATACCACGGTGGCGCAATTCAGCACCGGACCGGCGTTGATGACATTGCGCCTCTCGCCCACGTCGGTCCGCGCGGAAATCAGTGGCGGGCCGGCCTTGGAAGCCCATGCCCTCGTCGTCGGTCTGCTCGGGCTCGATGAAGAGGCCGCCGCCTTTGCGCGCCTCGCCAGACGTCTCGGCCTCGCCCGCCTCGTCACCGGCCGCCCCGAACTCCGCATCAGCCAGACGCCTTCGGTCTTCGATGGTCTCCTCTGGTCGATCATCGGGCAACAGATCAACTTCCCATTCGCCTGCCTGCTCAAGCGCCGCCTGATCGAACGCACGAGCCAGCCGTTCGCCGAGGGACTCTACGCCCCGCCCACACCCGCGGCGGTGGCCGCCCTCGAACCGGGCGATTTGCTGCCCCTCCAGTTTTCGCGCCAGAAAGCCGACTACGTGATCCAGACCGCGCGTCTCGTGGCCGAAGGCAAACTCGATCTCGCCGCGCTGCACTCGATGTCGGCCACGCGCGCCGAGCGCACACTGCTCGCCGTGCGCGGACTCGGCCCGTGGTCGGTGAATTATCTCATGATGCGCTCGCTCGGTTTCCCCGACTGCGTGCCACTCGGCGACACCGGCGTGACGAGCGGCCTGCAAGCCCTTCTCAAACTCGAAGTGCGCCCGGACCTCGACGCCACGCGCCGCCTCATGGCCGTCTTTTCGCCTTACCGCAGTCTCGCGACGGCCCACCTGTGGCAATTTAACCAGCCCATTCCATGAGCACCCATTACTATTCTACTTTCACGACCGCCTTCGGTGACTTCTCCGTTGCCGTCGATCAAGCCGGCGCCGTTGTCGGCACCGCCTTCGGCGACGAAACCGCGCTCCGCTCCCGCCTCGGAAAGTGTCACCTAATGGGTGACACTTCCGCTACGCGCCAAGTGCGCGAGCAAGTGCTCGCCTACTTCTCCGGTGAACGGCGCACGTTTGATCTTCCGCTCGCCCCTGCGGGCACAGCCTTTCAACAAAAAGTCTGGGCGACGCTCCAACGCATCCCGTTCGGCGAGACCCGCACCTACGGCGGGCTGGCCGAAAAACTCGGCAACGCCTCCGCCTCGCGCGCCGTCGGCCGCGCGAACGCCACCAATCCCATCTGCCTCATCGTGCCCTGCCATCGCGTGATCGGCGCGGACGGCTCGCTCACGGGCTTCGCCTTCGGCGAAGACATCAAGCGCCGACTGCTCGAACACGAGGGCGCGCTGACGGCGGCTTAAGGTAGGAGCGTGCTTGCACGCGATTTCGTGGCACGGGTCTCCCGACCCGTGAGTCCGAACACGGCTCAGGAGGCTCGTGCCACTCCAAGCAGTCGCCTGCAAGCAGGCGCCTACCTGCTGCCCTGCGAGCGATGAAGGGCGACCACGAACGCCTTCAACTTCGCGTGATCCTTCACGCCGGGCGCGGACTCGACACCGCTGTTGACGTCCACCCACCGCGCACCGCTCGCCCGCAAAGCTTCACCGATGTTGTCGGGATTGAGCCCGCCGGAGAGAATCCAAGTCTTGTCGGCGTGCGACTGTTGGTGCCGGGAAAACTTCGCCCAGTCGCCCGTCAGGCCCGTGCCTCCGAATTTCTCCGCGTGAAACGTATCGAGCAGGAAAAACTTCGCGAACGGCAGCAGCGCTGGCGGCACATCGGCCGCGGGCGGCAACTTCGGCGCCAGCCAGAGTTTGTCGGCCCCGACCGTCGCGGACCATGCGGCGACGGCTTCAAGCGCGAGGTCGTGCTTGAAGTGAACCTGGAAGAAATCGAAACCCGCCGCCTTCATCTCCATCAACTCGGCTGCGGTCGGCTCGACCGACACCGCGACTTTCTTCCGATCCGGGAGGTGCTTCGCCATCGCACGAATCGTTTCCAACGCGACGAAGCGCGGCGATTTCGGATAGAGGATGAACCCAAGATAATCGGCGCCGCAGCGATCGGCGAACTCCGCATCCACGAGCGAAGTGAGCCCGCAGACTTTGATTCTGATGCCATCGATCATCGGAGGAGAGCCCACGAAACACACCAAAGACACGAAACGCCAAACTACTTTCGTGTGGTTCGTGTGTTTCGTGGGCTAAAAAGAATTGATGCTGTTGATCACATGCTCGACCTGCGCGTCGGTGAGCTCAGGGAAGATCGGCAGGCTGACACACGTCGCCGCCGCCTTCTCGGCCACGGGATACGAGCCCTGGCCGCGACCGAGGTGGGCGTAGCATTTCTGCAGGTGAAGCGGCACGGGATAGATGAGGTCGGTGCCGACATCGTGCTTCGCGAGGTGCTCGCGCAGCGCGTCACGCCGCGGGTGACGGATCGTGAATTGATGGAAGACCGACGGGCCGTAGCCGGGCTGGTCGGGCAGGCGCACGTCGGCGAGCTTGATCCCGGCGAGATAGCGTCCGGCGATTTCGCGACGGCGCGCGGTCCAAGCGGCGAGATGCGGGAGCTTCACGTTGAGCAGCGCGCCTTGGAACCCATCCATCCGAAAATTACCGCCGACGATGTCGTGATAATAACGCCGATCCGAGCCATGCACGCGGATGTGGCGGGCGCGAACATGCGTCGCCTCGTCCTTCGCGACGAGCGCCCCACCCTCGCCGCAACCGCCGAGGTTTTTAGTCGGGTAAAAGCTGAACGTGCCGGCGTCGCCAAACAGGCCCACCGGCGTGCCGCGGTAACTCGCGCCCACGGCCTGCGCGCAATCTTCGATCACGAAGAGCCGATGCTTGCGCGCGAGGGCCATGATCTCGTCCATGCGCGCGGGCTGGCCGAAGAGGTGCACCACGATGAGTCCTTTCGTGCGTGGCGTGATAGCGGCCTCGATTTTCGCCGGGTCGAGATTGAACGTGCCTTCCTCAACGTCGACGAAACGCGGCGCCGCGCCGACGTAGCTCACGCCCCAGACCGTCGAGATGAACGTGAACGGCGGCGCGATCACTTCGTCGCCCGGCCCGAAGCCCGCGATCATGCAGGCAATATGAAGCGGCGAGGTGCCGCTGTTCAGTGCCAGTGCGCGGGGGTAGCCTAGCGTGGCGGCGAAGTTCTTCTCGAAATCCTCGACGTCCTTGCCGAGGCAGAAGCGCGTGGCGTCGTAGGTCGCCGCAAGCGCGGCGAGCGCCGGTTCGCGCAGCGCGCGGTGTTGAAGAGAGAGATCGAGAAACGGGACCTTCATTGAGGGAAACCACGAAACACACCAAAGACACGAAACGACAAACTACTTTCGTTTGGTTCGTGTGTTTCGTGGTTACTTAAACTTCTTTACGAGCGCCTCAACCAAGCTGTCGAGACTGGGCGTCTTCGCCTCGAACGCGATCGGCAGGCCGACCTTCTTCATCGTCTCGCTCGTTTGCGGGCCGATGCTGCCGGCAAGCGGCCGCTTCGCGTTGGCGCCGAGCTTCAGCGCGACCGCCTGATCGGTGAACGATTGCACGGCGGACGAACTTGCGAAGAGGATCGCGTCGGCGCCACGCTCACGGAAATCGGCGGCGGCCGCGTCGGCGCTCAGGTCGGTTTTCTCCGTCTTGTAGACCGGCATGCGATCGACGATGGCGCGGGCTTCCTCGAGTTTTACGACGAGCGTGTCGCGGTTGAGGTTGCCGGTGATGATGAGGAGCCTCGCGCTGTCGAGGCTGCCGGTGGCGATGAGTTCGTCGGCGAGGGCTTCGGCGGTGGCGACCTTTGGCTGGCACTCGACCTTCAGGTGCAGCTCCGTGATCGCCTTCGCGGTAGTGTCACCGATGCAGGCGAAGCGAAGCAGGCCGAGTGAGCGGATGTCGTCGAAGATGCGGAAAAATTCCTCGAAGAAAAAACGCACGCCATTGGCGCTCGTGAACACGATCCAATCGTAGCCGCCGAGCTCGAGAAACACGTCCGCTTCGGTGTGCTTGTCGATGTCCTTCACGACCGAGATGAGCGGCAGCTCGATCACCTCGGCGCCGAGCGCGGTGAGTTTGCCGGAGAGTTCGGAGGCTTGCTCGCGGGCGCGCGTGACGGCGATTCGACGGCCGGAAAGAAGCTGATTGTTCGGTGCGGTGTGGCTCATCAGGTAGGTCGGGCTTTACGCCCGACGTGGGCGTTAAAGATGTCGGGCATGAAGCCCGACCTACATCAGTCCGAGTTTCTTGAGCACGCGGGTCGCGGTGGCGGCGGGCGCGGCGAAATCGGCCTCCGCCAGCGCCTCGCTGCGGTAGCCGATGTTTTCGTGGAAGAGATGAAGCGTGGTGCCGCTCACATGCGCGGCAAAAGCCGTGTGGCAGCCGCCGCCAAGTGCGTTCTGGAACGCCCGCTCGACCGACAGCGCACGCGCCGTCGGCGCATCAAAGACCGCGGCAAACTTCGCCGCATCCGCCGTGCGGCACTGGATCGCAATCGCGGCCTGGCCGACCGCCGGGACCATCTGCTCGAACGCAAACGGGCGAAACTCCGCGCCGGGCCAGTCCTTGATGCCGAGGCGCGCGAGGCCGGCGGCGGCGAGGACGGTGGCATCGGCGAGCTGGTCGGTGGCGATCTTGCGGAGGCGGGTGTCGACGTTGCCGCGGATGGTCGTGAACTCGGTGCCGGGCGCCTGCGCGAGCAATTGCAGGCGGCGGCGCGGGCTGCTGGTGGCGACGAGCTTCGGCGTCGCGACGCCATTGCGGACCACGAGCACATCGCGTGCATCCGCCCGCGGCATGTAGCCGGCGATCGCGAGGCCCGCGGGCATGTCGCCGGGGAGATCCTTGGAACTGTGCACGGCGACGTCGGCTTCGCCACGCAGCAGCGCCGACTCGAGTTCGCTCGTGAAGAGGCCCTTGCCGCCGCGCTGCTCGAGCGACCATTCGGTCTGTTTGTCGCCGGTCGTTACGATGCGCAGTTGCTCGGTTTCGACGCCGAGTTTCGCACCGAGATGCGCTGCGACCATCGTCGTCTGCGCAAGCGCGAGCGGGCTCTTGCGAGTTGCGAGAATGAGTTTTTTTGAACCGCTAATCATCGCTCATCATCGCTAATCTTTGAAAAAATCGGCGCTAGCGAGCTCTCACCCAGTAGCGCCGATCAGCGAAGATTAGCGGTTAAAGCTCAGTAGCTCGCTTGGACGCCCTTGATGTTCTTCTTGGTCATCCAAGGCATCATGCTGCGGAGGTAGAGGCCGGTCTTCTCGATCTGGTGCTTTTCGCCCTTCTTGAGGAGGGCGTTATAGTTCTTCAGGCCGCCCTTGTATTCCTTGACCCACTGCTTGGTGAATTTGCCGGACTGAATCTCGCCCAGGATTTTCTTCATTTCCTTTTTCGTCGCCTTGTTGACGACGCGCGGGCCGCGGGTGATGTCGCCGTATTTGGCGGTCTCGGAGATCGAGAAACGCATGCCGGCGATGCCGCTCTCATACATGAGATCGCAGATGAGCTTCAGCTCGTGGAGGCACTCGAAGTAGGCCATCTCGGGCTGATAACCCGCCTCGACGAGCGTCTCGAAGCCCGCTTGCACGAGCGCGCTGGCGCCACCGCAGAGGACGGCCTGCTCGCCGAAGAGATCGGTTTCGGTCTCTTCCTTGTAGGTGGTCTGGAGCACGCCGGCGCGCGTGGAGCCGATGCCCTTGGCCCAGGCGAGCGCCTGCTTCTTGGCCGTCTTGGACTTGTCCTGGGCGACCGCGATGAGCGCGGGCATGCCTTTGCCTTCGACGTAGAGGCGGCGCACCATGTGGCCGGGGCCCTTCGGGGCGACCATGATGCAGTCGATGTCCTTGTGGAGCTTGATGAGGCCGAAGTGGACCGAGAGGCCGTGCGAGAAGAGGAGCGTCTTGCCCTTCGAGAGATTCGGGAGGATGTCCGAGTTGTAGACATCGGCCTGCTTCATGTCGGGCAGGCCAACCATGATGACGTCGGCGCGACGGACGGCTTCGCCCGTGTCGACGACTTCGAAGCCGTGCTGCTCAGCGACGGCGCGCGATTTCGATCCCGGATAGAGGCCGATGATGACCTTGCAGCCGCTGTCCTTGAGGTTGAGCGCGTGGGCGTGGCCCTGCGAACCGTAGCCGAGGACGGCGAGCGTTTTGTTTTTGAACACGCCGAGATCGGCGTCTTTGTCGGTGTAGACTTTGGCGGGCATGTGAAGAGGTGGGAGGGTTCAGGTCGGAGGGTTGAGGGATTCCTAGCGTTTCAGCGCGAGTCGGCCGGTGCGGGCGAGTTCGAGGATGCCGAAGGGTTCGAGCAGGCCGAGCAGCGCCGAGATGTTGGCATCGGAGCCGAGCATCTCGACGATGGCGTGATCCGCCGCGAGGCTCACGATCTTCGCATCGTAGGCATTGGCGATAAGGGCGACCTCGGCACGGGTTTTCGAGTCGGCACGCACTTTCACCAATACGAGTTCGTGGGTGTAGGCCTGGCCTTCCTTGAAATCCTCCACCTCGACCACGTTGACGAGCTTCCGGAGCTGCTTGATGCAAAGATCGAGCTGCGCCTCGTCGCCACGCATCACGGCGGTGATGCGCGAAAGCGACGCGTCGTGCGTCGGCGCGACGTTGAGCGAGTCGATGTTGAAGCCGCGGCCCGAGAACATCCCGGACACGCGCGCCAGAACGCCGAACTTGTTCTCAACGAGGACGGAGATCGTGTGTCGCATGTGGTGTGTGGATGGGAAAGTGTGAATGGTGGACGCTGAGGGACTCGAACCCCCGACCCCCTCGGTGTAAACGAGATGCTCTAACCAACTGAGCTAAGCGTCCGAGCCAAGGGCAGAGCAAAACGGGCGGGGAGCAGTGGTGACAAGGAACAATTTAGGCATGACGCGGGCGATGCGAAAACTGTAGGAGAGGCTTTATGCCCCGACACATCGCGGCCGAGATCGGTCGGGGCGTAAAGCCCCTCCCACAGTTCACATATTCGTCCGCGCCGTCAGGCCTTCAGCATGCCCTCCCGCACCATGAGCTCGGCGTTCTGGATGGCGTTCAGGGCGGCGCCTTTCCAGAGGTTGTCGCCGCTGACCCACAGCGCGAGGCCGTTGTCGAAGGCGGTGTCGATGCGGATGCGGCCCACCCCGCACTTCACCTTTTTGGAAAAATCGAGCGGCGTCGGATAGACCTTGTTGGCTGGATCGTCGATCAACTCGGCCCCCTCGAACGCCGCGACCGCGGCCCGGGCGGCCTCCACCGAGACGGGACGCTCGAACTCGGCGTTGACCGCGACCGAGTGGGCGCGCACGACCGGCACGCGGACGGTGGTCGACGAGACCTTGAGATCCGGGAGCCCCATGATCTTGCGGCTCTCGAGCATCATCTTGGTCTCCTCACCCGTGTAGCCATTGGCGCCGAACGAGTCCACCTGCGGGATCACGTTGAACGCGATCTGGTAGGGGTAAACTTTCTTGGTGAGCGGCGCGCCCTTCGCATACGCGTGGACCTGGTCGTCGAGTTCGCGAATCGCCTCGGCGCCCGTGCCCGAAACCGACTGGTAGGTGGCGCAGAAATAACGCTTCAGGCCAAAGGCCTTGTGCAGCGGCCATAGCGCCATGAGTGTGACCGCCGTCGAACAGTTCGGGTTGGCGATGATGCCCTTGTGCTGGCGCAGCTCCTGCGGGTTGATTTCCGGGATGACGAGCGGGACATCGGGGTCCATCCGATAGTGCGAACTCTTGTCGATCACGAGACAGCCGGCCTTGACCGCATCCGGTGCCAGCGCGCGCGTCACCGAACCGCCGGCCGCGAAAAACGCCACCTGCACGCCGGCAAACGCACCCGGCTTGGCCTCTTCCACCGTGTATTTTTTCCCGGCACACTCGACGACCTTGCCCGCCGACCGCGCCGAGGCCAGGAGCCGCAGCGAGGACATGGGGAAGTTGCGTTGATGCAAGAGCTGTAGGAGCTCTTGACCGACGGCGCCGGTGGCGCCGACGATTGCGACATTGATGGATGCTTTGCTCACAGGTGATTCTCCGTTGAAACAGGCCACAGAAAACTGCGCGCGTCTCGGCATCAAGCCCGGAGAACGCCTGCTCGTGGTCCGCATCGGCACAGCCACCCTCCAATTCTACCGAAAAGCTGTGCTCGTGAAGAGTTACGTGATTTCCACGTCGCGCCGCCCGCCCTCTAATATCAAGAACTCGATGGGCACCCCGCGCGGCCTCCACGAGATCGCCGAGCGCATCGGCGCCGGCCAGCCGCCGGGCATGGTGTTCAAGTCGCGCATCCCCACCGGCCGGCATTTTTCCGAAGTCGCCGGCACCGACCCCGACGATGCGAACTACAACCTTATCACCAGCCGCATCCTTTGGCTGCGCGGACTCGAACCCGGGGTAAACCGCGGCGGTGACGTCGACACCTACGAACGCTACGTCTACCTCCACGGCACCAACCACGAGGATCGTATCGGCCGGCCGCTGAGCGCCGGCTGCGTGCTCATGCGCAACCTCGACATCGTGGAACTCTACGAAGAAGTGCGCACGGGCGATCTCGTGTGGATCGCGGATTAGGGAGTGTTTCCAAACTCATGAAATCGCGCGAAAGAGAATTGGGGGAGGGGCTTTATGCCCCGACGGCCGGCGCACACCGAAGCCCGTCGGGGCATAAAGCCCCTCCCACAAGGTTTGACCACACTCCCTGATCCGCATCACCCGCGGCGCGATCAACTTCGTCAGCGTGCCGGCCGGATCACCGAATAGTCGTCGTCGCGCACGACCCTCGACCGGGAGTCACCCGTGAGCAGGCTGGGTTTTTCCCGCTGCAACAAAACCCGTTCGCCCGGCGCAAGCGCGGGACTGCTGAGTTCCTGCACGACCACGATCAATTTGTCGCCCGCCAGCCGCACCGTGATCTCTTCGCCGGGCACATCCTGCCGCTTCTCGCCCCCCAGTGCGATCGGCACCGCGACAGCGATCGGGCCAACGGGAATGTGTGGTGTGCGCACGGTCGCATCCGGTCCGCGACCCGTCCGGCGATCCACCATGATATCCCGCACGGTCACGATCACCCCGCGCTCCTGCGATTCGACCTCGCCGAACGTGCGCGGCGGTGGCGGCGCGCTTTGCGATACCGCGCACCCGGCGCCCAAAACGAGCGCCGCCAAGAAACTCAACGCCCACCACTCCCGGCCGCGTTTCATCGCGGGTCAATAAAGCCGGCGGACGGTCGAACCATTTCCGCCATCGAAAATCTGCACCCGCTCGCCAACGCGAAACATCCCGTCGTTGTCCAGCACTTGCACGACCGCCACGGTGGACCCCTTGCTGGTTTTGATGGTGAGCTCTTGGGCGCGCTTGCGTGTCGCAGCTTCCTCCAGCGCCTCCCCCACCACCGCGCCGCCCACCGCACCGACGGCCCCAGCGATCGAGGATCCCACGCCCTTGCCCATGCCCGAGCCGGCCGCATGTCCCACGACGGCTCCGCCGCCGACCCCGATGATGGTGGTGCGGCCGGATATCTCGACTTCACGCACGCTCACCACTTCACCGGTCTCGACCGACATCGTGTTACCCACGCTGCGGCGATCGTAGATCGTCTTACTGGACGGAAGCGTGCACGCCGCCATCGCGATGGCGGCACTGGCGGCCGCGAGAAACTGGGGCAGTTTCGCATTCATGGTGGAAAGAAATAGGCTGCTCGGCGGTATTTTCGACAAAAAACCCACAAGTTGGTTCGGGAAAATCTCCCGATCCTCACGCATTGCGACCAAACAGCAGCCGCAACGAATTCACGCACACCACCAGCGTGCTCCCCTCGTGCGCGGCCACGCCGACCGCCAGCGGCACCGCCCCGAACGCGGTCGCCACCACCATGACCACCACGACTCCGAGCGAGATGGCCAGATTCTGCCGGATCACGGCCCGCGCCCGCCGGCTCAACCGCTCGGCGGCCAGGAAGTTTTCGATCCGGTCGTGCATCAGGATCACCTCCGCCTGCTCCAGCGCGGCGTCGCTGCCCCGCGCGCCCATGGCCACGCTCACATCGGCCGCGGCGAGGCTCGGCGCGTCGTTCACGCCGTCGCCCACCATCGCGATGACCCTCCCCTGCGCCCGCAACGCCTGGATGGCCGCCACCTTGTCCTCCGGCGACAGACCCGCGCGCACCTCGTCGAGCCCCAGTTCCTTCGCCACCGCCTCCGCCGCATGACGCCGGTCGCCCGTCAGCATCACCGTGTGGAGGCCGGCGGCTTTGAGCTCCGCCAACACGCCGCGCGACTCGGCGCGAATCTGGTCCTTCAACAGCACGCGCCCGACCAGATCCTTGCCCAGGACCCACACCTCGCTCAGCTCCGCCGCCGCGGGCGGCAGCGCCTTCGCCCATTCTGCGAGCGGTCCGCTCTCCAGCAACTCGCGCCGCCCGAGCAGCAACGTCGCGCCCTCCACCTTTCCGCGCAGCCCTTGTCCGGTCAGCGACTGAAAATCCTCCACCGCGAGTTCGCTCAAACCCTCGTTCTTCGCGTGCCGCACGATGGCTCGCGCGATCGGGTGATGCGATTTGGCTTCCAGCGTGTAGGCCAGCTGCAGCACCTCGCGCTCCCGGCCATGGGGATAACTCTCGCAACCGACCACGGCGAGTTCCCCGGTCGTCAGCGTGCCGGTCTTGTCGAGCGCAACGGCATCGACCTCGGCGAGTTTTTCGATGGCCGCGCCGCCACGGAACAAGACGCCGTGCCGCGCGCCCCACGCGATGGCGGCGAGGATCGCGGAGGGAATCGACAGCACCAAGGCGCAGGGACTCGCCACGACCATCAGCGTCATGGCCCGATAAAACGCCGATCGCACCTCCGGGGTGTTCTCGAACGCCGGCAGCCGGAATCCCAGCCACCACACCAGAAACATCAGCGTCGCCCCGCCGATCACCGCATACGTGTAGCCGGTGCCGAATTTGTCCGTGAAGCGCTCGCTCGGCGCCCGCAGCTTCTGCGCCGTCTGGATGAGGCGGATGATTTTTTGCAGCGTGCTCTCGCTCGGCAGTCGCGCGACCTGATAGTCCATCGCGCCCCACAGGTTCAGCGTGCCGCTGAACACCTGATCGCCCTCGCGTTTCTCGACCGGGTTGGCTTCGCCGGTGAGCGCGGACTCATCACTCGCACTCTTGCCCGACAACACCACGCCGTCCGCCGCAAACGCCTCGCCGGGCTTCACCCGCACCCGCTGCCCGACCTGCAACCGCTCGACCGCCACTTCCTCCTCGCGTCCCTCCGCGGTCACGATCGTCGCGTGCTTGGGTGAGGTTTTCAGCAGCGCGCTCACCTCCCGCTGGGTGCGGTCGAGGGCGTATTCCTCCATCGCACCGGATGCCGAAAACAAGAACAGCAGCAACACCGCCTCGCCCCACGCGCCGATGCACACCGCGCCGACGGCCACCGCCAGCATGAGGAAATGGATGTCAACTTCGCGCTTCTTGAGGTTTTCCCACGTGTCGACCGCGGCGTCCCAGCCGCCAGCCACCAGCCCGACGGCGAAAAACAGCTTCGCCGCCCACGGTGAGCCGTGCGCGAAAAACTCCAGCGACGCGCCGGCCAATCCCGCCACCCCGCACACCGTCGCCAACACCGCGAGGGTCCGCCACTCCTGCTCCTCCGGTGCGGGCTCGGCCTTGATCTCGGGCCATTCCATCTCGCGCCACAGCCACATCTTCTCCGCGGTGACGCACGAGTCACGTCCGAGCACCGTCGCCGTGCCCTCGGTGCGCAGCGAGAATCCCATGGGCGCATTTCCGCCCGCCCGGGCTGCGAGCTTGGCCTCGATGGCCGCGATCGTCTCCGCGAGTTTCGCCTCGAATCCCGCCAAATCGACCTGCCCGACGGTGGCCACGGAAACCTTGTGCGCGGCGGGATCGATGCGCACCGCGCTGACCCCCGGCTGCGTGCGGAGGAACCGCACCAGTTCATCCACCCACTCGCTGCCCGTGTGCGCTGGATTTGCCATGCGCGGCAGTGTTCGCCGGCCGCCCCGGTGCGGCAATTTCATTTGCGCGAAATTAGCCGGCGCCTCTTGGTAGCGCCGCCTCACTCATGATAGGCCTCCACGACGACCCCGCCCCACCTGCTCCGCCGGCGCACGCGCCCGCGCTGGCGGCGAAGATTTTTGGCGACGGCGGCTGGCTCCACGACGCCCTGCAGTTGGAACACCGCCCGCAGCAGGAGCAGATGGCCCGCGCCGTCGCCGCCGCCATGCGCGACGATGCTCCCCTGCTCTTCGAAGCCGGCACCGGCGTCGGCAAATCCCTCGCCTACCTCGCCCCCGGCGTGATCCACGCCGTCGATCAATCGCGTCAACTCATCGTCTCGACGCACACCATTTCGCTCCAGGAGCAACTCGAGCAGAGCGACCTTCCGCTCTGCCGCCGCCTCTTCCGCGCCATCCCGGCCCTCGCCCGCTACGCCGATTTCAAGAGCGCGGTGCTCGTCGGCAAGTCGAACTACCTTTGCACCACCCGTCTCGCGACCGCGATCAAGGACCAGCAGGAATTGTTCACCGGCCCGGAGCAGAGCGAACTGCTCCGCATCGTCGAGTGGTCGCGGACCACCGAGACCGGCCTGCGCCACGAAATGAAGCCGCGGCCTAGTGACGAAGTGTGGGAGACGGTGAACGCCGACTCCTCCGGCTGCTCCAAGAAATACTGCGATTGCGACCGGTGCTTCTACCAGCGCGCCAAGCGCCGCTGCGATTCGGCGCAAGTGCTCATCGTCAACCACAGCCTGCTCTTCGCCCTGATCAACCTCGGTGCCGCCCGCGGATCGTCGCTCGCGCGCGGAGTCGTGCGGCCGGACGATTTCATCGTGCTCGACGAGGCGCACACCGTGCCCGAGGTCGCCACCGACAATTTCGGACTCGCGATCACGAGCTTCGGCTTCGATCGGCTGCTGCGTTCGATCTACAATCCGAAAAAACGAAAGGGATTCCTTGCCAAGCTGGGCGATGCATCCGCCCTGCTCGCTGTGGAGGAATGCCTTGATGCCTCCCAGCAATTCTTCGCCTTTTTGCACGATCGTCTGCTCGCGACGCGCCCGATCCTGCGCATCCGCGAGTCGAACTTCGCCGAACCCCTCCTCGACGAGCCGCTCGCCAAGCTCCTCGGCCAACTCGGCCGCCTCGAGAGCCGGCTGCCCGAAGGCAAGGTGCGCGACGAACTCGGCGACAAGATGGTGCGGCTCGCCACCTATCGCGCCGGCCTCGGCCAGTTTCTCACTCTGGCCGGCAAGGACCAGGTCTACTGGCTGGAACTCGCCGGCAAGCACCGCTCCGTCGTCGCCATCCGCAGCGCCCCGCTCGACGTGGCGCCGAAACTGCGCGAACTGTTGTTCTCCTGCCACACCAGCGTGGTCTGCACCAGTGCCACGCTCGCGCTCGGCGGCCGGATGGAGCCCTTCGCGGCCCGCCTCGGCGCGGATGACGCCAAGGCCGTGATCGTGAAATCGCCGTTCGATTTCGCGCGCCACATGCGCGTCTTCATCGCCCGCGATGTCCCGCTGCCCTCGCCCGCCGACGCGAAGCTCGCCCTCGATGTGCTGGCCGACTACGTGGGCTTCTGCATCGAACGCGTCGCAGGCGGCACCCTGGTGCTGTTTACCAGCTACACGGATATGCGCGCCATCGCCACCACGCTCGAACCGGCGTTTCGCGCGGCCGGGCGTCCGTTTCTCATGCAAGGCGCGGAAATGTCCCGCACCGAACTCGCCCGGCAGATGCGGGCGCACGGCAACGCGGTGTTGTTCGGCACCGACAGTTTCTGGACCGGCGTGGACGTGCCCGGCGACGCCCTGGCGCAGGTGATCATCACGCGCCTGCCGTTCGATCCGCCGACTCACCCGGTGACCGAGGCGCGGTGCGAGCACATCCGCGAGGCCGGCGGCAGCCCCTTCAACGACCTCACGCTGCCCGACGCGATCATCAAGTTTCGCCAGGGCATCGGCCGCCTCATCCGACGCGCCAGCGACCGCGGACTCGTCACGATCCTCGATTCGCGGGTGCTCGCGAAGACCTACGGCAAGCTTTTTCTCGATTCGCTCCCGATTTCCGAATTCACCCCGCTCCTGCTAGAAACACGTAAACGAGAATTTCGTCCTTTCGCCTGAGCGCGGGGCCGGCTAACGTTTCATCATAACCTCATGCCATCGCTCCGCGCCGCCGCGCTTACCGACATCGGCCGTGTCCGCCGCCAGAACGAAGATCGATTTCTCCACGACGAGTCCGCCGGCCTGTTTGGCGTCGCCGATGGTGTGGGCGGTCTGCCGGGCGGTGCGGAAGCCGCCCAGCACGCCATCGACGTGGTCGCCGCCGGAATCCGCCAGACTCCCGCCGGCCAGCTGCCGGATCTCACCGCCATCGTGCTCAAGACCAATACGAGCGTCGCCGAACTGGGCCAGCGCATCAGCCCGGCGATGGGCATCGGCACGACGCTCACCTTCGGCCAGATCGTCGGCGACACCCTGCGGATCGCGCATATCGGCGATTCGCGCTGCTACGGCTGGCGCCGCGGCGAATTTCGCCGCCTCACCGAGGATCATTCCGTCGAAAACGAGGCCCGGCTCCGTCGCGCCCGCGGCGAAGTCGTCTACTACCACGAGGCCAATCGCAACGCCCTCACCCGCTGCATCGGCCAGCCCACGCCACCGGAAGTCGATCTCGTGCCGCGGCAGATTGCCGTGGGTGATCGCTACTTGTTCTGCACCGATGGCGTGACCCGCATGATCCCCGACAGCGAACTCGCCACCATGGTCGGGCAAAATGGCGAGCCCGCCGCGGTGCTCAAGGAGATCATCGCCCTCGCGGTCCGCCGCGGCGGACCCGACAACGCCACCGGCGTGATCGTGTTCATCGACGCCGTTTGAGGCGATGCCGTCCCGGGTGGAGCAGTTCCAGTCGCTCGTCGCGCGCCAGCCCGACAACGAACTTTTCCGTTTCAGCCTCGCGCAAGCGCTCGCAGCGGAGCATCGCGCCGCCGAGGCCGTGCCGCACTACGAATACTGTGTCGCGAAAAAAGCCGACTGGATGATGCCGCGCATCCTCCTCGGCAAACTGCTCGTCCAACTGGACCGCCGCGCCGACGCCAAGCCCCTGCTGGCCGACGCGCTCCAACTCGCCATCGAGCAGCACCACGAAGACCCCGAGCGCGAGCTGCGCGCCTTGCTCGCGGAGTTGTAGGATCGGTCCGCACCGGGTCTTCGGCTCTCAGCCGGAACCTGGCCGCCGAGGTGGAGCGCGTTGACCCCAACGCGCTTTCAGCCGCCACGTCGTAGCCCGAGTGCGTTGCTCCACCGGCGACTCGTGCGCACCGGCGCACTTGCGCCGTCCTCCGCTTTCGGTATTCTCCGAGCCGTTCCCCACGCTTTCCTGCGCCACTCGCGCTCGCGAACGCTGCACCGATTCCGGCCCCCAACCGGATCGGAAAGTCCCCTGACCCATGAGACCAACCCGCCCCCTCCCGGTTTTCCTGGCCCGGATTTTTTTCGTCGGTTGCGCGCCCCTGACCGCTGCCCAAACTACCGAGGACGAGAAGAAGATCACCGAGGAACAGCGCGTCGCCCTCTCGCCCTTCGTCGTCGAATCCTCCGATCAGGGTTACTACGCGTCCCAGACTCTCGGCGGCGGCCGGCTCAAGCAGGAGATCAAGGATCTCGGCTCGTCGATTCAGGTCGTGACCAAGGCGTTCATGGAGGACCTCGCCATCACCGGCGTCGAGGAACTCTTCCAATACACCACCGGCACCGAGGTCGGCGGCATCCTCGGCAACTACACCGGAGCGAGCACCGGCGACGGCGGCGTCGAGACCAGCACCGGCGACGCCCGCCGCAATCCCGACGGCACTTCGCGCCTCCGCGGACTTTCCGCGCCGAGTCGCGCCCGCAATTTTTTCCAGACCGACATTCCCTTCGACACCTACAACACCGAGCGCATCGACATCAACCGCGGCGCCAACTCCTTCCTCTTCGGCCTGGGCTCCCCTTCCGGTCTCACCAACACCGGCCTCGATCGCGCCCGCTTCCGCAACGACAACGAGATCTCCACGCGCGTCGGCAGCGGCGGCAAGGTCCCCTCCGCCCGCGCCTCGCTGAAGCTCAACCGCATTCTCCTCAAGGACCGCGTCGCGCTTAACGTCGCGCTGCTCAACGACCGCACCACCTACCGCCAGGAACCCACCTACAAGAACGACGACCGGCAATACGCCGCCCTCACCGTCCGCCCGTTCCGCACCTACGACACCGTCATCACCGCACACGTCGAGAACGGCCGCATCCGCGGCAACGCTCCCGACACCCTCCTCCCGCAACAGAACCTCACCACCTTCCTCTACGACCCCGCCAACGCCCGCCTGTCGACCAACGCTTGGGACAATCTCCAACGTTTCAACCACGTCGAAGGCCCCACGCAGGCGCAGTGGAACGCCCTCTCCGCCGCCGAGCAGAAAAAATATCGCGTGCGCAACACCCCCGCCACCGGCTCGCTCGCCGCCTCCGCCTGGGGCAACGGCGCCTACGGCCTCATCTTCGACGGCACCAACGGCCGCCTGCCCGCGTTCGCCTACACCGACCTCTACCGCGCCGTCGACTACGCGCAGCGCGATCCGTTCTTCTCGCCCAATCGCACCGGCGGCGGCCAGCCCTACAGCCCGTATCACGGCAACGTCTCCGACATCAATCCCGTCGGCTGGCTCGACCAGGGATTCACCAACCTGAAGACCTTCGATTTCAGCCGGGCCAACCTGGCCTGGGACAACGATTATTACACCCGCGACTTCGTGAACTACAACGTCGCCCTCGAGCAGACCTTCCTCCGCGGTCGCCTCGGCTTCGAGGTCGCCTACGACTTCCAGGACCTTTACCGCCACGATTTCGTCTCGTTCAACGGCGCCAACGCCAAGGTGATCTTCGACACCATGGAGACGCTCTGGCTGCCCGCCGACCCCAATTACAAGGTCAGCGGCAACGCCACGCCGATCCGCAATCCGAACTACGGCCGCCCTTTCGTGCTCACCAAGCCGACCCGCCGCACCATCGACCAGCAGCGGGAAGCCACGCGCTTCACCGGCTTCGCCAAATACGATTTCAAGCAGCACGTGAAGAAGCCCTGGCTCGCCCGTATCCTCGGCCGTCACACCGTCACCGGCCTCGCCGACCGCTCCGTGTTCGACGAAAAGGTGCTCAACTTCGTGATGAACTCCTTCGGCGATCCCGAGCCCGCGCTCCACATCGGCCCGGCCAACGCCCGCCAGAGCAGCAACGGCGTCCGCAACGTCCCCCTCATCTCCTACATTGGCCCCGCCCAGCCGCGCGCGTTCACCGATCCGAATTTCTCGATGGCGGACTTCATCCTCTACCCGGCGAAATACCGGCTCCAGACGCCACCCGACTACTCCATTCGCAAACTCACGTGGAACCTCGGTCCCGACGCCACCAACGAGACCATCGGCCTCGACTCCCGCGCCAACGGCAACGAGGGCTTCGTCTGGGGCACCTTCCTGCCCCGCGAGGCGCCCACGAAGAACTACCGCATGGAGCACACCCAGGTCACGTCCTACGCCGTCAACACGCAGTCGTTTTTTTGGGACGGCCTGCTCGTCGCCAACCTCGGCTATCGCCGCGACCGGGTCGTCACCCAGCTCAACACCGAGGCGCCGCTCATCGGCCTCGACGAAATCCCCGACCTGTCGCCCAAGGCGTGGAAAGTGGAAAATGGCACCGTCACCCGCATCCGCTCCTCCGTCTTCGGCTACGGCGCCGTGCTCAACTGGCCGCGCAAACTCCTCAAGCTCCCCGACCACACCAACGTCACCGTCCACTACAACCGCTCCAAAAACTTCGTCCCCGCCACCAACCGCGTCGACCAATACCGCCGCCCCATCCCTTCGCCCTCCGGTGTGAGCCAGGACTACGGCGTCACGATCTACCTCTTGGACAATAAAATCGTCGGCCGCTTCAACTGGTTCGTCTCCTCGCTGATCGGCGCCAGTTCCAACGTCTCCGATCTCTACAACGCGACCAACACCGACATCTTCAACCATTTCGGCAACCTCAACGCCGCCCTCCGCTCCATCGACGCCGACGACGACGGCGTGATCGACCAGCGCATCAAAGACGCCGTCGCCGTCAACGCCGCCACCGGCCTCACCACCGCCGGCCTCACGCGCGATCAGGCCGTGGCCGCGCAGTATCCGTTTTTCGCGCAATCGCGCGCCGCGCGCGCCGCCATCGCGCCCTACCTCACGCCCGAACTCAAGACCGCCTACAATTACCGTATGACCGCCGACGGCGCCTCGCTCACCCAATACGCCGGCACCATCACCGACACCAACGACGTCGAAGCCCGCGGCTTCGAAGCCGAGATCGTCCTCAACCCCACGCGCAACCTGCGCATCGCCTTCAACGCCGCCCGCTCGCAAACCATCAACACCAACATCGCGCCGTCGCTCACCACGCTGCTCAACACCGTCTGGCTCCCGCACCTCGCCAAATACGGCGCGCTCGACTGGAATCTCCCCACCGAAGTCGTCAACGGCAACAACACCGCGCAGCAGATCAACGCCCGGCTCCTCGACTACTACTCCGTCAAAGGCCAGGAAGGCCGCCCGCAGGCCGAGCAGCGCAAGTGGCGTCTCAACTTTGTCACCCGCTACGGTTTTTCCGAAGGCCGCCTCCGCGGGTTTTCCGTCGGCGGCGCCGTGCGCTGGGAAGACAAATACGCCACCGGCTATCCGCTCCTCAACGATCCGCGCGGCCTCATCCTGCCCGACATCCAGCATCCCTATTTCTCCACGCCCGAGACGAGCTACGATCTGAATTTCGGTTACCGCCGCCGCATCTTCGGCGGCCGCGATTGGACCGCCCAGGTCAACCTGCGCAATCTGCAAAACCTCGCGAGCCACCGCGTCTCAGCCCTGCGCATGCAACCCGACGGCACCGTCGCCCGCGCCCGTTTCGATCCGCCGTTCCAGATGCTGTTCACCAATACTGTGCGGTTCTGAGAGGACGTCGAAAAAGCCGGTTCGTGGGTAGGGCCGGCTCTCCGAGCCGGCCTGAGTTGGCAGAGGCGCACGCGGGAACTCAGGCCCGCTCGGAGAGCGGGCCCTACCTTTTTCGACGCGCTTTGAGAGGACGTCGAAAAAGGGCTCACCGGTTTGTCATTCTGAGCGGCGCGAAGAATCCAGCAGGGTGTTCGCACCGCGGAGAATGCCGCGGAAATCCAACTGGATTCTTCGCTGCGCTCAGAATGACAGGCCTTTTTAGAGCGGTTTCAGAAATTCTGTAGCCGTTGGGTAGGTCGGGGTTTATCCCCGACACGTCGGGCGTAAAGCCCGACCTGCTTGTCGGTCGCGGCTACTCTTCAACTTAATCCGCTCTAGCCGCCCGCTGAGCCGCCTCACTTCGCTTCGTAAACGACTTCCCCGCCCACGATCGTCATCACGCACCGCGCCTTCAGAATCTCCTCCTCGGGGATCGTCATGATGTCCGCCGAAAACACGGAAAAATCCGCGACCTTTCCCACCGCGATGCTTCCCCGCTCGTTTTCCTGAAACGAGGCAAACGCCGGCGCCATCGTGAACATCCGCAGCGCCTCCGCCCGCGTCACGCGTTGCTCGCGGTGCCAGTCCGCGTTGCTGAATCCGTCGATCGCCTTGCGCGCCACCGCGGCGTAAAACTCGATCAGCGGCTCGCCCCGCTCGACCGGCGCATCGCTGCCACCGCAGATCACCGCGCCGGAGTCGAGCAACGTCCGCCACGCATACGCGCCCTTCAGCCGCTCCGGTCCGAGGCGGCTCGGCGCAAAATAGAGATCCCCGATCGCGTGCGACGGCTGCATCGACGCGATCACGCCGAGCTTCGCGAACCGCGGAATGTCCGCCGGTGCGATCACCTGCGCGTGCTCCACCCGCCACCGCGGCTCGCGCACCGCCCGCTCCGCCGCCGGCACCGCCGCAAACGCCTGCTCGTAGAGATCGAGGATGAAGCGATTTCCCCGGTCGCCGATCGCGTGCGTCTCGATTTGCACGCCCCGGCGCAAGGCGGCCACGAGCACGGGCATGAGCTTGTCCTCCGTGTTCACGATCAAGCCCGTGCTCGCCGGCGCATCAGCGTAGGGCGCGAGTAGCGCGGCGCCGCGCGAGCCGAGCGCGCCGTCCACGTAGAGCTTGATGCCGCGCATCGTGAACCGGCTTCCGTCGCCCTCGCGTTGCGGCCCCGTTTTCAGCAATTCGTCCGCCGCGCGTCCCGGTCCGCTCACCGCGTCGTAGATGCGCAACTTGATTTTTCCTGCCACGACCAGCCGGCGCAGCGCCGCGGCCTCTTCGAGTCCGTTGCCCGCCACCTGCACTTGCGTCCAGCCGAGCGAGAGCTCCCGTGCCGCGCCGACCTCCAGCGCCCGCGCCACCTCCTCCGCCGAGTGATCCGGCACGAGCCGGCCCACCAACACCATCGCCCGATCAACCAGCATCCCCGTGGCTTCGCCCGTGCGCGCGTCGCGCAGGATCTCACCGCCACTCGGGTTCGGCGTGGAGCGATCGATCCCGGCAAGCTTGAGCGCGAGCGAGTTTACGACGATCGCGTGACCATCGGCCCGCCGGAGACACACCGGATGGTTCGGGGCCACCGCGTCGAGGTCGGCCGCAGTGGGAAACACCGGCGGACTCCACTTCGACTCGATCCACCCGCGCCCCACGACCCATGTGCCTCGCGCCGTCTGGGCCGCGCGTTCGCGGACGCGTTCCTGCAACGCGGCGAGACTCGGAGCGCCCTCAAGGTTGAACTCCAACTCGCGAAAACCGATCCCTGCGAGGTGCACATGCGAATCGGTCAACCCCGGCAGCACGGTGCGCCCGCGCAAATCGATTCGCCGTGCATCGGCCGGCGCCATCCGGCCCGCCTCGGCGGCCGCGCCGGCGAACAGGATTTTGCCGTCCACGACTACGACCGCTTCCACCTGTGGCCGGCGGTTGTCCGCCGTGTAGATGTGACCACCGGTGAGGAGCAGGGGCTCCGCCCAAGCGAAGGTGGTGACAGCCATAACCAGGGCGGCGGCGGGGAAACGCATGCACTGCTCATCGCGCGAAACCCGCCGCCGGGCCACTCAAAACCGGCCGCGCGTTTTTTGGGCCGGAAATTTTGATTGGATTTTCCCGGACGAATCTGCACCGTTCGCGACCCGCCCGCCAGGGTAGCTCAGTGGTAGAGCAGAGGACTCATAAGCCTTTGGTCGCCGGTTCAATCCCGGCCCCTGGCACCAATTTCCGAACCGGGTCGGAGTCTGGGCACTGGTAACGCCGCCGCGGCTGTTTTCGCCCTCGCCTTCGGCGGATTCACAACCTGGTCGTAAGCGTCAGCGTGTAATTGATGGGCTGCTTGAAGGCGAAGTAACGCGGGACGGTTTCGCGCGCGGGGCTCGTATAATCGTTGTTGAGCGGGCGCATCACGTGGGCGCTCTGCGCGGTCGAAGAGTAGGTGGCGCCGCGGTCATTGACGAGGTTGTTGATGACGAGGTTGGCGGTGACTTCGCGGCGGTTCTTGAAACGCCACGTGTAAGCCGCGGTGGCGGTGACGATCTTGTAGTCGTCGGGGGTGTAGGCGGGCGTGTAAGCATCCTTCGTCGGGTCGTCGATCGCGACGCGGGGATTGGCGGGATCGGGGATGGTGTCCTCGACCTTGGACCAGAAGATCTGCTTGCCGCGGTAGCGGACGCCGGCGCCGACGCGCAGGCCCTTGAGGCGGCCGGTCTGAATCGTGTAGTCGGCGAAGACATTGGCGACGGGCTGGTCCTGCTGGAGGCGTTTTCCGTCCACGATGTTCCGGCGGAAGCTGTAGATGTTGTTGTAGGCGGTGACGGCGTTGTTCACGTCGGACGAGCGCTGGTTGATCGGGATGGATTCGTCGACGCGCGCGAGGTTGTCGGGACCGACGATGACACCGGCGTCGCGGGCGATCTGCTTGAAGGCGTCGGCGTTCTTGTCGATATAAGCGCGCACGTCGGGGTAGGCGTTGGCCTCGTAAAGCTTGGGGAAGCCGACGTTGCCGGTGAGGCGGAGGGCGCGGGTGGGGTTGAAGGTGATCTCAATCTCGAAGCCGTCGCCGCTGCGGGTGCGGGTGTCGCGGTATTGGTTGGGGAGGCGGCCGAAGCCGCGGATGTTGCGGCCGGTGGCGGAGGTGTCGCCGACGACGTTGGCGTCGTAGAGATTGTTGAAGAAGGCGGGGCCGTCCTGCGGGATGGTGTTGTTCACTTCCTCGGTGGTGTAATAGACGAAATTCAAGTTGAGCTTGTTCTCGAAGAGTTCGAGGCGGAGCGAGTAGTCGATGCCCGTCGCGACGGTGGGCTCGAGTGAGCGGCCATCGATGCGGACGATGGAGCCGGGTGGGTTGAAGGTCTCGGAAAAGTTGATCGCGGGGTTGAGCCAGCTCGCGAGGTGGAGGACGGTCCCCACGCTGCGCGTGACCTGTTTGCCCTCGACGGGCGGCGGATTGAAGTCGTCCTTGAAGCGGACGTTGGCGTATTGGGCGTCGCGCGTGCCGTTGGTGGCGTTGCGCGGGCGGATGGCAGCCTCTTGCACGGGGCCGGTGGCAACGCCGTTGATGTCGCGCGGCGTGAAAGTGAGCGAGGCGTAGTCGGCGGGGGCGTCGGGGCGGAGGATGCGATACTGCGCGTTCCAGTTCGAGGGGTAGTCGCCCTGGTGGATCTGCTGCTCGGACTTGAAGAAGTAGGAATCCTTGCGCACGGCGCCGAGGACGACCCAACGGCCTTTGAAGAGCTTCGCGTTGAGCGACGCGAGGGCGTAGTTGAAGCGGTTGGTGGAGATGTTCTGCGTGTCGCGGCGATCGGCCTCGATGGCCCAGATGGGCTGGATCTGGCGGCCGGAGGCGAACGTCGGATTGGGGTTGGGGTCGAAATAAGTGAGCGTGCGCAGCGAGAGGTCGGGCGTGGGCCGGGAATGGTTGTTCCAGTAGCGGCGGATGCGGATGCGCTGGTTGCTGAAGGCCCAGAGCCGCGGGTCGCTGCCCTGCGCGATGCTCAGGTAGCGATGGTCGCTGGTGTTCTGGCTGTTGTTGGAGCCGGCGAGCGAGTTGACGGTGAAGTGGCCGAAGCGCGTGGGCCACACGTAGGCGACGGCGGCGCGGGCGTTGTTTTCGGAAAACGTGCGGAAGCCGCGCATGAACTGGCCGTCGCCGTAGGGGACGAGGAAGTTGGGGTTGGGCCGGCCGTCGGGGAGGACGCGGTTGATGTCGATGTAGATGTTGGGCAGATCGCGGTTGGGCTCACCGTTGGTGACGGCGGCGGTGCGGTTGATGTCGCCGGCGATCTCGAAGTGGAGGTTGCCCCAGTGCTGGTTGAACGTGAGCTGCACATCCTTGAAGCGCTGCGCGAGGATCGGAAGATCGGGGGACATCGTGAACTCCTCGGGGGGCGTGCGAAACTGGGAGAAGCGCTCGGCGTTGGCGAAGCGGCCGGCGGGCACGTTGATCTCGTGGAGGAGGTTGGCGCCCGCGGTGTTGAACGAGACGTTGGTGCCGTAGGTGTAGCCGGCGATGGGCGTCTGCGCGGTGTTGCCGCCGGCGACGGTGATCGGGTCGTTTTGGTAGTGGAGGATCGTGTCGGGCGCGCTGAACGGCTGGTAAACAAAATAGTTCGCGCCCCGTCGGCTGATGCCCTGGGCGTTGGCCGTGGCGGGGAGCGTGGCGAGGGCGCGCGGGGCGTTGTAGGTGGTGCCGTCCCAGCCGGAGAAGCGGTCGTTGATAAACGTGGAGGCGGACTGGCGGGAGTTGGTGCCGTATTCGCCCTCGACGCGGAGCTCGGCGTTGCGCCACGGCTTGAAGGTCGTGGTGAGAAACACGGCGTCACGCTTGTCGTAGTCCTTCATGCGCCAGCTCGAGGCGTCGCCCCAGACACCGGCGGCGCGCACGGCGAACTTGTCGGAGAGCGGCTGGTTCACGTCGAAGGTTGCGCGATAGTTGCGCCACGAGCCGACGGCGAACTGGACCTGGCGCGAGGGGCGGTTGGTCTGCGCGCGCTTCGTCGTGGAGGAGCTGATGCCGCCGAGCGAGCCGTTGCCGAAGAGGACGGCGTTGGGGCCGCGGCCGAAGTCGTAGCGCTCGAGGTTGTAGCTGTCGCCGTTGTTGAACTGCGGGAAAAAATTCCGCTGCGGCCGGCCGCCGCCCGCGCCACGCACGGTGTATTGGATGGGGCTGAAAAAGAAATTCTGCTGGCCGTTGTCCACGGCGACGGTGCTCGAGGTCGTCCACTCGGCGGCGCTCTGAAGATCCGTGAGATTGAGCGCGTCGATGAAATCGCGCGTGATCACGGAATACGCGACGGGCGTGTCGCGCAGTTCGGTCGCGAGGCGGCCGCCGGCCATGGAGCTGGCGGCGGCGAAGCCCGCGTCGCGATCGGTGCTGACCTCGAAGGGCGACAGCGTGACGGGTTTGTCGTCGCCGGCCGGTTTCACCGCCGGAGGCAACGACTGGGCGAAGAGACAGGAAGCGGCCGGCAAAAGCAGCGCCGCGAAACGTTGCAGGGCGAGGGTCATAGGGGCAGGAGGACAATTTGGGACCCGGCCATTCCGAGGTCAACAGGTGGATCGAGTCAGAAAGGCGGCCGGGCGCAGCTCAGTTTTCTGACTGAGGCGGGACGCCTCAGCCACGTGGACGAGGCGTCCCGCCGCGTCGATTGCAGAAAAATGAGATGCGCCCAAGGCGGCCTCCGCATGGCCGACGGCCCGGGGCGCCCGCGTTCCCGTGCCGAGCCATCGGAGCCCATGTCATTTCCGTTGACCACCCTCCCGGCAATCGTGACGTTTTCCGTTTTCTATGCTCAAAGCCGGCATTGTCGGACTCCCCAACGTGGGCAAGTCCACCCTCTTCAACGCGCTCACCCGCTCCCGCAAAGCGGAGGCGGCCAACTATCCGTTCTGCACCATCGATCCCAATGTCGGTGTCGTCACCGTGCCCGATGCGCGACTCTACGTCCTGCAGAAAATCGCCAAGACCCAGGTCGTCATTCCGGCCGCCATCGAGTTCGTCGACATCGCCGGCCTTGTGAAGGGCGCAAGCCAGGGCGAGGGTCTGGGCAACCAGTTTCTCGCCAACATCCGCGAGGTCGACGCGATCGTGCATGTCGTCCGGTGTTTCGAGGACCCCGATATTCTCCACACGATGGGTTCCGTTTATCCGGTGCGCGACATCGATGTCATCACCACCGAGCTCATCCTCGCCGACCTCGACGCCGTCCAGAAGCGCATCGACAAGACCCAGAAGAAAGCCAAGTCCGGCGACAAGGAAGCCCAAGCCGAACTCGCGTTGCTCGAGCGCCTCGCCCCGCACCTCAATGCCAATCAGCCCGCCAATCTCCTCACGGTGAACGAGGAGGAGGCGCGCCTGCTGAAACTCTTCCAACTCCTCAGCGCGAAGCCCGTGATCTACGCGTGCAACGTCGCCGAAAGCGATCTCGCCACGGCCGAGCAGAATGCGTTCGTGCAGGAGGTCGCGAAGTTCGTGCAGACCCACCACGATGCCGCCTACGTGCCGATCAGCGCCCGCATCGAGTCGGAACTCATCGATCTCTCGCCGGAGGAAGCGAAGGCGTTTCTGAAGGATCTCGGCGTCGACGACTCCGGCGTCTCCTCGCTCATCCGCGCGACGTATGCGCTGCTCGGCCTGCTCACCTATTTCACCGCCGGCGAAAAGGAAGTCCGCGCGTGGACGATCAAGAAGGGCTGGAAGGCCCCGCAGGCCGCCGGCGTGATCCACACCGATTTCGAAAAAGGCTTCATCAAGGCCGAAGTCGTCGGCTACGAGGACCTCTCCCGCCTTGGCTCGACGGCCGCCGCCCGCGAGGCTGGCAAATACCGGCTCGAGGGCAAGGAATACGTCTTCGAGGACGGCGACGTTGCGCTGTTCCGCTTCAACAACTGACGCGGCGCCTCCGCATCACCCTGCACGCGGTGACGGCGCCCCGAATTTCACTGCAATCGCCCTGACGCGCGCCCACGCTTCCCTTCACTCATGAGCGATGCGTCCGTCACCCCCGCTGCGCCGGCCACCGCCTCACTGGACGCCTCCATCCTGCACGTGTTGATGGAGACCATCCCCGACCGGATTTACTTCAAGGACGTCCAGAGCCGCTTCGTGCGCAACAATGTCGCCCACGCGCGGTGGATCGGCGCGACCTCGCCCGACGCCTGCGTGGGAAAAACCGACTTCGACTTCTTCTCCCAGGAACACGCCACCCGGGCGTTTCTCGAAGAGCAGGTGATCATCCGCACCGGCCGGCCCATCATCAATCGGATCGATCGCATCACCCGGCGCGACGGCACGCAGACGTGGGGCTCGGTCACGAAAATGCCGTGGTGCGACGCCGAGGGCCGCGTGATCGGCACGTTTGGGCTCACGCGCGACGTCACCGCCGCCAAAGCCGCCGAGGAGAAACTCACCGAGGAGCGCAATCTGCTCCGCACCATCATCGATCATCTCCCGAGCCGCGTCTACGTGAAGGATACTTCGTCGCGCTATGTGCTGAACAACGAGGCGCATCTGCGGTCCCTCGGTGTGAAATTGCAGGCGGAGGCCGCCGGGCACATCACGACCGACTTCTTTCCCGGCGAGCGCGGTCACCAGGCACTGGCCGACGACACGCAGGTGTTCGCCGGCCATCCCATCCTCAACCAGGAAAAATCCGACCACGGTGCCGCGGGTAACGTCCACTGGGCCCTCACCACGAAGGTGCCGCTCCACGATGTCCGCGGCCAGTTGGTCGGCCTTGTGGGCATCAGCCACGACATCACGCGCCGCAAGCTCGCCGAGCTGAAGCTCGAGCAGCACAACGCCGAGATGGAGGCCGATGTGCGCATGGCCCGGCAGATTCAGGAATCATTCCTCCCCCACGACTACCCGGCGTTTCCCCGCGGCGCGGCGCGCAGCGCGCTGCGCTTCGCCCACCGCTACATCCCCGCCACGACCCTCGGCGGCGACTTCTTCGACCTCCTGCAACTTTCCGACACCCAGTGCGGCATGCTCTTGTGCGATGTGATGGGGCACGGCGTGCGCGCCGGTTTGCTGACCGCCCTCATCCGCGGCGTGGTCGGGGAGATGGGCCCGCGCGCCACCGATCCCGCGCATGTGCTCGCGGAGATCAATCACAGCCTCGATCCCATCCTGGCGCAGCTCGGCGAACCCGTCTTCGCCACCGCCTTTTTCGGCGTGATCGACACCGCCGCGCGCACCCTCACCTACGGCAACGCCGGCCATCCTCCGCCCTTCGTGCTCACCCCCGACGCGCCCGAACCGCTCGCCCTCGCCCCCGCCGATCCCGAGCCGGCCACCGGCCTTGTGCCCGGATTCCCCTACTCCAACGCCACGTGCGCATTTCCGCCGGGATCGATCCTGCTTGCCTACACCGACGGCGTGCTCGAAGCCGCCGATGCGGCCGGCAACCTCTTCGGCGACGCCCGCCTGCGCGCCGTGCTCACGCACAACCGGGGCCGCACGGGCGATGAAACGCTCGCGCAACTCGTCCGCGACGTGGAGACGTTTTCCGGCACGAGCGTGTTCGAGGACGACGTGTGTCTTGTCGCCGTCGAGGCCGCGCGCACCTGAGGCTCACTCTTCCACCGGCTTCAACGCGAGGTGGTGAAAGTCGAAGCTGAAGTCCGTGGCCGGCGAGATCGCCGCCAGCTTCACGCGGTCGATCTTCGCATCGGGCGTCAACGAAAACGTCACCCACGCATCCGCGTTCAGCGTGCGGTCGCGCCAGCGCACGATGAAGGTCTCCTGCTGCCAGTGCTCCAGATCGCCAACCAACTGCGGCGTCTGGTCGAATCGCATCACGAGCCGGCCACCCTCCTCCGTCACGACCACATCGCCATACCACGCATCGCGCAGGCGGCCGGCGAAGCGGACGAGCGGCAGTGCCGGTTTCGCCTGTGGATCGCGGGCGGCCACGTGCTTCTGCCAGCTCGCCGCCGCGTCATCGGCGCCGCGCTTCACCGCGGCCGCATAGGCGGAAATCCAGTCCGAGGCCTCGGCGCCGAGAAACGCGTCGAGCACGTGCATGGTCACCGCATTGAAGGCCGCGCCTGCCTCCTGGTTCGTGAGCACGACCACGCCGAGTTTGCGCGCCGGCAGCAACGTCAGCCGCGACACCATGCCCGGCCAGCCACCGGTGTGATACGCCAGCTTGTGTCCGCGAAAGTCGGCCAGCACCCAGCCGTGGCCGTAGCCGAGAAAATTCGGCCGCACCGCGGCCAGGGCGGCGACCGGCGATTTGCCGATCGGCATCGGCGTCACCACCGACCACATCTCCTCCTGTCGCGCGGTGCTGAACAGTGGCCGGCTCGCCCCACCCCCGCCCACGGGGAGCTGTCCGCCCGCGAGCTGGACGAGCATCCACTTCGCGAGGTCATGCACACTGGAGTGGATGGTCGCGGCGGCGGGATTGTTCTCGAAGGCGGAGCCGTCCGGGATCGGGCGCAGATCCTTGAAATCAAACTTCGCGTGGCCCGTGGCGACGTTGGCGTCCTGGCGCGCGTCGAGCGGCAGCGCACTCGTCTCCGTCATGCCCGCCGGCACGAGGATACGCTCGCGCACGAACTCGGCCCAGCTCCTGCCCGACACCTGCTGGATCGTGAGGCCCGCGACGCCGTAGAGGATGTTGTCGTAGGCATAGTTCGCCCGGAAGCTCGTCGCCAGTGGCACGAACCGCAGCCGCCGCCCAATCTCCTCCGCCGTGTAGCTCGTGGTCGGCCAATAGAGCAGATCACCCGCTCCGAGCGCGAGACCGCTCCGGTGCACGAGCAAATCGCGCACCGTCATCTCCCGCGTCACATACGGGTCCGCCATCTGGAACCATGGCAGGTGCTCGATCACGCGGTCGGACCACTTGAGCCTGCCCTCGTCCATCAGGATGGCGAGCGCCGCGGCGGTGAACGCCTTCGTGTTCGATGCGATCGCGAAACGCGTGTGCGCGTCCACCCGCGCCGGCTCGCCAAGCTTCCGGACACCGAAGCCGCGCTCGAGCACGACGTCGCCGTCCTTCACGATCGCGATCGCGAGACCGGGCACCTCGAACTCGTTGAGCACGCGGCCCACATACTCGTCGAGATCGGCCAACCGCCCGGGCAGCGCGGCCGCCGCCAGGGCGATCGACCACCACGCCACCACCACGCACCGGAGCCGGCGAAAAGTCTTCATCGGCCCAACGTGGCCGCCGGCCCCCGGAGCGTCACGCCGATACTGGGACCACCGCGATGCCCGCGGCGGCCAGCCCGGCGCGCAGCCGCCGCGCGAAGCCGACCGGATCGGGCCCGTCGCCGTGCAGACAAACCGTGTCGGCCGCGATCGGCACATCGGTGCCGTCGGTCGCGCGCACGACGCCCTCGCGCACCAGGCGCAACGCCTGCGCCACGGCGACACGTTCGTCGTGAATGAGCGCGTCCGGCCGCGAACGCGGCGTGAGCGAACCGTCGCGCTGGTAGGTGCGATCGGCGAACACCTCCGCCACGACTTTGATGTCCCCGTCCTCACGCGCGATTCGCTCAAGCACGCTGCCAGCCAAAACGAACAACGTCGGGGTTTTGTCCGTGACCCGCACGGCCTCCACCACCGCCCGCGCCAGGCGCTCGTCACGCGACGCCAGGTTGTAGAGAGCGCCGTGCAGCTTGATGTGTGTGACCCAGGCACCGAAAGGGATGACCAGTTCCTGGAGTTTCTGAATCTGAAGCAAAACCAGTCCGCTCGCTTCTCGCGGTGTCACCGCGAATTCCCGCCGTCCAAAATTCTCCCGATCCGCAAAACCCGGGTGCGCCCCGATGGCGACGCCGTGCTGCTTCGCCAGCGCGATCGTGGCGCGCATCGTCGTCTCATCGCCCGCGTGGGCGCCACACGCGATGTTGGCCGACGTGATGAGCGGCATCAGTGCCGCATCGTGGCCGGCGCCTTCACCGAGGTCGCAGTTGAGATCGATGCGCTGCTTCACGAGAATTTCTGCGCCAAGCCTTCGCGCAGCATGCCGATGGCGCGTTCGCGGGCGCGCGCCGCATCATGCGCCTCCGCCAGCGACACTTCGCGGAAACACACCGTGTCGCCAGGCCGCAGTTGCGCGACCAGCGGCAGATCGACGCCGATGACATGGGCGGCCTGCGGATAACCGCCGATCGTCTGGGCGTCGGCCATCAGGATGATTGGGTTTCCGTCCGGTGGCACCTGGATCGTGCCTGGAAGCACCGTGGCCGACCCCAGCTCCGCGTTGCCATTGCGCGCAAGCGGCGCACCGCCGAGCCGCACCCCCATGCGGTCGGACTGGGCCGACACCTTGAAGACACCCTCAAAGAGCGCGCCGCCATATTCCGCCGCCTGCGCCCCGGCGACGACCCGCACCGTGGGCGCCGCGGAGTAGGCCGGCAGGATTCGCTCGTCGACGTGCCAGTGCCCCGCGACGTGGCGCGCAAATTCGCGGGCCGACAGCACATCGCCGTCCTTCAAGGCCCGTCCCTGCGTGCCGCCAAATTGGGCGCGCAGAAAGGTGCTGCCACTGCCCAGCACGCCCGGCACGGAGAGTCCTCCCGCCACGGCGAGATAACCGCGGCAACCGCGGCGCGCGGCATCGAGTCTCAGGGTCTCACCCGCGCGCCAGACCGATGGCTGCCAGAGCGGCAGTCCGGCGAAGTCCGCACCACCGAGAGCCACCAGGGTGTCACGGGTGAAAATCAGTTCGGGGCCGACGAGCGTGCACTCAAGACCGGCCGTGTTCTCGGCATTGCCCACGAGGAGATTGGCCACGCGCAGCGCGAATGCATCCACCGCTCCGCTCAGCGGCACACCGATCGCGCGAAAACCACGGCGGCCGAGGTCTTGCACGGTCGTCAGCATGCCGGCCCTGGTGACGTTCACATCCATCGGGCGAATTCCTCCCGGGTGATCGGCTTGAAGCGGACGCGGTCGCCGGGGTGCAGCAGCGCGGGTTCGGCGCGGACGGCATCGAAAAGTTTCAGCGGGGTGCGGCCGATCAGATTCCAGCCGCCCGGCGACCCGAGCGGATAGGCGCCCGTCAACGATCCGCCGATGCCCACGGCCCCGGCGGGCACGTGCGTGCGGGGCGTCGGGCGGCGCGGTGTGTGAAGCCTCTCCGGCAGGCCGCCGAGGTAACCGAATCCCGGCAAAAAACCGATCGCCTGCACAAAATAACGCCCGCCCTGGTGCAGGGCGACCGCCTCCTCACGGCTCAAGCCGGCCCGTGCCGCCACGTCGCCAAGATCGGGACCGAACTCGCCGCCGTAGCACACCGGAATCTCCACCAGGCGGCCGGATTGCGCCGGGACCGCCGCCTCGGCCCGCAGCGCGCGCGCCTCGATGGCCGCGCAGAGCGCCGCGTAGTCCGTCAGGTGCGCCGGATCATAATAAACGGTGACGCTGGCAAAAGCCGGCACCACCTCGACCACCCCCGGCGGCGGATCACGCTCGATGGCGGCGGCCACCTCCCGCACCCGGGCCACCACGGCATCGTCAAGCCCCGCGCCCACGGCAACAACCACCGCGGAATCGCCGAGGGGGGTAAGCGTCATGGCACGCTTATCAGGCCGCAGTCTCCTTTCCGCAAAAGAAAAAAGCCCGGCGCGTTGCCGCGCCGGGCCGTGCGGGCGGTTGGTGTCAGGTCATACCACACTAGCGCTTCACTGTGGTGACAGCGAGCGGGACACCCACACAAAGTTCGATCGCGCTCGTGGCGACCGCCCGGCGTGGCGCCGGTGTCGGGCTCGCGGCGATGACCCCGCTGGTGGTGAGGTTGCCGTTTAGCGTGCGCAGATCGAGCGCCTCGAGGAGGGCGATGCCGGTCGCGGTGCCGTTGCCGGACACCACCGCGGTGTAGTTGCCCGGCGGCAGCACGACGACGAGGGCCGACTCGACCGAATTGGTCGGTGCGCCGGGAATCGCCGCGAGTTCGGACGTCGCGGCCACCGTGCCGATGTCGTTGTTGGTGGCGATCACCCGGCCCGCCGAATCGAAAAGCTGGAGGAACGGGTCGGCCAGCGCCCCCGTCACACCGAAGGCCGCCAGCGAAGGTCCCTTCGCGCTGATCAGAAGCCGGACCGGATCGGGGCCATTGACCGACACTCCCTGAATCAGCACCTGATTTCCGGTCCCGACAAAACCGCGGGTGGAAATGTTGATCAGGCGGGAGCCCGGCACTTCCTCCGAGACCCGCACCTGGCCGCGGGTCTCGCCACCGGTGAAAGCCGTGCTGTGGAAATTGAGATAGGTCTGGCCCGTGAGCAATCCGACCGGGTCGACGCCGGTCATCGGGATGTCGAACACCCCGTGGATAAAACCGTTCGCCGTCGTGTAGGAACCGCCATTCGCAAACGTGGTGTTCGCGTTGTTGCCGAGGTTGACGACCACCGCGCCGCTTACCGCCGGCGCCCCGGCGTGAAAATGGGAATTGCTCAGCGTGTTGGTGAAATTGAAGAGCGAGAGGCGCAGCCGGATGGTATTGGTGCCGGGATTGTAGGACATCACCGCGCCACCGTAGGACTGCGCCGTGGCGTTGAACGTCGTGGTGGGAAACGCGGCGCGCTCCTGCGCGTTGTCGATCACCGCGACGAGTTTCTTTGGCACCGCGATCAACTGGCCGCGCACTTCGCCGCCGGGAAATTGCGACGAATGGAAGTTCACGTAGGCCCCGTTTTGCAGGAGCCGCACTTTGTCCCCGCCGTGCGTGAGGCCCCGGAAACTGGCGGTCACCGTGTTGCCGGTGCGTTGGTAGACCGTCTCGCTGCCGAGATTCGTCACCACCGGGCCGGCGACGCCGGGCGCGGCTTCGTGGATGTGCGAGGCGGTGATCGTGTTGGCGAGATCGTTGATCGTGACGACGAGGTCGAACGTATTGGTCGCGACATTGTAGAGCATCACCGCCGAACCGGTCGCGCCCGAGGTGCTGGCCGGCGTCTCCTGCGCCGAGTTGATGGTGGCGTTGAACTGCACGATTTGGGCGTGGCCGAAGCCAGCCAGGACGGTGAAACCGCCTGCCAGACAGAAGGAGCGAAGCGTTGTGAGGTTCATGTGGGGTGGTGCACACCTGACGCCATCCCCCCTCCCGTCTCACGCGTCGAACGGTAACAACTCCGTCAGCATTGTGAAAAGCCCCGCCCATCCGGCCACCGCTGCGTCCTAATATCTCCTCCTAATGCATTGCACTTTTCCGCCGGGACGCAGACTTCGACCTCTCCCATGTCCGCCCAACGATCGCTCACCGCGCTCGCCCGTCGCGTGCCGCCTTCCCGCGCATGAACGACACCGTCCGCCGATGCCGCGACTTCTTCGTGTCGCTCAAGCTGACCGTGGTGCTCCTCGCGCTCGGCATCATCCTCGTGTTCGTCGCCACGCTCGACCAGGTGAACCTCGGCATCTGGGCCGTGCAGGAAAAATATTTCCGCTCTTTCTTCGTGCTGGCACGCGTCGGCGACATCCCGGTCCCGGTGTTTCCGGGCGGCTATCTGCTCGGCGGCCTGCTGCTCCTCAACCTCACCGCGGCCCATGTCGCACGCTTCCAGTTCACGTGGAAAAAGGCCGGCATCCAGCTTACTCACGCCGGACTCATCCTGCTGCTCGTCGGCGAATTGCTCAGCGGGTTGCTGCAGGAAGACTTCGCCATGCGACTCGAGGAAGGCCAGCCGAAGGATTTTGCCGAAAGCTACCGGCTCAACGAGGTCGCGATCATCGACCGCACCGACCCGCAGCACGACGAGGTCGTCGTCATTCCCGAGGCGATCATCGGCCGGGGCGACCCGGTGCGGCACGCCAAGCTCCCGTTCCGCGTCGTCATCAAATCCTACTATCCAAACTCGCGCACCCAGCCGAAGGCCCAGGTGCCGGATCCACCGCCGGCGCTCGCGACCCATGGATCTCTGGCCGGGCGCTACGTGGTCACGCCCCAGCCCGTCACCTACAAGCCGGACGATCGCAATCTCCCGGCGGCCGCCGTCGAACTCGTCGGCCCCGAGGGCCCGATCGGTTCGTGGCTGCTGCTGACCGCGGTGCCGGTGCTGGAACGCGCCCCCGACGGTTCCAGTTTCGTCGAGTGGAAGGAACCGCCGCCGCAGGCGTTCGACTATGCCGGCCGGCAGTGGCGGATCACGCTGCGCGCCCAACGCGCCTACAAGCCGTTTACCCTCACGCTGCTCAAGTTCAGCCATGATCGCTACGCGGGCACCGAGATTCCCCGGAATTTTTCCAGCCGCGTGCGGTTGACCACGCCCGACGGCCAGGCGAACCGCGAGGTGCTCATCTACATGAACAACCCGCTGCGCTTCGCCGGCCTCACGTTTTACCAGGCGAGCTTCGACCGCGCCAACCCCAAGGTCACGATCCTTCAGGTCGTGCGCAACCCCTCCTGGCTCCTGCCCTACCTCGCGTGCGCCGTGATGTCCGCCGGCCTCGTCTGGCAATTCGCCATCCACCTCGCCGCCTTTGCGCGCCAACGCCGGGCCGCCGCATGAAGAAAATCCTGCCACTCCTCGCGCTCCTCGCCGGCCTGGCGCTCGCCGGCCGTTCCTTCCTGACGCCGCCGAGCACCGGCGCGTTCGACCTCGTCGGCTTCAGCCGCCTGCCCGTCCTCGCCAACGGTCGCATCAAACCCCTCGACACGGTCGCCCGCAGTTCACTCCTCCAGTTTCAGGGCCGCCAGCGCGTCAGCACACCGGAAATCAGCGAACCCCTGGTCGCGTCGCCGGCCGAATGGCTGCTCGACGTCACCTTTCGTCCGGAAAAGGCCGATACCTATCCGACCTTCGCCGTCGACCACCCCGAGTTGCTCGCCCTGATCGGCAAGAACGAGGACGCGATCCGGATCAACTATCGCGACCCGGCGAAGAAGATCCTGGCCATCGTCGGATTTCTGCCCAGCGCGCACCGGCGCTTCGCCTTCAACGAACTGAAGCCGCACTTCCAGGCGCTCGACGAACAGGCCAAACTCGCCGGTCAGGTCGAATCCGCGCTCCGCACGCCGTTTCAACGCGGGCTCCTCCAGCTCTACACCAACCTGATCGACTACCAGCGGCTGCGCTACGCCTTCGTGGCACCGGGTCGCGAGGATTTTCTGGGCGAACTCCTGCGTTTTCAGGATCAACTGGCCGCCGGCGTGGCGGCCGTGCGCGCGAAACAAGCGGGCCAGGCCGCCGATGAGACCGCGGTCGCGGCGATGACCGCAATGGGCGAACGTTTCATGGCGATGTCCGAGGCCGGCAATTTGCTGACCATTCCCTCGGAGACCGGGGAGCCGGCCGGATGGCGCACCACGGGAGCCGCGTTGCTGGCGGCCTTTCAACGCGGCGGCGTCGATCCGCATGCCCTGGCCTACGCCGGCCTGGCCCGTGCCTGGCGCGGGCAGGATCACACCCGCTTCAACACCCTCCTCAGTTTGTTCCAGGCCGACCTCGACAAACGCTACGGCCCCCAGATGGCAAAATCATCGGCCGAGGCCCGCTTCAACTCCGCCGAGCCATTCTACACCAGCATGTCCCTCTACGCGTTCGCCTTCTTGATTGCGATCGCGTCGTGGCTTGTCTGGCCGGCTTCGCTCGGTCGCGCGGCGTTCTATCTCATCATCATCGCGTGGCTGCTCTCCACGGCGGGCATCGGCGCCCGCATGTGGCTCGAATCGCGCCCCCCGGTTACCAATCTCTATTCCTCCGCGCTCTTCATCGGCTGGGGCGCCGTCGCCCTCTGTGTCGTGCTCGAATATCTCTACCGCAACGCCATCGGTTCGGTGACCGCGGGCGTGGTGGGCTTTGGCACGCTCCTGGTCGCGCACCACCTTTCACTCGGCGGCGATACCCTCGAAATGATGCGCGCGGTGCTCGATTCCAACTTCTGGCTCGGCACGCATGTCGTGACCGTGACGATCGGCTACTCCGCCACGTTCCTCGCGGGTTTCCTTGCCCTGCTCTATGTGATCCGGGGCGTCTTCACCCGCTCGCTGGATGCGGTGACCGCCGATGCGCTGGCGCGCATGGTCTACGGCATCGTGTGCTTCGCCACGCTCTTCAGCTTCGTCGGCACCGTCCTCGGCGGCATCTGGGCCGATCAGTCGTGGGGCCGTTTCTGGGGCTGGGACCCGAAGGAAAACGGCGCGCTGATCATCGTGCTCTGGAACGCCCTCATCCTGCATGCCCGCTGGGGCGGCCTGATCAAGCAGCGCGGCCTCATGGGCCTCGCGATCTTCGGCAACATCGTCACGAGTTGGTCATGGTTCGGCACCAACATGCTCGGTGTCGGCCTGCACAGCTACGGCTTCACCGATGCAGCCTTCGTGGCGCTCTCCGGGTTTGTCCTCAGCCAGCTCGCCTTCATCGCCCTGGCCAACCTGCCGCTCGCGAAATGGCGGAGCTTTCAGCGAGGGTGATATTTAATAAGGCTCGCACAATTGAGTGACACGCGGTGGTTCGGGGAGCGCCCGCGTCCCGCGGGCCGTCCTCGGCGTCTCGCCGAGGATTTCGGAGGTGTCGGCGAGACGCCGGCACCAGCACCCGAGACGGGTGCGCTCCCCGAACCA
>JACRKC010000064.1 GCA_016235555.1 Verrucomicrobiota bacterium
CCGCGGGCCGTCCTCGGCGTCTCGCCGAGGATTTCGGAGGTGTCGGCGAGACGCCGGCACCAGCACCCGAGACGGGTGCGCTCCCCGAACCACCGAACTCTTTGTCACCCTATTTCGCGAGGCTCAGTAATGGGTTACTTTCCCGGAACGGGTTTGCATCGTCGTTGCGCGGGTAGGTTGGGGTTTGGCCCCTCGAAATCCACCGACGGCGGACAAGCGTCGGGCATAAAGGCCCGACCTACGCGTCACGGCGTGGCTGCCCTGGTGCCGGCTCCGCCGGATAGGTATGCTCCTCAAACCACTCGGGGGGGCTTGAGGCGGAGCCGGCGATTTCCGATTTTTCGCACTTCAAGACCCATGAAATTCCAGCTCCCCGGCCTCGTGGCCGCCCCGTTCACTCCGTTTCGCGCCGATGGCGAGATCGCCTTCGAGGTCATCGGCCGCCAGGCCCGCACGCTCGCGGCCAATGGCGTGATCGGCGCTTTCGTGTGCGGCACGACCGGCGAGGGCGCGTCGATGACCGGCGAGGAACGCCGCCGCGTGATGGAGGCGTGGGTGGCCGCGCGCCCCGCGGGCTTGAAGATCATCGCCCATGTCGGGCACACGAGCGCGGGTGAGGCGGGCGCGCTGGCGCGTCACGCGCAGGAGATCGGCGCGGATGCGATCGCGACGGTGGCGCCGAGTTTTTTCAAGCCGCCGGGGCAACCCGAGCTCGTCGGCTGGTGCGCGCAAGTCGCCGCGGGCGCGCCGAAGCTGCCGTTTTTCTATTACCACATCCCTTCGATGACGAGCGTCACGCTCCCGGCGGCGGCGTTTTTGGCGGAGGCGAAATCGAAAATCCCGACGCTCGCCGGCATCAAGTTCACCTACGAGGATCTCGAAGACTACCAGGCGGCGCGCAAGCTGGGCGGCGATGACTACCAGGTGCTCTTCGGCCGCGACGAAATCCTGCTCACGGGCTTGCAGGCCGGCGCGACGGGTGCGGTCGGCAGCACCTACAACTATGCCGCGCCGCTCTACATCCGGATTATGAAGGCGTTTGCGGCTGGCGATCTCGAGACGGCGAAGCGCGAGCAGGCGAAGTCGCGGGCGTTCATCGACATCATGAACCGCTTCGGCGGCCAGCCGGCCGGCAAGGCCATCATGAAACTCGTCGGTCTCGACTGCGGCCCCGTGCGGCTGCCGATGCGCGCGCTCACCGCGGCGCAGGAAGCGGCGCTGCGGGCGGAGCTGCTGGCCATCGGCTTCTTCGATTACGCGTCGAAGGTCGCGGCGTGAATTGAACCAGCCATTTCTCGACACACCCGAAACCAATGACCACGGATTGCACGGATAACACGGATGAAGACTAAAGCCTCCAACCCTCTTTGGTTAGATCCGTGCCATCCGTGAAATCCGTGGTCATGCATTGGCCGAGTGTTCTTGCCGCCGGCGTCATGGCAGCCAACGCCCACGCTGCGTTCGACTGGAAACAACTGCCAGCCATCCCGGATCGCGAAGGTTTCGCGGGAAGTTTCGCCGGCACAAGCGGCGGCGTGCTGCTCGTCGCGGGCGGCGCGAATTTCCCCGACAAGCGTCCGTGGGAGGGCGGCACGAAGATCTGGTATGACCGCGTGTTTGCGCTCGACCCTTCGACGGAGCTCAGGGCGGGCGCGTGGCGCGATGCGGGAGAGCTGCCCGCCGCCAACGGCTATGGCGCCTCGGTGCAGCTCGACGACGGCGTGCTGTTCATCGGCGGCGGCGATGCGAAGCGAAATTTCGCCGAGGTGTGGCTGGTGAAGTGGGATGGACGCAGCGCGAAGTTCGAGGCGTGGCCGGCGCTGCCGAAACCGCTCGCGATGTGCGCGGGCGCGCGCGCGGGCCGCACGGTGTTTGTCGCGGGCGGACTCGACCGGCCGGACGCGACGCAGGCGCAGCGGGTGTTCTTCGCGCTCGATCTCGACCACCGGGAAAAGGGCTGGCGTGAACTACCGCCGTGGCCCGGCGCCGAACGGATGCTCGCGACCGCGGGCGCGAGCGGCGGCGACTTTTTCCTGTTCAGCGGCGCGAAACTCATCGTCGGCGCTGACGGCAAGACCTCGCGCGAGTGGCTGCGCGATGCCTACCGCTACACACCGGGCAAGGGCTGGAAACAGATCGCGCATCTGCCGCGCGTGGCCGTGGCCGCGCCATCGCCGGCCGGTGTGGCGGGCGGAAAGCTCCTCGTGATCGGTGGCGACGACGGGGCGCAGGTGAGTGTCGCGCCGACGGCACACAAGGGCTTTCCGCGCGACGTGCTCGCCTACGATCCCGCCGCGGATGCGTGGGCCCGCGCGGGCGAAGTGCCGTTCTCACTCGTGACCACGACGCTCGCAACCTGGCGCGGCCAGATGGTGGTGCCCGGCGGCGAGCAACGGCCCGGCGTGCGCTCGACGGCGGTGTGGGCGATGGAAGTGAAATAACCGGGCTTGGGGCTCCGACCTCGGCGAGACACCGAACGAGCATGCGACCGCTGACTGCTTCCGAAATCCGCGGCAACTGGGCCACGCTGCTCCTGCCGCTCAACGCCGACGACTCGATCGACTACGGGCTGCTCGCGACGGAGCTCGATCACTTCATCGCCGCGCGCGTGAGCGGCGTCTACTCGAACGGCACGGCGGGCGAGTTTCACACGCAGACGGAGGACGAGTTTGACCGTGTGAATCAGTTGCTCGCCGAAAAGTGCGAGCGCGCCGGCGTGCCGTTTCAGGTGGGCGCGTCGCACATGAGCGCGCAGCTCTCGCGCGCGCGGTTGCGGCGCGCGAAGGCGTTGCGGCCGACGGCGTTTCAGGTGGTGCTGCCCGACTGGCAGGTGCCCGCTTGGCCGGAGATTGTGACGTTTCTCGAGACCATGGCGGCCGAAGCCGCGCCGATCCCGCTCATCGTCTACAACCCGCCGCACGCGAAGCGCCGGCTGGTGCCGGAAGAGTGGCTGCGACTCATCGAGGCGGTGCCCGGCATCGCGGGCATGAAGGTGGCCGGCGGTGACGACGCGTGGTATCGCGCGATGCAGCCGGTGATGGCGCGAGTCTCGGTGTTCATCCCCGGCCACACGCTGGCGAGCGGACTGGCCCGCGGCGCGCACGGCGCTTACTCGAACGTCGCGTGTCTCAGTCCCGCGGGCGCGCAACGGTGGTATGATCTCTGCCAGCGCGATCCCGCCGCCGGCCTCGCGTGGGAAAATAAAATCCAGCCGTTCTGGATGAGCCACATCGCGCCGATCATCACGCAACACGGGCTGACCGCGACCGCGGCCGACAAATCCGCCGCCGCGGCGGGCGGCTGGCTGCGCGGTTTCACGCCGCGCGTGCGCTGGCCGCATCGCAGCGCCGGCGCCGAACAAATCGCCGCGATCGCTGCCGCGGCCCGCCGGGAGGTGCCGGAGTTGTTCGAGGGGTGAGGGGCGGGGTATTGAAGGTAGGGCCCGACCTCCGGGCGGGCCTGAGTTCCAGCGTAGTTTTCTCCCTTTATCCGCGGGGTTGGCTAAAACCCAGGCCGGTTCGGAGAACCGGCCCTACCCCAAGGCGTCTTTCGCTGCACCCTCAGCGGCGCGGCAACAATGCGCTCAACGCGCGCACCCGCGCGGCTTCGGCGGGGTTCCCGGCGAGGTTTTCGGTTTCGAAGAGGTCGGCGTCGTCGCGGTAAGCGTAGAGCTCGCGGGCGGTGACTTCGCCGGTCGCGAAGTTGCGCCACTCGATGTAGCGGTGGGTGGGCGTGCGCACGGCGTAGCCCATCACGCCGGGCTCGGCGCGATAGGTCCACGGGCGCGGGAACTGGCTGAAGGCCGCGGGCCGCGAAGCGCGCGCCGGATCGTCGAGCCACGGGCGGAGCGAGCGGCCCTCGACGCCGACGGGCGCAGGCAGGCCGCAGAGATCGGCGAGCGTCGGGTAGAGGTCGAGGAGTTCGGTGAGCGCGGGCGAGGCGGCGCCGGGGTGCGGCTCGCCGGGACGGGTGACGATGAGCGGCACGCGGGTGTCGACTTCGTAGTTGGTCGTCTTCGCCCAGAGGCCGTGTTCGCCGAGGTGGTAGCCGTGGTCGCTCCAGAGGACGATGAGGGTGTTTTTCTCCGCGCCGGCCTCGCGGAGCGCGGCGAGCACGCGGCCGATCTGCGCGTCGGAAAAACTCGTGGCGGCGTAGTAACCGTGGCGCAGCGTCTTGATCTGCGCCGGCGTGAGCGGGCCGACCTTGGGCATGTCGGTGTAGCCGCGCAGCTCGGCCGAGTCGTGCAACGCGACTTCGGGTGCGCCGCGCGGCGGCTGGGGCTGCGGGACGGTCTGTAGTTTGTCCGCGTCGTATTGATCCCAGAAGCGCGACGGCGCGGAGAAGGGCAGGTGCGGGCGGCGGAAGCCGATGGCGAGGAAGAAGGGTTGCGGCTGAGTCGCGAGCGCGCGCACGCGGGTCACGGCGAGATCGGCGACTCGACCGTCGATGTAGGCGTGGTCGGGCACATCGGCGGCGTCGGTGGCGGCGGCCTTTTCGCGGCCTTTTTTTCCGTCGGGCTGGTAGATACGGAGGTTTTCGGCGCTGGCGTATTTGCCGCGCTCGCCCTCGGTGTCGTCGAGTTGCGCGGGCACGGACCAGCTCGGGGCGTCGCGGAATTTCGGCGGGTCGTGGAAAATCTTGCCGATGGCCTCGGTGTGGTAGCCGTGGTTTTTGAAATGTTGCGGGAGCGTGACGACGTCGGGGGCGTTCTGCCGGAAGTGGGTCTGGAGATCCCACACGCGCAGAGTGTCGGGGCGGCGGCCGGTGAGGACGGAGGCGCGCGAGGGGTTGCAGACGGCTTGCTGCGAGTAAGCGCGGGTGAAGCGGACGCCGCGCGCGGCGAGTGCGTCGAGGTGGGGCGTGCGCGCGAGCGGATCGCCGTAGCAGCCGAGGTCGGTGCGCAGATCGTCGACGACGAGGAAGAGGATGTTGAGGCGCGGCTCGGCGGCGGACGCGAGGCCGGCGAGGAGGGCGAGGAGGAGGACGCGGTTCATTCTCGTTGGGTCCGATCCCGCGAAGCCCTGGTCGCCTGCGGCGCCGCCACAGGCGGGTAAACTTGCTTCGCCATGGTTGGGTAGCGACGAGCGCCAGCGAGTCGAAGCGCGTCGGCTCGCTGGCGTTCGCCGCTACGATGCGTGATCGAAGGTCGCATGGTGGGATTGGTCTAATGTCCCGGAGCCTGCTCCGGCTTGGCCGGGAAGTGGCACGGGTCTCCTGACCCGTGGCGACGGGAAACACGGGTCAGGAGACCCGTGCCACGAAACGAGCGAGGTTGGGCGCGAGGCATATCTTTCCGATGCTCCAGAAATTGCTTTGAGGATCCTGTACGATCTGCCGGCGGGCGGGGGTCGGCGGGCGGAGGCGGCGGCGAAGAAAGGAACTGATAGAACGGAGGCGACGAAGGGGCGGACGGCTCGCACGGCGCGGGGTAGGGCGAAAGAGGACATGATCGGGAGCGAGGACGCGAGGTTTGCGTTGGCCGTGCCGCGTCGGCAGTAGGGCCAGTCTTTGGCTGGCCCGGTCCGGTCGGAGACCGGACCTACTTCACACTGAAGCGGGCGAGGGTGATTTTCTCGTAGGGCTTTTTCTCGCCGCGCTCGTAGAGGCAGGCGGCTTCGGTCGCCGAGAGGGAGAGGAGGCACGAGTAGGCGGCGGGGCCGGCGTGGAGCGTCGTGAGCTCGCGCCAGGTCGCGGCCTCGTCGGTGCTGACGCGGACGAGGAGGTTGGTGCGGGTCTTGGCGGCGGGGTTCGAGAAGAGGAGTGCGCCGGACTCGTGGCGGCGGATGCTGGCCTGGCAGATCGGCTCGATGAGTTCGACGGCGTGGCGCTGGTCCTCCCACGTCAGGCCGCCGTCGCGGCTGAACGCGTGCTGACGCGCCGGCTGCGTCTTGTCGTAATTGCGCATGTTGAGGAGCAGGCGGCCGTCGGTGAGTTCGACGACTTCGCACTCGTTGACCTGGTCGCGGGGCGAGGTGCCGCCGAGCTTCCAGGTGGCGCCGTGATCGTCGGAGTAGATCGCGTGCGAGTAGTAGCGCTTCGAAGGCGCCTCGATGTGGTCGCAGGGAATCACGAGGCGACCGCGAGCCGCGCCGCGCTCGAGCTGGATGCCGGCGCCGGGGCCGGTTGCATACCAGGTCCAGTCGGGCTGCTTGACCGTCGTGGTGATTTCGCGCGGTTTGGACCAGGTCTGGCCGTGATCGCTGGATTGGAGGACGAAGATGCGGCGGGTGTCGCGGCTGGTTTGCGCGATGATGTTTCGCTCCACGTCGTCGCCGCGATTCCATGTCGAGAGAAGGAAGATCGTGCCGGTCGTGCGGTCGACGACGGGGCAGGGGTTGCCGCAGGTGTTGGTGTCGTCGTCCCACACGACTTGTTGTGCGCTCCAGGTGCGGCCGCCGTCGGTGGAGCGCTTGAGGAGGAGGTCGATGTTGCCGGCGTCGCCGCCGCCGGCTTTGCGGCCTTCGGCGAAGGCGAGGAGGACGCCGTTCTGCGCGCGGATCAGCGAGGGGATGCGGTAGGTGTGATAGCCGTCCTGCCCGGAGGTGAAGACGTCGATCTGCTCGGCGGGCGGGGGCGCGGCGCGAGCAGGAAGGGATGAGACGAAGAGGGCGGAGAGGACGAAGGGGAGGTGGCGGAGGCGCATGGTGAAATCGGCGGTCATTCTGAAAGAAGCGAAGAATCCATCTTGATTTTGTGCGCGGGGGCGAGGAGCGAAGCTCCCACTGGATTCTTCGCTTCGCTCAGAATGACAAATCAAGGTGCATGGTGCGCTATTTTTGGGCGAGAAGGGATGCGTGACACGAACGAGCCTCGGGGGCGTGGCGGCATGGACACGAGGTGAGCAGGCCGTGGCGAGGCGAGTGAAGGTGGAGGGTTTCTCCACTGAGGCGGGACGCCTCAGCCACGACGGCGGATCAGAAGCTGCCGCGGATGCCGACGTTGGTGTAGTAGCCGAGTTCCTGCCAGCGGGTGGGCTTGGCGTAGTCGGGTGTGGTGGGCGAGTAGCGCTGGAGGTTTTGCACGAACCCGCCCCAGTCGACGAGCGAGGCGTAGAGCGAGTAGCGTTTGGTGAGACTGTAGTTCACGTTGACGCCGATGCGCGTGCGTTTCGCCTGATAGTTGAAGGTGTTGGGGGCGACGGTGGCGCTGGCGGCGACGGTGCCGGTCTTGACGTCGCCGGTGTAGCTGATCGTCCACTTGAGGGCGAGGCGGCCGCGGATGAAGTTCACGCCGCCGGAGAGCGACTTCGGGTTGTAGCCGGAGAAGTCGTTGGTGCGCGAGCCGCTGAGGTTGAGCTTGGTCGCGTTGGCGAACACCTGGAGGCCGCGCGCCCAGTGCGGGAGGAACGTGAGGGACTGGCGGTAGGTGAACTCGATGCCCTGGATCTTGGCATCGCCGCCGTTGGAGAGCGTGGTGAAATTGTAGCTGAGCAGCGACTGGTCGCTCTCGAGGCCGTAGAGTTCAAGCAGTTCGGGCGTGGCGGCGGTGGTGACGGAGGTGAAGAAGTCCTTGATCTCCTTTTGGAACACGCCGACGGAGCCGAAGCCGTCCTTGATCTGGTAGCTTTCGAGCGAGAGGTCGTAGCTCTTGGCGCTCCACGGCTTCAGGCCGGAGTTGTTGACGGTGATCGTGGGGTTGACGGCGTTGGCGTCGGAGATCGAGGTGCTCGGGATGATGTTGTTGATGTTGGGGCGGCCGAGCGTCTGGGCGTAGGCGGCGCGGAGGATGAGGTTCTCGGTGATCGTGTAGCTCGCGTTGAGGCTCGGGTAGTAGCCGCTGTAGTGCTGGTCGGACGTGGCGCCGCGCTCGACGTAGCGGAGTTTGCGGAGGGTCAGGGCGTCGGCGGATTTGTTCACGGGCTGGATGCCGGCCTGGTTGGGGTTGCCGTCGATCAAGCGGCCGCTGGCGTCGCGCTGGTATTGGGCGTTGATGTCGTTGAGCGGGCCGCTGCCTTTGTCGTGGGTGCGCTCGAAACGGACGCCGGTGACGAGCCAGAGCTTGTTGTTGAGCAGGCGCACATCGGCGCGGAGGTAGGCGGCGGCGACCTGCTCGGAGAGCTGGCGGGAGTTGTTGACGCGATCCTGCCAGATCTGCGCCTCGTCGGTGACGAACCACGCCGGGTTCTTCTGGTAGAGCTCGTAGAGTTTCTTGCCGCTGATCCAGCGGACCTTCCGGCCGAAGAGGGTCGGGGCGTCGTCGTTGTAGGCGGTGTCGAAGACATCGAAGTTTTTCGCCTGGCGGGAGACGGCGTCGGCGGCGCCGTTGGGGCGGAAGGTCCACGTCCTCGGGTAGCGGCGCTGGTCGTTTTGCATGGTGTCGATCAGGCCGCCGACCTTGAGCGTGAACGGAATGCGGCCGCGGAACTCGCGCGCGAGGTCGAGTTTGAAGTTGTAGCGCTGGGTGTTCCAGTCGGGCTGGTTGCTGTTGCCGCTGGTGATGGAGTAGTTGCCGCCGTCGTAGACGTCGACCGCCTGGCCCGCGGCGTTGGTGGCGGAGTAGCTCGTGGGGATCGTGCCGCCGGAGCTGGGGATGCCGTCGCCGCGGAGGATGACGTTGGAGATGGTGGCGGGGGTGGTGTTGAAGAAGCCGGCGTCGACGTCCCAGCGGTCGCTGCCGGAGGTGGAGTAGTAGCTGCCGAAGTCGATGCGCCAGGTCGCGCCGCGGTGGCGGTATTTGAAATTGTAGAGCTTGGTCTGGGTGAGGATGTCGACGTTCTCGCCGCTGCCGTTCATGGTGATGGTGCCGGCGGGGAGGGCGGTGCCGGTGGGAATCGCGCTCTGCGAAAACGTCGCGCCGCCGGTGGCGCCGGCGCCGTAAGCGAAGGCGAGCACGCTGCGCGTGATCGGGAGGGCGTAGCTGCGATACTGGCCGCTGAGGGAGAGGAAGTCGGTCGAGTTGAGGCGGTAGTCGATGCCGATCTGGCCCTGGAGCGTGCGGAATTGCTGCGCGAGGCTGTTCCACTGGCTCGTGGTCTGGACGTTGCGGACCTGATCCCAAGCGGGGCTCTCATCGGTGTCCTTGGTGCCGGTTTCCATCGGCTTGGCGCGCCAGGTGCGCGAGCCGCCGATGGTGATGGCGAGGTCGCGATTGATGGGACGGAGGTAGCTGAAATCGAAGGACGGCAGGATGTATTTCGAGGAGGTGACGCCGGAGGCGTTGCGCGGGCCGCCGTCGAAGGTGAGGCCGTTGCGGTTGTGAAACATCGTGTAGACGTTGTAGGTGAAGCGCGGGGCCTTCGTCTCAAAGCCGTTGCGCGTGATCAGATTGATCGAGCCGCCGAGGCCGCTCGCGGGCATGTCGGGCGTCGGCACCTTGGTGATCTCGACGCGCGACACGTTGTTCATCGGCACCTCGCGCAGATCGAGCGAGCGGCTGTTGCCGTTGAAGGTCCCGGTGGTCTCGGCGCCGTCGATCGTAAGGCCGGTGTTGTTGCCGGGGAAGCCGCGCATGGCGACGGTGGTCGGCTCGGAGCCGGAGGTGGTGACGGACACGCCGGGCAGGAAGAGGAGAAACTCGCCGATGTTTTCCGCGCCGCGATCGCCGAACTCATCCATGGCGACGACGTTCTTGATGTTGGGGGCGGTGCGCTGCTCGTTCATCGAGATCGCCTGGGCGCTCATCTCGCGATCGGCGACGACGGTGAAGGCGTCGAGCTTGACGGCGTCGCCCGAGCCGGCGCGGCCCGCGCGATCGAGCACGAGTTCGAACTCGCGGCGCACGGCGCCGGTCGCGGTCACGTTGACGGAGGCTTTTTGCGACGCCATGCCGAGGTAGCTGACGTTGATCAGCGCCGGGCCGACGGGCACTCCGGTGAGGCGGTATTCGCCGGCGGAGTCGGTGACGACCTCGCGCTCGGAGCCGTCGAGCGAGACGCGGGCGTTGGCGAGGGCGTTGCCGGTGGCGGCGTTGAACACGCGGCCTTCGATGATGCCGGAGGCCCGTTCGACAGGCTCAGGGCGGGCCGACTGGGCGCGAGCGGCGGGCAGGAGCAGGGCGGCCGCGAAAACGAGCGAGGCGAGGACGCGGGAAACAAGCGAGGTTTGCATGGCGAACAGGGTTGGGAGGGCGGGGAACTGCCGGTAACTGGTCCGAGGAGGATTGCGGGCGGCCGGCCGCGGGCGAACAACCGGAAACCAGTGGTATCATGTTGGCACCAACCGCCGGTGCGATCCGGACAGGGGCGCAGCGTGAGGTCCCGGCGCTCCGGGACGAAATTCGCGGTCAGGGGACCGCGACAAGCCACGCGAGATTGAAGCGGGCCACGCGGATGTCGCTGCGCGCCTCGTAGAGACAGAGCACGGTGCCGTCGGCGAGCACGGCGAGATCGGAGTAAGCGGAGGGCGCGGTGTCGAGGGTCCGGTTGACGGGCCAGGTCTTGCCGTCGTCGCGGCTGAGTTTGATCGAGAGGTTTTCGCGAGCGCTCTTGCCGCCGGGCTCGGCGGGCTGCGTGTGGGGATTGGAGAAGAGGAGCGTGCCGGGCTGGGCCGGATACGCGACGATGCTCGCCATGCAGCGCGGTTCCCAGAGCTGGTCGTGGAAGGTGGGTTTCTCCCAGCGTGTGGCACCATCAGGACCGACGGTGACGATCTTGCGGTTCGCCTTCGAGGTGCTGCGAGAGATCAGCATGACGCGGCCATCGGAGAGCTCGGTGAGCATCGTCTCGTTGGGGCTGCTGAAGTCGCCGGCGTTGGGCACCGCGACGTCGCCCGCGCGCCAGGTCTTACCGTGGTCGTCGCTGTAGATCGTGCCGGCGGCGGCGGGGCCGTGATCGCCGATGCCGCCATAGGCGAGCCAGATGGGCACGACGAGGCGGCCGGTTTTCAGCTGGAGGCCGTGGCCCGGGCCAGTGGCGATGACCTTCCAATCATAGTGGCGGCGGAACGGCTCGAAGATCGTGGTGATCTCGATGGGAGCGCTCCACGTGACGCCATCGTCGGTGCTGCGCATGGCGAAGCAGCGCGCGTAGTTCACGCAGTAGAGAAACTCGATCGCGCCGGTCGTGCGGTCGACGATGGCGACGGGGTTGTTGACGGTCTGCTCGTGCTCGCCGCCCTGCTTTTTGCGCGGGTTGCCCTCGATGCGCGCGGCGCGGTGGGCGATCTGGCGGGGCGCGTCCCATGTGCGGCCGCCGTCGGTGGAGCGGCGCAGGTGGATCTCGATCTCGCCCCAGTCGGAGGCGTTGTTCTTCCGCGCTTCGCAATACGCGAGCACGGTGCCCTTCGGTGTGATGACGATGCCCGGGATGCGATGACGGGCGATGCCGTTGGATTTGGCGGGGAACACGTCGTTGAACTCGAGGAGCGGCGCGGCGCGCAGGGCGCAGACGAGGCCGGCGAGGAGGAACGAAAAGCAGGCGAGACGGCGGAGGTTCATCGGAGCGAAAACGGTTGGGTGAAAGAAAGCGGCTGAGGCGCAGCCATGCAGTCGAATTCCACGAAGCGAGGTAGCAGCCGAGGTAACGAGGCCGTGGTGCGACGATCAACTGAGCCCAGCCTCCTCACGTCGGCTGCTACGGCCGACTGCATGGCTACGTGTTGAGGCGCATTAGGCGTGCGCCGGCCGGCCCGGCTCAACCCCGAACACGTGGTGTCTCCGTCGCACCTCCGGCGAAGGTGGTTTGAGTCAAAGAGTAGCCGCGGCTGGCAGGTAGGTCGGGGTTTATCCCCGACATCCACCGCAGGCGGACAAGTGTCGGGCGTAAAGCCCGACCTACGCAAACCGCTGTAGGCCGACGAGGAATCATCGGGATACCACTGGCCGGGGATTGCGCGGCAGGGCGTGGGCCGCACGATGCGCGGGCAATGACCCCGCAAACGCTTCGCGCCGCACTCCGTGCCGGACGCCCCGTCGTCGGCACCTTGATCGTCGCGGATTCGCCGCGGTGGCCGGCGTCGGTTGCGCAGATCGGGCTCGATTTCGTGTTCATCGACACGGAGCACATCGCAATCGACCGAGCGTCGTTGTCGTGGATGTGCCAGACGTATGCCGCGCTCGGACTGCCGCCCATTGTGCGCATCCCCTCGCCCGACCCCTATGCCGCGACGATGGCGCTCGATGCCGGCGCGGCGGGCGTGGTGGCGCCGTATGTCGAGACGGTGGAGCAGGTGCAGGCGCTGCGCGGGGCGGTGAAACTGCGCCCCATCAAGGGCGCGAAGCTGCAGGCCGCGCTCGAAGGCACGACACCGCTCGAACCGACGCTGGTCGACTACCAGCGGACACGCGCGGCGGAGAATGTTTTGATCATCAACATCGAGAGCCGGCCGGCGCTGGAAAACCTCGACGCGCTCCTCGCGGTGGAGGGGGTCGATGCCGCCTTGATCGGACCGCACGATCTCTCGTGCAGCCTGGGCGTGCCGGAGAACTACGATGCGCCGGAATTCGACGCCGCGGTGCGGGCGATCGCGCGCGGGGCGCGGGCGCGCGGTGTCGGCGCCGGCATCCACTCGTGGATGGGCGTGGCGCGGGAAGCCTCGTGGGCGTGGGACGGGATGAATCTGTTCATCCACAGCGCCGACATCATCGCGATGCGGCAGACGCTGGGCGTGGAAGTGCGCGAATTGCGCGCGGCGCTCGGTGGCGCGGCGAAAGCCGACGCGGCAGGCGCGGAGAATATCTGAGAGCGTGTCGAAAAAGTCCCGCGAGCGCGCCGTCTCGTAGCGGAACGCGTGAGCGTTTCGCTCGAAACAACAGGATTGGTTCGGGGTGGAGCGCGTTGCCCTCAACGCGCTTCGGGAGATTTGAAGACGTCCCAGACCAGCGCGGTGGGGGGCAACGCGCTCCACCTCGATGGCAGAGCCGGCTCAGGCTGGCAGGCCGCTGGCGCGCAGGACGGTTTCCTGCACGGCGAGATCGTGGGCGGGGGTCCACGCCAAGGCCTTCTCACCGCGGATGACCTTCGCGAGGTCCTCGAAGTCGGCTTCGTAGCGCGGACGGTTTTTCACGGGCACGGTCTGCGTGCCGCGCTTGAATTCGCCGCGTGGTGCGTTGAGTGCGAGGCGGAGGGCGGGCGGCTCCAGCGGACGAATCTCGGCGGTGCCGCCGTCGCCGCACACGACGAATTGCCGGCGGGCGCCGCCGTCGACCTCGACCAGCGAGCTGCGCACGGTCGCGATGACGCCGGGATATTCGAGCACGGCGAGTTGATTGTCCGGCAACTCATCCGCCTGCGCGCTGGAGTGACGGGCGGACGCGGTGACGCTGCGGGGTTTACCGATCAACGTGACCACGGCGTCGATCAGGTGGCAGCCGAGTTCGAACATCGCGCCGCCGCGGTAAGGCAGCAGCTTCTGGCGTTCGGCGGCGCTCACGACTTTGCCGATCACCGCCTCGATGGAGAAGAGCCGGCCGAGCCACTGCTCGCGTGCAGCGCGGAAGGTGAGTTCGAAGGCCGGATTGTAGCGGAACATGTAGCCCAGCTGCACCGTGCGCTGTTTCGCGGTCGCCGTGTCGAGCAGGTGGCGGAATTCCGGCAGCGATTCGCCGGCGGGCTTGTCGAGGTGCACGTGCAAGCCGCGGGCGACGCAACGCGCCGCCGTGGGCACGAGGTCCTTCACCGCGGTCTCGACGGCGACGGCGCGCAGATCCGCGGTGTTGAACAACTGCTCCTCCGTCAGCCAGCGCACATCCTGATAGTCTTTTCGCGACGAGGCGGCGCGACGGAGCTGCTCGTCGGGCTCGCAGACGCCGACGAGTTCGAAGTCCGCGGATCGCCGGAGCACGGCAATTTTGCCGTCGGCGTGCGCGTGCCCGGTGCCGATCTGGGCGATGCGCAGGCGCGGAGCGCCGGCCGCGGCCGAGCGGACGACGCGGGGTGCGACTACGACCGCGAGGGCGGCGCGGCTGGCGTGAGAGATAAACTTACGGCGCTGCATTACGAGGCACGCACGAGCGTGAGGCGGTTGTCATTCTGAGCGAAGCGAAGAATGCAGGGAGATGCGTGCTGTGACCAGATGGTTCGAAAGCTCGATCGGATTCTTCGCTGCGCTCGTAATAACAACCAGGAGGGAGTCCATCGTCGCCCACTGAGCGGGTAGCAGCCGACGTGAGGAGGCCGGCCTCGTCACCTCGGCCGCTACGAGTCACCACTCGCCGCGGCGGGCGAATTTTTTCTTCACGTCTTTCCGGAATTGCGCGGCCGCGGCGTCGAACTCCGCGCGAATGGTGGAGAGCGATTTACCGGCACCGCCACGGGCGGCGGGGATCAGCGTCTGGCATTCGTTGCTGTCCATGAAGCGCGCCGCCTCGAGGAGGTGCTGTTCGTCGCCGAAGGGGACCGCGAGGAAGCCGTGCTTGTCGGCGTGGATGAGCTGGCCGGGCTGAATTTTCCGGCCGAACACCTCGACTTCACCGCCCCAGCGCACCGGGCACGAATGCGCGTGGCCCACGCACAGCCGGCGCGCGAGGGCCTTGAAACCGGCGTTGGTCATTTCGTCGACGTCGCGGATCGCGCCGTCGCAGATCGTGCCGACGCAGCCGAGGGCGCGGTGGATGTTGCTGTTCACTTCGCCCCAGAACGCGCCGATCGCGCGCGGCTTGTCGAGGTCCTGCACGACGACAATTTTCGGACCGGGGAGCGACGCCACGTAGCGACGATAGTCGCTCCACGCGTGCGGGTTGACCTTCGGGTGCGCGCTGTTGCTCGGCTCGCAGACGACGGTGAGGGCGTAGCCGACCATCGGTCCCATCTGCGGCATGAAGTCGCGCGTCTCCTCGACATTGAACGCGTCCGTCGCGTGATCGTGGCGCGTGATCTGTTCCCAGCCGTTGTAGAGCGTGGGGGTGTTCCAGCGTTTGAGCTCGAGGAGGGTGCTGTGCGGAAGCGGGCGGGAAGGGCGTTTCATGGGTTTCAATCCAACCGCGGATTACGCGGATAAACACGGATTTTGATCTCGTGGCGTGGCTTTATCCGCGTCCATCCGTGTAATCCGCGGGCAAAGTCTATTGGAATTCGAGGGCAGATCGGAGATCTGCCCTACTTCACGAGCTTGAATTTCCCGAAGTGAATGTGCGTGCGTGTGCGGTCCTTGGTGCCGCTGTCCCACACGGCGCGGAAATCGCCGGGCGCGACTTCGATCAGCGTCGGGTAGGAGTTGTGAATGCCGGCATTGTAAAAAGTTTTCTCCTCGCCCCACGGGCCGCCCGCGGTGGGTTGGAGTTTGTAGCGCAGCGCCATGCGGCCGTTGGGCGCGGGCGAGGCGGGGCCGTCGTTGTAGACGTAGAGGTGCGTGCCGGTGGCGGCGCGGCCGTAGAAGGCTTTCGATTTCGCGTTCCAGAGCTCGGGCTCCTGTTTCGCGGGGCTCCACGTGCGGCCGCCGTCCTTGCTCACGGTGGAGAAGGCGCGCGGCGGATCGGTCATCTTGCGCTCGTCCTCGTAGTCGGCGGTGCGCATGACCATCTTCAGTTCGCCGGGCGCGTCGCCCTCGGCAATGTTGCCCTCGTGCAGGAAGACCTTCGGTCCGGTGGTGGGTTGCGGAATGAAGTTGGCGAGCGTCCACTCCATGAGCGTCGTGCTCGCGAGCACGAAGTGGTCGCGCGAGCCGAGCGGGTCGTTGCGGCGGGTGTTGCGGTGCATCGGGAACAGGTAGCGCGGCTTGCCCTTCTCCATCACGCGATACGGGCCGGCGACGCAGATGAGCGGGCCGGTGTAGCCCATCGACATCTCGATCGGGATCCACGAGCGGCCGCCGTCCGCGCTGTAGGCGCCGACGAGCTGCGAATCCTCGCTGTGGCGGTAGTTCATCGGGCAGCGCATCGCGAAGGCCCACATCACGTCCTGCTCGGGGGCTTTGTAGAGGATGGCGTTGGCGTAGGCGAACTGGATGGTGCCCTGGCGCTCGAGGTGGTTGAAGATGAAAACCGGATCGCTCCACGTGTCGCCGTCGTTGGTGGACACGCTCGCCATGATGTCGCCCATGTCGGTCTTGCCGGGGATTTTCACGCCGAACGCGGCGACGAGTTGCTTGCCCTTCCAGTGGGCGAGGTAGGGCTCCCAGAGCTCGGACGAACCCGGATGCTGATCCATGTGGCGGATCACGCGCACGTCGGTGACATCGCCGGTGAAGGGCAGATCGGCGGCGGAAAGCGTGAGCGCGAGGCCGAGCAAGAGGGGGAAGGAGAGGCGGGGTTTCATAAAACGGTTTGTCATTCTGAGCGGAGCGAAGAATCCAGCAGGAGTGAAGACGCGTGGGGGAGGAGCGGACATCCGATTGGATTCTTCGCTGCGCTCAGAATGACACGGGGTGGAGGCGGTGAAGACACACTTTATTGTTTGCCCGCCTCGCCCCAGGTCAGCCGCGCCAGCATCACGCGGCCGTAGTCGCGGCTGCCCTTGGTGGGGATCTCGGAGGTGACGACCCACCGCTCGTGCGGACTCACCTCGAGCACGCCGAAGCCGGCGCCGAGGTCGGCGTTTTCCTCGGGGAACACGATGCGCTCCGTCGCGCGGCGCACGACGAGTCTTTCCGGGTCGACCTCGGCGATGAAGAGCGGGGCGCGATGGCGCATCACGTGGTCGTTGTTGGCGCCGCGGCGCGTGTAGAGCAGGTAGAGCGTGTCGCCGTGCACGAGCCAGTGCTGCTGGGTGTTGTAGCTGCCGAGCACGGCACCGTCGTCCCGTTTCCATTCGATGAACGGTTCGTAGCGAAGGCCATCGCGGCTGCGGGCGACAAACGCCGAGTGGTCGGCGCGCATGGTGAGGAAGAATTTCCCGCCGAACGCGGCGACCGACGGCTCGTAGAGTCCGCGTTCGCGCGGGATCATGAACTCGGAGCCGTGTTCGAGGTAAGTGAGTTTCTCGCCGTCGAAGCGGCAACGCGCGACGATCGTCGTGTAATAGCGCACGGCGGGATCTTTGCGGTAACGGATGGGCAGGAGGATTTCGCCGTTGGGCAGGTCGACCCGCTGGTGGCAGCCGGAGTTGGGCTCGAGAAACGGGCGGCCCTCGTGGTCCTGCGCGGGGAGGTCGACGAGGCGGAGTTCGCTCCAGCGGTTGGTCTGCGGGTGGAAAACCGCATACGAGACGCGTTCGAGGCCGCGGTCCTCCTTGGTGCCGCCGAGGAACCCGAAGGTCTTGCCGGTGGCGAGCACGCGCTGCGTGGCGGCGTGCCACTGCGGGCACACGTCGCCGATCACGAAGTCGTGGCCCTCGGGCCGGCGCGTGCGGCGGAGCGAATCGATGCGCTGGAGCGGCGACCACGTGCGCCCGAGGTCGGCGGTCTCAAGGTAGAACATGTCCTTGTAACCGTGCGCGCCGGTCGGGTCGGTCTCCTGCGTCGTGACGATGACGCGCGGCGTGGCGCCCGGGATCAGGGCGGCGCGCGACTGCGTGTAGAGCTGCGTGCCGCGGCCGGTGACGAGCGTGCTGACCTCAATGCGATACGGCGCGGGGGCCGCGAGCGCGACCGACGCAAGCGACAGGGCGGGTAGCAAAGCACACGGCAGGGACATGGGGTGACGAGGTGACGGACTCCAGCGCCGGGGCCCATCCTCGGCAACGTCGGGCCAGTGGTATGTTGTTGCGACCTCCGCCGCTGCGTCGAACCGGCGTGGTCGGAGTGTAACCCAATAGGTTACACTCGTTGGAGCGCAGGCCGGTCCGGGACCGGGTCGCCGCGGGGTCGCGCTGGGGTCGCGCCGGGACCGAATCAAGGAGCCGGCGCGGCACCGACGCTCGCGCCGCGGACGAATTGCGGCATGAGGCGCCACGAACGCTGGGTGACGGCGCCGCCTTCCAGCAATTCGAGCACGGGCTGGAGCAGGCTGCGGGCGTAGGCCCGCGGACTCGCCACGTAGCGCGCAGGCGTCGGCACGAGGAAAGTCAGGAACGGATCCTCGTCGCGGGAGATGATCGAGACCTGGTCGGGCACGCGCCAGCCGAGGGCGGCCAGGCCGCTCGCGACGGCGAGGCAATGGTAGGCGTGGACGACGAGCAGCGCGGTGGGCGGAGGTTTTTGCGCCATGAGGCGTTTGAGTGCGGGCACGATGCCCGCGGCGCCGGCGTCGAGGCGGCAGACGATGGCGGAGGCGTCGGCATGGCCGGACGTGCGCACGCCTTCGAGAAAACCGGCTTCGCTCGCGAGGTCGCCGGCGAGCGGGACTTCCGGCGCAACGAGCGCGAGTCGCCGGTGGCCGAGGCCGAGCAGCACGCCGGCCGCGTGCCGGCACATCGCGCGGTGGTCGAGGTCGCGGAACGGCAGATCGATACCGTCGCTGCACGAACCGGCGACGAGACACGGGACGCCGCGCCGGGCGAACCACTCCTGGCAGGCGGGCGTCGCGAGCAGGAGGAGCCAGCACGCATGCGGGTGCTGGCGCACGAGTTTCTCGAGGGCGGCGGCGGGGTTGGTGCGGAAATATTGCCGACCGTGGATCACGTGCAGCCGGCAGCCGCGTTCGCTGAGCATGGCGCGCAGGTCGTCGATCCAGAGGGTCTGCGTGGGGCGCAGACGCTCGAGCGGCTCGGGGGTGAGCAACGCGACCTCGGTCGAACGCAACCGGCCACGGGTCCGCGGGGTGGGCGCGAGGATGCGGTTGCCCGCGCCGTGTTCGGCGCGGATCGCGCCGTCGCGCTGGAGTTGGGCGAGCGCGCGACGCAGGGTGCTGCGGCTGATCTGGAGCAGTTCGCACAGCGTGCGCTCGGCCGGGAGCCACTCGCGCCACTGGCCCGCGGCGATCGCGTCGTGCAGGCACGCGACCGTCTGGCCGACGAGGGAGTGGCGTTGAGGGATGGCTCGCACGCGCGTGATCGCAGCGCAAGGGGCGCGGGCCGGCAATATCTATGCGGGCTCGCCGGGCCATCGGGCGTATCTCGGCCTTCTGACTGAGGCGAGACGCCTCAGCCACGCCTGCTCGCCTCCGGCGAGTGGACGAGGCGTCCCGCCTCGTAGAACGCAGAAGAGCGGGAGGGCGTCGAAATGGGCACCTGGCGCGAAAGGTAGCCGACGGCTGACGGGAGATGGCGTAGCGGCGGGCCAGCGCTTTGGCATGGATCGTCCGGCCTCCTGACGTCGGCCGCTACCGCGGGCGGCTTCGTGAAATTTCCGGGTTTGCGCGGACGGGGTTTTGCGGAATGGTCGGCCGCCATGCGTTGCCCCGCCCCGCTGTTGTTCGCGCTGTGCGCCGGAGGGCTGCTCGCGTCGATCCGCGGCGCCGACGCGGCGCTCGAGTGCCGGTGGGCCGACACGCCGCCGGTGATCGATGGGAAAGGCGACGAGGCGGTGTGGCAGCGGGCGAGTGTGATCTCCGATTTCAAACAGGGTTGGCTGCCCGGCGTGCCGGCGCCGCGGCAGGGCACGCGCGCGCGGCTGCTCTGGGATCGCGAGTGGATCTACTTTCTCGCGGAGCTCGACGATGCCGATGTGACCGCCGAGGTGCGGGCGCACGACGGGCCGATGTGGAAGAACGATGTGTTCGAGATTTTCCTGAAACCGTCGGAGGCGCACACGGGCTACTACGAGTTCGAGGTGAATCCCTTCGCGGCGATCGTGGACGCGTTTTTTCCCGACGCGGCGAGCCGGCAGAATCCGCGGCAGCTCACCGTGGGGCGGTTTCACGTCGAGGCGCGCGTCGTGGTGCGCGGCACGCTCAACGACTCCAGCGATCGCGATGCGGGCTGGACGGTGGAGGGACGGATTCCGTGGACGGATTTCGCGCCGACGGGCGGCCGGCCGGGACCGGGCGAAGTGTGGCGCGCGACGCTCACGCGCGTCGACGGCACCGGTGCCACGCAGGAACTGTCGAGCGTGGCGCCGCTCGCGAAGCCGAGTTTCCACCGCACCGAGGACTACGTGCCGCTGCGTTTCGTCGGCCCGACGCCGGTCGCGCGCGGCGCGTGGCGCAACACGCGGCTCGCCGGCACACCGGACGGCCCCGAGCCCTACGCGACCGTGCCGGCGTGGCCGCGGCTCGCGGCGCAATCCCTGGTCGCGCTCGTGCCCGAGCCCGGCGGCGGGTGGGTGTGGTTCGTCGATCACGACGGCGACTGGAGCAGCGCGATGCGGATCGGCCGCATGCGGTCGGCGGGCGATGGGAGCGACGCGGCGACGTTGCTCAAACCGGACGAGCAGGTGACCAGCCTCGTGTTTCATCCGCGCTTCGCGGAAAACGGCTTCGTGTATCTCGGCGCCAACGGTCCGCGTTCGCAGGCGCCGCGCTCCTCGCACGTGCTCCGCTACACGTGGCGCGACGGCCAGCTCGACCCGGCGTCGCGCGTGACGATCATCGAGTGGCCAAGCGACGGGCACAACGGCTGCGGCCTCGCGTTCGGCCGCGACGGCCGGCTCTTCGTCACGAGTGGCGACGGCTCGTCGGAGAGCGACCGTGATCGCGTGGGCCAGGACCCGGGTTCGATGCGCTCGAAAATTCTCCGCCTCGATGTCGACCACCCGGCGCCCGGGAAAAACTACGCGGTGCCGGCGGACAATCCGTTCGTCGACGATGCGCGTTTCGTGCCTGAGGCCTGGGCCTACGGCCTGCGCAATCCGTGGCGCCTTACCTACGACGCCGCGAGCGACCAGCTCTGGTGCGGCGAGAATGGTCAGGACGCCTGGGAGTATGCGCACCTCGTGCGCCGCGGGGCGAACTACGGCTGGAGCGTGATGGAGGGCAGCCACCGGCATATCGCGATGAGGCCGCCGGGACCGCATCCGTTCACGGCGCCGACGGTGGAGTTTTCGCACGCGGAGTTCCGCTCGCTCTCGGGCGGGGTGGTTTACCGCGGCAAGAAATTTCCCGAGCTGACCGGCGCCTACGTGTTCGGCGATTTCGGCACGGGCCGCGTGTGGGCCGCGAAGCACGATGGCACGAAACTCGAGTGGCTGCGCGAGCTGGTCGACACGCCGTTCGCGATCACGCACGTGACGACCGATGGGAGGGGCGAAATCGTGGTCACCGACTACGGCAGCTCGCGTTCCAATGCCCCGGCGCAGGGCGGCCTCCATCGTCTCGAGCGCAGCGTGCCAGCCGCGCCGCCGCTGCCCGAGTTTCCGCGCCGGCTGAGCGAGACAGGCGTGTTTGCCGACACCGCGACGCTCACCCCCGCCGCGGGTGTGATGGCTTACGACATCAACGCGCCCGGCTGGCACGACGGCGCCAGCGCGGTGCGCCACCTCGCGGTGCCGGAAGGTGGGCGCCTCGACTACACGCCGAACAAAGCCTGGGACGCGCCCAACGGCGCCGTGCTGATGCAGACGCTCACGCTCGGCGGGCGACGGATCGAGACGCGCCTGCTCGTGCGCCGCCAGGCCGACTGGTCGGGCTACAGCTACCAGTGGGACGAAAACCAGCGCGACGCCACGCTCGCCGACAAGGCCGGCGTCGATCTCACGCTCGCTAACGGGCAGCCGTGGCGCGTGCCGAGCCGCGCGGAGTGCATGATGTGCCACACGCGCGAGGCGAATTTCGCGCTCACGCTCAACGAAGGACAGCTCAACCGTGGCGACCAGTTGTTGCGCTGGGAGGCGATGGGCCTCGTGCGGTCGGCCCCGCCGCGCCGCTTCCGGTCGTTCGCGACCAGCGCCGCGCCGCAGCGGGCCGCCACCGCCGTGGCGCTGCTGCCGCGCGCGCCCGCGGAGTTGCGAAAATACGCCGCCGCGGGCGACGCGCAGGCTCCGCTCGAGCAGCGGGCGCGCAGCTACCTCGCGGTGAATTGCGCGCATTGCCACACGACCTCCGGCGGCGGCAACAGCCCGATGGTGTTCGATTTCACGACGCCCGCCGACCGCATGCGCACGATCGACGCCATGCCGGTGCATGGCGATTTCGGGCAGGCCGGGGCGCGCGTGGTGGCGCCGGGCGAGGCGGCGCGCAGCGTCGTCATCACGCGGATGGCGATCCGCAGCCCGGGCCAGATGCCGCCGCTCGCCACGCGCGTGGCCGACCCCGATGGCGTGCGCCTGCTGGCGGAGTGGATCCAGTCGCTGCCGGCCGCCGCGGGGCGTTGAGGCTGGCGGTCGCGGATATAATACCAGTTACGGCGCGCTTTGAGACTCCTGATCTTGTAGGCCCGCCCGGTGGGCGGGCTGCCCGGCCACCGGCCGGCCTACAGTCTCAAAGCGCACCGTAACTGGTATGACGTTATCTGAGCCGATCATGCCGTCGGCCGTAGCAGCCGACCCCTCGGCCAGCTCAAGGCGGGCCGTGAGGAGGCTGGAGCGAGGTGAATCGCGACCACCAGTCTCGTTGCCTCGGCTGCCACCGCGTTTCGTGCGGTTCAACTGCATCGTGCCCGCATTTCGACGACCGTTTGCGCTCCGCCCATGCGGGCACAGGGACGGGCCCGCCCACCCACGGCTGCGCGGGCGCATCTCACTTTCTGGCCATGCGGAGAGGCGCTTTTCCAGGCGCCCAAGCTCGGCGGTTGAAAACCGCCGCTCCGTCGCTCCCACCGAACTGCAAGAAATTGAGCGGCCCCCCGTCTGCGCGCGGCGGGCGCGTTCCGACTTGAAACATTCCCCACGCGCGACCGTCTGTCTTTTATCATGAAAGTTGTGTTCCTCCGCTGGTTGTTTCCCACCGTCGTCGCCGCGCTTGCCCTGAGTCTCGTCGAAGGGCGCGTGCTGGCGCAGGACCCCCAGCAGCCCATCAACGAAAAGCCCGTCGAGATGCCGGTTTACACGGTCACCGACACCCGCGAGCTGCCGCCGCCCGAGAAGTGGAACTACGCGCGCATCGAGGGTTTCGAGGTGCTGTCGAATGCGTCCGAGAAAGGCACGCTGCGGCTGGTGCGCGACTTTCAGCGTTATTCGCAGGCGATCGGTTTCGTGTGGCCGGGCGTGCAGCGTCCATCGGCCGTGCCGGCGATGCTGATCATCTGCGGCAAGGGCGGAAAATTCGACCAGTTCATGCCGGCCGGCGAGCGGCTGCCGGACCGCGCGATGGCGAGCCTCTCGCTGCGCAACAAGGAACAGGCCGCCATCGTGATCGATTACGAGGCGAAGCTGATCAACCTCGTCACCCCGGAGGGCACCGCGGCCACCACGGCCGCCTCGATCGCGGCGGCGGCGGCCGGTCCCGATGCCGCGACCGGGCCGGGCGGCGACCCGGGCTTCGAGGTCGACGCCTACCAGCAGCTCTACCGCGAATACATCCGCTTCCTGCTCGCGAGCGTGCAGCCGCGGTCGCCCGCCTGGTTCGAGGAAGGGATCGCGCAGCTCTTCCAGCGGATGGAGTTCGACAAGACCTCGATCGTCGTCGGCAAGCTTGACGATCCCAACGCGATCTCCGTCACGCAGGCCGCGCTCGACGCGGCGGGCAACGGCGGCGTGGCCCCGCAGGAGGATCTGACCTTCAACGCCGCGCTGGCGAAACGCGGGCTCTTGAAGATGGAGGAGATCTTCGCCGTCACCCACGACTCCGACGTCGCGCGCAACCCGCTCGGGAGCACGTGGGCGAAGCAGAGCGCGGCGTTCGTGCACTGGGGCCTCTATGGCGACCAGGGAAAAAACCAGAAGCAGTTCGTCACTTTCATCTCCCGGATCGCGCGCGAGCCGCTCACCGAGGCGCTGTTCAAGGAGTGTTTCAAGCAAAGCTACAAGGACATGGTGATGACTCTCCGCGGCTACATCGAGTTCACCAACTACAAGATCGCCGGCCTGCAGACCAAGAAGGGTGAGAAGCTCCCGGAGCCGCCGCCGGTGACGCTGCGCGAGGCGACCGAGGCGGAGATCGGCCGCATCAAGGGCGAGGCGCTCCTGCTCGCCGGCCACAAGGCCGCCGCCCGCCTGGCGATGATCGCACCCTACATCCGTGGCGAACGCGACCCGCAGCTCGTGGCCTCCATCGGCCTCGTCGAACGCGTGCTCGGCGACGACGCCAAGGCCCGCAAATTCCTCGAGGCCGCCGTCGGCGCCAAGGCCGTGCGCCCCCGCGCCTACCTCGAGCTCGCCCGCCTGCGCTACGCGGAAGGCCTGGCGAAACCGCTGGCCGAGGGGAAACTCGACGCCAACCAGACCGCCGCCGTGCTCACGCCGCTCTTCACCGCGCGCACGCAGCCGCCGCCGCTGCCCGAGGTCTACGAACTCGTCGCCGATGCGTGGCTCCACTGCGTCCTCGCGCCCGCCGCCGGTCACCTCGCCGTGATCGACGAAGGCGTGCGGATGTTTCCGCGCAACACCCACCTCGTCTACGCCGATGCGTCGCTCAAGGCCAAGGCCGGCCTCGTCGCCGACGCCCATGCGCTGGTCGGCCTCGGCCTGCGCGTCGCCCCCGACGACGACACGCGCGCGAAATTCGAAAAGCTCAAGGCTGCGCTGCCGCCCGCCCCCGCACCGGCGGGCGCGCCCCAGAAGTGACCGCGGGGTGGTGGCGAGATTCCCCGACGGCTGATACCAACGTCCCTTCGCCTTTGGATTTTGCAGGGCCGCCGCTGGTCGGCGGGCCGCAGCCCGGCCACGAGGGCCGGCCCTACAGTCCAGATGCGAAGGGCGAGTGGTGTGATGGCGGGGTTCCGCCTAAAACAACGACTCCACGCGCACGTTGACCTCGCGCAGTTCCTCCGGTGTGGCGACATCGGTGTCGCCGATCTTCGCCCAGATGAACCGCAGGATGTTCCGGCCCGGGCGCTGCGCGACCAGAGTCACCTCCCAGGTGGAGTCGGCCTTGCCCTCGGTGGTGCGCTTCAAGGCCGTCAGCTGCTTGGTGATGCGCGGATCGTTCGACACGATCTGCCAGACATGGTCGCTCTCGCTGCGCCCCGGCAGCACGATCTTGAGCCGGTGGGTCACCCGGACGCTGACCGCGGTTTTTCTCTCGGTGGCATCGTGCGTGACCAGCTGAGGATCGGCCGCCGGCATGAGCCCAGCGAGAACCCCGGTGAAGAGGAAAAGACTGAGGACAAAGCGCCGCATAAAGAGAGTGGGAAGATTCGAGGCCCGGCCCCGAGCACACCTGAGTGCAACTCCCTATACGACGACAAAATCGCCGGATTGTTCAATTCCGGCCGGCCGGAGAACCGGGAAACGGGCGGACCTTGGGGAGTGTTTTCAAACTCATGAAATTGCGCGAAAAAGAATTGTGGGAGGGGCTTTGTGCCCCGACGCCCGGCGCACACCGCAGCCCGTCGGGGCATAAAGCCCCTCCCACAAGGTTTGAAAACAACCCCTGGTTTCTTGCAGTCCGGTGAGCGCGACGGAGCGGCGGTTTTCAACCGCCGGGCTTGGGCGCTTGGAAAAGCGCCCCTCCACATGGCAAGAAGGTAAGACGCGCCCCCCCCCGGGAAACGCCTCCGCGACGCAACCAAGGGTTGCAGGAACCGCCTCAACGAAGCGACGGCCCCGAGGTCCGGTCCGGCGACGATCAACCCTTCGTGTCGCAGACGATCGCGCGCATGCCGTCCTTCGGCTGCTCGGCGGCCCACTTGAAATGCTGCTCGGCGAGTTCGGACACGGCGAACGGCTCGCCCTCGGTATGGCCGTCGCCCATGCGGTCGCGCCAGAAAAGCGCGGCGCGCTTGGCACCGACCTTGGTGAGTTCGGCGCCGAGTTCCTTGGCGTCGGCGACTTCGACGAACGTGGTTTTGCTGCGGCCGAGGGCCTGGGGGATGACGAGACCGATGCGAGTTTTCATGTGGGAGGCTGGAAGAGCGATCGTCGCGCCAGGATTGGCGCGGTTGGGTGTCGCCGACTAAGAACAGCTCACCCCGCCAAGACAAGCAGGGAGACGGCGTTTCGTCGTCGTCGCGTCTCAGTTTCTTGCCGACCGTGAGCGCGACGGAACGGCGGTTTTCAACCGCCGGGCTTGGGCGCTTGAAACGCGCCCTTTCGTCGGGGGCGTGGCTCAAACTGAGGTCAGCGATTTGTAGCGGCGGTCTATGACCGCCGAACGAATACCCTTGGCGCCACGCCGGCGGTCATAGACCGCCGCGACAGCCGAGGCGTGCGGAAACTGACTTCAGATTGAGTTGCGCCCCTTTTTGTCGGTCCCGGCCAAGTTCAGCGTTGTGTCTTCGCTCTCGTGCGGCGAAGGTTGCTCACCCCCATCTGGCTCCAGTCCTGATGTCCGTCTTGGCTGCCGATCCCCTCGCTGCTGCACCGCTCGCATCCTTTGATGATGATGCGTGGGAGGACTTGCTGAATTTCATCGAGGAGAAGCAGGTGATCCCGATCGTCGGGCCCGAGTTGGTCATGGTGCAGACCGACGCCGGTTCCGAAAACCTCTACGCCTGGCTCGCGCGAACGCTCGCCGCGCGTCTCGGTCTCGATCCGGCCCGGTTGCCCGCGCGACCCACGCTCGACGACGTCGTCACGCACCATCTCGCCAACCGCGGCCGCCGGGAGGATCTCTACACGCGCATCCGGACAATCATGCGCGAGACCACCTTCGCCCCGCCGCCGGCACTCGCGAAGCTGGCCGAGATCACCGACTTCGATCTCTTTGTCAGCACGAGTTTCGACACGCTGATGGAGGACGCGATCAACGCCGTCCGTTTCGGCGGCGCGCGCAGCACCGAGGTCGCCGCCTACACGCCGAGCAAGCTCGTGGATCTCCCCACCGAGCGCGAACTGCTCCAGCGGCCCTTCGTCTATCACCTGCTCGGCCGCCTGAGCGCCGCGCCGACCTACGTCATTTCCGATGAGGACGTCTTGGAGTTTGTCTGTGCGCTGCAGAGCCGCCACTACGCGCCGGAAAAACTCTTCGGCGAACTCGAACACAACCACCTGCTCCTCCTCGGCGGCGGCTTTTCCGACTGGCTCACGCGGCTGTTCCTGCGGCTCGCCAAGCGCCGCCGCCTCTCCGAACCGCGTGATTTCGGCGAGGTGCTGGCCGATTCCCGCGCGCCGCGCGAGCCGGGCCTCGTGTTTTTCCTGCAACAGGTCAGCAGCCGCACGCGCCTCTTTGCCGAGGGCGCCGCACCGTTCGTCGACGAACTCCACCGTCGCTGGGTCGCGCGGCGCAAGCCGGCTCCGGCCACCGCGGCCGCCGTGATCGGCGCCGGCGCGCCCGTGCGCTTCGTCCCGCCGGAGCGCGACATGGCCGACCATGCCGTGTTCATCAGCTACGCGCGCGAGGACCTGGCGGCGGTGCAGCGGCTCAAGGCCGGGCTCGACGCCGCGGGCATCCCCGCGTGGTTCGACATGGACCGGCTCGAGAGCGGCGACGATTTTCTCCGCAAGATCCGCGGCAACATCGCGCGCTGCGGCTACTTCATCCCGGTCGTCTCCGCCAGCACGCAGCGCCGCGTCGAGGGCTGGTTCCGCCGCGAATGGAACTGGGCCGTCGATCGCACCGAAGCCATGGCCGCCGGCGCGCGTTTCATTTTGCCCGTGTGCATCGACGACACCCCGGAGAAAGGCGCGCTCGTGCCCGAGCAGTTTCTCAAGACGCATTGGACCCGCCTGCCCGGCGGCGAGATCCCGCCGGAAGCCGCCGCCCGCCTGAAAGACCTGCTCGCGCCGCGGGCGTGAGCGCCGCAATGGACTAACCCCGGTCCCCGCATGAGCTCATCCTCCGATACCCGGCATCCGGCCCTCGACGTGGAGAATCCGTGGCCGGGGCTGGCCACCTTCACCGAGGATCAGGCGGCGCTCTTCCACGGTCGTGACGCCGAGATTCGCGAACTCTCGCGCCGCGGCGAGCGCAATGCCCTCACCGTGCTCTTCGGCCAGTCGGGTCTCGGCAAATCGTCGCTCCTCCAGGCGGGCGTTTTCCCGCGCCTGCGGGCCGCCGGCTTTTGCCCCGTCTACCTCCGCCTCGATCACGGCCCCGGCGCGCCGACGCCCGGCGAACAGGTGAAGTCGATGGTCGCGGCCGAGACTGCGCGCCACGGCACGTGGACCAAGGCCGGCGCCGCCCAGCCGGGCGAGTCGCTCTGGGAATTTTTCCACCACCGCGACGACCGCCTCGTCGGCGGGACCGGCCGCACCATCGTGCCCGTGCTCGTGTTCGACCAATTCGAGGAACTCTTCACCCTCGGTGCCGGGGCGGGCGGCGGCGCGGAGCGGACGCGCGCCGTCGCGTTCATGAGCGAACTCGCCGAGCTGGTCGAAAACCGCCCCTCGGAGAAACTCGTGGCGCGGCTTGAGGAATCGTCCGCGGAGATGGACGCGTTTGACTTCGGCCGCACCGACTACCGCGTCGTCATCACGCTGCGCGAGGACTACCTGCCCCACCTCGAGAGCCTGAAGACGATCATGCCAGCGCTGATGGAAAACCGGATGCGCCTCGCGCGCATGACGGGCACGCAGGCCCTCGAGGCCGTCGCGAAACCTGGAGGCTCGCTCGTCACCGCCGAGGTCGCCCGCGCCATCGTCGAATTCGTCGCCGGCGCCCGCGGCGGCTCGGTGGAGCGTCTGGCCGAGCTCGATGTCGAACCGCCGCTCCTCTCCGTCATCTGCCGCGAGCTCAACGAGCGCCGCCGCGCCGCCGGCCAGGCGCAAATCACCGCCGACCTCGTCACCGGCAACCGCCGCGAAATCCTCACCGATTTCTACGAACGCAGCATGTCCGACCTGCCGGCGCCGATGCGCACCTTCGTCGAGGATCACCTGCTCACGAAGTCCGGCTTCCGCGACAACCTCTCGCTCGAGTCCGCGCTCGATTTCCCCGGCGTCACGCGCCCGCTCATCGACACGCTCGTCAACCGCCGCCTGCTCCGCACCGAAGACCGCCTCGGCGTCGAGCGCGTGGAGCTGACGCACGACGTGCTCGCCGAGGTCATCCGCGCGAGTCGCGATGAGCGGCAGCAGCGCGACGCACTGCAGACTGAGGAGCGCCGGCGCCGTGAGGCCGAGGAGGCGCTCGCGCGAGCTGAGGCGGAAAAGTCGGCTGCCCGTCGCAGCCTTTGGCGCACCCGGATGATGCTCGCCGCCTGCGCGGTGCTGGCCTTGGCGGCCGGATTCGCGTTGTGGGAGACGCGACGCGCACGGGCGCGGGCGGAACGGCTCGCCACAATCGCGGAGGAGTCGCGGGTCGTCGCCGTCGCCGCGCAGGCGGTTACCGCGCACGCGCGTGAACAGGCCGAGAGCGTGCTCGGTTTCAGCCTGACCGATCTGCGGGAGCAACTCGAAGACTACGGCCACCTGCCCCTCATGTGGCAGGTCGCGGAGCAGGCGGTCGCCTACTACGAAGGTCTGCCCCAGGGACTGGATTCGCCCAATCTCCGCGCCGGCCACGCCCGGGCCCTGGCAGTGATGGCTTCCATTCTATCCTGGCAGGGCGAATTTGAACGGAGCCGGGTGCCGCAGGAAAAGGCATTTGCAATTTTCGAAGGCTTGGACCGCACCGGCGCCCTCACACCGGTGATGCGAGTCGACTACGGTTATGCGCTGACCAGTGCGGTTGGCACAATGACCAATCAGCGGCTCTACCTCGAGGCGGTGCCCTATGCCGAGCGCGCGGAAACAGTTCTGCAACCGGCGCTGGCGGACCCGCAACAGGGCGGACTCGCGCAGCGGCAATTGGCGTGGACACTCTTTAGCCACGGGTGGGCGCTGGCCCGTGGAGCGGGCAGAGCGACGCAAGCCGTGCCTTTCCTGGAGCAGGCGATGGCCAACGCCAGGGAAGCGGATGGAAAGGCGCCGTTGCCGCGGCTGCCCGGGCTGCAGGCGGCAAGCATGGGCTGGATGCTCAGCGAGACACTTTGGAATTCCGGTCGGAGCAACGAATCCCGGGAGATCAACAACCGAGCGCGCCTCGAATTACGCGCGATGTTGAAGCAAGAGCCCTTCTTGTTCGTCGCAAAGGATGCGCTTGCTCTGTGCAACTACATGGTCGTCACCCAATCCTCGGCTGACTGGGACTACCCCAGATGCGAGGAGGCGCTCGATGAGGAACAGCGGCTATATCTGGAGCTGCTCAAATATGACCCCAAGAATGTCGCCCGGCGGGGTGTCTATGGCGTCACTTGGACCGCTTGGCGCCGAAGCATGGCCCTGCGGAACCGCGATTACGCCGAGGCGGAGAAAAACATTCTCACCGGTCTGCCGTATCTCGCCGAAGAACCCACCAACGATCGCAATTTCGCGCGGGCCAGGACCGCGATGACTCATTTGGCGCAGATCTACGCGACGACCGGGCGGGATGCCGAGGCGGACGAGGCCCTGGCCAAGGCGGAAAAATTCAGTGAGCTCGCCGACCAGAAGCGGTCCACGGACACCACAGCCTATGCCCTCAGCAACGCAGGCCGGACGGGGATGAGGCGCTCGGTCGAAATCGAACGGCTCAATTGGTCGCTCGTGCGGAAGATCGCGGAGGAAACGCTGGCGAAACTGGCTGTTCTCACCTCCCTCACGCCGGCCGACTACCAAAGCAGGGGGGGGATGGAGAACGATCTGTGTCTGGATCTCGCTTGGGCTGCCTTCCATCAGGGTGATTACGCGACCGCCCGCCGCACCATCGTCCGCGCCACGAATGTTCCGGCGAATATCACGCCACCCAACGCGTCGGCTACGATGCAGAGCCGCTTCGGGGTCTCGGGAAACCAGCTTTTCAAATGCCAGGTCTTCCACCGCGCCGGCGAAGCCGACGCCGCCCGCAAGCGGCTCGCCGCGCTCTGGCCCGAGATGGAAGCCGTATTCGCCCGGGCGCCCGATGCGATCAATAATCAGCTCCGATTCGCGTGGGCGCTCTGGATTAGGTCAGAGATTGAGGCCGGCGCCGATGCCACCGCCCGCCGCGCGCTGCTCGAACGGGCGGCCGGTTACCTCCGCCCGGCGGCTGCCGCGGGCAAACTGAGCCGATGGGAACGTGAAGTGCTCCTTCCGGAGGTCGAGGCCGGACTGGCGGGTAAACCGGCGTTCGTGCCCGCGGGTCGGCTGGTGGAGGACGATTTTGCCGCACTGAGGGAGCGGGCCGACGCCTTGCGGGATGCGGGCAATTACATTGCAGCCGAGCCCATCGAACGGCAGGTCCTGGCGTTGGTGATTCAGGAGCAGGGCGAACAAAGCAGACAGGTCCCGGGCCGCCAGGTCGTGCTGGCGGAAATCTTGCTGAAGCTCGGAAAAGTGGAGGAGGCGGAGGCGTTGGCGCGAACCGCGCTGGCGGCCCGCGAGAAAAATTCCCTGCCGGGCGACGAGGCGATCGCATTTTCCCAACACAATCTCGGTTTGGTGCTGGTGGCCCAAAAGCGCTATGCCGAGGCCGAGCCGTTGCTGATCGCTGCCGGGGAGCGCATGCGCCTGCAGAGCACACGAGCGAGCCTGCGGGCGGGTCAGAAGAAACTTCTGGCCGAAGCCGCCGCCTCGCTCGTCGAACTCTACCAAGCCACCGGCCGGCCCGCCAAGGCGGAAGAATGGAAAAAGATCCTCGCCACGATTCCCGACTACGCGGCCCCGCCGCCCGCGCGGTAGGCGGATGGGCTTTCGTCGTCGTCGTCGAACTTAAGCGTTGTCGGTTGGATTTTCCGGGTTGAACGTTCCCCGGTCCCGCTTGGTTCCCCCTCCCGATGTCCGTCCTCGCCGCCGATCCGCTTCCTGCTGCGCCCGTCGCGTCCTTTGATGACGATGCGTGGGAGGACCTGCTGAACTTCGTCGAGGAGCGGCGCGTCATCCCGATCGTCGGGCCCGAGCTCGTCACCGTTCAGGCCGAACACGGCACGGAGAATCTCTACGCGTGGCTCGCCCGCACGCTCGCCGCCCGTCTCGGACAACCGGTGCCCGCTGGGCTGCCCGCCCCCACGCTCAACGACGTGATCGTGCGCCACCTCGCCGCCCGCGGCCGGCGCGAGGATCTCTATGCGCGGGTGCGCACCATCCTGCGCGAAGCGAACTTCGCTCCCTCGCCCGCGCTCGTGAAGCTCGCCGAAATCACCGACTTCGATCTCTTTGTCAGCACCAGCTTCGATACGCTGATGGAGGACGCACTCAACCAGGTGCGCTTCGCCGGAGCGCGCACCACCGAGGTGCTGGCCTACACGCCGAACAAGCTCACCGATCTCGCCGTCGAACGCTCCGCTCTCACCCGGCCGCTGGTGTTCCAACTGCTCGGCCGCCTCTCCGCCACGCCGAGCTATGCAATTTCCGACGAGGACGTGCTCGAATTCGTCTGCGCGCTGCAGACGCGGCACCACGGCCCCGAAAAACTCCTCAGCGAACTAGAGCACAACCACCTGCTCCTGCTCGGCGGCGATTTTTCCGACTGGATGACGCGGCTCTTCCTGCGCCTCGCGAAACGCCGGCGCCTTTCCGAACCGCGCGACGTGGGCGAGACTGTGGCCGACCTCGGTGCGAGCCGGGAGCCGGGCCTGGTGTTTTTCCTCCAACACGTGAGCAGCAGCACGCGGTTGTTTGCCGGCGGCGCGATCGCCTTCGTGGACGAGTTGCACCGCCGCTGGAGCGCGCGGCGCGGCGGCCCGGCGAAGGCGGGCGCGGGTGGCGGCGCGGCCGGGTCCGTGCGGTTCCTGCCGCCCGAGCGCGAAATGTCGGACGGCGCCGTGTTCATCAGCTACGCGCGCGAGGACCTCGCCGCGGTGCAGCAACTGAAGGCCGGGCTCGACGCCGCGGGCATCCCCGCGTGGTTCGACATGGAGCGCCTCGAAGGCGGCGACGATTTCGCGCACCGCATCCGCAGCAACATCGCGCGCTGCGGCTTTTTCCTCCCGGTGATTTCCGCCAACACGCAACGCCGCGTCGAGGGCTGGTTCCGCCGCGAATGGAGTTGGGCTGTCGACCGCACCGAGGCGATGGCCGACGGCGCGCGTTTCATTCTGCCCGTGTGCGTCGACGACACCGACGCCGGCGCCGCCCTCGTGCCGGCGAAGATCAAGGCGCTGCACTTCACGCGCCTGCCGGCCGGCGAGATGACGACTGAGTTCACGAACCGCCTGCGCGAGCTGACCGGAGGGAAACGCGGGTAGGCGCGCAACGCGCCGAACGCTCAACATTCAACGCTTAACTCTCAATGAATGAGTCCGACCACTTGAGCGTTAAACGTTTAGCGTTGAACGTTGAGCGTTCCGCGTCGGCTGCCGACGCGGATGGCCCCTGGCCGGGCCTCGCGCCGTTCACCGAGGCGCAGAGCGCGCAGTTCTTCGGTCGCGATGCGGAGATCAAAACCCTCTCGCGTCGCGTGCAGGGCGATCCGCTCACGGTGCTCTTCGGGCAGTCGGGCCTCGGCAAATCTTCGCTGCTCCAGGCCGGCGTGTTTCCGCGGCTGCGCAGCGCCGACTTCTGCCCGATCTACCTCCGCCTCGATCACGCGCCGGGCGCGCCGGCGCTCAGCGAGCAGGTGAAACAAACCGTCTGCGCCGAAACGGCGCGCGCCGGCTCGTGGACGAAAGGCGATTTCGCGAAGCCCGGCGAATCGCTCTGGGAATTTTTCCATCACCGCGACAACCGCCTCGTTTCGCCCGGCGGCATCGCGCTCTCGCCGGTGCTCGTCTTCGATCAATTCGAAGAATTGTTCACGCTCGGCGGCGCCGCCCATTCGGCGGGTTCGACAGGCTCACCGCAGGCCGGCTCAGGGTCTCAAGGGAACGGCGAGACGGCCCGCCAGCGCGCGGTCGCGTTCATGACGGAGCTGGCCGAGCTCGTCGAAAACCGCCCGCCCGAAGCGCTCGTCGCCCGCGTCGAGCAATCGCCCGCGGAGCTGGACGCGCTCGACTTCGGCGCCACCGACTACCGCGTGGTCATCACGCTGCGCGAGGACTACCTGCCGCACCTCGAGAGCCTCAAGACGATCATGCCCGCGCTCATGGACAACCGCATGCGCCTCTCCCGCATGAACGGCGTCCAGGCCCTCGAAGCCGTCGTGAAACCCGGCGCCGGCCTCGTGACCGACGAGGTCGCCCGCGCGATCGTCGAATTCGTCGCCGGCGCGCGCGGCGGCTCCACCGAGCGGTTGGCCGAACTCGACGTCGAGCCGCCGCTGCTCTCCATCATTTGCCGCGAGCTCAACGAACGCCGGCGCGCCGCGGGCGCCGCGCAAATCACCGCCGACCTCGTCACCGGCAACCGCCGCGAGATCCTCACCGATTTCTACGAGCGCAGCGTCGCCGACCTGCCGGAGGCGATGCGCACCTTCGTCGAGGATCACCTGCTCACGAAGTCCGGTTTCCGCGACAACCTCTCGCTCGAGTCCGCGCTCGATTTCCCCGGTGTCACGCGCCCGCTGATCGACACCCTCGTCAACCGCCGCCTGTTGCGCATCGAAGACCGCCTCGGTGTCGAGCGCGTGGAGCTGACGCACGACGTGTTGGCGGAAGTGATTCGCGCGAGTCGCGACACGCACCATCAGAAGCTGGAAGTGGCGCAGGCCCGTGAGCGCGAACGCATCACACGCCGCCGCATGTGGCTCGCGCGCACGATCGCCGCCGCGCTGCTCGTCGGCCTCACCGGCGTGAGTTGGATTGCGTGGCGGGCCGTTCACGCGGAGCGCGAGCAAACTCGCCTGCGCGCGGATGCCGATGTTGCGCGCGCTCGCGAAACGAAGTTGCGCGTCGAGGCCGAAGCCCAAGAGCGCGCCGCGCAACGCATCGCTTACGCCTCCGACATGAACGCCGTGCAGAGCGCGCTAGCCATCGACAATCTCGGCCGCGCCCGTGACCTGCTGAACCGCCACCGCCCCGCGCCGGGCGAGGTGGACTTGCGCGGCTGGGAATGGCGCTACCTCTGGCAATTCTGCCAGAGCGACGCGACGACGATCTTGAAGCCGGCGAACGACAACTCCGCGCTGTCCGTTGCCGCGTCCGCTGACGCAACCTGGGTGGCGGTAGGAAGCCGTGCTGGCGACGTGAGGATCTACAATCGGCAGACGAAGGAGGAAATCCGCGTGCCGGCCGGAGACCGTTCTGTTCGCGTGGCATTTTCGCCGCGGGCGCCCCTTCTCGCGATTGCGACCGGCGACCGCTCCGTCCGGCGGACGGCGGTCGTCGCCGGAGATGCCCTTCCCACAAATCGCGTGCTTTTTTGGGACGCCAATACCCGGCAAGTGATCCGTGAGCTGGAAATCCCAGGCGTTGCCAACGGGTTGCTTTTTTCGGACGACGGCCAGACGTTGGTGATCAGCAGCGGGCGATCCACCAACAATATCAGTCGTGACGTCACTGAGGTTTCCGTCTGGCGCGTGCTCGATGGCTCCAAGGTAGCCGCTTGGACCGCCGGGCTCACGTCAGTCCAGGTCGCTTATTCGTGGTTTGCCGCAACGCGCGACGCCTCCGCCGCGGCGGTGGTAACGGCGCTCAACACGGTCGCGGTGATCGATCTCAAGACCGGACGCGAGCGGTGGAACACGGTGGCCACCGATGATACGCTCCTGTGCATGGCCTTCTCGCCCGACGGGCGCATCCTCGCCACTGGGGCCGGCTACGTGGACAGCACCATTCGCCTGTGGGATGCGGCGACAGGGAAGCCGTTGGGACGGCTGGAAGGACAGCGTGGATTTACCACGAGCATCGCGTTTCTAGCCGACGGCAAGCGCTTGGTTTCCGGCAGCGGCGACCAAACCCTTCGTTTGTGGGATCTCGGATCGCGCACGCCCATCCGCACGTTTCGTGGCCACAAGACCGAAGTGCATGCGCTCGCGCTGGCCCCGGATCAGCGGACGCTCGTCAGCGGCTGCAAGGACGGTTCCGCCATGGTCTGGGATTTGGAGGCAGAGCGAGGAGCCTCCTCGTCGGGCAGCCTCGCCAAGGGACGCGTTGCCTGGGAGTTTGCGGACGCCGGTGCTTCTCTCATCACCCTGGGGGCTGACGGACGTGTGGCACGCTGGCGCGGCCGGACGTTTCAGGAGGAAAGCAAGCTCCTCGAAATCGGGGCAGTTCAAATCGGGTCAGTTCTTGCAGCCCGAAGCGGTCTTCGCGCGGTCATGGATGCGAAACGCCCGTTGCTGGCAGCCGTCACCGAGGCCGGCAAGTTGCAGGTATGGGACTGGGAGCGCCGTGCCCTCGTGAGCGAATGGAACGAAAATATCGAAGAACGAATCCCGATTCCGCGGCGTTTTTCCAACGACGGAACCAAACTCTTCGTGAGCGTAGTCCGCGGGAACGACCTTTTGCTCGAAGAATGGGACATCCTGATCGGTCGCCAAACGCGCTCGTTCAACCTGGGCGCTCTGATGCAGGCCCGCACTTCGTGGATCACTTCGGCGGATGGAATGCAGCAAGTGATCGTCGCGTCCGGCGACCTGGACAGCGTGCGAGTGGATCTGGCGCCGGGGCGAGTCACGCCGTTCAAGCTCAATACCCCGCAGGTCGCGCAATCGGCGCTCTCGCCCGATGCGAGGCTGCTGGCCGTGCCGAGCGACGTGGGCTTCGTCCGGGTCTTTGAGACTGCGAATTACCGGGAGATCGCCAAACTGACCGGCTTCATGTTTGGCGCCCACGCATCCGACTTCTCGCCGGACCAGCAACGGCTGGCGATTGGCAGCACGGCGCTGGAGACGGTGACGCTCTGGGATGCCAACAACTACGAGCGGTTGGTGAGCTTGGCGTCCAGGGGCCAGGCTTCATTGCTGCGGTTTTCGCCGGACGGCAATGTAATCGCTGGGCAAACCGTCACTGGCACGAACGCTGGCACGTTGCATTTCTGGCGCGCGCCCTCGTGGGCGGAGATCGAGCAGGCGGAGGCGCCGGAGGCGGCCAAGGCGGCGGAGCGGGCGGCGACCGCGGGGACACCGCGCAACTGAGCGCGGGCGGAGCGGTTGACTTGCCCTCGCGGCCGCAAATCGTGCCCGCATGAATTCCACGACCGCACCGGCGCTGCGTGATCTCTCGTTTTCTGAAAAAATGCTGCTCGTGGAAGACCTCAGGGATGAACTCGCGCGCCAGCCCAACGACATCCCGCTTTCCGCGTCCGTGAAGGCTGAACTCGATCGCCGCTACGCAGACTATCGGGCGAATCCGGCCGAGGGAAGTTCGTGGGACGACGCGAAGCGGCGGGTGGCCTGGCTGCGCGCTTGAATTCAACCTTGGCGCCGCTACGGTTCGCGGCATGGAAGCCGCCCGCGTCTTGCCGATGTCCGTCGCCGATTATCTGGTGTTGGAGGAGTCGAGCACGGTGAAGCACGAGTTTGTCGGCGGGAAAATCCACGCGATGAGCGGCGCGAGCCTCGCGCACAACAAGATTGCCTTGAACATTTACTCGGCACTCCGTGCCGGATTGCACGGTGGGCCGTGCCAGGTTTTTGTGGCAGACGTGAAGGTGCGGCTGGAGGTGGCGCGAGACGAGTTCTTCTATTATCCCGATGTGGTGGTGACGTGCCACCCGACGGGGCGGGACACACATTTCCTGCGTTTTCCCACCGTGGTGTTCGAGGTGTTGTCACCCACCACCGAGGCTATCGATCGACGCGAGAAACTCGCGAACTACCGCTTCGCGCAAACGCTGGAAGAATACGTGCTCGTGGGTCAGGACCAGCGCGAGGTGACAATCTTCCGTCGCGCGACTGGCTGGCAGGGCGAGATTTTCACGGCGTTGGAGGCGCGCGTCGAGTTTCAGGCGGTAAAGCAAGCGATGACGGTCGCGGCGATTTACGAGGGCGTGTTCGCGTAGGCGCAGGCAGCAACTACCACTCCAACACCAGCAGCGACACGCCCTGACGGGGTAGTGCGAACTGGAGTGTCGCGGCGCCGCCGTTGACGGCCACAGTCGCGGGCTGGTTCTCGAGGAGGGCGAGCTGGGCGGCGGCTTCGAGTTGCTGGTATTGCGGCTTGCTCGGCGCGACGGGTGAGCCGAGCGACTGCCAGAGGGTGTAGGCGTTGCTGTGCGTGGCATCGACGCGGTAGTGCGTGAGCTTTGGCTGCGTGGCCGCGGCCGGCAGACCCGCGAGTGTCAGCGACACGTCGGCGGCGGGGCCGGGCACGTCGTCGTCGTGGTAGTGCCACACGAGCACGGCGAGTTTCTTCGCGGCGGGATCGAGGCTCGCGAGGGCGGCGATGTCGGGGGCGCCGCGCACGCCTTGGGGCTGGTTGCCGGTCGCGACCTTGATGATGTTCTCCACGCCGATGTCGCCGGAGCTCTGGGCGTCGACGCGCACGCCGGACATTTTCGCCATCATGCGGTGGACGTTGAAGACGGGGAGCGTGAGGCCGTTGCTCGCCATCGCGCGGAAACCCGCGAAATACGGCTGGTCCTCGAACTCGAAGGCCCACGTGGTCGCGCCTTCGAGGTTCACGCCGTGCTTCTCCGCGAGCAGGTGTTTGCGCGCGAAGCTCGCGGCGGTGTAGCTCGAATAGACGGTGGTGTTGCGGTAGCCGAGGTGCGGCCCCTGGCACGCGGCGCAGCCGTCAGGATCGGATTCGCCGATGACGATGGGTTTGCCTTTCAGTTCGGGAAACGACGCGAAGCGCGCGAACGCGAGGTCGATGGTGCGAAGCTGGCCGCCGATGCCCATGCGCACGTGGCCGTCGGGGAACGTGGGCGTGGTGCCTTTCGAGTGAAACGAGAGAAAATCCAGCCGCGTGCCGATCTGGCCCGTGGCGTGGTTTTTCCCGCGCAGGCAGTGCTCCAGAAAATCCTGCATGAACTTGCCGCCGTCGCCCGCGGTGTCGGGTCCGCCGACGCGCGCGGTCGGCAGCGCGCGGAGCACGCCGGCGATGGCGAAGTCGTGGAGTTTGCGGAACTCCTCGGGCGTGCCTTTCCAATAGCCGATGTTGGCCTCGTTCCACACCTGCCAATACCACGACTCGACCTCCTGCGCGCCCCACTTTTCGACGCAGTGCTTCACCCATTGGTAGACGAGTTCGCCCCATTTCGCGTAGTCCTTCGGCGGGTAGGCCCAGCCGGTGTAGATGTCGTTGTAAGGAAACCCCGGCCGCCACTCGTGCTGGTAGGGGTCGGGTTTGATCGAGAGAGCCTTCGGCATGAACCCGATCTGCGCGTAGGGCTTCACGCCGTTGGCGAGGTAGGCGTCGAAGATGCGGTCGACGATCGTCCAGTCGTAGATCGGGCGGCCGGCGGCGTCCTCGGTGTAGATGTTGGTGCTGCCCCATTTCAGCGCGGGTGTGCCGTCGCCGGTGCAGAGCAGGCTGTGCGCGCGGAAATATTCCTGCGGCGCGCCGAGGTTGCCGATGTCGCGCAGGAGTTTCCGGCCGTCCTTCATGGTGGCGTAGTTCGGCTCGTCGGCGCCGAAGAAGCGGTAGATGGGTTTCAGCTCGCCGAAGGTTTTCGACGCGTCGACGCGGATGGTGACGGGGAGCGGGGCGTCAGCGGCGAAGGCGGGCGCGGAAACGGACGCAGCAAGGAGCAGACGTTGGAACAGGCGCATGGGGAAAGGGCGTTGCGACGACGAAGCGTCGCCGCGGGTCGGGCCGCAACCTCAACCTCGCGCGGACAGTCGGGTGGTGCGTAGCGGCCGACGTAAGGAGGCCGGCCTCGTCACCTCGGCCGCTACCAGGCTGAAAGCGGCTGCACCGACACGGGAGCGGGCTTGGCCGAGGCGGGCACCAGTTGCACTACGATGCGCTGCGACATGCCGGCGGCCACGGCGACTTCGAAGCCGAGCATGCGCGTGCCGGGGTTGCGGGCATCGGTGGCGCCGGGGGGCGGATCGGTCGGGTAAATCTCCAGCGGTGCGCCGGCGGGCTCCAGCACGCGGAACTCCAGTTTCTTCCCTGCTTGCGAGAGCGTGGCGCGGCCGTGGCCGTCGATCTTCACGTCGGCTTGCGTGACCATGGCCCAGCGGACGCCCATGGATTTGCCGCCAGCGGTCAACTCGTCCTGCACGATCACGGTGCGGTCTGGCTGGAGCGCGGCGCCGCGACGGGCGTCGGTCACCTGCCCGCGGTAAATCCGCGCGAGATCGACGATGGTGCGGCCGGTTTTCGAGAGCACGATCGGCGCGACGCCGTCGACACGTTGCTGCTGGCCGTCGATCATGAGGACGTTGTGCGACGAGGTGCCGAGGCGGAAGACTTTCCAACGGTCGCCGTCCTGCGTCTTGCCCCAGAGGTTGATGCCGGCGGACTCGAGCGAGTTGTAATCCTGCGAGCCGAGGTCGTCGGCCCAGCGCACGCCATCGGCGTCCATCACGAATGCACCCACGTCCATGTGCGCGTGGTTGGCCGACGGCGTGCCGCCCTTGAGCGCGACGAAACTCGCGTTGCGGTCCCAACTGCTGCGGTGAAAGGCCACCGGGGTCGGACCTTGTCCGGTCCACGAGAGCGCGGCGGGTGGCGTGGTGGGTTTGCCCTGCGTGCGGGACATCCAGAGCAGCAGCATGGGATCGGTGCGGTCGCGTCCGCCGCGGCCGGAGCGGCGTTCGTCGCCGGCGGCGAGCTTGGGCCACTCGTTCCAGAGCAGCTCGGGTTGCTGGCGTTGCGCGGCGAACCAGAACATCGCCGGCGACAGGCCGGTGCCACCGCGGCCGCAGTCGGAGTAGTTGAAATAGTAACCCGATGGTCCGATCACGTGCAGATAGTAGTCCGCGGTCGCGAGGAAACCGGGTTGTTGCGAGAGGCCGAAGTCGGTGCCGAGGGCGGACTGGAGCGCGTGGATCAGCAGCACATTGTAGGTGGTGCCGTAGCCCCAGTAGCCCGGGCCCTCGGGGTAGGCGCCGTCGGGGGCGAACTCGTGCATCGCGAGCGGCACGGTGTTGACGGCGCGCGCGATCATCTCGGCGGCGAGGGCACGGTCGGTCTCGGCCACGGCGAGCGCGCCGATGGTCATGCCGCCGTTGCAGACCTGGTTCCAGTTGTTGACGACCTTGGTCCAGGAGTTGGCGGTGCGGCTGGTGATGAGCCCGTGCTTGAGAATGGCGTCGTGGAGCGTGCGGCGCGCGGCGTCGTCGAGGGCGGAGTAGAACCAGTCGTAACCGATGCCGACGGCCGTGGTCATCTCGGCGACGTCGAGGAAGTGCTTCGGGTTCCAGTCGGTGAAGGCCGACACCGCGAGCAGTTCGGCGCGGGCGCGGTCGAGGTATTTTTTGTCGCCGGTGAGCCGCCACGCGAGGCCGAGGTGCAAAATGCGCGAGAGCGCGGTGCGCGATTTGTCGAGCAGGCGGCGGCCGATGAGCACGCGCTCGACGGGCTTGGTGCGGAGTTGCTGGTCGGCTTCGCGCGTGACGCCGGCGGCGAGTTTTGCCCAGAGCGGATCGGCGGCGATCTGCTGTTTCAGCGCGGCCTCGCCGGCGCTCGACAGGAAGAGGCGCGGGTGGGTGGCCGGGATCTGTTCGAGTTTCTTCGCCACCTCGGCGGGAGTCAGGGTGGGGGCGGAGGCGGCCGCCGCGGCGAGCGTGAGGCCAAGCGAGGCGAGGAATGGGGTGATGAGTTTCATCGTGAAGCACCATGATGACGCGGCGCGGCCGGACCGGCTACGCGTGGATTGGCGGACGGCGCGCAACCGTGGAGGGTCGGCGTGCCGCAAGCAACGAGGCGGGACGCCTCGTCCACGTGGCTGAGGCGTCTCGCCTCAGTCGGAAACTCCAGACGCTCGCGCAACCGCGGAGGGTCGCCACGCGTCGTGTCTGGCGCGCTTCCGTGATCTGGCACAACTCATGATCAATCTCCGTCGCCTCAACCGGTGGGCCGTGTGCTCCGCGCGCCGCCAGGTTTGCGCTTCCCGAGCCGGCCGTGCGCGGAGCGCCCGGCCCACCTTCGGTCTGCGCAGCGCGATGGTGGGGCTGGCACTTGCGACCACGCTCGTCGCGGCCCCTGCGATTTCGGCGCTGTGGGGCGAGCGCGGCGAGAAATGGGAGGCCGCGGGTCGGCTGCCGGATTTTTCTTACGCGGGTTACCATCGGGGCGAGGCGCCGATCCCGGACGTGCCCCAGACGGCGAACGTGTGCGACTTCGGCGCGAAGGGCGACGGCGTGGCCGACGATACGAAGGCTTTTCAGGCCGCGATCGACGCGACGACGCGCGGCGCGGTGTTCGTGCCGCCGGGGCGCTACGTGATCACGGACTACGTGCGCATCACCAAGAGTGGCGTCGTGCTGCGCGGCGCGGGGCCGGAGAAAAGCGTGCTGTGGTTCCCGCGCGGCCTCGACGAGGTGCATCCGCGGCAGGGCCGCACGAGCACGGGCTCGCCGGCGAGCGGCTACTCGTTCGACGGTGGATTCGTCGTGCTGCACGGCGACTACCGCGCCAAGCCGCTCGCGTCCATCACCGCCACCGCACACCGCGGTGAGCGTGAGGTGACGGTCGACCGCGCGGCGGGACTCGTCGTCGGCCAGGAGGTGTTCGTGTGGCTGCGCGAGACGCGCGAGCACTCGTTGAAGACGTTTCTCTACTGTGGCGACCCCGGCGACATCGCGCGCGGCAAGCAGCTCGATACAAAGGTGCTCCTGCGCATCGCCGCCGTCACGGGCGATCGCGTGCGGTTCGACCGCCCGCTGCGCTTCGACACGCGGCCCGAGTGGCAGCCGGAGATCCGCAGCTGCAACCCGACCGTCACCGAGTCTGGCATCGAGGGGCTGCGCTTCGAGTTTCCGCCGGCGAAGTATCGCGGGCACTTCAAGGAAAACGGCGCGAACGCCATCGAGCTGCGCGGCGTGCGCGATTGCTGGGTGCGCCACGTCACGATCCACAACGGCGATATGGGCATCAATGTCGTCGCCTGCGGCAACACGCTCGACGGCATCGCGATCACGGCTGACGCCCCGCGCGCGACCCGCGACGGGCGCGTCGACGACTGCACCGGCCACCACGCGATCCAGTGCAAGGGCGCGGAAGACAACCTCGTGACGAATTTCGACCTGCGCACGAGCTACGTGCACGACCTCTCCGTGGAGCACGCCTCGGGCAACGTCTTCGCCCGGGGCCGCGGCAGCGACCTGTGTTTCGACCACCACAAGGACACGCCCTACGAAAATCTCTTCACCGCCATCGACTGCGGGCGCGGCACGCGCGTGTGGCATTGCGGCGGCGGTGCGAGCCTCGGGCGCCACAGTGCGGGCTGGGAGACCTTCTGGGGTATCACCGCGGCGCGGCCGATCGCCCCGCCGCCGAAAGGCTGGGGGCCGGTCACGATGAACTTCGTCGGCCTCGCGACGAAGCCCGCGGGCACCACCGAGCCCGCCGGCCCATGGTGGGAAGCGCTCGCGTCGGCCGACCTCCAGCCGCGCGACCTCCACGCGGCCCAACTCGCCCGCCGGCTCGGCCGCACTTTGCCGACGCGCTGATTGACCCGCGGCTTTCGGCCGCTCACGCTTTTGATCCACCCCGCAACTACTCCATGAACCGCCGACACTTCATCAAATCGGCCTCCGCCACCGGCGCCGGCCTGCTTCTCCTCAAGAGTTCCACGCTCTTTGGCCAGAACACGCCCAGCAAGAAACTGAACATCGCCCTCATCGGCGTCTGGGGCCGCGGCCTCGCGCACTACGAAGGCCTGAAGAAGGAAAACGTCGTCGCGCTGTGCGACGTGAACGAACTGCGCTTCCCCAATGCGTTGAAGGAATTCCCCGGCGCCAAGACCTACACCGACTGGCGGAAGTGCATCGACCAAAAAGGCCTCGACGCCGTCGTCATCTGCACGGCCGACCACACGCACGCGCACGCGGCGATGTGGGCGATGAACCGCGATCTCCACGTCTATTGCGAGAAACCCATCGGCATGACCGTGGAGGAAGTCCGCACCCTGCGCGCCACCTACCTCTCGAAGAGAAACAAGATCGCGACGCAGGCCGGCACGCAGCGCCACGCGATGCCCAACTTCGATCGCGTGAAGGAACTCGTGCGCGACGGTGCGATCGGCGACCTGCGCGGCGCGTTTGCGTGGGGCAACCGCGAGCTGCCGCGTCCCGGCTACCTCCCGCTCGAAGGCGAGCCGCCGGCGACATTCCACTACGATCTCTGGCTCGGGCCCTCGCCGCACCATCCCTACAACCCCGGCTACTTCTCCGGCAACGCCGGCGCGAATTGCCTCCAGTGGAACATGTATTGGGACTTCGGCACCGGCCAGGTGGGCGACATGGGCAACCACACCATGGACCTCGTCTGGAACGCGATCGACGCCACGCACCCGACCGCCATCGAGGCGAAGGGCGAGGCCCTCAACCCCGACGTCACGCCGGTTAAACTCGAAGCGCATTTCGACCACCCGGCCAACAGCTGGCGCGGGCCGATCCGGGTGAGCTGGTATCAAGGCGGCGCGCTGCCGACCTCGCCGAAGCGCTGGATCGACCTCAAGACGCTCGGCCACGGCGGCATGTTCAAGGGCTCGAAGGGCATCTTGCTCGCCGAGTTCAACAGCCGCATGATCATCCCGACCGACGACAAGATCGACTTCGCCGGCTACAAGCCGCGCACCGAGGACACCGTCACGCCGCCGCTCGGCAACTTCCAGGAACAGTGGTTCCGCGCGTGCAAGACGGACCTGAAGACCTCGTGCAACTTCGACTACAACGGCCTCATGACCGAGCAGATGGCGCTCGGCCTCGTGGCCTACCGCGCCGGCAAGCGGCTCGAATACGACGGCAAGACCGGCCGCATCACCAACGCGCCCGAAGCCAACGCGCTCCTCGGCCGCAAGTATCGCGACGGCTGGCCGCTGAACGGCTGAGGCCGCGGGTGCAAGCGGGGCGGCGCAGGAAGCCGCCCCGCCGCCAAACCGAGCGCCATACCAGCGGCACCTTGCGTTTTTGGACTGGCAGCCCGGCCGGTGGCCGGGCGGGCCTGCAACTCTCCCGTCGTTAGGCCGACGCAGGGCGGGTTCGCTCGACCCCGCCCTGCATCGAAAGGTCCCTTGCTCAAGGGCGCTTGGTATCAGCCTAAATCCCGCAGTTGAACCGCAGAGAGCAGTGCAGAGAGCGCAGAGAGAAAAACCTCGTTTGTTGCCCTTCATGCGCACTCACCCACGAGGTGAACGCCGCGCGACCAGCACGAAGAACCGGCGAGTCTCTCTTTGAGTCCTTTGCGCTCTTTGTGGTTAATTTCAACTGCGCTTTCTACTGAGGCTCGCATAATTGAGTGACACGCGGTGGTTCGGGGAGCGCCCGCGTCCCGCGGGCGGTCCTCGGCGTCTCGCCGAGGATTTCGGAGGTGCCGGCGAGACGCCGGCCCCAGCACCCGAGACGGGTGCGCTCTCCGAACCACCGCGTTCTTTGTCACCCTATTTCGCGAGACTCAGCAGGTTCAGATCAAGGTGTGGGACACGGTGAGCGCGCGCGCACCACCGCGGTGCGTGATCCTGCCAATCGCCCTTTGCTTTCGAACTACAGGTGGGCCCGCCGATCAGCGGCGGCCCTGCAAAATCCACGTGCAAAGGGCCGTTGGGATCAGAGGTCGGTCGAGACCGTGAAACGGAACGTGCGCGGGTCGCCCCACGAACCGCTGCCGATCGCGGCCGAGCGGTAGTATTCCTTGTCGAGGAGGTTGTCGACGTTGAGCTGGAAGGTCGTGTTGCGGTTGTAGACCTTGCGGTTGTAGCTCAGGTAGCCGGTGTAGATCGTGTAGGCGGGCGAGAAGAGGTTGGTCGAGGCCGCGCCGGCGGCGCCGGTGAGGTTGACGGCGCCGCGGTAGGTGCGGAGGCGCCAGTTGCCGCCGCCGCCGAAGGCCAGGCCCTTGAGCGCGCCTTCGGAGAACTGGTAGCGGGCGAAGAAATTGCCGCGCGCCTTGGTGTAGCCGGCGTTGGGCACGCCCTCGGGCACCGTGGCGATGAGATCGTCGAGCAGCGGCGTGGGGCGGTTCTGCGCCTTGGCCTTGGCTTGGAGTTCCTTGAGGATCGGCACGCGGTCGACGTTGGAGACCTTGTTGTCGGAGTAGGAGGCGGAGAGGCGGAGGTTGCGGACGGGGTTGGCGATGACCTGCACTTCGTTGCCCTTGGTGCGGGTGGTCTGGTAGTCGCCGGTGGCGGTGGAGTCGAAGCCGCTGCCGAAGATCGCGTTCATCTCGTCACGGAAGGCGGTGGTCACGCCGGGCACGGGGAAACGGGCGTTGGGCGTGTAGTTGTTGTAGTTGACGTAGTTGATCTCGAGTTTGCCTTGCAGCAGCGAGAGGCGGGCGGAGATGTCGCGGCCCTCGCCGACGGGCAGGCTGGACAACTCGCCGGCATTGAAGGTGGCGGCGCCCTGGCCGACGGACATCCGGAAGGACTGGGCCCAGTTGTAACCGACGGCGAACATGTCGTTGAAGCGGAGGATCGCGCCGTAGTTGGCGCCATCGACCTTGTAGCGGACGAAGCGCGAGGCGTAGGGGTTGAGCGATTCGAGGTAGTCGACGGTCCAGCCTTTTTCGGCGCGCACCATGCCGCGGTCGGTCTTCATGTTGAACTTGTCCTGCCGGTAGCCGACCATGGTGAAGAGGTGGCCTTTGAAGTATTCGCCGGAGGCGCCGACGCCCCAGGACGGTGTGTAGAACCGGCGGTCGATGAACTGACCCGTGGCGGCGATGGCGTTGGAGAGATCGGGCAGGTAGGCGGAGACGCCGGGGATGGCCGAGGGGTCGTCGGTGCGGTCGGAATTCAGTCCATCGCGCAGATAGTAGCGGCGGTAAAAACGATTGTTGGTGAAAACGGTGCGGTTGGCCGTGAAGGCGGCTTGGGTGAGCGCCGGGTTGATGGTGCCGGTCCAGTTCGGGTTGGCCAGGTCGAGGTATTCGGCGAACTTCGGTTTTTTCTGTCCCGGGTTGTCCTGGTGCTGCTGCACGTTGGCGATGAACTGCTGCTTCATCCACTTGAAGTAGGTGAAGTCGTAGACGGCGGAGAAGCGGATGTCGCGGACGATGTTGCCGTTCAATTGATGCGTGCGGAAATACTCGGCATAGAGTTCGTTGAAGTAGGGGTTGGGCTGGCCGTTGGGCAGGAGCGGGCTGCGGTCCCGGTTGATGTTGCGCGAGTTGACGCTCCAACTGTCGAGGGCCTGTTGGTAGAAGTTGCCCGTGACCTGAAGGTGGAGGTTTTTGCCGATGTGATGCTCGGCCTCAATCGTGACGGAGGTGGTGTTGTTCTTGTAGGTGCTGTCAGGGCCGTTCATCTGCGTCGCCTTCGGCACGAGGGTGGTGTCGATGATGGCGATGGCGGGGCCGGTGCTGGTCACGCGGCCCTGGGCGCGATAGCCGGTGCCCGTGGCGGTGTTGTGAATGTAGCCGATGGCGCCGAGGGTGGCGGTGGCGGTGCGGGAGAACGCATCGACGAACATGCCTTGCGAGAGGATGGCCTTGGTGCGGTCATGTTCGGCCATCACGCTGACGGTGGTCTGGCGCGTGGGGCGGTAGGTGAGCGCGCCGTAGAAGCCCTTGAAGTCGCGGCGGACATTGTCGATCCACGACTCGTTGTAGCTGCCGACGGTGGCGAAGCGGACGGCGAGCTTGTCCTTCACGAGGCGGCGGTTGAGGTCGAGTTCGGCGCGGCGGAGATCGTAGCTGCCGGCGAGCAGGCGCACGCGGGTGAGATCGCGGGTGAAGAGGCCGCGCTTGGTGATCTGGTTGTTGGCGCCGCCGACGTCGGCCTCGCCGTAGAGGAAGGCGTTGGGGCCGCGGAGTTCCTCGATGCGCTCGGTGGAGAAGGAATCCATCGGCGAATACCAGATCCAGCCGTTGCGCAGCGCGTAGGCGTTGGGGAAGCCGCGCATGATCACGCGGCTCTGCACGAGAGCGTTGGGATCGGGGTTGCTGTCGCCGGAGACGAACCACTGGGCCATGTCCTCCATGGTGAGCAGGCCGAGGTCCTCGATGAACTGGGCGTTCATGATCGAGATGGAGTTGGCGACGTTTTTCAGCTCCTGCGCGGTGCGCATGCCGGAGGTAGTCTGCATCGACTCGTAGCCGATGTCCTGGTCCTCCTTCACGGTGAAGGCGGTCAGTTTCACGGCTTCGTCCTCGTCGCGCTTGGGCGTCGTCGAAGGGGCGGAGGTGGCGGGGGCGGTTTGGGCGAACGCGGTCGCGGCCAAGGCCACGCCGAACAGCAGGGCGGCAGCTTTCATGGTGAGGTCAGGGTTGACGAGACGGCGTAAGGTGGGTGCGGCCCTCGGGGGCGTCGAGTGGCTTTTTTTTGGTTCAATCCATGACCAGTCGGAGCGGCGCGGTGGCGGGTGTCATGCGAACCGGAGGCAGTGGACACGGTGACGTTGGGGACGGCGGTGAGGGTGGCCAGGCAGAGGATCCGGCGGGCCGCGCCGCGTGGCCTTCGGCGGTGTGGTGCAACGCGTGCGGGCCGGCCGGCCGTGGTGGGGGCGACGACCAGTTCGGTCTTCGACCCAGCGAGGCGAGGTCGTGGAGGTCAGTTCTGGAATGCCTCGGTGGCAGCGGCGGGACGCCCGCCGCGACGCCGGGCCGGCGCGGGTGCGCGCGCTCCTTCGGTTTTTTTCGGCACTTTCTGATCTCAGTTTGAGTCCCACCCCGGCTGCGCGGCGCAGCGCGCATTCCTGCCATGCGGAGGGGCGCTTTTCCAAGCGCCCAAGCCCGGCGGTTGAAAACCGTCGCTCCGTTGCTCTGACCGAACTGCAAGAAACTGAGTCGCACCCCGGCGGTGAGGTGTAACTCAAACTGATGTCAGCGCGCTGTAGCGGCGGTCTACGACCGCCGAACGAATCCCCTTGGCGCAACGTCGGCGGTCATAGACCGCCGCTACAACCAAAGTCTTCGTTGAGTGACATCAGTTTGAGTTGCACCC
>JACRKC010000004.1 GCA_016235555.1 Verrucomicrobiota bacterium
AACAACGGCAACAACGACGGTGCCGGCACCGCCCCCGGCAACCCCGGCGCGAAGAGCAAGAAGGGCTGACGCGATCCCGCGGATCGCCGCCCTCACCTCGGCCGACCCAACGCGGGTCGGCCGTTTTTTTCGCCCGGGCGCGGGTGTGACTCAAACTGATGTCGGTTCTCGGCTGCTCGGCTGTAGCGGCGGTCTATGACCGCCGTCGTGGCGGCAAGGGTATACGGTCGGCGGTCATAGACCGCCGCTACAATTCCCTGACATCGGTTTGAGTTACACCCCCCGGGCGCACCGCCAAATGATTTGATTCGCCCTCCGCGCCCCCAATGCTCCGGCAAGGCTCATGCGTGCCCTCAAGATCCTGCTCGTCACCTCCGCGCTCGGTGTAGTGGCGTGGTGGCTGTTTTCGGCTCTTCCTCGCGACGCGGCCGCGACCGGACCGGCTCCCGCCACCCCCGTGACGCGAAGCGCGACAGTGGCGTCGGCGCGTCCGGCCGAGGATGCGGTGCAGCCGGCGAGGTCCGGTGAAAGTCCGGCGCGCCGTGTCGCCGACGAACGGGCCGCCCCGTCGCTGGCGCAGTTTCGTGTCCAGCTCGAAGCGGTGGTTCGCGAACTGGCGGGTCCCGCGCGCACGAACGCGATCGACGAGATCGGGCGGGAGGTGGCCCGGGCGAATCCTGCGTGGGCCGCGGGGCTTGCGGCGGGCCTCGAGGATTTCCACAGCCGCTATCTCTTCCTGCGGGCGGTGGGTGAGGCCGCCGCCGAACGCGATCCGGCGGCGGCGGCGGCGTGGGCGGCGGAGCTCGCCGAACCCGCGCTGCGGGACAACATCTGCAACGCCGTCGCGATGAAGTGGGCGGAAACCGACACGCCCGCCGTGATCGAATGGGCGCTCGCCCTGTCCGAGCCATCCGCCCGGGCCAAGGCGATCGAGGGGGTGACGTGGACCTGGGCGCAACGGGATCCGAAGGCGGTCTACGAGTGGGCCGTCGGCCTGCCTGACCGCGAATTGCGCGAGGAGGTGCTCGTGAAGACCGCAAAGATGCTCGCGGTGCAGAACCCGCCGCAGGCGCTCCAATGGGCGCTGCAATTTCCCGAGGGCCCGCAGCGCGACCAGGCGCTCCACTACACCGTGTTCCAGTGGGCGACGCAGGACCTGGGCGCGGCGGTGAGCTGGACGGCGCGCGTGCCGCCCTCGGACGCGAAGGCCAGCAGCGAAGTCGCGATCGCGCGTTCGTGGTCGGCGCAGGAGGCGCAGGGGGCCACGACGTGGGCCGCCGCCATCACGGATCCCGCGACCCAGGCGCTCGCGCTGAAGACCACGCTGCAAAAATGGGCCGAGGCCGATCCCGCGCCGGCTGCGCACTGGATCGTGCAGCGGGGGGCGACGCCGGCCAACGAGGAGATTTTCCGCAGCGTGACCGCCGCGCTGGTCGAACGGAATCCCGCCGTGGCGGCGCAGTGGCTGCAAGGCGTGACGCATCCGGCGTGGCGGCAGGCCGGCGAGCGCATCCTCGCCGAGCGTCCGGCCACGCCGCCGGTGAAGCGGCCCTCCACCGGCTGACGCGTCACGCGGCCGGCTTCGCCGGCGGCGGCGGGATGAACAGGCTGCCGGCGAGCACGATCAGCCCGGCGTTTTGCAGCAGCTTCGCGCACACGGCGACCTCGCCGGTCCCGCAGCCGCAATCGAAGCGGAGCGCGCAAAATGGCAGCGAACCCGTGCGCGACAGCGCCCACGCACGCAACGCCACGGCGCCGGTAAAACCCATGAGCAGCACCAACGCTAGCAGCGCCGTGCCGCCCGTGCGCACGCCGAGGAGCAGCAGCCCGCCGCAGAAGATCTCCACCCAGGGGAGCACGGCGGCGGTGAAGTTCAGCAGCAGCGGCGCCGTCACGAGATCGAACTGGCGGACGAGTTTCAGGAATCCGACCGGATCGAGCGCCTTGACGACCCCGAGGTGGACGAACATCGCGCCGAGCGCGAGGCGGGCCAGCAGCGGGAGCCAGCGGCGAAGCGCGGATGGGTCGGGCTTCATGGGGCGACGCGGTGGCCGCCCCCGCGCGGGCCGGTTTCGAGCGGCAGGTTCTTCTCCCGCCACTCCGCGATGCCGCCGGCGTAGACGAACAGCTTGGCCGCGGGCACGCCAAACTGGAGGAGGTCGCCGGCGGCGAGTTCGCTGTCCTCGCACTCGCCGCCGTTGCAGTAGACCACGATGCGATCGGCGGCGGCGCAGGCGCCGAGGATGTCGGCCACGTATTTGTCGAGCCGGTAGTGATCGAACGGGCGGGCGCCGGGGATGTGGCCGGCGGCGTAGTGGGCCTCGTCGCGCGCGTCGATGAAGACGATCCGGCCCGCGGTGAACAGCGGGTCACGGAAGAACCCGACCGCACGCTCGTGCGATAGCAGGGCGATGCCCTGTGCGCCGAGGCGGGCCCGGCGCGCCGCGCTCAGGCCGGAGGACGCGGTCGGGGCCGGCGTGACCGCGGCCACCGGTGCGACGGCGGAAAAATAGTCGCGGCGCAGCGCCAGGCCGCGCGGCGAAACGGCGTTGGCGATCAGCCCCAGCGCCACACCGGCGAGCGCGACGGCGACGCTGTCGCGCAACGTGGCGCGGGCAGAAGACGCACTCATGGTGCCGGAGGCCAACGTCACGCCGGCCGGCTACCGGTGGCCCGTGCCGACGATCGGCACCTCGAACGAGGGCTGCTCGGGGTGGTTGGTTTTGCCGCGGACGAAGCGCTGGCCGGGGGCGTCCGCCTGGAAGCCGGGCGGAAACGTGACCATGATCGTGAACTGCTTCTTGTCCGGCGACGCATTGAGCGAAAACCCGGCCCCGGCGGCATCGACCCGCACGTCGGAGACCTGGAGATCGTAGCCGCGGTGGTTGAGCACGACGACGTAGCGCTTCTCCGGCGCGGCCAGTTTCCCCGCGGGCAGCATGATCTCCGTCGGGGCGACCTGCACGGGCGGGAGCAGGGTGGCGACGGCCTGCACCGTGAGTTCGGGCATCCTCGGATTCGAGGACTTCATCGTGATCCGCGCGGTGTGCGTGCCGTTGGCGATGGGTGGGACGGTGGTGAGGGTTAACTCGAATTCCCTGCCCGGCACCGTCTCCTTGAGGGTCGCGGCGAACACCGCCTTGTCGCAGCGCACGTCGGACACCTTGAGCTCGCCGGCGACTTGATTTCGGATCGTGACGGCCCGGCTGATGATCTGGGCCGGCTCCGTCAGCGCGGGAAAGATGACGACCGGCTGTGAGATTTTCACGGGCGTCCAGACATCGGCCTTGATCTCGAGCACGGTCTGCGGGTGTGCGGGGTCGTTGGTTGAGACGGTGACCGTCTTCGTGACGCCGCTGGCGAATTGGGCCGTCTCGAGCTGGATGGGGATGGTGCCGGTGGCGCCCGGCGGGATCGTGCGCGTCCACTCGCCGGCGGTGGTGCAGCCGCAGGCCGGCTTGACGTCGACGATTTCCAAGGGCGCGTCGCCGGTGTTGCGGAGTTTGAAATCGTGCCGCACGGCCTCGCCCTGCGGCACGCTGCCGAAATCGTGGACCGGCGCGGCGATCTCGAGCCGGGGGCCGCCCGTGCGGGGCGTCGATTGGACGGTCGGGGCGGGGGCCGCGGACGGAGCGGCGCCGAGGCCGGCGGTGGCGGCGGGCAGCAGAGCGAGTTGGACGCAGCGGCGGAGCGACGGGCGCACGTGGAGGCGGAGCAGGCGGGCGAAGGGAGGCACGGGAAGTGGGACCGGGGGCGAGTGTGGTGGGGGAGTGGGGGGTGCCAAGCCTCGTTTTGCGGCCAGGGCGCGGCTCACTTTTCTGCCCGGCGGAGGCGCGCTTTTCCAGGCGCCCAAGCCCGGCGGTTGAAAACCGCCGCTCCGTTGCTCCCGCCGAACGGCAGGAAACTGAGATGCGCCCTGGCAGGGGCGTGGTGACACCGGCTTGCCATTGGGGGACGGAGTTGTTCGCTAGCCTCCTTAGCTTTGGGGCCTGGTCGTCGCTCCGAGTTCTTTGATCCCAAGATGCGGGCTAAACCCGCGTCCGTTTTACGGATATTCGGAGAGGAAAGTCCGGACTCCGCAGGGCAGGATGCCGCATGAGCTTCACCGCAAGTGCGGGCGGCGCACGTCAAGGTGCGTTGACGGACAGTGTCACAGAGAACATACCGCCGCGCGGGCAACCGCGTGGTAAGGGTGAAAAGGTGGGGTAAGAGCCCACCGCGCCGGCAGCAATGGCGGCGGCACGACAAACCCCGTCCGGTGCAAGGCAAAATAGGTGACTGGGCGGCCCGTCCGATAGTCACGGGTATGCCGCAGCCTGCTTCGCTCCAAGTGGAGCTCCGCAGGCCAGGGCCCCGCAAGGGGACCTGAGAGAAATGACGGCCGAAGCGCCGCAAGGCGCGGAACAGAATCCGGCTTACCGGCCCCAAAGCTAATCTCTTTTCGAGGGTAGGACACGTTGCCTTCAACGCGCTGCGTCGCGGAAGCCGTGAGGCTTTTGCGCGAAACGCATACGCGTAGCCCAAGCGCGTTGCGGTCAACGCGCTCCACCGTCGAGGCTACTTCTTCACCACGAGCACGCCCTTCATGCCGATCTGGCAGTGGGCGGGGAAACTGCAGAGGAAGGGATATTCGCCCGGCTCGGTGGGGGCGGTGAAGCTGGCTTCGCCAGTCTCGTTGGGGCCGAGGAGGCCGATCGTGGCGAGAACCTTGTCTTTCATTTTTTCCGGGATGTGGCCGTTGCCGGCTTAGGGGGCGCCGGCGTTGGCGAAGGCGATCGGATCGGTGCCCTTGGCGAGGAGCACCCAGTTGTGGCCCATGACGCTTTTCGGGAGTGTGCAGGCGTTGGTGAGCACGACCTTGATCGGCTCGCCGGGGGCGGCGGTGATCGACGCGACGTCGAACTTCATCTGGTTGCCCTCGCCGGATTTGATTTTCACGACGCGCGGGCCATCCGCCGCGAATAGCAACGCAGAGGTGGCGAGGGCGAGGAGCGGGAGGAAGAGTTTGGATCTCATGGGAAAGGTCGGCGGTCATAGACCGCCGCTGCGGCGATGGTGGCAGCGGATCAGAGTTTGATTTGGAACATCACACCATACCAGTTGACGCGGTAGGCCATCGGGCCGCCGTCGAGGCCGACGACCGTGGGCGCGTTGGCGGGGTTGGGTGCGACCACCGGTGAACCGTCGAGGTTGCGATAGTGCCAGTCGCGAATCGTCTCCCATTGGTTGCGGTAAACGAGCCGCGCCGAGAGCCGGGGTGTGAGCGGGAAGCGCAGGCTGGCATCGAGGTAGCTGGCGTCCATGGCCATGTCAGGCACGCGGTCGCCGGCGAAGACGGCGTTGGCGGCGTTGATCGCACCGCCGATCGCGTATTGGTAGGCGAGACGCGTGCGGCCGAGGGTGTAGGAGTAGTCGAGGTTGAACGTGGCTTTGCCAAGCTCCTGCTTGAAGCCGAGTCCGGCGACGTGATTGCGATCGGTGCTCCTGGCGCCCCAGGCGTTGCCGAGCGAATAGAACGGGCCGCCCGGTGTGGAGCCGATGGTGGCGGCGTTTTCGGGCGTGATGACGCCGAGCGGCGAGACGACCCCGATGGTGACGTTGCCGGCCTGCTGGATCGAGGCCTGACGGACACGGCTTTGCTGATACGAATAGAAACTGTAGATGTTCTGCTTTGGTGACGGCTGGTAGTTGAGGTCGAGATTGGCCGAGTCGGAGCTGTCTTTGGCGCGGCCGAACGCGGCGTCGGGGTAACGTGACTCGCGGAACTGGAACGAGAGCCCGGCGTCGAGATTGGGGCGCAGCATGGTGTCGAGGCGGACGTTCACGATGTGCTGGTTGCGATCGGAGAGCTCGTAGTTGCGCAGGGCGCCGTTGTTGCGGACGGCCCAGGAGGTGACGTTGGTGCCAACAGTGGTCGGCATCGCGATGATCGCGGCGCTCATCGCGTCCTCGTAGTAAGCGGTGAGGTAGCGGCTGCCGCGGCGCTGGCCGTATTCGTAGGAGGTGCGAAGGGTGCTGTTGAGCGGAAGGGCGCGGTTGACGTAGCCAAGCTTGAAGCGGTCGTCCCAGACCTTGGCGCGCTCGCGGTTGGTGCGTTCGACGGTGTCACGCTCGTAAGAGCCGGTGAAGTTGGCGGTCTTCGAGAGCAGGTAGTCGGCGGTGGGACCGAAGCGATATTGTTTCGAGGAATAGATCTTGTTGCTGATCACGACGCTGCCCGTGGGTGTCGGTGCGCCGGCGAAGAGCACGCCGCCGGAGCCGGTGGCATCGTTGAGGGGTCGGCCCCAGACGCCGGTGAGGCCGGCATAGGAGAGGCCGCGGGTCTGCGCGCCGGCCGTGGCGGCGTCGGCGTCGACGTAAACGGCGTTGGGATTCACCGCGTAGTAGGGATCGCTGTTGTTATCGGACTCGTTGAAACGGCCCTTCAACTTGACGTTGAGTTCGGCGGAAGGGTTGAGCGAAAGCGTGAGGTCAGCCGTGCGCGTATCGATCTTGCCCCTGGCCGTGGGACGGCTGAGCGAGCCGACCGAACTCCAATCGCCGCCGGGCAGAATCGTGACGTTGGCGGAGGTGATGCCGGCGACGGTGGTGTAGGGAATGAGATTGTCGTTCTGGCGCCAGGTGCCTGCGGCGACGACCGCGGTGATCGAACCGTTGTAGAGATCGGGAAGTTTGCGCGTGTATTCGGCGCGGGCGTTGTGCGAGGTGTTGCTGGGCGTGAGGTCGAAGCGGCCGACGACGTAGGCGCCGGCGGCGGGTGTGGTCGTGAAGCCTTGGGGCGCGATACGGTAGGGCTCCTGGAAGGTGAGCGTGTCGATCTTGTTGTCGAAGATCGAGGACGACCACCGGAAGTTGAACGCGTTGAGCCCGGCGGCGTAGGTCACGCCGGCGGATAGGTCCTTGGTGTCGTAGTCGACCGGCTCGGGAATTTCGATCGGGGCGGTGCCGCCGTTGTTACCCCAGACGGCGCCGAGGGGACGGGCGCCTTTGCGTTCTTCGAGCGCGTAGCTGGCGTAAACTTTCCAGGCGGCGGAGAGCGTGAGATCGAGGCGGGCGCCGTAGCGCTTGCGGGTCAGCGAAAGCGAGGTGCGGTTGGCGGAATTGGCGGCGGCGGCGGCGACCGCGGCGTTGTCGGCGGTGGTCGAGGCCGTGCCGCCGGGCGTGAGGCCGGTGAGGAGGACGAGGTTGCCGGTGCCGAGGCCGGACCAAAGGGTCTTGTAGCTGTCGGTGAAGACGTGGGGCGTCTCGCTGAAGTAGAGCTTCAACGTCCACGAATTGGCGCGGCCGAAGTTGACGCCGTAGTATTGGTCGCGCCGGCCGGCGGCGCCGCCCGAGAGGCCGAAGAAGCTGCCGTCGGCCTTCTTCATCGCGAGGTCGAAGTTGTTTACGTAGGCGCCCTGGTCGAAATCCTGATACATCCGATACCGGGCGTTGCGTTCGTCGGCGTCGCCGCCGATGTAGCCGACTTCGAGCTGGCCGGAGTATTCCCAACCGGAGGCGGACTTGGCGATATCCTCGAGCTTGGGCACAACGAGCGGCCACTTGAACATCTGGCCGGTGGGCGTGTGTTTGATCGCGGCCCACTCGGGATCGGCGGAACGCGAGGCGTTGACGGAGGAGGTCTCCTTGTTGGAGAGCGTAGTGCCGACGCCGGCGCTGGTGGTGGCGAACGGCGAGGCGACGAGGCGCGCGGCCGCAGCGGCGGCGAGAGCGGTGAGGGTGAGACGGAAAATCGTTTTCATGGTCGGTTGGATTTTTCGTCGAGGTTAGCGTTGGAAGCGGGCGCCCGCGGGGTGGTTGCTACCGTGGATCTGCGAGTGGCAGTTCTGGCAGGAGCGGCCGATCATGCGGCTGTTGGGAGCGGCCCCGCCGCCGAGCAGCTGGCCGGCGTTGTAGAGATTGGTCTGGTGATTCGTGTTGTCGTGGCACTGCTGGCACTGGAAGGGCCGCGCCACGGTCAGGAGCTTGTCGTGGTTGGAGCCGTGCGGGCTGTGGCAGGTGAGGCAGTTGTCCCGCACCGGGGCGTGTTCCCAGAGGAACGGTCCGCGTTTCTCGGCGTGGCAGTTGTAGCAGAGCTCGTTGACGGAGTCGGCCTTCATGAGGGCCTTCGCGGTGGAGCCGTGGGGATTGTGGCAATCGACGCACGACATCTTCCCCTCGGGCAGCGGCATGTGGGAGCGCTTGGCGAACTCGGCGCGCTGCTGTTGGTGGCAGGTGTAGCAGGTGTCGTTGATCGTCTGTTTTTTCAGCAAGCCGGCCTCGGAGACCTTGGCCATCGGGTTATGGCAGTCAGAACAAGCGAGCTGGTTGCGCGCGTGCGTGGAGCTGTCCCAGAACATGTGGTTGCCGCCGGAGTGGCATTGCATGCACTGCGCGTTTTGCGTCGCGACAGGCGTGCCCCATTCCTTGGTGAAGCCGACGAGCGAGGGGCGGTTCGCGGGATCGGAGGGATTTTTGAGATGGTTCGAGCCCGGGCCGTGGCAGGCCTCGCAGCTTTTTTGCTGGAGTTCGTTTTTCGGGTTCTTTCGGAAGATGTCGGCGTGCACCGTGTGGGTGAACTGCTTGTTCTGCGGTGCGTGGCAGGCGATGCACACGGCCTCACCGACGTAGGTCGCGCCGCCGTTGAGGGCGGGCGTCGCGGCGGGGGTCGTGGGACGGGTTTGGGCGACGATACTCGAAACGAGAGCCACGGTGCCGAGGATGGCGGCGGCTGCGCCGAAGCGCAGCGAGAGGAGGGGGAATCGCGATCTCATGGAGAATGGGAGGTTCAACGCGCCCGCGGCCGGGGCTCACCAGAGGAACGAGCAACTGCCGTCCGCGTTTTCGACGCGGTGCCGGAGTCGCAACGAGGTGAGGCCGGGTATGGGCGCAAAGGGTGGTGCGCACAGCGTCGGCGCGCGGCGGCCGGGCGCGAAAACGAAACCGTAACGGCGTTGTTACGAAATCAGACCGGACACGGTGGAACGCGGGGGCGCAGCCGCCGGACTCCCGCGGTTTTCGTCACTCGCGCGGGATCACCCGGCCGAGGAGGAAGAATTTTCGCTCGGGATACCAAAGCACCGGCACGCCGTTGCGCACGGTCGAACTCGCGTAGAGCGCGAGATCGAGACGGCCGGCCGTGCCGGGTTTGCCGAGGCTCACTCCGTCGTGATCGAAGAAGAGCTGCGGCTCGCTGAACCACACGGGCTGCTCGGCGCCGGGTTGGAATTTGCCATGGACGAGATGGATGGGGCGGCGGTGAAAACCGGAATCCGTCGGGCCGTAGTTTTTATAGTGGCCGTCGTGGTTGTGGATGAAGAGCGCGTAGCGGCCGCTGCCGGCCGCGGGGCCGCCGAGGTCATACATCGGGCAGGGCGAGAGCGGATGGAGGAGCGGTTCGCCACCGTCGCGGCGCAACAAGCGGCGCGGCGCATCCCACGTCTCGCCGCCGTCGCGGCTCTGCGACCAGAATGGACTGCCGCTCGCCGTGCGCATCACGACGAACAGGCGGCCGTCGGGCAGCTTCACGACCGAGGGCTCCTGGCACGCGCTGACCGCCTCGTGCCCGGGGAACGGCACACTGAGGGCGCGCTCGTTGGCCATGAACCAACTGATCTTCAGGTCGGCGACGGCGGGGTTGTCGTCGACGTTTTCGAAGCGCATGAACTCGACGCGCGCGTCGGCTGACATCCACGACTTGGTCGGATTTTTCGTGACGGCGAAACTCGTCCAGCGCGTGAAGCCCGCGAAATATTTTCCGTCGGTGCCGAGACGCAGCGGGCGCTGCCAGCAGAGCATGTTGGGCGGCATGGTGGCGTCGGGATTGTCGCGATTGCTGCGCGGCACCGCGATGCGCTGCGGGGCGGACCACGTGGCGCCGCCGTCGTCGCTGGAAATGCCGTCGAGCCAGCCGGTGTGATGGGGGAAGTTGTCGTGTTTGCCGATGTGCTGGCTGTAGAGCACGTAGATGCGGCCGCGTTTGCTCACGAGCGGGTAGCCCCAGCTCGCCATGTGGCCGTCGCCGGGACGCTTCGGGCCGGCGATCACGCGTGGCTTGGTCCACGTTTTGCCGCCGTCGGGGCTGGTGGCGAAGGCGATGTGCTGGTCGGGCTGCGCTTCGGCGGAGCTTTGGGTCCATACGGCCATGAGCTGGTCGCGCGGGCCCTCGAACACGAGGAAGTGCTCGTTGCCGGTGTCGCTCACGATGTCGCCGCGCACCTCGGGCACGAAGACGACGAAGTCGGGCTTCGTCTTCGGGAGCTCGAGGGGGATGCGGCGGGAGAGCTCGGCGGCGTCCTTGATCACGTTGGCCGGAGGCGCGGGCGCGGCGGCTTTTTTCTTGGGGGCGGACGCGTCGGCGGCGGCGAGGGAAAGCGGCGCGAGGGCGAGCGACAGGACGACGAGGGCGGCGGATTTCATGGCGGGGTGTGGCGCATTGACCTTGGGGCGCGGCTGGGTCAGGCAAGGGACGAAGCGCGTTGAGGTCAACGCGCTCCACCCACGATCCCATGCACCCCAAAATCATCGGCGCAGCCGCGGCTGCATTCCTCACCGTTCAGGCGTTGGCGCAGCCGGCACCGGCGGTGCCAAAAGACGAGACCCTGTTTCAACGCTTCCAGCGCCAGTCGCGCGAAGCGGAGCAGCGCGGACTGGCGGAGCCGTTCCGCGGCATCACCGCCGACGGCAAGGTCGAGCCCGGTTTGTTTGCGATCAAGTCGACGGGCGTGACGACGGAGCCGGTGCGGCAGGCCGCGGTGGCGTTTCTCGCGGGACTGACCGAGGCGCAGCGGGCGAAGACGAAGTTCCCGGTCGACGATGCCGAGTGGCGCAAATGGATGAACCAGCACTTCTACGTGCGACAGGGCGTGAGTTTTCTCGAGATGACGGAGCCGCAGCGCAAATCGGCGTTTGCCCTCATGCGCGCCGCGCTCAGCGCGAAAGGACTCAAGCTCTCGCAGGACATCATGAAGCTCAACCACACGCTCGGTGAGCTGAACAAAAACGATTTCGAGCAATACGGCGAGTGGCGCTACCACGTCACGGTGATGGGCGAGCCTTCGGCGACCAAGCCGTGGGGCTTCCAGGTCGACGGGCATCACCTCATCATCAATTATTTCGTGCTGCGCGACCAGGTCGTCATGACGCCGCTGTTCGTCGGCTCCGAGCCCGTGATCGCGACGGCGGGAAAATACCAGGGCGTGAGCATCCTCCAGGAAGAGCAGGCGCGCGGTCGCGACTTCCTGCTTTCGCTCGACGACGTGCAGCGGAAAAAGGCCGTGCTCGAGACGGCGAAGCCCGGCAACAACAACCAGACCGAGGCGTGGAAGGACAACGTCACGATGCCCTACGCCGGCGTGCGCGCGGCCGAGCTCACCGCCGCGCAACGCAAAGACCTGCTCGCGTTGATCGCGCTCTTCGTGGCCAACATGGACGACGGCCACGCGAAGGTGAAGATGTCCGAGGTCGAAGCGCACCTCGACCGCACGCACTTCGCGTGGATCGGCGGCAGCGCGGCGGACAGCGTCTACTACTACCGCATCCACAGCCCGGTGGTGCTGATCGAATTCGATCACCAGCGTCCGGCGGGGCTGCGGCACATCATGCCGCCGAACGTGCCGAACAAGGAGCACATCCACGTGGTCGTGCGCACGCCGAATGGGAACGACTACGGCAAGGATCTCCTGCGGCAGCACCTGCTCGCGGAGAAGCACTGAGGCGGGGCCGAGGTGGAGCGCGTTGCCCTCAACGCGTTGGTTTAGAGGTGGGAGCGGGTTTACCCCGCGACTCGTCGGGGCGTATAGCCCCTCCCACAAAAAGTGCGTTGAGGGCAACGCGCTCCACCTCGATCCGGCGGCGGCGGACGTCGAAATGGGTGGGAATGCCGTTGGTCGCGAAGTTCACACATGGCCCCACTCGGTTCCTCGGGTCTGCTCCCCGGCGGACAAACCGTCTCCTGCGCGATTTCAACTTTCCCAATACCGCTCGCGGGCGGGCACGCTCACGAGGTGGCGGCCGGGGAGGATGCAGGCGGTGAGGGCGCCGCCCATCACGCAGGCGGTATCGAGGCCGAGGGACCATTTGCGGCGCGAGGGCTGCTCGCGCGGGGTGTGGCCGTAGATCACGAAGGGCGGGCCATGCCAAATCTCCGACCAGTGCGGGGCACCGGGAAACTCGCTGCGCTTGTGCGGCTCGCCGTCGGGGCCGACCACCTGGATGCGCGTGACGACGCGCGCCGGCTGGCCCTGCCACGGCGTGCCGGGCAGGAAGCCACCGTGCACGCACACCGTTTCCTGTCCGCGCACCCGATACGTGAGCGGCATCGCGGCGAGGTAGGCCCACGCCTTGGCGTCGAGCTGCTTGAGCGTGTCGTAGTCGGATTTCTTGAGGTGCGTGGGGTCGCCGGTCTTGCGGTAGTTGAGCAGGCGCAACTCGTGGTTGCCGAGGAGCGCACAGTGCGCGTGCGCGCGGGCCAGTGCGATCACGCGGGCGCTGTCCGGGCCGCGGTTGACGAGATCGCCGAGGAGGATGAGGCGGTCGCGGGAGGTGAGGGCGAGTTTTTCGAGCAGCGCCTCGAATTCGCGGGCGCAGCCGTGGATGTCGCCGATCGCGATGGTCCGGCCGCTCATGTGCGATGGGATCGATACCGCGAAGGTGGCTTCGCGTGGGTCGGGAAGTGGCACGGGTCTCCTGACCCGTGGCGCGGCAGATCACGGGTCGGGAGACCCGTGCCACGAACCGGGCGATGCTGTGCGAGGAACACGGCGGTCTTGGTCAAGGGCCCCGCGATCATGACGCCGGTGCGGCGGCTTTCAAGGTGGTGGCGAGCGTGGCGGTGCGCACGCCGGCGGCGGCCATGAAGTATTTGTGCGCGCTGAACGGTTCCTGCCCGGCGGGGCGGGCGGGCGGGGCCTCGGTGCCGTCGGCGCGCAACTCGCGGGCATCGACGTTGTCGCGCAGCTCGGTGGCGAGGACTTCGGTGATGAGCGTCTTGCGCAGCTCGGGGTCGTAGATCGGGAAGACGCACTCGACGCGGCGGAAGAAATTGCGGGGCATCCAGTCGGCGCTGCCGCAGAAGACTTGGGGCGCGCCGCCGTTTTCGAAGTAGAAGATGCGCGCGTGCTCGAGGAAGCGCCCGACGAGGCTGCGGAGGCGGATGTTTTCGCTGAGACCTTTCTTCCCGGGGATGAGGCAGCAGGTGGCGCGCACGATGAGATCGATCTGCACACCGGCGGCGGAGGCGGCGTAGAGGCTGTCGATGGTCTCGGGGTCGACGAGCTTGTTCATCTTGGCGACGATGCGCGCGGGGCGGCCGGCGCGGGCGTGAGCGGTTTCGGCGGCGATGAGTTCCTGGATGCGCGGGTGGAGATTGAACGGCGCGACGAGCAGGTGCTGGAAATCCGGCGCGCGGCCGAGGCCGGTGAGCGAATTGAAGAGTTCGGCGACTTCGGCGGTAAGTTCGGGCCGGGCGGTGAAGAGGCTGAGGTCGGTGTAGAGACGGGCGGTCTTCGGGTTGTAGTTGCCGGTGCCGAGGTGGGCGTAGCGGCACAACTCGCTACCCTCGCGGCGGACGACGAGGCAGGCTTTGCAGTGGGTCTTCTGGCCGACGAAGCCGTAGACGACATGCACGCCGGCTTCCTCGAGTTCGCGGGCCCACTTGATGTTGTTGGCTTCGTCGAAGCGCGCCATGAGCTCGACGAGCGCGGTCACCTGTTTGCCGGCCATCGAGGCTTCGATGAGGGCGCTGACGACGGGCGAGTCGCCGCTGGTGCGGTAGAGCGTCTGCTTGATCGCGAGGACGTGGGGATCGCGGGCGGACTGCTCGATGAATTCGACGACGGGCGCGAACGAATCGTAGGGATGGTGGAGCAGGAGGTCGCGTTCGCGGATGGCGTCGAAGATGACCGGATGCGCGCGCACGGCGGCGCTTTCCGCGGGCACGAACGGGGGGAACTTCAAGTCGGGCCGGTCGAGCTGCTCGTAGAGGCTGAAGAGGCGGCCGAGGTTGAGCGGGCTCGGCAGGCGGAACGCGTTGGCGGGCGAGAGCCCGAGGTGGCTGCACAGCGCGGTGAACAGCGCTTCGTCGACGCCTTCCTCGATTTCGAGGCGCACGGCCTCGCCCCGGCGGAGGTTGCGGAGTTCCTCTTCGATTTTTTTGAGAAGGTTTTCCACCTCTTCATCGTCGATGTAGAGGTCGCTGTTGCGCGTGACGCGGAAGGCGTGGACGCCGGCGACGGTGTAGCCGGGCGTGAGGCGCGCGGCGCAGAGCTTCATGATTTCGGAGAGGAAGATGAAGCGGCGCGGGCCGTTCTCGTGGGGCGCGATTTCGACGATGCGCGGGAGGCTGCGCGGCACGGGCACGATCACCATGAGTTTCTCCGGCACCGCGGGGTCGGGTGGGTCGACCGCGACGAGGAGGTTGAGCGTCTTGTTGGCGAGCTGCGGAAACGGGTGGGCCTGATCGACCGCGAGCGGGGTGAGCACGGGCAGGACCTGCGCCTCGAAATAGGCCGAGAGCCAGGCGCGCTCGGTGTCGTCGAGCTGCGGGGCGGTGCGAAAGACGACGCTCTGTTCCGCGAGCCGCGGCGCGAGGTCGCCGTGCCAGCAAGCGGATTGGTCGGCGACGAGGGCGCGGACGGTGCGGTAGATCCGGCGCAACTGCTCGCGCGGCGAGAGGCCGTCGATGCTGGTGACGGCGGTCTCGGAGTCGGCCTGTTGCATGATGCCGGCCACGCGAATCTCGAAGAACTCGTCGAGGTTGGAGCTGACGATGGCGAGGAACTTGACGCGTTCGAGCAGGGGATTGGCGGGGTGGCGGGCCTGGTCGAGGACGCGGCGATTGAATGCCAGCCAGCTCTGCTCGCGATTGCCGTAGGGCGACTCGCCGGGCGCGGTGGACGCGGGCTTGCGGGCGGGTGCGGGGGCGACGCGGGGGAGCGGGGACTTGCGTTTGGAACGGTTCACGAAAGATCGGGGGCGGACAGTGGCGCGGAGACGGGCGGCGTTCGAGCGGAATGCGGCGGCGTCACGAATTCGTCACGTAGCGTGGGTGCGGGCGGGCCGCGACGCAACGTTGGCGAGGCGGCCGTTCAGTGGGAGTGTCCGCCGTCGGCGGTCGCAGCCCGTCGCGACCACCAGGGCATCCGTTTGCCGGCCCCGGTTCCGGTCATACCCGGCCGCCTCACGGCGGCCGCTACGACGCACGACGTGGGACGCCCCGTCCACGACTCACAGGCCCCAGGAGGCTTTGACGGCGTTGTAGGTGGTGCGGTCGAGGTCGTTGAAGTCGACGCGGCGGTAGGACATCACGCGCGGCGTGAGGGGCGGAAAGCGGCCTTGGTTGAAGAGTTCGTTGAAGCCCCAGAGGCGGTTGGGGGCGTTGGAGCAGGTGCGCCAGTTGTAGGGGGCGCGCGATGGAACGAATGCCGCCGGGTTTTCACACGGGCTCGGAGACGGTGGGGCAGGTCGAGCTTCGGGCTGGAGAAGCACCGCTGGATGGTGAAGATCACGGCGCTGATGAACCCTGCGACAACGCTTTCGATGCTGCGAACGTGGATGATCGTCGCCGCGATCTTCGTGATGAGCGAAACGGTCGAGGCGCAGACGGCGCCGACGATCACGCGCCAGCCGGCCGCACAGAAAGTGGCCGTGGGCGATCCGGTGAGTTTTCAAGTGGTGGCGTCAGGCCCGGCGCCGGTCAGTTATCAGTGGCGTCGCAACGGTGTGGCGATCGGCGGCGCGACCGCGGCCACGCTGACGATCCCGGCGGCGCAGTTGGCGGATGCGGGCGGTTTTTTCGTGGTGGTGAGCAGCGGCCCGGGAAGCACGACGAGCGAGACGGCGGTGCTGACAGTGGTGGCGCCGCCGCGGATCGCCAATCTCTCGATCCGCACGGGCGCCGGGGCGGGGGCGCAGACGCTGATCGTGGGCGTGACCGCGGGCGCCGGGACAGGCCGGTTGCCCGCGCTGGTGCGGGGCATCGGTCCGAGTCTCGCCCAGTTCGGCGTGGTCGATGCGCTGCCGGCGCTGCGGCTCAGCGTGTTTGCCGGAGAAACCCTGGTGACGTCCAACGAGGGGTGGGGCGGGACCGCGGAGATCGCGGCGCGGGCGCAGCAGGCGGGCGCGTTTGCGCTGTCGCCGACTTCCCAGGACGCGGCGCTGCTGACGGACTGGTCGGCGGGGGGCTTCACCGTGCAGATCACCGGACAGCGGGGGGCGACCGGCGTGGCGCTGGCGGAGGTCTACGATACGACGGCGCCGGAGATCGTGGCGGGCGGGACGGCCCTGCGGCTCGTGAATTGCTCGGCCCGGGCGCAGGTCAATGCCGGTGACGGCATCCTGATCGCGGGTTTCACCATCGCGGGCGAGGTGCCGAAACGCATCCTCGTGCGCGGAGTCGGGCCCGGCTTGAAACCGTTTGGCGTCGCGGATGCGCTCGTGGATCCGCTGCTGACGGTGTATGACGCGAAGCGACAGCTGGTGGCGTTCAACGACGATTGGGGGAAGGCAACGGAGGATTTGCGGGCGGCGTTTGCCCGGGTCGGCGCGTTTGCGCTGCCGGAGGGGTCGCTGGACGGGGCGCTGGTCGTCTCGCTCGCACCGGGGAGTTACACCGCGCAGGTGGCGGGGTTCGCCGCGGGGACGGGAGTCGGCCTCGTGGAGATTTACGAACTGCCGTAGCCGGCGGATCAGTTTTGTCCGGCGCGCCAGGGGGCGGGGGCGGCTCCGGGGCGGGGCAGCGTGATCCGCGCGAAGAGCGCGTAGATGGTTTCGCGCGGCAAGGGCAGTCGTTCCAGCAGGGCTGGCACCGACGCGCGGTCGCGAAGGGCGAGGCTGTCGAAACTGATCCGGTGCAACGGCGGCGGCTCCCATTTCGCGTCGCGGCGCAACCGGTCGGCCCAGTGGGCGACGAGGTCGGGTGCGTCGCACAGCACGGCGGTGATCCAGAGGCTGCCGGCCACGATCGGATCGAATGGCTGGTGGCGGGCCGCGCGGTCGAGGAGGGCGAGGGCGGCGCGGTCCGGCGCGCGGATCACGACGCTGGCGAGCAGATCGAGCCGGCCGGGGTCGAGCGGGCCGGAGGCGCATCTGGCGAAACAGGCGAGGGCGAGCGAGTCGTTGCCGGCCTGCTTTTCGAGCCAGTATTGCAACGCGAACGAACGGAACTCGCCGAGCGTGGGATGGAACGCGGTCTTCACGGCCATGGCGTCGGGGAGGTCGCCACAGCGCACCAGTTGTTCGAGCTGCAACATCGCGTAGGCGGGTTGGGCGAACGGATCGACCGGTTGCTGCAAGCCGGCGCGGGCGAGTCCGGCGCGACCGTCCTGCAGGAGGACCTCACTCGCGACGAGCGCGCGCGCGGGGGGCGGGAGTTGGCGCAAAGCGGCCGCATGGGTGGCGGCGAACGCGCCCGCCGTGGACTCCAGGCGCAGGGCGACGACGAGCGTGCGGATCCAGAGGGGGGCGTTGGCGGCGTCCTGGGCGGCCATCCAGAGGGCGAACCGGGCGAGGTGCTCGGGCCGGCCTTTGGCCAGGAGCAGATCGTGGAAAATCAGCGCGGTCCGCGGGGATTGCTCCGGGTGGCGCTGCAGGAGCCATTGAAACGCGATGTCGGCGACGTTGGGATTGGCGGAGAGGCTGTCGAGCATCGCGTGCAACAAGGCGGCGTCGTAGTTCGCCGGATCGGCGGCGAGGGCGCTTTGCAGCGAGAGGCGGGCGAGGTCGAAGTCGCGACGCTCGATGGCCTCGATCGCCCGTGCCAGGAACTGCCGGGAATTCGTGCCGGGGAGGCGGGCCCATCGGGTCGGAAGGGCGAGGTCGAGCCAGCCGGCGGTGCGATTGCCGTGGAGGCGGATCACGAGGAAGGCGGCGACCGTCACGGTCGTGTAGGCGGCGAAAAGCGTGAGGACCGCCAGCAGGGCGGCGCGGCCCCAGAAGGGGCGCACGTCCCGGGCGGGCAGCGAGCAACAGTAACCGTGCGCCGTGGTGCGCAGGGCCGGGCAGACGAGGCGGAAGCGGCCCGGGCGATTCCAATCGAGCGCGGCGTCGCAGTGGGTTTCGAGCGGGCGGCCGGAATCGCTGGGATGCTGGCAGGGGCACCGGGCGGACGCGAGGTTGCGCCGGTAGGCGGCCTTGCGGAGATTCCACACGACCAGCGCTCCGGGCACGCGACACGCGTCTTCAAAAAGACCGCGCCACCATCCGATTTTCCGCCGGACCCGCTCCATCCGCCGGGGGGCTAGCGGCGCGGCGCGGAGAGCGCGGCCACGGTGGATCGCCGCCGGCGGCGGCGCCAGAGCAACAGGCCGAGTCCGCTGCCGAGGAGGAGCCCGGTCTGGCCGAAGGTGGAAAACTCGGGCACGATTTTCTTCTGGCCGTCGGCCGTGAACTCCGTGCTGAACGCGCCGAGCGCGGTCCAGGTCAGGCTCGAACTCGAGGTGATGTTGCCGCCGTAGATGTCCTGGTTGAAGGCGTTGGGGTTGCCGGAGCTGAAAGTCATGAAGGACATCGCGGTGCTCGAGGTGACATTCCACGCGGAGAAATCCGTGCCGTTGACGGTGCCCATGTCACGGATGGCCTGCTGCAGGTTCGTGTAGGAGATGGCGAACGTGAGGTTCATGTTCTGCACGCTGGACTTGGAGGTGGCGGCGTAACTTTCGGGCGCGGCGGCGTAGGCGAAGGTGAGCGGCACGCCGCTGCCGCTGCTGTTCAGCGTCGAGGTGGCGGTGGTGGTGTAGTTGGTGACGGTGGTCGTGCTCGGGGCGTCGTTCGCGCCGGTGCCGGCTTTTTTGAAGACGAGCGACGGGGTGGTGCCGGTGGAATCGACGCCGAACATCAGCTCGGGTTTGCCGTCGTTGGTGAGATCGAGGCCGACGAAGATGTAGGAGCCCTCGTAGTTTTTGGTCTGGTTGGCGTCCTGGAACCGGAAACGGAACATCATGTAGGTGTCGGTCCCGCCGTTGGTGATCGTGCCCGATTTCACGAGGAAGCCCGGCACATCGGAGCCGAGCGTCGAGGCGGCGGTGGCGCCGTTAAGGTAGACCGAGGTGCCCGCCGTGGCGGAGATGAAGTCGGCCTGTTTCTGGCCGGTCTGCTGATCGGTGAAGGGATCGGTCATGATGGTGCCGTTGGACTTCACCACGGCGTTGAACGTGCCCGACAAATCGCTGACGGCGATTTGCCCGGGCGCGGTGCCGCCCGCGAGGAGCCAGAGCAGCCCCAGCACGGGCGGAACGGAGCGATCGAACGGAAGGCGGAGGGGCGAGCGGGACATCGGCGGCTCAGGGGGCGTAGGTGATCGTGCGCGTGCCGGCGATGCCCTCGACGGTGACGGTGGTGCCCTGCGTGAACGCGGCCGGATAGGTTTCGTTGGCGACGAGGTTGAGGGCCTTCACATAGTTCGTGGCGCCGACGAGGTTGCCCTGCGAGACGGAGGAGACGCCGTTTTCGAGGTAATACTGGTCGGCGGCGGCGGCGAGCTGGCGGGCGTTGTTGAGCACGGCCTTGTCCTGCGAGGAGGTGCGCACTTTCTGGAAGGCGGGGATGGCCATCGCGGCGAGGAGGCCGATGATGACGACGACGATCATGATTTCGACGAGGGTGAAGCCCTGGCTGGAGCGGATTTTGGTATTCATGGATTTGTTTCGGTTGTGGAGTGGGAGCTAAAAGTCAAACAGCGCGGCGACGGTGGCGCGCTGCGGCGCGTCCTGGAGTTCCTTCCAGCGGTTGACGCGGTAGCCGCCGCCGCTGTCGAGGTTGCCGAGCGCCTCGTCGTAGTGGAAATCGGTGCCGCCGTTCATCGAGATGGAGTTGGCGACGACGGAGCCGGAGACGTGGCCGCTGCTGCCGCCGCCTTTCAGTTCGACGGTGGCGTTGGGGGCGTAGATGGCGGCGTAGAGCTGGCCGTTGCCGCCGACGGTGATGGTCTGGCCGCCGGCGGTGTTGTGCGTGCCGAAGATGAGGAGGGCCGAACAGGGATTGGCGCCGGCGGTGGCGCCGTTGACGAGGCCGTTGCCGAAGGCGGAGATGTGGCCGTTGGTGTAGAGGGTGAGGGCGGAGCCGGTGGCGATGGTGAGCGTCTTGGTGCCGGTCAGGCCGAGGACGGTGGATCCGGAGTGGCTGTTCATGATGAACACGACGTTCTTGGGCGTGCCGGCGCTGCCGACGGTCATATTGGCGTTGGGAAGCACCTTGCCGCTGCCGAAGACGTAGTAGAATTTGCCGTCGGCCGGGTTCGGCGTCGTGTCGGACGCGCGGGGATACACCGTGGGCACGGGGTCGGTGGGGCCGATGGTATAGAACCCGGTGGTGCCGCCGGGCACGGTGATGGGCGGGAAGCTGGCGGAGAAGTCGTTGGTGACGCGCGTGGGGTCGTTGGTGGTGGAGGCGGTGCCGTGCACGCTGCCGCCGGAAGTGGTGCCGGTGGGGCCGGTGCGGGCGTAGCCGTAGACGTCGCCGCCGGTGCCGAGCGCGATGCTGCCGGTGACGGCGCCGACGGTGCAGGTGGCGGTGCGCACGCCGGTGGAGTAGGCGGTGGGGCTGGAAGGACTGCCGGAGTTCCAGCTGTCGGCGAGCGGGTGGCCGACCCAGGTGATCGAGTCGCGGGCGACGAGGCCGTTGGCGAAGAGGCCGCGGCGCGCGAGATCGATGGTGATGTATTTCACGAGATTCGGGCCGCCGTCGCCGGGGGTGATGATGGATTTGGCGATGATGCGGGGCGAGCCGCTGAGATCGTAGTTTTGGACGACGACTTTCACGACGGCACGGGCGTTGGGCGAGGGTTCCCAGTAGCCGGGGGAGCCGGTGGGGAAGGTGGCGGTGGCCTTGTGGGTGGCCGAGTCGGTCGTCCAGCCGTTGCCGGACGAACAGGCGGTGGCGAGGGCGACGCCGTTGGACTGGTTCTGGTTCAAGGCGAAGAGGGCCTGCTCGAGGCCGGTCTCGGCGAGGTTCATCGCGGCGTTGTTGAGGAAGCTGCGGGTGGCGATCTTGAGCGTGGTGCGGCTGAGATTGAGGTAGGAGACGAGGGAGACGCCGATGATCGAGGCGACCAGCATCGTGACGATCAGGAGGGAACCGCGCTGCGCGCGGCTCGGACCAAGGACGAAGGACCAAGGACCAGGGACCGTGCCTGCGGCGCAAGGCGTGCGTCGAGTTCGAGTCTCCAGTCCATGGTCCTTTGTCCTTGGTCCATCGTCCCTGGTCTCTGGTCCGGTTTTCATGGTCAATTGGCGGTTTTGTTGCGGAGCAGGTAGGTGGCGGAGATCGCGTTTTCCGTGGCGGCGGCGCCCGCCGTCGACGTGACGCGCATGCGCAGGGAGAGTTCGAGGCGCTTGGTGGCGCCATCGCCCGTGGTGGCGGTGCCGAGGCGGTCGTAACGGTTGAAGGCGCAGCTGTAGACGTTGCGGGTGAGAATCTGGTAGCCCGGGGTGGTCGTATCGTGCGCCACGGGCCCGCCGGGCCGGCGGTAAAAGCAACCGGCGGTCGCCCCGGTGGTGGCGCTGTTGAAGTAGTAGGTGACGCGGTTCGAGTAACCCGTGTAGTTGTCGGGCACCGTGAGGGAGAGCGACGTGGCGCTGTGGTAGGTGATGGCGCTGGCCATGCGCACATCCTGGGCGAATTCCTCGAGAGCCCGGCGGGCCTCGACCTCCATGCCGTTGTAGTTGTAGAGGCGCTGGGCGCTGCGCGTCATCATGATGAACGCGGAGAGCACGCCCGCGAGAATGAACCCGCCGATGGCGCTGCCGATCATGATCTCGGCGAGGGTGAAGGCGGCGCCACGCCGGCGGCGCAGAGCGCAGCCGGGAGGAGAAAAATGGCGCGGGGAGTTCATCCGGCGGGCGGATCAGTTGTTGAAGAAGAAATCGTAGAGGCCGTTCTGGCAGTAATAGGTCGAGTAGGAGCGTGTGAGCTGGCGGCGGTCGAAGTTGCGCCACGCGATCGTGAAGGTGACCTGCTTCATGCCGGTCTGCGGCGCGGTGCAGCGGCGGGTGACGGTGAAGCGGTTGCCGATGGCGGCGTTGCTGGTGAACACGGAATCGACGGTGACAGCCGTATCCGTGTCGTCGGCATACGCGTTGACCGTGGTCCAGTCGCTCATGCGGAGCTTCTCGATCTCGGTCTGCATGATCTGGCCGGCGAGGACCATGTTGCGGGCGGAGTCGAGGTTGGCGTAGCCGCGCTGGAGGGTCGTGACGGAGGTGGCGATCGCGAGGGAGAGGATGGCGGTGGCCATCATGACTTCGAAGATGGTGAAGGCGGTGGAGCGGGAAAAAGCGGACGCTGGGAGCAGGGCCGGGCGGTGACCGGCCCATTCAGGCGGTGGGTGTTCGCGGGGCCGGTCGCAGACCGGCCCGACTCCGGTGCGAGGGCATGTTGCACGGTGAGCTTGCATGACGGCCGCTAGAACGAGGCGAGCACGCTTTCGTAGGCGGCGCGGTCGGCGGCGGTGCGAAGCTCGCGCCAGCGGACGATGCCGTAGGGATTGTTGCCGCCCCAGTTGGCGAGGGATTCGTCGTAGTGAAACGAGGCGTTGCCGGTGACGGTGATGTTGTTGCCGACGACGGAGCCCATCACGTCGCCGTTGCCGTTGATGGTGACGTTGGCGTTGGGGGCGTAGACGATGGCCTTGAGGGCACCGTTGCCGGCGATGGAGACGGTCTGGCCGGTGGTGGAGCGGGTGCCCCAGATCTGGAGGCTGGAGGGGGCGAGGTTGGTGTTGAGCACGCCGTTGCCGGCGAGGCTGATGTTGCCCTGGGTGTAGACCTCGAGCTGGGCGCCGCTACCGACGGCGAGGGAGGCCTGGCCGGTGAGGCTGATGGCGTCGTTGCCGGCGGCGGTGTCGAAGAGGAAGACGACTTTCTTGTTGTCGGCGATGCTGACGACGTTGCTCGAGTTGCCGGCGGAGGAGATGGAGTTGAAGCGGATGTAGTATTTGCCGTCGGAGGCGATGGCGTCGGTGGCGCGCGGGAAGGTGATGGGCATGTCGCCGGCGTTGATGGTGCCGCCGGGGTTGACGGTGCTGCCGGCGGGGGCGGTGGCGTTGTCGAAGTTGGCGGTGAAGTCGGTGGCGATGCGCGTGGTGTCGACGGTGCCCTGCGCCTGAGCGAAGGAGGCGACGGTCCCGTTGGTGCCGACGCTGATGCCGCTGGTGCCGGAGCTGCCGACGGAGGCGAAGCCCCAGATGTCGGCGTTGTTGACGGCGACGGAGCCGACGGCGACGGAGGTGCTGCCGACGCTGCCGTGGTCGTTGCGGACGGCGGAACTGTAGGGGACGGTGGAGGTGCCGTCGCCATCGGGATCGGAGTTCCAGCTGTCGACGGCGGCGTTGTTGCCGTTGAAGGTGATCTGATTGCGGGCGACGAGGCCCATGGCGAATTTTGAGCGGCGGCGGAGCTGGACCTCGACCATCTTCGAGATGGTGCGCGATTCGTTGGGCAGGGTGAGGGTGGACTGCGCGACGACGATGGGCTGCGAGGCGGAGCCGGAGATGTAGTGGTCGACGTAGACTTTGCAGAGGGGCGAGATGTTGCCGCTGAGCACGAAGTCGGTGAAGCGGCGCTTGGCGCTCACGCCGTCGCTGGTGTTCCAGTCGTTCCACGCGGTCCCGGAGCCGGCGGTGGTCTGGTTGAACGACCAGAGGGCCTCCTCGAGGCCGGTCTCGGCGATGTTGGTGGCGGCGTTGATGTAGAAGGAGCGGTTGGCGAGCTTGAGGGAGCTGCGGCCGAGGGCGAGGTAGCTGCCGAGGAAGATACCGATCGCGGCGGCCAGGAGCATCGCGACGATGAGGAGCGAGCCTCTCGACCCGGCGCGGGACAAGCCGCGGGAGGAGTGGAAATGGGCGGAACGGGGATGGGAGGAGCGAAGCATGGCGGGAATCAGGTGGTGACGACCTTGTTGCGGAGGACGACGCGGGCGCTGAGCACGGCGTTGGTGGTGGCCACCGTGGTCACGCCCTGGCGGACGGAGCGCAGGGTGATCTGGATCTGTTTCGTTTCGAGGTCGTTGTTGGCGGTGTAGTCGACGCCGTTGATGACCTTGTAGCGGCGGAACGAAAATTCGCGGACGTTGCGGACGAGGATGAGCTTGTCCGACGTGGACGACGGGCCGCCGGGCAGCCGGTAGAAGCATTGGGCGGTCGGGCCCGAAGTGGAGCTGTCGTAGGTGTAGGTGACGAGGTAGGACGAGGCGCCGGCGACGCGGAACGTGACGCTGTTGGCGCTGTGCCAGACGATGTTGGAGGCCATGCGGGCCTCCTCGCTGAAAGTCTCGAGCGCGCGACGGGCTTCCGCCTCCATGATGGAGTAGCTGGCGGCGTTATAGCCGTCGCGTCCGATCATGAGAAATGTGCCGAGGACACCCACGAGGATGAAGCCCGAGAGGCCGGCGGCGACCATCATCTCGACGAGGGTGAAGCCGGCTTGGCGCAAGCTTCGCGGGCTCCGGCCGGCGCGGGCGCGGCGGCCAGGTGGGGGAGACTCAGTGGGCGACATAGAAATAATCGGCGAGGCCGTTGCGCGCGTAGCGCGTCTGGTAGGTGAGCTGGTGGCTGCGGCCGTCGACGCCGGACCAGCGGACGTGAAGAGTGATCAACTTGATATCCGTCCGGCCGGAAATGTCTTCGACGGTGCGCGTCACCTGGAAACGGCCGGCGATGGTGGAGAGAGCGGTGTCGAGGGCGGTGCCGTAGCCGGTCGTGATGGTGGCGGCGGGATCGACGGTGCCACTCTCCGGGAGGGCGCTGATTTGAGACCAGTTTTGCAGGCGGAGAATCTCGATCTCGCTCTGCATGATCTGGCCGGCGAGAGTCATGTTGCGGGCCGTGTCGGTGGCGCGCAGGCCGTATTGGAGCGCGGTGAGGGCGGTCGCGATGCCCAAGGCCATCACCAAGGCGGCGAGCATGGTCTCGGCAATGGTGAAGCCGGTCGCCCGGGACCGCCCGCGAGTGAGGCAGAGCGGGCGGAGGGTGGTGGTGAGGGGCGACCGGGGCGGGAGAATCACGCGCCCAGTCTAGCGCGAAACCGGAGGCGGGGTTAGAGGCCAACAGCCTGCATTTCGGGCGGGGGTGGCATAGGCCCGATCGGGCCTACGATGGGGCCGGCGGGGGCAGTTTGCCGGGGGGACCAGGGGGCGGACGTAGGAGAAACCGTGGCCGCACAGTTCCCCGGTGACTCAGCGCGAGTCGCGCGATGGGCGAAGGTGCTCGTCCGCCTCGGTGGTGCGGCCCATCTGGCGGAGGAGTTGGCCGAGGCCGAGATGCGCCGGCGACGAAGTGGGGTCGATTTCCAAAGCCCGCCGGAAGGCGCTCTCGGCTTCGTCGTAGCGGCCCACCGTGGCCAGGGCGCGGGCGCGGCTGAAGTGGGCCGGAGCCGAGAGCGGGTTGAGCTGCAGGGCGCGGTCGAAATGGGCGAACGCCTCGGCCGGCCGATCGATGACGGTGAGCGCAACAGCCCAGTTGAGCTCGGCGTCGGCGTAGTCCGGGTCGAGGCGGAGTGCCTGCTGGAAGTGTGCGATCGCCTCGGCCGGACGCCCGCTGCTGGCGAGGGCCAGGCCGAGGTTGTGGCGGGCGACGGCGTAGCGTGGGTTGAGGCGCAAGGCTTCCTCGAAGCGGGCGATGCCTTCGGAGGCGCGGTTGAGCTCCATCAGGGCGATGCCGAGGTTGTTGTGCGCCTCCGCGAACCTGGGCCGGAGCTTGAGGGCTTTCTCGAATGGTCCGACGGCATCGGCGGGGCGGCCGAGGCGGCGGAGGTTGTCGCCGAGGTTGTTGAGCGCCTCGGGAAAGTCGGGACGCAATCGGAGGGCCGCTTCAAGATGCGGGATGGCACCGGCGGGCTGACCGCGGTGCGTGAGTTCCTCGGCGAGATTGTTGTGCGCCATCCAGCACGCGGGATTTTTCCGAAGCGTGGTCTCGAACAGCGTAACCGGATCGCGATATATCGCGCTCTGCCGCCAGGTGAAGCCGCCGAGAATCAGGAGCACCACGAGTGGAATGGCGCGGGGCAGGCGCGAGAGTCCGAGGGCGATCAGCGCGAGGATCGGCAGGCAGGCGAGGTATTGGAAGTGGTCGGCCACCCACGAAAAGATGAACGGGTAGACGTTGAAGAAGCCGAGCGCGGGGAAAAGCGATCCGATGAAGAGCAACCACGCGGCGAGCAGGCCGCGCTGGCGCTGGAACCAAAGTGCGACAGCCACTCCGACGGCGGCGAGGGGAAACAGGAATTGCCAGAGCACGCCGACGTCGACCGTCCAGCGCGGGTAGATGAACATCAGATTTGCGGGCCCGAGAAGTTTACCGAGGTAGAACCAGATCACGCGACCGGCGAGCAGGCCGCGTTCGACGAGGCCGAGTTCGAAATGCGAACCGGCGGCACCGATGAGCGTGCGTTCAAACCATGCCGTGGTGAGGCCGGCGGCGAGACTGAGGGCGAACCACGGGAGGAGCGGCAGGACATCGCGGCGCAGGTCGAGCCGGCCGGCGCTTGGGGCGGGCTCGCCGCGTCGCCACCAGATGATCACGAGCAGCGCGGCGGGGAGGGTGGCGGTGACGGTCTTGGCGAGGAGGGCGCAGACGAAGAGCGTGGTGGCGAGCGCGTAGGCACGGCGGGCGCGGGTCTCGTTGAACCGTAGATGGGCGAGCGCCGCGCCGAGGTAGAAGACGAGGGAGAGGGTGTTTTTCTGCTCGGAAATCCACGCGACGGATTCGACGCACACGGGATGCAGCGCGAACAACAGCGCGGCGATCGAGGCACCGGGGATCGTGAGCTGGCGCAGCAGCGCGGCGAACAGACAGGCGGAGGTGGCGTGAAGGAGGACGTTGACGAGGTGGTAGCCGAGCGTGGCATCGCCCCAGAGCTGGTGTTCGAGCCAGAAGGCGGAGTGGAGCAGCGGGTAGTATTGCTGCGTGGCGCCGGGCTCGAACCAGATGCGCGCGAGGCCGGAGAGCGACTGAAGGTCAGCGCGGGTGACGTGGCCGGCGTCGTCCCAGAGCAACGTGCCGCTCAGTGCGGGCCAGTAGGCGACGAGCGTCGCGGCGAAGGCGAGGGCGGCGAGCCAGCGTGGCGAGAGTTCGCGGGAAGGGGTCATCGGGTGGCGTCCAGTTTGGCGAGGAAGCGGGCGACGTCGGGGCGCGTTTTCCAGTCGACGGGTGCGAGCGGGAGAGCGCGGGCGATTTCGGATCGGGCCGTGGCGGACTCGCCGAGGGCCAGGCTGGCTTGGGCGCACATGAGCCAGGCGTCGGGATTCTTCGGATCGTGCTGCGCCATGAGGGAAAAATACGTGCGCGCGTCGGGCCAGCGGCCCTGCGTGGCGGCGAGGATGCCGCGCTGCTTGGCGGGCGAGGCGGGATTGGTCGCGAGCTTGATGGCGAGCGCGAGATCGGCATCGGCGGCGCGGAAATCGCCGCGCTCCATCGCATGGATGGCGCGCAACTCGTAGAGCTCGGGCATGGCGATCGCGGGCGGCTGGTCGAGGACGTTGAGCTCGTGCTGGAGGTTGAAGATGGGATTCACGCGATCGTTCATCACGTGGTGGGCGGGGACGATCATCGCGACGATGGCGGCGGTGCGCGTCAGGGCTGGCAGCCACGCGGCTCCGTGCGCGAGCAGTGTGCCGAGCACGGCGGCGGGCAACAGCATCGTCATCGAGCGGCTGTAGTCCTGCGCGGTTGCGAGTCCCATGGCGGCCAACACGAGCACGCCGGCGCCGAGCGCGAGAGAGCGGGAGCGTTGCGGCCAAAGTGCGACGATGCCGGCGGCGACGAATGCCCAGCCGCCGCGGAGCCCCTCCCAGAGGCCGAGTGCGATGCGGGAGAACGGCGCGTCGAGGAAATCGCGGCTGCCGAGGTAGCCGCCGAGTGTGGCGCCGGCGGCGGATTTCGCGGAGAGCAGGCCGAATCGCACGAGGAGGAAGGCGGCGAGCAGAGCGGCGGGAACGCCGGCGTCGCGCTTCAGGTCGAATTTTCCGGGACGATGCAGCCAGCGGCAGAACAGCGCGAGCGGGGCGGCGGCCACGAAACGCTCGTCGATCCACGGTGCCAGCAGGCACGCGGTCCAGGCGACCCACGACGACTCGGCGAAGGCGGCGAGCAGGAGCGCGAGTGCGAGCCAGGAGTCGAAGTAGCCGAGCCAGCCAGTGGAGGTGAAGAACCACGAGGCTGCGCCGAGCGTGCAGGTTGCGAGGGCGGTGTCGGTCCAGTTGAAAGCCGCGCGACGCAACAAGGTGACGAAGTAACCGAGGACGAGCAGGCAGCCGGCGTGGGCGAGGCCGAAAAAGAGCGTCGGTGGCAGGCCGAGATAGTGGCCGAGCACTGGAAAAAAGAGCCGCCATTGAATCGCGCGGTGAAGCTCGTCGGCGATCGGGGCGCCCGGGTGGGCGACTTGGGCGAGCACGCTGACGCCGCGGCGGACTTCGAGCATGCCGCCCATTTCGGGGACGCGTGACCAGAGACGGAATGCGCCCCACGACGGACTGAAAAAGACGATCAGCAGCGCGAAGACGCCGAGGGCGAGGCGCCAGCGGAGGAGAGTTTCGCGCGAACTGTGCGGGGCGGAGGCGGACACGAGTGCGTAGCGGACGACGTAAGGAGGCCGGTGCACCGGAGGCAATGCACGATCACGGACCTCAAATGCCAGGGGAGCATCTCAGTTTCTTGCAGTCCGGAGAGAGCGAAGGAGCGGTGGTTTTCAACCGCCGAGCTTGGGCGCTTGGAAAAGCGCCCCTCCGCAGTGCACGAAAGTGAGATGCGCCCAAATGCCAGCCTCGGCACCTCGGCTGCTACGGGGCAGATGGCTCGTCGTGGACGAGGCGTCCCGCCTCGGGCGTTTGCAGACTGAGGCGGGACGCCTCAGCCACTACTGTCACTACTGGTGAGTGACACGATGGCTTTGATCACGCCGGTCTCGGGTTTCAGCCAGGTGGGGAATGCTGCGATCATCGCATCGAAGGGCGCGCGGTGGGTGATCCACGGCTTGGTGTCGATGGTGCCCTCCTCGATGAGCCGGATGATGCGGGCGAAGTCGCGCGAAAGGGCGTTGCGCGAGCCGAGGAGGGTGAGTTCGCGGCGGTGCATCGCGGGCGCTTGCGGAAAGGAAATCTCCTGCTGCGTGATGCCGACGAAAGCGACGCGGCCGCCGAAGGCGGCGTAGTTGAGCGCGTTGGCCATCGACTTGTGGTGGCCGGTGGCGTCGATCACGACGTCGGCGAGCTGGCCGTTGGTGATCGCGGAGAGCGCGGTGAGTTCGGAGCCGTCGCCGCGGGCCACGATGGTGTGAGGCACGCCCATTTTCTCGCGGCAGAAGGCGAGGCGGGCTTCGTTGATGTCGGCGACGATGCACGTGGCGCCGGCGACCTTGACGAATTCGATCGCGGAAAGGCCGATGGGGCCGGCGCCGATGACGAGGACGTTTTCCCCGGCGCGCACGGCGGCGCGGTCGACGGCGTGGCAGCCGATGGCGAGGGTCTCGACGAGGGCGAGTTGTTCGAAGGAGAGCTTCCGGGAGACGTGGAGCTTGCGCGCGGGGAGCAGCATGCGCTCGCACATGCCGCCGTCGCACATCACGCCGAGGGTCTGGTGCGACTCGCAGCAGTTGGTGAGACCGCGGCGGCACGAGTAGCAACGCTGGCAGTTGATGTAGGGCTCGACGGAACAGCGATCGCCGGGGGCGACGTTCGTGACGCCCTCGCCGACGGCGAGCACCTCGACGCCGAGTTCGTGTCCGGGGATGCGCGGGTAGGAGTAGAACGGCATCTTGCCGAGGTAGCCGCCGTAGTCGGTGCCGCAGATCCCGATGCGGTGGACGCGCAACAGCGCCTCGCCCGGACCGGGGGCGGCGGGCTCAGGGAGATCGAGCGGGCGGAAATTTTTCGGAGCGTCGAGGCTGATAGCTTTCATGGTGGAGGAGGTAGGAGCCTGCTTGCAGGCGATTCGCGCACGGATGAAATCGCCTGCAAGCAGGCTCCTACAACACGCAGTTGGGCTCAGTTGTTTTCCGGCAGACCTTCGAGGTGGCCGAGGTTTTTCACGGGGGCGAAGAGCGCCTGCACATCGGCGAGGAGTTGCTGGTCGAGGGGCTCGGAGGCCCACCGGGCCCAGGCGCGGATGTTGGCGGGGTTGGCGCTGCCGGCCACCGTGGTGGTGATGTCGGGGTGTTGGAGGGAGAATTGCAGCGCGAGTTTCGCGATGTCGGTGCCGCGGCTGGCGCAGAGGGCGGCGGCGGCGCGCGCGGCGGTCTTCACGGGCTCGGGCTCCTTCAACCACGCGGGGAGCGGGGCGTTGGTGAGGAGGCGGGCGGAGAACGGGCCGGCGTTCATCGCGCCGACGCCGCGGGCTTTCAGGTAGGGCACGATCTCGTCGGAGAAGCGGGTGTTTTGCAGCGTGTGCTGGTTGTAGCTGAGCACGCAGTCGACGGTGGTCTGTTCGAGGATGAACTTGAAAATCTTCATCGGGTAGCCGCTGAAGCCGATGTAGCGGACCTTGCCGGCTTTTTGGATTTTGCGGAGCGCGGGCAGCGTCTCGTCGACGATCTGCTGCATAGGGACGAACTCGATGTCGTGGCAGAGAATGATGTCGAGGTGATCGGTGCCGAGGCGGTGGAGCGAGACGTCGACGCTCTCGGCAACGCGCTTGGCGGAGAAATCAAAATGCGCGAGGTCGTAGCGGCCGAGCTTGGTGCAGAGCGTGTAGCGGTCGCGCGGCACGCCCTTCAGCGCGATACCGAGGAGCACCTCGCTCATGCCGCGGCCGTAGAACGGCGAGGTGTCGATGAAGTTGAGACCGCAGTCGAGGGCGACGCGCACGCTGGAGAGCGCCTCGTCGAGGGTGACGTGGCGGAACTCGGCGCCGAGCGAGCTGGCGCCGAAACTGAGAACCGGGAGTTGGAGGCTGGTCGAGCCGAGGCGGCGGGTTTGCATGGAGGTGAGAAGGGTGAAAATCCGGCTGCGCAGTTTGTAACGTAATACGTTACAAACGCGGAGGGCCGCGGAGTGGGGTCAGGCGGTGCGGCAGCCGACGGTGAGGAGGACGTTGGCCCAGAGGGCTTGGTCGGCGGTCTGGATGGTGAGGACGTGATCGGGGCTCTCGACGGCGCGGTAGAAATCCCACTTGAGGATCGGTTCGATTTTGAGGGCGGGATTCGCGTCGGTGGCGATGGCGCGGAACTCGGCCCAGGCGGGCGGCTCGCCGAACTTGGCGTAAGGATCGTCGGGCGGGATGCCCATCGTGTTGATGGCGTCGACCGGGACGGCAGTGAGGAGGGTGCGCAGGACTTGGGCGACGGTGACGACTCCGGGGGCGAGGTTGAGCGAGACGACCTCGGCGTGCGGGCCGCGTTTGGTGGAAGCGGGGTAGTTGCCGTCGGCGATGAGGATTTTCGCGTGGTGGCCGGCGCGGGCGCAGACGCGGAGGATGTCGGGGTGGAGGAGCGTGGTCTTGAGCATGACGGTTACGGCGCGGCGGTGAAACGGCGGAAGGAGGCGATGGTTTCGCGGGCGGCGGTGTCGGCGTCCGGGAGCGGAATGACTTCGGCCGAGAGGTAGCCGGCGTAGTTGAGCGAGCGGAGTGCGGCGATCACCGGTGGGACGACGGTGTGGCCGAGGCCGATGGCGCGGCGGTTGGAGTCGGCGAAGTGCACGTGGCCGACGAGCGGGCCGACTTCGCGAAGCGCAGGGGCGAGGTCGGGCTCCTCGATGTTCATGTGAAACAGATCGCAGAGCACGCGGACAGCGGGCGCACCGATCGAGCGGAGCCACGCGGCGGCGTCGGCCTGGCGGTTGAAGAGGTTGGTCTCGTAACGATTGAGCGGTTCGTAGAGCAACACGGTGCCGCGGCTCGCGGCGTGGGCGCCGAGATCGGCGAGGGCGTCGGCGAACCAGGCGAGGGCCTGTTCGCGGGCGACCGGAGCTTCGACGCGGCCTTGCATCGAGCCGATGATCGCGGGGGCGCCAAACTCTGCGGCGGCGTCGATGAGGGCGCGGATGAACTCGCGGGCGTCGCGGCGGATGGCGGGATCGACGTGCGTGAGCGTGAGTTTGCGGACGACCCAGCCGGCGCCGGTGCCGAGGGCGGCGAGTTGGAGGCGATGGTGGGTGAGGATGCGCGCGAGCCCGGCGCGATCGAGTTCGGCGGCGGAGCGGGGAAAAACTTCGAGGGCATCGAAGCCGAAGGTAGCGGCGCGGGCGGCGGCGTCGGCGAGGCCGGAGGTGAAGACGAAGGGGCCGCCGGCGGTTTCGGGGACGAGCGAAACGGTGATGGCGGATTTCATGCGCGAAGGAAAAGCACAGTGGGAGCGCCGCCACGGGGCGAGGGGGAAATTTTTTTGGAAAGCGGAAAGTAAAGATCCCCGGAGCAAGCTCCGGGGCATTTGACCAAACCTCGATGTTCCGCTCCCAACCGCGCCGGTTTTGTGGCACGGGTCTGCCGACCCGTGATCCACTTCGCCACGGGTCAGGAGACCCGTGCCACCTCCAACCAAGGCGAAGCAAGCTTCGCAGTATCGGCCCCACGACGAATAAAAAGCGCCGGTCGGTGGGACCGGCGCTGGGGGAGTGCCAAGCGGGAGATCGATCAAACACGAGGCGGGACGCCTCGTCCACTACGGTGGCGCTACAAGTCGAAGGTCGCGGTGAGGATGAACTGTCGTGGGTCGACGATGCGATAGGAGTTTTTGGTCCCGTCGGGATAGGCGCCGATGGGCTGGAGCCGGCCGCTCTCCTGAATGTTGCGGACGTTGAGCTGGAGCGTGGCGGACACTTTGTCGGCCCACAGCTTCATGCGGTAGCGGGCATTGAGGTCGATGTAGGTGTGCGCGCGGTTGTAGATGGGATTGGTGCGGTCGAGGGCGATGTAGACGCCCGCGGCGTCCTTGATGCCGTAGTAGCCGATGGCGCCCTTGTCCTCCCAGCGGAGGGCGCCGCCCACGCTGACGTTGCGGAGGATGCGGTGCTCGGTGATGCCGCGCAGGTCGAAACGCGTGCTCGCGCGCACATTCCAGCGGCGGACGCCCGGGTCGGCGGTGCCCTCGGCCTGCTTGATGACGTTGAAGGGCGAGCCGATGAAGGTGGCGTAGTTTGCGGCCGGAGTCTGGCTGCCGGCGTAGCTTTGATTCCACCACAGGCCGGCGGTGTTGCCCGCGGTGGCGGCGAGGCCGCCCGGGGCTGTGGAACCGATGCGCGGATCCTTGACGGTGGTCCAGATGGGCAGGCGCTGATTAAGCCAGCGCTGCACGTCGTCGGAGACGTTCTGGTTGAACTGCTGGGTTTCGGTGACGTTGGCCGAGACGGTCCAGTAGTTCGCCGGGTTGTAATTCAACTCGATCTCGGTGCCCTTGGCGATGCGGTCGTTGGTGGAGGAAATGAGGCCGGCGTTGAAGTAATCGCGCAGGGTGTTGCGCAGTTCGGTGGTCAGGCCCATTTGCCGCGAAACCTCGGTATCGATTTGCGCGGCGGTCCAGGTGGGGTTGGCCCAGGCGACCCACGCGGTGGCCTGCGTTTCGAAGAGGAAGCCGGCGGTGGAGGCCACATCATGGCGGAGCGTGCGCTGGGCGATCGTGCCGGCGTCGCCGTTGCGGTTGTCGAGCTGCGCGGTGCGCCAGAAATTCACGGAGAGGACGAATTTGTCCGACAGCGTGAGCGAGAAGCCGCGATCCTTGCCGGTGCCGTGGGGGTTCGGCAGCTCCTGCAGGAAGAGGCTGAAGCGCGGGTCCTGCGGGGTGAAGCTGTTCGATTCGTTGTAGCGGAGCGTCAGGCCACGGAGCAACTGGCCGAAGTATCCGCCCGCGCCGCCGCCGCCGGCCAGCTGGTCGATGCGGGACCAGCCGTGGAAGGGCTTGAGCACGACGCCGCTCTGCTCGGTCTTGCCGAAGCGGTTCGAGCGATAATTCGGCGCCCAGTGATCGATGGACTCGTAGTCGAAGGTGATGCCGTCGGGGTTCAGGCGCTGCGGCGAGGAGCCTTGCTTGACGAGCTGCCGATCCTGGCGGCGGCCAAACGTGGTCACGATGCGGTCGTCCCAGAAATGGCTTTGGACGAGGCCGCCGAGGGTCTTGATGATCGTGAGCGAATTATTGCCGGCGCCGGCGCGATCGGTGGTGGCGGCCTGGGAGATGAGGACGGGTTCGTTGATGAAGCCGGTGTTGCCGTTGCCGTAGCGGAAGTTGTAGGTGCCGTATTTGAAATCGTAGGGCGCGTAGTCGATGTTGTTGCCCGCGTTGTCGCCGAGGTAATAGCGCCAGTAGCCGCGGGTGATGTTGGCCGCGGCGGCGGCACCGCCGGTGATGTTGCCCTGGTTGACGCGCGAGGCGCCGGCGGGAATCCACGCGTGGGTGTCGGCGATGCCGTCTTTCCACGAGTAGCGGCGGTTGACGCGGTATTTGTATTCGTCGTAGCCGGAGATCTGGTGGAGGCCGAGCCAGCGGAGCAGGCCTTCGCGCTTGGTGAGGTTGAGCTGGTAGGCGAGCTGCGCGCGGTAGGTGTCCCAGCGCTGGGGCTGATCGAGCGTGAACGGCTGGTCGATGCCGACGTAGGGCCGGAGGTAGAAGGGATTGGGGCTGCCATCGAGGAGCTTCTCATTGGGATCGATGAGGAGCTGGCCGGACTGGCCGTTGGCGTTGAGCTCGCCGACGGTGACCCGGGAGTAGCGCTTCGAGTCCTCGCGCATCGCGGAGAGTTGGACGTCCAGCCGCTGCGACGGGGTGTCGAGGAGGTTCTGGTCGAGCGTGGCCTGGCTCGTGGCCGAGCGATCCGTGAAACGGTTGATGGCGGCGAGATTGACGCTCTCCCAGTCGTAGAGCGCCTTGTCGTTGACCGCGGGCGTGGTGGTGAAGAGCGGTTGCCCCGAGGGGCGGCCGGCCACGATGCCCGCGCCGGCGTTCACGGACTGCAGGCGCACGGTGTTGAAGGTCGTGCCCGTGACGGCGGCGGCACCGGTGCCGGGATTGGTGGAGAGCGTGGCGCCGCCCGTGCCGAGGTATTCGAGCCCGCTTGGTCCGACGTAGGCGTAGAAGCGACCGCTGCCGGTGAAGTTGCGGTTGAACCATTGGGTCACGGTCGCGGTGTCGCTGGTGATGGGCGTCGTCGTGCCGACGCCGCCGGCGCCGATGGTCTGGCCGCCGACGTGGATGACCTGCGCGACGGGATCCCACGTGGGCCGGCCGTTGGCGATCCAGTAGGAGACGCTGTCGCGCGGCGGAGAGGCGTTGGGCCGGTTGCCGTTGGTGCGCGCATACAGGTGCGAGAGACCGATGCGGGTCGTCTTGAACGGTTGGTAACGCAGCATGCCGTTGTAGCGGACGGTATTTTGGCCGGAAGGCTTGCGGGTGTAGGCGTCGTGCTGGAAGGCGCCGCTGGCGCGCACGGCGAGCTTGTTGCGCAGGAGCACGCGATTGACGTCGAGGCTGGTGCGGTAGCCGCCCCAGTCGTCGCCGCGCAGCTGAAACTGCGAGCGATCACGGGTGAGGTTGGCGCCGGCGGTGACCTGGTTGACGGTGCCGGAGGGATTGCCGAGGCCGAAGACGTTGGCGTTGGGGCCGCGGCTGACCTCGACGGCATCGAGCACGAGCGGGTCGAGCGGCGTGCGGCCCATGGTCTCGAAGTTGCCGAGCGAGACGTTGGCGGCGCCGATGCCGCGCACCCGGTTGGCCTGCGTGGGGTTGAGGCTCACGTTTTCCGATACGCTGCCATTGCGATCGATCGTGTAGTCGGTGTAGGTGCCGGTGCCCTCGGTGCCCGCGGTGTAGAGGAAGACGTCGTTGATATCGAGCATGGCGAAGTCGGCCATCTGCTCCTTGGTGACGACGGTGATGGACGAGGCCAGGTCCTCGAGCTTCGAGTTGAAGCGCGTGCCGGACATGGTGTTGGAGGCGTAATAACCCTTGGCGTCGGAGACGACCTCGAAGGGCGAGAGCGCGATGATTTCCTCGCCGGACCCGGGCGCGGTGGCGATCTTCTTCTGGTCGGCCGCGAGGGCGGCGGCTTCATCGGCGTCGAGGCGGCCGTTTTTATTTTTGTCGTAGCGGGCGAGGGTGGCGGCGTCGGGCGCGGGGGCGGCTTGGCCGCGGACGAACGGGGCAGCAGCGGTCAGGCAGAGTTGCCCGAGGAGCAGACGCGACAAAGCGCGGAGTGAACGGTGGCTTGGGTTCATGGCGTGAATGGAGAGAAAGCGTGAGCGCAACAGGCGGCCGGGGGGCGGTGTCCTCGGGAAAGGACACGTGTCGTAATAGAAGCGGCCGGAGCGTTGGCGCAACTCGTATTCTCGGACTCGAAATCGGACAATCCGATGAGGATGAAAACGGAGATTCAGCGCTGCGAAGCGTGAGGGTAGGAGCCTGCTTGCAGGCGATTCCGGAGGTGGCGCGCTGGTCGCACCACCAATACCAAACCATCGCCTGCAAGCAGGCTCCTGCCTTCCGTTGGCGAAAGCCACTCGGCGCGACGCGCGTCGAGCAGCTGTAGACTCTGCTCAGACTTTTTTCTTTTCCGGCAGCGCGCGCGTCGCGATCTCGGTTTTCAGTTTTTCGAAGAACGACGCGAAGGGCTGCACGCCCTCGTCGCCGCGGGCGCGGGAGCGCACGGAGACGGATTGCGCCTCGGCCTCTTTCTGGCCGAGCACGAGCGTGTAGGGGACCTTGTCGAGCTCGGCGCGGCGGATCTTGGCGCCGAGTTTGTCGTTGTGCTCGTCGAGCACGGCGCGGACGCCGGCGGCCTTGAGCGACGCGAGCAGCGTGCGGCCGTAGTCGAGCGTCTTCTCGCTGATCGGGACGAGGCGGAGCTGCTCGGGCGCGAGCCACACGGGGAAGTCGCCGCCGAAGTGCTCGATGAGCACGCCGCAGAAACGCTCCATCGAGCCGAACGGCGCGCGGTGGATCATCACCGGGCGGTGCGCGGTGTTGTCGGCACCGATGTAGCTGAGGTCGAAGCGCACGGGGAGGTTGTAGTCGACCTGCACGGTGCCGAGCTGCCACTCGCGGCCGATCACGTCCTTGATGACGAAGTCGATCTTCGGACCGTAGAACGCGGCCTCGCCGGGCTCCTCGGTGAACGGCACGCCGAGCGTCTGCGCGGCGGCGCGACACGCGGCCTCGGCCTTGTCCCAGTTGGCGGCCTCGCCGGTGTATTTGTTGGAATCGGGATCGCGCGTGCCGACGCGGACGCGGTAGTCCGACATGCCGAGCGTCGAGAGGATGATTTTGACGAGCGAGAGGCAGCCGAGGACTTCGCCGGCGACCTGTTCCTCGGTGCAGAAGAGATGCGCGTCGTCCTGCGTGAAGCCGCGGACGCGCGTCATGCCGTTGAGTTCGCCGCTCTGCTCCCAGCGGTAAACGGTGCCGAACTCCGCGAGGCGCACCGGCAGGTCGCGATACGAGTGCGGCTGCGACGCGAAGATCTTGATGTGATGCGGGCAGTTCATCGGCTTCAGCATGAAGCCGTCGAGGAGCTTGTCGGCGTCCATCACGCGATCCTTGGCGATGACTTCCTTGCCGGCGCGGCGGTTGATTTCGTCGGCGAAACCCTGCGAGACCGACTCGAGGCGCGCGGTGAGCTCGGCGCAGGAGCAGCCTTCGCTGGCGAGCTTGAGCATGGCGTCGGGTTCGGCGAACGCGGTGAACTGCGCGTCCTTGTAGTAGGGGAAGTGGCCGCTGGTCTTGTAGAGCGCGAGCTTGCCGATGTGCGGCGTGAAGACCTGCGAGTAGCCCTGCTTGCGCAGCTCCTCGCTGATGAAGTTCTGCAACTCCTGGCGCACGACCGCGCCGTGCGGCGTCCACAGCACGAGGCCGAGGCCCACGTCGTCGTCGATGACGAAGAGTTTCAGCTCCTTGCCGAGCTTGCGGTGGTCGCGCTGCTTGGCCTGCTCGATCTGCGTGAGGTAGGCGGCGAGCTCGTCCTTCGACGCGAACGCGGTGCCGTAGATGCGCTGGAGCTGCTTGTTCTTTTCGTCGCCGCGGTGATAGGCGCCGGCGATGGAGAGGAGCTTGAACGCCTTCAGCTTCGCCGTGTAGCGCACGTGCGTGCCGGCGCAGAGGTCGGTGAACTCGCCGTTGGTGTAGAACGAAATCTTTTCGCCCTCGGGGATGTCCGCGAGACGGCCGAGCTTGTAGCGCTCCTGGCCGATTTTCTTGATGATTTCGATGGCCTCGTCGCGGGAGACCTCCCTGCGGTCGAAGCGCTGGTTCTCGTCGGCGATCTTCTTCATCTCGACCTCGATCTTCGCGAGGTCGTCCAGCGTGAATTTGTGGTCGAGATCGATGTCGTAGTAGAAGCCGGTGTCCGTCGGGGGGCCGATGTCGAGTTTGGCGTCGGGGAACAGACGGAGGACAGCGGTCGCCAAAACGTGGGAGCACGAGTGGCGAATTTCTTCGAGCGGAGTCATGGCCATGGTGTGTGTGAGTTGTGGTCCTGCCTACGAACGCAGGGCCGGAACCGGAAAGGCCGCCGGGAAAATGTGGCCCTGTCAATCCGGGCCTTTTTCGGATGCTGGGCAGCTGAAACTTGTGGAGCAGTCAGGGCTTGGGACTGCCGGTTCCGGGTGCCGTGGCGGTAGGTGAAGCGGCCTCTTGAGCTTTGGATTCCAGCCAGCGGCGATCGAACTCTTCCCTTGCCTGCTTGCCTACCAACGCAAACACATCGCTGCCGAAACGGGTCTTGATGTGGTCGCGCATGACTTGGTTGTAGGCTTCGACGTAAGCGACGAGGGGTTCTGAGACGATGCAGCCAGCAAGCGCAGTGTATTCGACGTTGTAGTCACGCTTCCAAATCTCCCTCTCAATTTCATCCCACGGCAGGTAGAGTCCGTAGCTCAAGATCACCATCCTCCCTCGTTGGAAGTGCTCATTGGCCTCCTGTCGTCCGTCCCGGCCTTCGTATTCGTCCCCGCCTGAGAGACGGACTCGTTGGCGTTCGATCTGATTGCCGCTTACCCGCCCGAGGTTTGGCCCTCCGCCCAACACAGTCAGTTCTCTGGTTCCCGCCTTGGGCGAAAGCGCATAGTAGGCCAAAAACCCACCCAGCAAACCGGCCGGAACCCAGAAGTAGTGGCGCGGCGTTGTCACATTGAAGAATACGGTCGTAGCCGAGAGTCCTTAGGCACGATTTCGGTTCTTGGTCGGGCGTGAAGCCCACTTACTTTTTCAGTTGTTCGAGCGAGTAGCCGTCCTTGCGGTCGAGCATCGACCATCCGGCGGCGGCGATTTCTTTGCGGAGGGCGTCGGCAGTAGCGAAGTCTTTGGCGGCTTTCGCGGCCCAACGCTTTTCGGCGAGGGCGGTGATTTCGGCTGGAGCGACAGCTGATTTCTTTTCTTCAAGTGACAGTCGAAGCCCAAACATGAACATGACTTTACTCAGTTCGGCCAATTCGATCTCGAAGCGGTAGGGCGAGGGACCGGTCGGAAACTGAAAAGCGTTAATTGCTTTGTGCAGGTGTCCCAACGCCAGCGCAGTGCTGAGATCGTCGCAGAGCATGTCCCACACGATACCGAGGACGCCCCATACCTTGGGTTTGTCGGTTGTCTTAAAGTAGTCCGGAAATTCAGCTGCTGTTATCGCTCCGTAAGAAAGCAGTTTCTTTGCGTAGCTTTCTATTCTCTTTATGGCGCTCTCTGCCGCGTGCAGCGAATCCAGCGTGAAGTTGAGCTGCTTGCGCGGATGACCTGCGAGCAGCGCGTAGCGCACGGCCATCGGATCGTAGCCTTTGGCGACGAGGTCGCGTAGCGTGTAGTAGTTGCCCTTGCTCTTGCTCATCGTTGTGCCGTCGACGAGCAGGTGTTCGCTGTGATACCAGTGGCGCGCGAACGTCGTGCCGTTGCAGCACTGGCTTTGCGCGATCTCGTTTTCGTGGTGCGGGAAGAGCAGGTCCACGCCGCCGGTGTGGAGGTCGATGGTGTCGCCGAGGAGCGATTTGCTCATCGCGCTGCACTCGATGTGCCAGCCGGGACGGCCTTCGCCGGCGCCGCGCGGGCCGGGCCATTTCACGGCGCCGTCCTCCTCGGGCTTGTAGGCTTTCCAGAGCGCGAAGTCGGACACGGAGTCCTTGTGGTCGGCGTCGGCGACGGCGTTGGTGATCTTGAGCTCGCGCTCCTTGATACGCGAGAGGCCGCCGTAGCCGGGGAAGGTCGCGAGCTTGAAATACACGGAGCCGTCGGGCGCGCGGTAGGCGTGGCCCTTCTCCATGAGCACTTCGATCATGTTGACCTGCTCCTTGATGGTGCCGGTCGCGGTGGGCTCGTGGTGCGGCGGGAGCAGGTTGAGGGCGGTGCAGTCCTCGTGGAAGAGCTTCGTCCAGTGCTGCGTGATGTCGGCGAGCGGGCGGCTTTCCTTTTTCGCCTGACCGATGGTGCGGTCGTCGACGTCGGTGAGGTTGCGGACGTGTTTCACCTTGTTGGCACCGAACTCGAGCTCGAGCAGGCGGCGGAGCACGTCGTTGACGACGAAGGTGCGGAAGTTGCCGATGTGTGCGGGCGCGTAGACGGTCGGGCCGCAGTTGTAGAAGCGGAAGACGCCGTCAGCGTGCGACGGCTGGAGCTCGCGGGTGGTGCGCGTGAGGGAATCGAAAAGTCGGATGGCCATGAGGCGAAAGTGAGAGGGCGAAGGTTTGGGAATTTTCCGCCGCGGCACCAGACCGAACGCGGTGCTTGAAAGCGAGGCGTTTTGGGCGATGGTGGGCGCGCGACCGGCCGGCTGACCGGCGGGTCGCCGGCTCGTGCCGCCCACCCAACCACCCACCGGAGCACTCCTCATGGCCAAGAAATCCGCCCACTACGTCGATGGATATGTGATTCCCGTTCCGAAGAAGAACGTCGCCGAATACCGCAAGATGGCGCAGCTCGGCTGCAAAGTCTGGATGAAGCATGGCGCACTCGATTACCGCGAGTGCGTGGGCGAGGATTTGAACGTGAAATGCGGCCCGGGGTTCTCCCGCGGCATCAAGGTCAAGCGGGGCGAAACCGTCGTCTTTGCCTACATCGTCTACAAATCGCGCGCGCATCGCGACAAGGTGAACGCGGCCGTCATGAAGGATCCCGAGCTGTGTGCTGGCATGGACCCGGAGAAGATGCCGTTCGACTGGCGGCGGATGCTCACCGGCGGGTTCGAGACACTGGTGAGTGCCTGAGCCGGCGCAAGAAACGGCCGGGTTTCGGCAAATCCCGCGCCCAATTTCCCCTCGCGGCGACCGTGGCCGGCTGCTCTAGTGCGGCGACGTTCAAACCCATGGCCGAGACCTTTGCACTGGACCTGACCCAACGCCCCCGGCGCCTGCGCCGCACGCCCGCGCTGCGCGCAATGGTCGAGGAGACCGTGCTGCGCCCGGCGGATTTCATCGCGCCGCTGTTCGTCGTCGACGGCAAGCCGGCGCCCGAGGAGATCAAGTCGATGCCGGGCCAGTTCCGGCTGAACATCGCCGACCTCGTGAAGGAGTGCCGCGCGATCCACAAGCTGGGCGTGCCGGCCGTGGCGCTGTTTCCCAAGCTCGATCCGAAACTCAAGGACGACGAGGGCACGCAGGCGCTCAACGAGGAGACGCTGATCCTGCGGGCCGTGCGCGCCGTGAAGAAGGCCGTGCCCGAACTCGCGATCATCACGGACGTCGCGCTCGATCCTTACACGAGTCATGGGCACGACGGCGTGCTCACCGCCGCGCGCGACGACGTGGAGAACGATCGCACCGTCGGCCTCCTCGCCAGGATGGCCGTGTTGCAGGCGCGCGCAGGCGTCGACTTGGTGGCGCCGAGCGACATGATGGATGGGCGGGTGGGTGCGATTCGCACGGCGCTCGATGCCGCGGGCTACACCGGCACGGGCATCCTCGCCTACTCAGTGAAATACAATTCGGCGTATTACGGGCCGTTTCGCGACGCGGTGGGCAGCGCGCAGGCGGCGGGCACGCGCTTGCTCAGCAAGGCAACTTACCAGATGAACCCGGCCAACCGCCGCGAGGCGATCCGCGAGGCGCAGCTCGATGCCCGCGAGGGTGCCGACATGATCATGGTGAAACCCGCGGGCGCGTATCTGGACATCATCCGCGAGGTGCGCGATGCGACGGACCGGCCGATCGCGGCCTACCAGGTTTCCGGCGAATACGCGCAGATCCACGCGGCGGCGCGGCTGGGCTGGCTCGATCTCGCGCGGACGCGGCATGAGTCGCTGCTCGCGATCAAGCGCGCAGGCGCGGACATGATTCTCACCTATTTCGCCAAGGAAATGGCGGCGGGGTTGAAAGGGTAGGGCGGATTGTCCTCAGTCCGCCGCCCCATGTGCGGGCGAAAACCCTGAGCGGCGCGTGAGGGATAACGCGCCCTACCTACTGAGGCTCGCGAAATAGGGTGACAAAGAGCTCGGTGGTTCGGGGAGCGCACCCGTCTCGGGTGCTGGGGCCGGCGTCTCGCCGGCACCGCCGAAGTCCTCGGCGAGACGCCGAGGACAGCCCGCGGGACGCGGGCGCTCCCCGAACCACCATGTGTCACTCAATTATGCGAGGCTCAGTAAACGACGGCGCGTTTAACGCCCGCCGTTGTTCAGTTTGCTCCGGTGGCGGCTGTAGCCGAAGTAGATCGCGAGGCCGATCACCATCCAGATGACGAGGCGCAGCCACGTATCGCCGGGCAACGCGACCATCTGGGCGAGGCACACGAGTGCACCGAGCAGCGGGATGAGCGGGACGAGCGGGGTCTTGAACGGCCGGGGCAAATCGGGCCGGCGGCGGCGGAGCACGATGATCGCGGCGCAGACGATCACGAAGGCGAACAGCGTGCCGATGTTTACGAGTTCGCCGAGCAGCGCGAGCGGGAGCACGCCGGCGATGATGCACGCGAGGAGGCCCGTGACGATTTGCGTGACATACGGAGTCTGGAAGCGCGGGTGGGTCTTCGCGAACACCGCGGGCAGCAGGCCATCGTTGGCCATCGAGAAGAAGATGCGCGGCTGGCCCATGAGCATCACGAGACACACGGAGCTGAGGCCCATGAGCGCGGCGATCTCGACGATGTAGCGGAGCCACGTCGGTGCGCCGGCGGCTTGGAGCGCGTTTACGACGGGAGCGGCGTTGTTGAGCGTGGTGTATTTCGCCATGCCCGTGAGCACGAAGGAAAACGTGATGAAGATCACGGTGCAGACCGCGAGCGAGCCGAGGATGCCCTTGGGCATGTCGCGCTGCGGATCCTTGGCCTCCTGCGCCGAAGTCGAGACGGCGTCGAAGCCGATATAGGCGAAGAAAATCACGCCCGCGCCCTTGAGGATGCCGCTCCAGCCGAACTCGCCGAACTTGCCGGTGTTGTCGGGGATGAAGGGCGTCCAGTTCGCTTTCGCGATGTCGGGATGGGCGATCACGAACCAGGCGCCGAACGCGATGCAGAAGATGAGGACCGAGACCTTGGTGACGACCATCACGTTGTTGAAGTTGGCGGATTCCTTGATGCCGATCACGAGGAGGAGAGTGAGGACAAAGATGATCGCGACGGCGGGCAGGTTGACGATGGCGCCGGTGAGCACGTAGTGGCCGTTGACGTAGTCGATCGGGGCGCTGCAGAGCTGGGGCGGCACCACGATGCCGAATTCCTTCAGGAACGCGACGAAGTGCCCGGACCAGCCGACCGCGACGCTGGGCGACGTGAAGAGGTATTCGAGGATGAGGTCCCAGCCGATGATCCACGCGAGGAATTCGCCGAGCGTGGCGTAGGCGTAGGTGTAGGCGCTGCCGGCGATCGGAATCATCGCGGCAAACTCCGCGTAGCACAGACCGGCGAAAAGGCAGCCGAGCCCGGAGACCACGAACGAGAGCGCGATGGCGGGGCCCGCGTATTGGGCGGCGGCCTGGCCGGTGAAGACAAAGATGCCCGCACCGATGATCGCGCCGATGCCGAGGCTGACGAGGTTGGTGGCGGAAAGCGCGCGGCGCAGGCCATGCTGGCCCGCAGCTTCGCGCTGCAGTTGTTCGACGGATTTGGTTTGGAACAGGCTCATGAGCGGCTGGGGTCAGCAGGCCGCGGTGAACTCAGAAGGGGGAGCGTGACACTTGGAGCGAGTCGCCGGGCATCAGGCGCGGGTCCTGGGCCGGACTTTTCTGCGCGAGCTTCACGTCGATCGTGTAGGCGTGCTTGTCGCGCACGAGGCTGACGGCGGTTTCCTTGGCGTAGAGGGTGAAGCCGCCCGCGGACTGGATGGCTTTGGCGACGGTGAGATCGGGCGACCACGGGATGCGGCTCGGGCGCTGCACTTCGCCGCCGACGTAGACGTAGCGCTCGGTGACATTCACGGCGACGTCGAGCGCGGTGTAGATTTTTTTCCCGATATAGGTCTCGCGAATGCGCTGCGTGAGGTCGGCGGTGCTGGCGCCGGCCGCCGCCACCGTGCCGATGAACGGCAGGTTGATCACGCCCTGCTCGTCGATCTGCACGTTGTTGGTGCTGGGATCGGGCACGCCGAGAAGTGCGACGGTGAGACTGTCGCCGACGCGCAGTTGCGAGGTGGAGACGGGCACCGGCACCTGCGGATTGGTCGCGGTCACGCCCCCGTCAGTGCCGCAGCCGGCAAACGCGAGCAGCGCGGCAAGACTGGCGAGGGCGACGCGCGGGGAGAGTCTCATGGGCGAGCTTCGTGCGCGAAAGTCGGCGGCTTGGCAACTGCGGCGTGCGATTGCGTCGCCGCGGGGGTGTGAATCAAACTGAGGTCAGTTCTCGAAGGCCTCGGTTGTAGCGGCGGTCTATGACCGCCGTCGTTGCGCCAAGGGTATTCGTTCGGCGGTCATAGACCGCCGCTACAAATCACTGACCTCGGTTTGAGTCACACCCTCGCCGCGGGGGGCGCATCGCACCTGCCTGCAATCCGGAGGGGCGCTTTTCCAAGCGTGCACGCCCGGCGGTTGAAAACCGCCGCTCCGTCGCCCCCGCCGGACTGCAAGGAACTGGGCTGCGTCCTCGTCGGGAAAAACAAAAACGGCAGCCGGGTGGCTGCCGTGAAAGGTGGTGGCGGGAGGGCGCGGGAGAGGTTCAGCGTTTGCCCTTGGATTTGCGCTGGGGCTTCTCGTCTTCTTCCTCGGCGGCGTCGTCCTCTTCGTCGGCATCGTCGTCGTCGGAGTCTTTGTCTTCGTCGCCGTCGCCCTTTTTCTTTTCACCCTCCTCGTCGTCGCCGTCTTCCTCATCCTCGTCCCACTTGAGCGACTCGTCGTTCTTGAGTTTTTCCTCTTCCTCTTCGTCGAGTTCCGGCAGGTCGGCGTCGTCGGCTTCGTCTTCGATGCCTTTCGCCGGCGCTTCCTCGTCGGAGTCGTAACCGGCGGGCATGAAGTCGAGGATCGAAGTGAGCTCCTCGAAGGTGTGGATCGCACTGCCGTGCATGAAGTGGCTGTTCTGGTCCTCGCGGATCTCGTCCTCCACTTCGTCGACCGAGAGCTTCGATTCAAACTCGAAGAGGTCGTTGAGCATCTTCACGCGGCAGCGCGTGATGTGGTCGAGCAGGTCGGCGTAGGGGCCGTTCTCCTCGTCGAGAATATCAGGCAGGGCGAAGAGTTTCTCCTCGGAGTCGAAGAGCGACTCCTTCACGCGCTTGAGCCGGACCTTGCCGGTGCCGAGGTCCTTGTCGATGCGGAAGGCGATGAAGGCCGACTCGAACACATCCTGATCGAAGCCGTAGTCGCGCAGCGGATCGACGAGTTCGATGAGGTGGGCGAGTTGGCGCGGATCGATGATGCTGAGGCCGTCCACATCCCAGCGCACGGGGTCGCTCGTTTCCGCGACCCACCAGTTATGGTCGTCGCCGAGACGGACGATGCACCAATCGAGAGAGTTAGGCTTGGCCATAGAATCAGGAGAATGGGCTGGAATTTTCGCGCAGCGTGCGAGGGGTGTTTGAAAAAACAAGCACAAAAACGGTCACCGCGTAACGACCCCGTTACGGGCGAAAATCGCTCCGGAAAATCCTGCGCGGGCGGGGCTTCGGCACGCGCGACACTTGCATTTTGACGGCGCGATTTCACGCTGCCCGGCATGGGCTGGCTTTACGAAAAACTCGTCCGACGCGCCTTCTTCGCGCTCGATTCCGAGACCGCGCACGAGCGGGGGGTGCAGGCGATGGCCCTGCTGGGGGCGGTGCCGCCCGTGTGTCGGGCGCTGGAGGCGTGGACACGGCTGCCTGCGGGTGCGCGCCCGGTGGCGGCGTTTGGGCTGAAGTTTCCCAACGCAGTCGGCCTCGCGGCGGGCTTCGACAAGAATGCCGTGGCCTGGCCGGCCGCGGCGGCCATGGGTTTCGGGCATGTGGAGATCGGCACGGTGACGGCGCTGGCGCAGCCGGGCAACCCGCGGCCGCGGATGTTTCGCTATCCGCCGCAGGAGGCGGTGATCAATCGGATGGGCTTTAATAATGAAGGCTCCGCGGCGGTCGCGACGCGGCTGGCGCGCCAGACTCCGCGGGGCGCTCGGCGCATCCCGCTCGGCATCAATCTCGGAAAATCCAAGGTCGCGGAACTCGACCGGGCGACGGAGGACTACCTGGCAAGTTTCGGCCGGCTGGCCGATCACGCCGACTACGTGGTGCTGAATGTCTCGAGTCCCAACACGCCAAACCTGCGGCAGCTGCAGGATGAAGGGCGGCTGCGGGAACTCCTCGGCGCGATCACGGCGGCGAATCGCGCGCGCGCCTCCTCGGCGCCCGGCGGGCGTCGTGTCCCCGTGCTGCTGAAAATCGCCCCCGATCTGACGTGGACGCAGATCGACGCGGTGCTGGGCGTGATCGCGGAGTATGGCCTGGACGGCATCATCGCCACCAACACGACGCTGGCGCGGCCGGGGTTCTTCGCGACGGTGAACGAAACCGGCGGTCTGAGTGGCGCGCCCCTGCGCCAGCGATCGACCGAAATCATCAATTACATCGCGCGCGCGACCGGTGGCCGGTTGCCCATCGTCGGGGTCGGAGGGATCTGCGATGTCGCCGGGGCCGCCGAGAAACTCGATGCCGGTGCGACGCTGGTGCAGGTTTACACGGGGATGATCTACCGTGGGCCGTTTTTTGCCGCGGCGCTGGCCCGCGGGCTGGCGGAGCGGCAGCGGCGTTGACGGAAAACCCGTTCAATCCCGGGCTCGGCGGTTGAAAACCGCCGTTCCGTCGCGCTCACCGGACGTCAAGAAACTGAGATATGCCCTTCAATCTGCAAAATCGATTTTCAGTGCTGGACAAGGTTCGGGCGATTCCTCTTAGTCCGCGTTCCTCTCTTTACACCTGCTCGGGTGGTGGAATTGGTAGACACACACGTTTGAGGGGCGTGTGCCGTAAGGCGTGCGAGTTCGAGTCTCGCCCCGAGCACCATGCTTCACCCGCGTCGCGGGAAGCAATTCGAGGCTGGCGAACTCCACAGCCCAGCGGCGGGGAGGGCCGTCGGCTCCGGAATACGGAATTTGGCGGCTTGAGGCCTGTAGCTGCGCCCGGTCAGCGGTCCCCCGGGGGCCTTGGGGTGTTAATCTCCCTCCGATGGCCGGGAAACTGCTTGCCTCTCCCTCGGACGCGCGGGACACTGCGCCGCGATTACGATCCGTCTCGCACACCATCCGCAAACCTCGCGGGCATCCGCCCGCTTTTTTAGTCAATGGACGACACCGCTCCCAAGGAAAACCAGCCGGAACAGACTCCGGAAAATCCGCCTGCCGACTTCAACAAGATCGACCTGAGCCAGCTTCAGGGCTTCAGCTTCGGCACGCAATGGTCGGTCGACAAGACCGCACCCTCCGAAGGGCGCGACCGGCCGCGCCGCGAAGACCGGCGTGACGGCCCGGGCGGTGGCCCGGATCGGCGCGACCGCCGGTCGTTCCGCCGGCCGGCTGGCCCTGCGGGTAGCGAGGCTCCGGCAGGGGGCGGCGAACGCCGCGAATTTTCGGGCGATCGTCCGCCGCGCCGCGAAGGCGGCGATTTCCGTGGTGGCCCGCGGCGGGATGGACCCGGCGGCGGCGGCGAGTTTCGCGGTGGCCCCCGTCGTGGCGGCTACGGCGGCCGGGGCGAACCGATGGAGCGCGGCCCCTACGACAGTCCCTATTTCACGGCCACGTTTTATCCGGAGGACACGAGCTTCAACACGCTCGTCCAGACGATCCGCAAATCCTGCCGGACGATCGAGCTCTTCGAAATTGCGCGGACCGTGGTGGCGAAGACCGACCGCTTCGTGGTCGTGGTCTCGCGCAAGACGCCGGGCGACTATGCCGCGCCCTCCGCCGCGGCCGGTGTCGCTTCCGCTCCGGCGGAGCGTGCGCCGCGGCAACCCATCTACATTTCGCTGCCGGACGGCGTCCCGTTTGACACCGAAGAGGCGGCCGTCGCCCATGTGATGAGCGCGCACCTCGACAAGTTCTTCGACATGGCCGAGGTCGAGGTCGAGGCCCCGAAGGGGAATTTCCAAGTCATCAACAAGTGCGGCGTGACGGGCGAACTGCTCGGGCCGCCGAATTACCATCGCTACAACCAGATCGTCCAGCAGCACCACGCGGCCAAAGTGTCGCGGATGGCGTTTGAGGCGTTTCGCAGTCGCATCGAGACGGTCCGCGATCCGGAGGCGGTCGCGCAGTGGCTGGCGAAAATGAAGAAGACCACGCGTTACACGTGGAAGATGCCCGCCCCGAAGGCCGCGAAACCGGCGGTGGCTGAGACGCCCGCCGCCGAGGCGCCTGCTCCGGCGCCGGAGGCGCCAGCAACCGACACGCCCGCGCCCGAGGCTCCCGCCGCCCCGGCGGTGCCGACGTTCGATGCCTACGAGGACGCGCGCCTGCATCTGTTGACGACCGCGCGCGAGCGCATCGTGCGGGCGGTCGAGCACGCGCGGTTCCACGGCAAACTCGCCGAAACCATGCCGCAGGGTGAAATCCGCCGGGCCATCGAAGGCGCGCTGGAGCGTCAGCGGAAATTCCCGCTCGACACCGCCAATGCCCTGCGTGGGCGTCTCCGCCGCGAGCACTTCACGATCTTCAAGAAAGGTTCGAAGGGCGTGAGCTACGTGTGCGCCGTGAAGCGCAAGTTCCGCGTGCCCGGCCAGACGTTCGCCGACAGCATCGGCGCGCTGATCGCCTTCGTCGAGGCGCACCCGATGGTTCGCGCGAGCGAGCTGCCGTCGAAGTTGCTCGGCATCAATCTACCCGCCCAGGCCGCGCCTGCCGCCGCCCCGGCCGAAGGCGCCGCTCCGGCGACGCCCGTGCCGGAACTTACGGTCGACGAGCGCGCGAAAATCTCGCGCTTGCAGGGCGACCTGATGTGGCTCGTGCGCGAAGGCTACGTGACCGAGTTCATCGACGGCACGCTCTACGCGCCGCCGCCCATGGTCGAGGCGCGCAAGAAGGAAGTCGAAGCCGAGGAGCACGATCCGGAGAACTTCCCCGAGGCTCCGCCGCCCGCCGAGACGCCTGCACCGGCGGCGGCCGCACCGGCAGCGCCGGCCGAGGTCCCGGCCGAAGCGCCGGCGGTGGTCGAACCTACGGCACCCGTGGAGGCTGCCTCTGAGCAGCCGCCCGCGCCGGTGGCGGAAGCCCCGGCCGAGCCGGCACCAGCTCCCGCCGAGCCGAAAGCGGAACCGCCGCCGGCTTGAGCGGCAGGTGCACCGGCTAGAGGCTGGCTGCACTTTTGTCAGAAAAGACGGACGGACTCCGAGGTAGGGCAGGTCTGTGACCTGCCCTTTCACGCGGTGAGTGCTCGCGGGGCAGGTCACAGACCTGCCCTACTTCCAGCCACCGCTCCGCGCAAAGTTCATGACAGGCTCTAGTCTTCGTCGAAGGCGAATCTAATCCTGCAATCCAGAATCATGCCCGAGCGTGATTCTGGATTGTTGAGGCCGGGCAATTCTCGAAACCGCCAGAGCTTGGTGGCGTTGATGACCGGGTGCTCAAACTCGCGTTGGCTGCTTTGGACGATGCGCGAGCTGCTCACCGCGCCGTCGGCGCCGATCGTTAGCCGGATAGTGACTTCACCGGCGATTCCGGCTCGAACCATCTCCATGGGATAAAACGGCATTGGTGCGGCGGGAACCGGCCAGCCGCGCGGCGACTCAGCTGCAGGAGTCACGGATTCCAGAGTCACCACAGGTGTGCCCGGGCCTGAATACCCGCCGCCATAAATGCGACGTGCTCTGGAGGAGCAGCCAATTTGAAGCATCGCAATGCTGGTGACCAGGACGGTCAGCAGCGCGGCGAACCCAATCCGATTGGATGGCTGTGAGTTCATCGGGGAGTTTGTGGCACGACTACTACTACACGACGAGCGACTCAATCTTACCTTGGCCGGCATTGTGCAGTTGAGCTCGTGCCTATTCGTGACCGCGCCGTGCAGCGGTGGAGCGCGTTGCCCCACCGCGCCATCGCGACCCACGACGTAATCCAGCGCGTTGAGGGCAACGCGCTCCACCTCGACTGCAACGTTCCCGTGGGGGCGCATCTCACTTTCTTGCACTGCGGAGGGGCGCCTTTCCCAGCGCCCAAGCTCGGCGGTTGAAAACCACCGCTCCGTCGCTCTCTCCGGACTGCAAGAAACTGAGATGCGTCCTTCCGATGGAGATCTCTTACCCTGCGCTTGCCGCGCCCATCGCCGGTCTCATGCTGGCGCGATCTTGCCGGCGGAAAAACCTGTCATCGTCTATCTCTTCACCACGTTTCCCAAGAACACGGAGACCTTCCTGCAACGCGAGGTGATCGCGATGCGGGCGCTCGGGGCGGAGCTGAAGCTCTACTCGCTGTGGGGGGGCGGAGGTTCGTTCCGCGGGCTGCCGGTCGCGTCGTTCAACAAATGGCGCCTCCTGACGCTGTGCTGGTTGATCCCGTATGAATCGTGGCGCCGGCCGGAGGTGCTGCGCGAACTGCTGCACGGCCTGTTCACGCGCCGGGCTCCGTCGTGGCTGAATTTCTGGGAGAACATGCTCGGGGCCGGGTTCGCGTGCGTCCACCTGCGCGCGTTTCGGCGGCAGCCGCCGGACCTCGTGCACGCGGCGTGGGGCGGTGCGCCGGCGACGGCCGCGTGGTTGTTGTGGCGCGCCGGCGGACATCGCTACAGCGCGGCGGCCCATGCCTACGATATCTACGAGCACGGCGGCGATTGGTGGCTGGACGAGAAGCTCGGCCCGGCGGCCTTCGTCCACACGTCCACGGAAATGGCGCGGCGGGCGCTGATCGCACGAGGGCTCGATGGGAAAAAGATCCACTGCATCCGCCGCGGGCTGGACCGCCTGCCAGCCGTGAAACCGCTGCGCTCGACGCGTTCGCCGCTGCAGCTGGTGTGCGTGGCGCGGCTCGTGGAAAAGAAGGGGCTCGATCACCAACTGCGGATTTATGCGGCGCTGCGGGCCGCGGGCGTGCCGTTTGCCGCGCGCATCGTGGGCGACGGGCCCTTGCGGGCGGAACTCGAGAAGCTCGCGGGCCACCTCGGCATCGCGGCGGACGTGACGTTCACCGGCCACCTGCCGCAGCACGAAGTCTGGAGCCAACTGGCGTGGGCCGACGTGTTGCTGCACACCGGCGTGATCGCCCCGAGCGGCGATCGCGACGGATTGCCCAATGTCATTCCCGAGGCCATGTCGGTGGGCGTGATGGTGGTCACCTCGCCGGCCGCGGCGACCACCGAGGCGGTGACGCAGGGTGTCACCGGATTCGTGGCGACGGTCGACGCGGTCGACCAATGGGTGTCGGCCCTGCGGCGACTATCGACGGACGATGCGTTTTGCGAGAAGCTGCGGCGGGCGGCGCGCGAGTGGGTCGAGGAAAACTACGATGCGCACAAGAATGCGGCGCGGCTGCACAGCCACATGCTGCGGACGCTGGCGACATGATCTACTTCGACGTCACCAAGACCGGCAGCGCGGCGCACCGCTCGGGATTGACGCGGGTGAGCGCCCGGCTGAGCGGGGAACTCGGGGCGGCGGCGCAGGCGACCGACTGGCCGACCGCGGCGCAGCGGGCCGGGGCTGGCGACTGGTTTCTCACCGCGGAACTTTTTTCCGAGATCGAGCGCCCCGGGTTCACGGAGTTTCTCACGCGGCGGACCTGCCGGCTAGCGGCGATCTTCCATGACGCGATCCCGCTCAAGCATCCGCACATCACCTGGCCGCAGAGCGTCGCGCGGCATGCGGGCTATATGAAACTGTTGTCCGGTTTCGATCGCGTGTGGGCGGTCTCGGCGGCGAGCCGCGAGGAGCTGCTCGGGTTCTGGCGCTGGCAGGGCGTGACGACGCCACCGCCCGTCGACGTGCTGGCGCTCGGCGCGGATTTCAATGGCAGGGCGCGGGTGACCGATCGTCCGGCGGCGGCGGGCGCGACGCCGCAGCTCCTGTGCGTGGGCATCCTCGAGCCGCGGAAGAACCAGGATTTTCTCCTCGATGTGTGCGAGGGGTTGTGGCGGGAGGGCCGGCAGTTCGAACTGCACGTGGTGGGGCGCGTCAATCCGCACTTTGGCCGGGCGATCGTCGCCCGGCTCAAGGAAGAGCGGCGGCACTTCCCGGGCTTGTGCTATCACGAAGCGGCGAGCGACGCGGTGGTGGCAAAACTCTACGCGACGGCGCGAGCCTCGGTGTTTCCGACGATCGCGGAGGGCTGTGGATTGCCCTTGCTCGAGTCGCTCTGGATGGGCGTGCCGTGCGTGTGCAGCGATCTGCCCGTGCTGCGGGAGAACGCCGACGGCGGCGGGTGCGTGCCGGTGGCGCCCGACAATCGCGCGGCCTGGCATGCCGCGCTGGGCCGCGTGTTGCGGGATGACGCCTGGCACGCGCAATTGGTGCGCGAGGCGGCGACACGGGAGTTGCCGACTTGGGCCGAGGCGGCCGACACCATCAGACGCGGGCTGGGCGCAACGTAGGCACAAAAAAGCGCGTTGAGTTCAACGCGCTCCACCCGATCCCAGCCTCCTCACGTCGGCTGCTACGGCCGAGGGCGTGGTTACGGTTCAGAGCTTCTTGATCGCGTAGGCCATGGCCTCGGCGATCCGCTCGAGCTGTTCGTCGGTGTGCATCGCGGAGATCGCGGTGCGGATGAGATCCTTGCCGACGGGCACGGCGGGCGCGATGGACATGACGGTGAACACGCCGCGATCCATCAGCGCGCGCCAGAAGAGATAAACGCGTTCCTTCGAGCCGAGCACGATCGGGACGGCGGGCGTCTCGCTGTCCCACGTGTCGAGGCCGAGGTTCTTGAGCATCGCCTTGTATTTCCTCGTGTTGGCCCAGAGGCGTTCGAGGTGTTGCGGCTCGGTCTGCATGACGTCGAGCGCGGCCATCGCGGCGCCGGCTTGCGCCGGGCTGAGGGCGGCGGAGAAGGTCGTCTGCTTCGAGTGGGTGCGGAGATACTCGATGACCTCGCGACTGGAGGCGACGAAGCCGCCGATGCTGGCCAGCGATTTCGACATGCTGCCGCACATGACGTCGACCTTGTCGTTGAGACCGAAGCTATCGATCGTGCCGCGGCCCTGGCGGCCGAGCACGCCGAAGCCGTGGGCATCGTCCAAAACCGTGAAACAGCTGCTTTCCTCGGCGATTTCGGCGAGTTCGGGGAGGCGGGCGATGTGGCCTTCCATCGAATAGACGCCCTCGATGACGAGGATTTTCGGGGCGTCGGGATTCGAGGCGGCGATGACCTCGCGGAGATCATCGGGGTTGTTGTGCGAGAAACGTTCGTAGCTGGCGTTGGAGAGCCGGATGCCGTCCCACAGACAGGAATGGATGTTCTTGTCGGCGAAAATGATGTCACCTTTCTGGCCGAAGGTCGCGACGGCCGACATGCAGGAGAGGTAGCCCGCGGCGTGGACGTGACAGGCCTCGCGGCCGAGGAAGTCGGCGAGTTTTTCCTCGAGTTCCAGGTGAAATTTCCGCGAGCCGTTCGAGATGCGGGCGCCGTTGGTGCTGGTGCCCCATTTGTTCATCGCGGCGCGGGCTGATTCGAGGATCTTGGGGTGGAACGACAAACCGAGGTAGTCGTTGCTCGACAACATGATCATGTCCTTGCCGTCGAGCCGGACAGTGGTGCCCTTCTGGGCCTCCATGGCGTGATAGAACGGGGCGTATTTCAGCCGCATCTTCGTCGGATAGTCGTCGCGACAGCGGGCCAGAATCGCCTTCTTGTTTTTGGTAAAGAAACTTAACGCCATGATGGTCGGGGCAAACGAGAGCAGTCGCCATGCCCGTTGGCAAACGCAAAGGCTGGGCGGGAGCCCGGCGATGGACTCGAAAACGCGCGCTTAGTTCCGCCGCGGCAGCGCGTGGGCCCATTCGGCCAATTCGCGCGCGTAGTCGGTCCACGTGCGGAACTTGCGCTGGCGCGCGGCGCGGGTGAGCGCGGTGACTTCGGCGGGGGAGGAGAGCAGTCGTTGGATCGCGGTCGCCAGGCTGGCCGAGTCGACGGCGTCGAGCGGCAGGCAACCGCCGCCGCGGGCGGACTCGCCGAGGGCGCCGCGGCCTGAGCAGACACACGGTTTGCCGTGGGCGAGACTTTCGATCACGGGCAGGCCGAAGCCCTCGACGATCGACGGATAAACGGTGAACGCGCACGCGGCGTAGGCTTCGTCGACGGCCGTTTCGCCGAGCGGGCCGTCATAGCGCAGCGACCGGCCGGCGGCTTGCAGCACCTGCACGCGGGCGAGGGCGGCGGCGCCGGTGTCCTTGTTGGCGAGGCCGATCAGGCGGAGTTCGAAACGCGTGCCACGCGCCCACAGCTGCTCGCACGCGTCGAGCAGCGCGAGGTGGTTTTTTCGCCCCTCCAAAGTGCCGACGCAGAGCACGGTGGGAACCGCGGTCGCGATCGGGACGGGCGTCGCAATGTCATCCATTGGATGACAACGGGCGTCGACGCCGAGGGGGAGGGCGGTGACGGGCGGGGGGCTGACGGCGCCGAGCCAGCGCCAGTAGTCGGTGAGCACGTCGCGCGAGGTCTCGGAGTTGGCGGCGATGCCGTCGAACGCGAGCAGCTCGCGCAGGTAGGCGGGAAACCGGGCGACGGTTTTCGGCGGCGAGAGTTCCGGATACTGCAGCGCGATCGCGTCGTGAAACACGGCGACGCGCGGGCCGCGGGTGGCGGCGAAGATCGCAGGCAGCGCGGCGGCGACGGCGGGCGAGAAAACTTCGGGCACGAGCAGGCCGGAGTTCCGCGGCAGCGGGTCCGCGGGCCGCCCGAGCAGGCGGGCGGCGTTGCCGGCGAGCCTGGCGCGTAGCGGCCACTGGGCGCTGCGTTTGTCGGTCACCGTTTTCGTGGCGAGATTGGCGTGCTCCCAGTCGGCGAGGGGACGCCACGTGTCGCGATGAGGGTCGTGCGTGATCGGCACGGCCGCGGCGCCGAGCGAGGCGTGAAGCGAGCGGGCGACCCGCTGGATGCCGGTGCGCGCCCGGGTGTGGCAGGTGTGGGTGAGGTCGAGGAGGAGCGGAGCGGGCATCGAGGCGGGCGCAGGTTTCGCAGAAGGGGCGAACCGAGGTCAACGCGCTTCCCCGAGCGGTTCGAGCGTGAGGCCGTAGAGACGCAGGCCGAGCAAACGGCGGTCGGCCGAGAGACCGACCTTGGCCGGGGCGAGGGCGTCGGGCAATTCGAGCACGATCAGCCGGGAGGAGCGGGCGTTCCAAATCTCGGCGGGGATCGTCGCGCGCAGGGTGTGGCGGGCGCCGGGAAATTTTTCCGTGGCGAGGGGGTGCCCGTTGACGACGAGGCGCACAGTCTGGCCGGCGGGGTTGAGCTCGGTGGTCAGACCCGAGGCGTCGAGCGAGAGGAGCAGCGGGCCTTGGGCGGCGGGAGTGGTGAAAGTGAGCGCGGCGAAGTGGGCGTCGGTCCAGGTCCATGGGGGCTCGGTGGGCGCGAGGCCGAAGAGGGCGAAGCGTTCGGGCGGACCGGGCCGGCTGAAATCGATGTGCAGCGGAAGCGTGGCGGCGGGCGCGCCGTCGACGAAGACGACGCGGCAATTGCGATTGAGCACGTGGCGGACGGAGGGCGCGGAGGACGCGGGCACGATGCGCCAGACCGAGAGGGCGCCGCGGTGCAGTGCGTCGTGCTGGTTTCCGAAAACGAGATCGCGACCGAACATGATCCGGTGATCGGGGTGAACATAGGCCGCGAGGCCGCGATGTTGCAGGGCGCGAGCGAGGGTCACGGCCTCATACCAGTCCTCATGGGCGAACAGGAGGAGCTTGGGCGCGGCGGGTCGCGCGTCGGCGGCGAGCAGCGCGGGCAGGCGCACCGGGATGTCGTCGCAGCGGGCGTCGAGTTTGGGTTCCGCCGGGAGCGCGAGGGCGAAGGCGGCCACGGCGGCGGTGCCGGCCGCGGTGCAGACGAGCCGGGAAACGGTGGGCGAGAGTTGTCCGGCCATCACCACTACGGCGAGGGCGAGGGCGTGAACGAGGGAATGATTGAAGTGGCTGTTGTAGCTCGTCAGCCCGCCGTCCTGTCGCATGCCCCAGACGAGCGTGAGTGCGCTCGCGAGGAGCCAGAACCAGAGCAAACTGCGCCCGAAGCGGAGGGGCGGAATGGACTCGCGGCGGCGCGAACCGGAAAAGAACCACCACCCGACGACGCTGATCGCGGCTGCCCAGGCGACGATCAGCCACAGGTGGCGGGCGAAGGGAGCCCACGCTTCGGGTCCGAGCCGGTTGAAGAGCGAGGGATCGTTCATCCCGAGGAAATACGAGGCGTAGCAGAGAGCGGATTGCAGGAGGGACTGGCCGGCGTCGTGCTGGTAGCGGAGGTGGAGGACGATGTCGTGGAGGTTGCTCGCGCGACCGCGCGATGCGTCAATCACGAGGGGCAAGAGGAAGACCGCGAGCAGGACGAAAGAGACGCGGGTGGAGGGGCGGCCGGCCAGTTTGCGCCAGTCGAATCGCGGGTTGCGCAGCAGCGCGATCACGGCGGCGAGTGTCATCGGCACGACGAATAGCGGCTGGGCGACGTGGCCATGCACGAGGAAGCTGCCGGCGACTACCATGAACGGTGACGCGATGCGATCGCCGGAGGCGACGGCGGCGCAGGCCACGAGGAAGCACAACATCGGCATCAGCAGCACGTCGGGCGGCCACGTGCTGTAGATGATGCGATCGACCTGGGCGAAGTGCAGCGCGCCGGTGGCGATCGCGAGGGCCACCGTGAGCGCGGGTTGGCGCGTGTGGCGGGCGAGCAGCGCGATGGCGGCGGCGTAGAAGGCGAGTTGCAGCAGCGCGCCGGTGTAGAGGTGGGCGTTGTGGGGCGCGGGCGTGAGGCGGAGGGTGTCGTGGAGCAGCCACTCGCCCGCAGCATGGACATAGAAGAACGCCGGGCCGGGGTGGTGGAAGCCCCACTGCGAGTAGTTGCCATGGATTTCGCGCAGGCGTTTCGCGCGGTGGATTTGCAGGCCGTTGGAGGCGGAGTCGCCTTCCTCGATGTGCGGGGTCGCGAAGAAATTTTCGCGGTAGGTGCCGGTGATCGCGAGGGCCAGCGCGAGGAAAACGATGGAGAACGTGCGCGCCACGGCGGGCTGACCGGGTCAGGGTTGCGCGAGCGAGAGCCGCGGGTCGTAGACGGCGAACGCGAGCGAGCGGGCGTCGGCATTGGAGCTTTCGCGCACACCGGGGGTGTCGGTGGCGAATTCGAGCGTGGCGCGGCCCTCGGCGTCGAGCGCCACCGGGAGGGTGCAGGGTGCGGTCTTCTTGCTGAGGGTGACGCGGGTGAGTTCGCGTTCGCCCTGCCGGATGACGACGGTGCGCGGTGCGAGGCTGGCGAGGGCGAAGGAGAGATGCAGCGTGTCGGCGCGTTTGGTCCACGACGAGAAGGTCACGCGGGCGCGCCCGTCGGACCAGGCCCAGCGGGAGCGGCCGCTTTCCTCCATGCCGAACCAGCCGGTGTCGAGGCGGGCGATGACAGCGGTGCCGCGGGAGTTCAGCGCGGCGAGTTCCTGCCAGTCGCGCGGCACGTCGCGCAGTGCGAGCAGGCCGGAAAAGACGGTGAGGTTGCCGAGGACGAGCCAGGCGAGCGGCGCGCGCGTGCGGTAGGCGACGAGGTTGAACGCGAGGGTGAGCGGCAGCAGCGCGCGGGTGGCGGCGCCGGGATAACCTTCCCAGACGACGGTGCCGAGGCAGAGCAGCATCCCGGCGAAAACCGCGCCGAGCCGCCACCAGCGATCGTCGGGCCGCCAGCGCGTGAGCATGAAAGTGGCCTGGGTGGTGAGACCGAGGGTCGCGAGCAGCGTCGTCCACGCGAGCGGTTTGTCTTCGACGCTGCGGAGGGCGGCGAGCGCGGCGCGCCATTTTTCAATCAGCCCGAGCACGGGAACCGAGAAATTACCCCAGCCCTGCTCGACGGTGCCGGCGCGGGTGCGGACATAAAAGAGCCAGACGGCAAGCGGAGCGGCGACGGCGATGGCGCGCAGGATATTCTGACTGGAGAGCCACGGCCGGCGCAGGAGACCGGCGAAGGCGGCGAGGGCGGTCTCACGGGCGAGGGCGGCGGCGGCGAGGACGTTGGACGCGAGGGAATGGCGTCCGTGGTCAACCGCGAGGTAAGCGCCAGCGACGAGAGCGAGGGACGGCAGATCAGTCAGCGAGAGCCGCACGCTGGCGAGCGCGCCGGCGGAAAACATCACGCCGCCCCACGCGAGCAGGCTGGGCCAATCCTCGACCTCGAGCAGCCGCCACAGCAGCCACGCAAGGGCGAGCCAGGCGGCGACGTTGACGAGCGTGAAGGCGTGGATGACCCAGCGCGGCTGGCCGGCGCCGAGCACCCACGCGACCGCCGACGGCAGAATGCGGCGGGCGCGGTAGGAAAAGTTGTCGAGGGCGCGGCCGAGGTCGGGATCGCGCAGCGAAGGATCGCAGGCGATCTGCGCGTAATAGACGCCGTCGTAGCCGCCGTGGTCCGGGTAGGTGTAGATCGGTTGCTCGCGGAGCGCCGAGATCATGCGTTCGCGGCTGCCGGCATCGAGCTGGACGAAAGCAGTGAAGCCGTAGACCTGGTGCCAGAAGCGGCCGACGAGAAATAAGAAAAACGCGACCGCGACGAGGCCCGCGGCGCGCACGAGACGGCGATGAACATCGGTGGGGATCATGGCTGCGTCGTGACCCGGTTGGTGGCCACGAGCGTGAGCGAGTGGTGCTTCGGCCACTCGCTCACCAGAGTGTGTGAGAACGCGACGGTGGTAGCGGAAAGCGTGAGCTTTTCGCCCGAACGCAGGCCAGATCCCGCGAAAACCTCACGGTTTCCGCTACACTTCGCGCGGCTGAACGAATGCCGCCGGGTTTTCACACAGTCTGTCACGCTCGCGGCTACCGGAGTTGCGGATCGCAGCGCACTCATTTCGCGGCTGGTGCCGTCCCGGGGTAAACGAGGCGCCAGATCGCGGCGTTATGGAGCGTGGTCACGGGCTCCCAGATGCCCGGGCAGTGCTCCTTGAGCGCCTTGTCTTCCTCCCACTTGAAGTCGACGGCGCAGATCTGGCGGCCGGCTTTTTGCGCGGCGGCGACGAACTCAGGGAAGCGGCCGGGCTTCACCTGGTCCCAGCGCAGAACGGGAAAATCCGTGTAGAAATAGAGTGCGCCGCTGAACGTCATCGTCACCACCAGCGTGCCGGGCGGGAAGCGTTTCTTCAGCTCGTCGCACGCCTCGACGTAGGTCTGCTCGCCGGCCTTCGTGTTCATGATGTAGAACTGCCGCGTCCAGTAGCGGCTGAGGATCGCCGCCCAAACTGCGAGCGCGAGGGCGGCAACGGCCCGGAAGCGGCCGGCCTGCGCCGCGTCGAACCGCCGCGCGATCGCCTCGACGCCGAGTGCGCCGCCGAGGATCAGGGCGGGAAACGCCGGCAGGATGAACCGCAGGCACCACCACACCTCGCGGGTGACTTCGTAGAACGTGTAGAGACCGGTGATGACGCTGAACCACACCGCGAGGCCGAGCAGTTCGCGCGTGCGAAGCTCGGCGCGCGCCGCGGCGGCGAAGGGCAGGATGAGCAGTGCGGTTGGCAACAGCAGGGCGAGCCATTTCAGGAGGTGCAGCGCGGTCGGCGGGCCGTATTCCCAGTGGAAGGTTTCGAAGATGGAGCCGTAGCCCGATTTCAGCGCACCGCCGTAGAGCACGTGGTTGTAGACGCCCTGCCAGACCGCGCCGGGCACGCCGCCGAGGCCGAGCGCGACGAGTTTTTTCCAGTCGAAGCCGATGAAGATCACCACGGCGGGCAGCAGCAGGATATTCGTGGGCCGCACGAGCACGGCCATCGCGTAGGCGGCGCCGCACGCCACGGCCCAGCCGAGGGAGCGGCGAGCGCGCAGCGCGGTCCACATCGCGGCGAGCGCCCACGTGGTCGCGAGCGTGTCGCTCAGCGGTTGCACGGCGGTGAACAAAAACATCGGCGTGAGCGCGAGCACGGCGGCCGAGGCGGCGGCGAGCCGCGCATCGAGCCCGAGTTCACGGCCCACCGCGTAGCACAGCCACACCGCCCCGAGTGCGGCGAACAAGCCGATGGCGATCGGGCCGGCGATCCAGCCAAGAAACTTGCCCGTGATCGCCATGTGCAACGGCAGGCCGGTGGGGTAGGTGGGCGTGATGTGCGGGTTATGCGGGAACGGCCAGAAACCGAGGGGGAGGAACTGGAGTTTGTCCTCGATGAGCGGGCCGGTGAATTCGGCCGGGATGCGCAGCTCGGTGTCGAATTTTCCCTCGGTGAACAGGCGCGCGCTGTTGAAGTAGCCCGAGGAATCGGAGCCGCCCGCCGCCGTCGTGAAATAAAACCCGATCATCACCGCATACGCGGCCAGCGCAAGGAGCCCGAAACGCACGAGCCAGCGCGGCGCGGGAGCGGGGGGATTCGAGTTTGACATGAAGGGCGTGCGTTCTGTGATGCGGCAAACTGCACGTGAGAAATTTGGAAGACAAGCGCCTGCATCGGGCATCGCCAGCTGTAGCGGCGGTCTATGACCGCCGGGTGACCGTGGACCAGGCGTGCGTCGGGAGTGCGATCGGCGATCATAGACCGCCGCTACAATTTTCGTTCCGCGCGGCATGAGCGCGGAGGTCGAAGAAAAACCCGGCACACTCGGACGCTGGCTGGCCCGTCGGCTGCGACTCGCGTGCTTCGCCTGCGTGGCGTTGTTCCTGTGGGGTATCGCCCAGTTTTACTCACCGACCACCGGGTTCTCGAGTCTCATCTCGATCGGCGATGCGCTGGCGGGGCGCGAGGTCGCGGCGCTGCGGCAGGTGCCGCACCATGTGTATGAAGGCGTGCCGGGCTACGACGGTGCCTACTATGTGCAGCTCGCGCTTTACCCGACGCTGCGCAACCCGGAGCTCAAGACCGCGATCGACAACCTGCCGTATCGCGCGCGGCGGATTTTGTTTTCGTGGGTCGCGTGGGCGCTGGGTCTCGGCCAGCCGGCGTGGATCGTGCAGGCGCATGCGCTGCTCAACGTCGTGGTCTGGCTCGCGCTGGCCGTGCTGTTGATGCGCTGGTTTCCACCGACGGATCTGGAAAATTTTCTGCGGTGGTTCGGCATTCTGTTTTCGAGCGGCCTGTGCATGAGCGTGCGCAATTCGCTGGTGGACGGACCGAGCCTGCTGCTCATCGCCGGGGCGATGGCGTGGCTGGAAAAAGGGAAACGAGGCGCGGGACTGGCCGCGCTGGCGCTGGCCGGGCTGGGGCGGGAAACCAGCCTGCTCGCGGTCACGGCGACGACCGACGAAAGCCTGCGTGCGCCGCGCACCTGGTTGCGCTGGATCGGCGCCGCCGTGGCGGTTGCGCTGCCGCTGGTGCTGTGGATGGGATATGTCCTCTGGCAGTTCGGTGCGACGGAGGACAAGGGCCTCGGCAACTTCGGGGTGCCGCTCGGTGGCTTCGCGCAGAAGTGGGGCGAGTCGTTCGCGGAGATCGCGGCGCACCCGTTTTCGCCGACGGCGGTGACGACGCTGGCGACCGTGGTCGCGCTCACGGTGCAGTTTCTGTTTTTCGCGCTGCGGTGGCGTCCGGGCGAGGCTTGGTGGCGGCTGGGAGTGGCGTATGCCGCGCTCATGGTGTTTCTAGCGACGCCGGTGTGGGAGGGGTTTCCCGGAGCGGCGTCGCGCGTGCTGCTGCCGATGCTGCTGGCGTTCAACATCGCCGTGCCACGGGGCCGCCGCTGGCTCGCGGTGCTGGTGGCCGGCAACTTGAGCGTGCTGGCCGCCTACAAGGAGTTCACGCCGCCGCGGGAATTTTTCTCCGTGCGCGGCGCGCCGGAGGCGGTGGCGGCGCTGCGCATCGAGCGCACGGGCGCCTGGCATGGGATCGAAACCACGGCGACGGCGAGCTGGCGCTGGAGCAAGGGCGAGGCGGGATTGAAGCTGCACAACGCGAGCGGCCGGCCGCTCGTGGTGGCGATCCGCGGCGAAGTGGTGTCGGCGCAGGACGAGCGGCGCGTGCGGGTGTTCGCCGGCTCCGCGATGGTGTGGTCCGACACGATCGTGCCGCGACCGACGGAGATGCAGTTCGGCTGTGTGCTGCCGCCGGGCGAGACGGAACTCGTGTTCAAGACGGACCTGCCGGCGCACGTCGTGGGCGCTGACGACCGGCTGCTGGCGTTTCGCGTGGCGAATTTGGAGATCGTCGTGAGGCCGGCCCCGGCCAAAAGTCCGTAGCGCATGGGGCATTTTTTCCAGTTCAAGCGTTCGATGACGACAGGTAGGAGCCTGCTTGCAGGCGATTCGAGACACACATCGTCGGCGTGCGCGCCAAATCGCCTGCGAGCAGGCTCCTACCTGTCGCGTTGTGAAAGCCTTGAGGTGATCGTGCCCCTCGTTTCCTGACCGATGCCCTCGACGCCTAAGTCCACCAACCCGCTCGCCGCGCTGTTCAATCCGTGGGGCGAGGCGAAGCGGCTGCGCGCCGAGAACGAGCGCCTGCGGGCCGAGCATGACGAGTGGGCGCGTTTTTTTCCGCCGGGGCATTTCTACTCGCCGCTGCCGTCGCGGGAGGAGGTGGCGGAGGCGTTTGCGCGGGGCGGATTCGGACCGCCGTTTCCGGGCGTCGAGCTCAACGAAGCGGGGCAGGTGGCGCGGTTGGAGCGGTTCGCGCCGTTTTACGCGGAGCAGCCGTTTCCGGAGGAGCAGACGGACGGCAAACGGTTCTTCCTGAAGAATCCCTCCTACGGCCACTTCGACGCGATCATGCTCTACTGCATGCTGCGCGAGGCGCGGCCGCGGCGGATCATCGAGGTGGGCTCGGGGTTTTCCTCGGCGGCGATGCTCGATGTGAACGAGCGCGTGCTGGGGGGCGGCGTGGAGTTCACGTTCATCGACCCCGACATGATCCGGTTGCGCAAGCTGCTGCGGCCCGAGGACGAGAAGCGCACCACGCTCATCGAGAAACGCGTGCAGGACGTGCCGCTGGAGACGTTTGCCTCGCTCGGTGAGAACGACGTGCTGTTCATCGACTCGTCGCACGTGAGCAAGATCGGCAGCGATGTGAACCGGCTCTACTTCGACGTGCTGCCGGTGCTCGCCCCGGGCGTGCTCATCCACATCCACGACGTGGCGGGCAACCTGGAGTATCCGCGCGAGTGGCTCGACGAGGGCCGGGCGTGGAACGAGCAGTATTTGCTGCGGGCGTTTCTGATGCACAATGCGGCGTATCGGGTGGAACTGTTCACGGGCTGGCTGTTCAACACGCGCCACGAGTGGTTCCGGACGCACATGCCGCTCTGCGCGCGGGGCGGCGGCGGGATGATCTGGCTGCGGAAACTGGCGCGGTGAGCCGTCTCCGCGCTCGACAGGGACGCCGCGCGGCGAGTGACTCGACGGGTGAAACCCCACACACGGATGTTGCGGCTGGCCGCCATGCTGCTGGCCGGCGTGGTGAACGTGATAGCGGCTGAGCTGTTGCCGGCGGGCAAGCCGCCGCCCGCGGTGCTGTTTGAGCATTTCCCCGACCGGTTGCACGCCTACGTCTGGCGGAACTGGGAGCTGGTCGACACCGCCGCGCTGGCGCGCCTGGTGGAGGCCACGCCGGCGCAGTTGGAGCACGTCGCGGCGTCGATGGGGCTCGGAGCGAATCGCGCGCCACCGCCGGCGGAGCGGCGCCAGATTTACATCACGATCGTGCGCCGCAACTGGCACCTGCTGCCGGAGGACCAGTTGCTCGCGTTGGTCGGGATGAGTCGCGACGAATTCGAGTTTCGACTGAAGGAGGACGATGCGCTCGGGCTCAAGCTCGGCAGCGCAAAACCTGCCTGCGAACCGCTGCGCTATCACGCGCCAGATGCCTCGACGCTCGCGAAGGCCGCGACGATTCGCGCGGACGTGGCGCGGAGTTTCGCCAGCGGCATCGCGTTCGAGGGCGAGGCGCCGCTGGCGTTTGCGGCCGAGTTGAATCGCGTGCCGTCGGATACCCGGCCGGCGGCGGCGGACGGGAAGCTGCGCTACATCTTCTCCTATTTCGGGGCGTATGGTGATCCGCTGGCGGAGCCGACGGCGATCGATCCGTATCCCGACGGGTTGCTGGCGCGGTTGGCCCAACAGGGCGTGAACGGCGTGTGGCTGCACGTGGTGCTGCGGCAGTTGGCACCGGGCGGGCCGGCCTTCCCGGAGTTCGGCGAAGGCCACGAGAAGCGGCTGGCGGCGTTGCGCGAGTTGGTGGCGAAGGCGGCGCGTCACGGCATCAAGGTCTATCTTTACATGAACGAGCCGCGGGCGATGCCGGCGGCGTTTTTCCGCGACCGACCGCAGATGGCGGGTGTGCGCGGGTGGAATGGGTTCGACATGGTGGCGATGTGCACCTCGGACCCGGCGGTGCGGAAGTGGATCGGCGATGCGCTGGCGTTTGTGTTTCGCGCGACGCCGGGGCTCGGCGGCATCTTCCCGATCAGCGCGTCGGAGAATCCGACCAACTGCGCCTCGCATAACCGGCACATGGAGTGTCCGCGGTGCCGGTTGCGCACGCAGGCGGAGATTGTCGGTGAGTTGCACGCGGTGATGGCGGAGGGCGTGCATCGAGGCGATCCGGCGGCGAAGGTGATCGCGTGGGATTGGGGCTGGGCGCGGCATGGCGATGCCACCGATCATGTGCGGGCGCTGCCGCCCGGGGTGTGGCAGATGTCGGTGAGCGAGTGGGCGCAGCCGTTCGAACGCGGTGCGGTGAAGGGGAAGGTGGGGGAGTATTCGATTTCGGTGCCGGGCCCGGGACCGCGGGCGCGCCAGCACTGGTCCGTAGCCAAGGCGCGCGGCCTCAAAACTGTCGCCAAGGTGGCGCTCAACAACACGTGGGAGCTTTCGCCGCTGCCCTATCTGCCGGCGATGGATCTCGTGGCGGAGCATTGTGCCGGACTCGCCCGGGAGGGGGTCGACGGCCTGATGCTCAGTTGGTCCCTCGGGGGCTACCCGTCGCCGAATCTGCGGCTCGCGCAGTTGATCCTCGACGGTGCGACGGCGACGGCGGATGCGGCGCTGGAGGCGCTGGCGGTGGAACGGTTCGGCAAGGCGGCCGCGCCGGCCGCGCGGCAGGCGTGGTCGGCGTTCAGCGCGGGATTCCGCGAGTTTCCGTATGGGCTGGGGCTGTATTCCGCGCCGCAACAAATGGGGCCGGCCAACCTGCTCTATGGACGTGCCACGGGCTACGCGGCGACGATGACGTGTTATCCGTGGGACGATCTCACGCGCTGGCGCGGGGCGTATGCGCCGGCGGATTTTGTCGCGCAGTTTGAGAAGACGGCGCGCGGTTGGGAACGCGGGCTGGAGCCGATGCGCACCGCGGTGGCGGCGGCCGAGGCCGGCAAGCACCCCGAAGCGGAGCGGGAGCGGGCGATCGCGGAGGCGGCGTATTGCCATTTCGCGAGCGTGGCGGAGCAGGCGAAGTTCATCGTGGCGCGCGAGGCGCTGGCGAAGAACCCGGGCGACGCGGCGGCGCGGACGGCACTGCTCGCGGCGCTCGACCGCGAGATCGCGCTGGCCCGGCGGCTCTACGCGCTGGCGCGCGCGGATTCGCGCATCGGCTTCGAGGCGGCCAACCACTATTTCTACCGGCCGCTCGACCTGGTGGAGAAAGTCGTGAGCTGCGAGGCGCTGAAACGGGCGCATGCGGCGGCGCCGAAATAGAAACGGACTGGGAATACGGGAAAATCCGACGAGCGCCGCGGGCCGTAGCGGAACGCGTGAGCGTTTCGCTCGAAACGGCGAAGCGGGTCTTAGATCGGATTAAGTTGAAGTGTAGCCGCGACCGACATGTAGGTCGGGCTTTACGCCCGACGCCTGTCCGACTACGGCGGATGTCGGGGATAAACCCCGACCTACACAAACGGCTGCGGACTTTCTGAAACCGCTCTAGAACGCGGCGATGGCTTGGAGGCGTTGTTTGTAGCGGGCGCCGATGACGGCGGGGGAGAAGCGCGATTCGATCGTGGCGCGGGCGGCGGCGCCGAGGCTCGCGGCGAGCACACGATCGGCGACGAGTTTTTGCATCCACTCGGCGGCGTGGCTCGGATCGGGATCGGCCCACGTGGAGCCTTTGGCGTAGGGGCCGTGATTTTTTTCGAGCATGATGAGCGGGGCGCGCACGGGGCAGCCGTTGGCGGTGGTCACGAATTCGGCGGTGGCGGACCAATCGGTCGAGATGACGGGTTTGCCGAGGAACATGCTTTCGGCGACGGCGAGGCCGTAGCCTTCGGAGCGGTGCAGTGAGACGAAACAATCGCACGCGGCTTCGAGGGCGTAGATGTCGGCGCGCGAGAGCGTTTCGGTGAGCAGCACGGTGCCGGGGAGATCGCGGACGCTGGCCTGCAGGGCGGCGAAGTCGGCGGGGTTGCCGGCGGCGTTCTGGACTTTGATGACCAAGGCGGCGCCGGAGTCGGGGCGTAAAGCCCCTCCCACCGTTTTCGATGCGAGGCCGGAGCGGCGGAAGGCTTCGAGGGCGGCGCGGGGGTTTTTGCGTTCGGCGTAGGAGTTGAAGTCGAAGAGGGTGAGAAAGAGAAATCTGTCGGCGGGCAGGCCGAAGCGCGCTCGCAGCGCGGCGACGGCGTCGGGGCGTGAAGCCCCTCCCACATTGGCGAGCGGCCGGGCGAACGAGATCGCGTGCGGCATCGTGAGCACGGGCAGGGGCGACTTCATCGAAATTGCGCGGGCGGTGAAATCGCTCGGGCACCAGATCTCGTTGTAGTAATCGAAGCTCGGAACCCAGGCGTCGGGGAATTCGGGCAGTTCCCAGGCGAAGTAGGCGATGTTGTATTTGCCGGCGCGAAACGCCTGGCCGTGGTGATGGTCGAGGTCGCGCGAGGCGGGCGGATCGAGGTGGACGACGTTGAGGTCGTGCGGATTTTCGTCCTGGAGGCGCGCGGCGTAGGTCTGATCGCCGAGGCGGTTCTTGCAGTTGAGCTTGAGGGGGACGAGCGCCGTCGGGATGGCGGCGGCGTCGGCGGCACGGACCATGCAGCGCGCACTCTCGCCGACCCCGAGATCGGCGGTGAGGAAGCCGACGATGTTGAGGCCGAGCTTGGCGTGGCGACGGGCGTAGTCGCTGGAGTAAGGGGCGTCGCGGCGCGAGAAATCGTAGATGATCTCGCCGTCGGGGGTGGCGATGGAGCGGAGGCGGAGCTGACGATTTTTGTGCTGCGCGCGGAAACGCTGAAGCGGTTCGAGGCCGGACGCGCGGCCGAGCCAGGCGAGAAAGTTCGTGAAGGCGACGCCGCCGAGGTGGAAGGTCAGCGTGATGGGATGAGAGGCCGGCAGCGCGACGGTGAGTTCCCAGTCGCCCACGGCCGGCCGGGCAATGGCGGCGGCGGGGTGCCCGTCCACCCGCACTTCGAGCGCGGGCAGCGGGGTCTCAAGCCCGCGGGCCTCGGGATGCGGGCGGAATTCGCCGCGGAGGACGAGCGTGCGCAACCCGTCGAGGGGCGGCAGGTGGATGGTGCCGCATTCGCGCACCCACGCGGACTCCGGGTGGAACTCGTCGAAGTAGATGCCCGCGTAATCGGTGAAGCGCCGGGAGTAGGCGCCGCCGAAAGGAGGCGTGCGGGAGGCAGGAGGCATGAAAAGGGAGTGAGGGAATGAGGGAGTAAGAGAATGAGGGGGTGGCGCAAGCGCGCGCTGGATCGAAACGCGGGCTTGCGTGCGGGTGCGCCGAGGAGTCACATCGCGACGCTGCACCGAGCACGTGTCCGTTTTTTTGCGTGCCCAACCTTCCCCTCAAAACTGCGATTGGTTTTCTTGCTGCGCGCTGGCGCGTCGGCGCGTTGGTGCTTGTGACGATGGTGGTCTGGGCGGCGCACTACGATCGCTGGACGCTGGCGGGCTGGCGGCTGCCGACGGACTATGGCGGGGATTCGCTGGAGATCCTGGCGCGCATCGAGGCGGCGGCGGAGGGGGACACGGTGCCGTTGCAATCGCAGTGGATCACGCGGCTGGGCGCGCCGTTCGGGGCCAACTGGAGCGCGTATCCGACGTCCGATCTGCCGCTGCTGTGGCTGCTGGGGCAGGCGTCGCGGTGGATCGGGGTCTTCCCGACGGCGAACCTGGCGTTGTTGCTGGCGGTGATCAGCGCGGCGGTGGCGTTCTACGGTTGCGCGCGCTGGTTGCGCGTGCGGTGGGAGTGGGCGTTTGCGGGGGCGCTGTTGTTTGCGTTTACCTACCAGAGTTTTCATCGCGGGCTGCCGCACCTGTTGCTGGCGTTTTCGTGGACGGTCCCGCTGTCGATCCTGAGTTGTGCGCTCGTGGCGACGAGCAAGCGGCTGCGGTGGACGAGTGCGGGTGGCGTGCTGTGCCTGGGAACGGCGGTCGCGATCGGCGTGGGCAATCCGTATGTGCTGTTCCTCCATCTCCAACTGCTGGGCTGGGCGCTGATCGCGCAGTGGATCGGGGCGCGGCGGCGGGAGAACCTGGTGGTGGGTGGAACGGCGATCGTGGTGGCGGTGCTGGCGTTTGCGGCGATGGAAGCGCCGATGTGGCTGCACTCGACGGACACGGCGGCGGCGTCGCCGCTGGTGCGGAACTACGGCGGCACCGAGCGCTATGCCCTGAAGCCCGTCGAGCTGTTTGTGCCGCCGGCCGGGCACCGTTGGGAGGTGCTGGCGTTCCTCGGCAACCGCTACGTGCGCTGGTCGGACTGGCGGAGCGGAGAGGCGTTCGGGCCGTATCTGGGAGTGGTCGGGATCGCGGGGTTCGTCTGGCTCGCGGCGTCGACGTTCGTCGCGGCGTTGCGGCGGCAGCGGCTGCACGGCGGCGGATTGGCGGCGGCGTGGGTGCTGGCGTTTTCCTCGGTGGGCGGGGTGACCAACATCGTGGCGTTTTTCACCGGGCTGATCGTGTTTCGGGCGACGAATCGTTTCAGCGTGTTCGTGTCGGCGATCGTCCTGCTGTTCGTGGTGTCGCGGGTGTCGCGCTGGTGGAGTGCGGCGGTCCCGGCGGACGGGAAGGGCGGCTGGCTCGCGCACCGACCGGGCTGGTTGAGTTTCATGGCGGCGGCGGCCATGGCGACGGTGGGGATCGCGGACCAGACGCCGGCGGGAGCGGGGGCGGAGAAGCGCCAGCAGATCGCGGCGCGGGTGGAGGCGGATCGCGAGTTGGGGCGGCGGCTGGAGGCGGCGCTGCCGAAAGGGGCGACGGTGTTTCAACTGCCGGTGCTGGTCTTCCCCGAGGCGGCGCCGCCGCACCAGCTGGCGGACTACGAGCATTTCCGGCCCTACCTGTCGACGCAGTCGCTGCGATTCAGCTATGGCGCGCTGCGCGGACGGAGCCGCGGCCGCTGGCAACGCGAGATCGAAACGCTGCCGACGCGGGAACTCGTGGAGAAACTGGAGCGTAGCGGGTTCTCGGCCGTCTATCTGAACCGGAACGGCTTTGCCGACCGCGGGGAGAAACTGTTGCGCGAGCTGGCCGACGCCGGGCGCACGCGGCGCCTGGAAAGCCGGCTCGGATCGCAGGTCGTGGTCTTCCTGGAGCCCGCGGCGAAACCGGAACCGCCGATCGCGCGCAATCTGACGTTCGGGCGGGGCTGGCACGCGCCGACGGCCGGGCAACCGCGATGGGCCTATGGGCCGGCGACGATGTCGTATTACAACCCGTTTCCGTGGCCGGTGCGCATGCAACTCCGGCTGTGGGTGAGCGGGGCGGGCGTGCGGAATTTTGCCGTGCGATTGAACGGCGAACTGCTGCGGGAGCTGGAGTTGCCCGAGGAGCGCACGGAAATCGCCGTGCGGGCGACCCTCAAGCCGGGACCGAACCACGTGGATCTGGATACGCGGGAGCCGGCGCGGCGGCTGACCGAGCGGCGCGGGTCGCTGCAGGCGTTCGCGATCCACGACACCCAGGTGAGCCTCAGCGGCGATGGCCGGGTTGTCGGCGGCGGGCAATGACCACCGGGACCAAGCGGCCAGACGGTGGCCGCGGCGCCCGAGGCAGATTGCGCTGGTCTTGTTCACACCCGGGCCGGCAGGCTTCGACGATCGAGAATGAAAATCCCCGGAGCAAGCTCCGGGGCATTTGACCAAACCATCCATCATGTCCTCCCCCCGATTTCCGGCTCTGGTGGCTGCGAGCGTAAGCGAGCGGTTTCTCGTCCACTCGCTCACGCTCGCGGCTACCCCAACCAAGGCGAAGCAAGCTTCGCGGTATCGAACCCAACGAGAATGAACGCTGACGAATATCTGAAGCTCGCGGAGGTCGAGGACGGCCTGTGGTATTTTCATTCGTTGCACAGACATGTGCGGCGGGAACTGCGGGCGGCGTTGGGAGGGACGGGCGGATCGGGGGAAAAGCGCGTTGGGGGCAACGCGCTCCACCTGCTGGACGCGGGGTGTGGCACGGGCGGGATGATCTTGCGGCTGCGCGCAGCGGACCCTGGGTGGAAATGGAGCGGCATCGACTTCATGCCGCTGGCGTGCGAGCTGGCGCGAAAACGTTGCGCGGCCCCGTCGACCGGCTCAGGGCAGGCGGACGTAGACATCCGGGTGGCGAGCATCACGGAGCTGCCGTTCGCGGATGGGAGTTTTGATGCGGTGGTGTCGGCGGACGTGGTGTGTCAGGTGGACAATCCCGAAGTGGCGGCGCGGGAGTTTTTCCGCGTGTTACGACCGGGCGGGATCGTGATTGTCAACGTGCCGGCCTATATGTGGCTGTGGTCGTATCACGACGACTCGTGCCAGACGAAGCACCGCTACACGCGGCCGGAGATGGCGGCGCTGCTCGGTGGCGCGGGGTTTCAGGTGACGCGGCTGACGCACCTCAACGCGATTCCGTTTCCGCTGATCTGGGCGAAGCGAAAGCTGTTCAGCTCGGCGAACGATACGAGCGACATGAAGGCGTATCCGGCGCCGATCGATGCGGCGTTTCGAGCGATGACGGCGGTCGAGCACGCGTGGCTGAAGGTCGGGCCGGCGTGGGCGTGGGGGACGTCGGTTTTCGCCGTCGGGCGAAAACCGGACCAAGGACAAGGGACCAAGGACTAGAGACCTCAATCCATGCCTGCCAAAGCCGATGGTTTGGTCTTCTCTCTTAGGTCTTTGGTCCCTGGTCCTTGGTCCTCGGTCTTGCCTTCCCGATGATCCACTACGCGGTCGCGTTTGCGCTCTGGCTGCACGTCCTGTTCTGGGGTGCGGGGCTGGCCGTGCTCGCGATGCCGGCGCGGTGGCGGCGGTTCTGGCCGGTGCTGGTGGCGCCGGCGGGGCTGGCGTTGCAGACGCTCGTCGTGTGGCTGGGCACGTATGCGAACCTGCCGGGCACGAGGGCGTATGCGTGGTGGGCGGAGGCGGTGCCGCTGGCGTTGCTGATTGTCGCGGGGTGGCGACGTGGATCAAGGGGATCGCCTGCAAGCAGGCTCCTGCAGGAAGCGCGGCGGTTTGGCATGGTGTTCTTCGTGAGTGCGGCGTGCCTCGCACTTGAGGTGTTGCCGCTGGCGCGCGCGTCGAAGGGGCTCACCACGATCTCGCTCGGGAGTTGCGATGCGGCGGATTACGCGGGGGGAGCGCGAGTGCTGATGGAATTTGCGCGAAGCGAGCGGGGCGGGTTCGTCGGACAGACGGAGGTCGTGCGGACGCGGTCGGTGGACAATTTCGCGGACTATTGGCTGCGGCTGAATCATTTCGGGCCGGCGGCGGTGATCGCGTTGAACGGCTCGATTCTGCACTGTGCGCCGCACGAGCTGACGAGTTTGATGATGATGGTGCTGTTCGCGACGACGGTGCCGCTGGTGTTCTGGTCCGCGCGGGCGATCGTGCGGCACCGGGGCGGGGCGAGCGTGTTGATCGCAGCGCTCTTTTCCCTGAGTCCGGTGGCGTGGTATGGCGTGGCGCACGTGGCGATGGGACAGATGATCGCGGCACAGGCGATCGTGGTGTTGACGTGGGCGGGTGTGGCGTTGTGGCGGGGCCGGGTGAGAGGGACCTTCGGGGGCGTGCTGGCGGTCGGCTATGCACTGGTGCTGGGCAGCTATACCTTCGCGCTGACGGTGGCGCTGGTGCCGGCAGTGGCGTTTGCGACGGGGTGGGCGGTCTGGCGGCGGGACTGGCAGCGATTCGGGTGGTGGGTGGCGGCGATGGTGGGACCGCTGCTCGTGGCCGGGGTGGTCTTTGCGGGGCGGATGGCCGGGTTGGTCGAGTTTTTCCAACAGCTCCAGACGTTCGATTTCGGCTGGAAGATTCCGCTGCTCACGCCCGAGGGCTGGATCGGATTGGTGCGGTGGACGAATCTTGCGGGGTGGGCGGAGCCGTTTCGCTGGATGGCGAGCGGCGTGGTGCTGGGGCTGCTCGCGTGGGCGGTCGCGCGGCAGCGACACCGCGCGTGGCTGGCAGCAAGTGTTACGCTACCGGTGCTTGCGGGCTACAGTTACCTGCATTGGCGCGGGGCTGTGCTCGGCACGAATGCCAGCTACGACGCCTACAAACTCTTCGTCATGTTTCTGCCGGTGATGCTCCCCGTGTTCTGCCTTTGGCTGACGGTGCGGGGCGGAATCGTGCTGATGGGAATGGCGCTGCTCGGGAGCGTGGCGGCGACCACGATGTTCACGCGCGAGCTGGCCAACCGGGCACTGATGGTCGACGGCGAGCTGCGGCAGTTGCGCACGATCGAGGCGATGGCCGATGTGAAATCGGTGAACATGCTGGTGCCCGACATGTGGTCGCGGCTGTGGGCGAATTATTTTCTGCTGCGCAAGCAGCAGTTCTTCGCGACCGACACCTACGAAGCGCGGTGGCACACGGCGCTGAAGGGGGAGTGGGATCTGGCGGGCGACCTCATCGGGGTTTTCCCCGGAGACGGCGAAAGCCGTCCGATCGGCCACCGTTACACGCTCATCCCGCGACACAGTCTGAAATATGTCAGCGCAGCGTTGGGGAACGGATGGCACGCCGAGGAAAATGATCCGAAATCCGGGGTGCGGTGGCGGTGGACGAAGGGCGATGCGACCGTCACGGTCGAAAACCCTCTCGGCCGGCCGGTGTTCGTAACGATTGGCGTCGACGGGTGGAGTCCGATCGTTCGTGACCTTGCGGTGGAATGTGCCGGGAAGCGTTCTCCGGCCGCTGAACCAATCGGGCCGATGCGTGCGATCCTGAACATGGGAATGGTCCTGGTGCCTCCCGGGACTTCCACGCTGACACTGCGATCGTCGCAGCCGGCGCAAGCGGGCATCAGTGGTGATGCCCGCCCGCTCGGGATCTGTGTATTTGGAGTGAGGATCGTGGTCACGGAACGCGGGGTGTAACTCAAAGTGAGGTCAGTTTTCGAGGGCCTCGGCTGTAGCGGCGGTCATAGACCGCCGCTACAGATCGCTGACCTCAGTTTGAGTCACACCCCGGAACGCGCGGAGTGATTTTTCGGGTTGGCGTGCGCGGATGCGGCGGTGTTTGCTGCTGCGACACATGGCGGTTTCCACGAATTTCCGACGCGCGTTTGCGGGCAAACGCGTGCTCGTCACCGGCGGGCTGGGTTTCATCGGCTCGAATCTGACGCGGCGGCTGGTGGACCTCGGGGCACGCCTGACCATCGTCGACGCGCTGATCCCGGAATACGGGGGCAACCGGCGCAATCTGGCGGGCGTGGCGAGCCGCGTGCGGGTGGTGCGGGCGGATGTGCGCGACTGGGCGCGGATGGCGCGGCTCGTGCGCGGGCAGGATTTTCTGTTCAACCTCGCGGGCCAGACGAGCCACATGGACTCGATGACCGATCCGCAGACGGATCTGGACATCAACTGCCGCGCGCAGCTTGCGATCCTCGAGGCCTGCCGCGTGCACAACCCGGCGATCCGGATCGTGTTTGCGAGCACCCGGCAGATTTACGGCAAGCCGGACTATCTGCCGGTGGATGAGAAGCACCCGTTGCGGCCGGTGGACGTCAACGGGATCAACAAGCTCGCGGGCGAGGAATTTCACCTGCTGTATTCGAAAGTCCACGGCATCCGTGCGACGGCGTTGCGGCTGACGAACACGATCGGGCCGCGGATGCGGGTGAAGGATGCGCGGCAGACGTTCGTGGGCGTGTGGGTGCGGCGGCTGGTGGAGGGGCAGCCGTTCGAGGTGTGGGGCGGAGGGCAGCTGCGCGATTTCACGTATGTCGACGATGCGGTGGAAGCGTTTCTGCTCGCGGCGTGTCGCGACGAGGCGGTCGGGGAGATCTTCAACCTCGGCGGGCCGCCGCCGGTGACGCTGCAGCGACTCGCCGAAGTCCTGGTGTCGATCAATGGTGGTGGCGACTTCGTGGTGCGGGAGTTTCCGGGTGACCGGAAGAAGATCGACATCGGCGACTACTATGCGGACGACCGGTTGATCGGGCGGAAGCTCGGGTGGAAGCCGCGGACGGATTTGCGGGTGATGCTCAAACGCACTTTGGAATATTACCGGCGCGAGCTGAAGTTCTATGTCTGAATTTTTTACCGCGGATTACGCGGATGGCGCGGATGGTTTTTTGGTTGGCGGAAACTGATCCGCGCAATCAGCGTAATCCGCGGTTCTCCACCATGTCTTCCATCGCCCTCAGCTTCGTGATTCCGCTCTACCGCAGCGCCGAGACGATCGGCGCGGTGGTGCGCGAGATCGAGGGGCTGGCGATCGAGGGCGGGCACGAGATCGTGCTGGTGAACGACGGGAGTCCGGACAACACGAGCGCGGTTTGCCGGGAACTCGTGCGCACCGCGACCCTTCGACAGGGCTCGGTTCGACCAGGCTCACCGCCGGCAAGTCCTGTGGTGCCGATCACGTTGATCGAGCACGCGAGGAACTACGGCGAGCACAACGCCGTGCTCACGGGCTGGCGGCACGCGCGCGGGGCGCACATCGTGAACCTCGATGACGACGGGCAGAATCCGCCGGCGGAGGCGGTGCGGCTGTGGGAGCACGCGAAGGTGGCGGGGCTGGATGCGGTCTTCGGCCACTACGAGGTGAAGCACCACTCGCCGTGGCGGAATTTCGGCAGCTGGTTCACCAACCGGATGACGGACTGGGCGCTCGAAAAGCCCTCGGGTTTCTATCTGTCGAGTTTCCGGTGCGTGACGGCGTTTGTGGCGAAGGAGGTGGCGGCGCACACCGGTCCGTTTCCCTACATCGACGGGTTGATCCTGCAGGTGACGCAGCGCATCGGCTCGATGAGCGTGCAACATGCGGCGCGCGTGGCGGGGGCGAGCACCTACACGCTGCGGCGGCTGGTGCGGCTGTGGTTGAGCGCGTGGATCAATTTCTCGGTGCTGCCGCTGCGGGTGGCGACGCTGCTGGGGATCGTGGTGGCGACCCTGGGGGTGATCGCACTGTGCACCATCGCCTACCTCTGGTGGAATGGGATCGGGCCGCAGTATGGTTTCGGCTGGTCGATGTCGACGGTGCTGATTTTTTCCGGGACGCAGCTGGTGATGCTCGGATTGATCGGCGAATACATCGGGCGGATGTTCATCACGGTGAACCAGCGGCCGCAGGCGGTGGTGCGGGAGGTGGTGCGAACGGAGGACCAAGGACCAGGGACGAGGGACCAGAGACTGGCATGAATTTCGCGCGGAGCGGCGGCTGGGAGTAGGGCAGGTCTGTGACCTGCCCAGCGAACACTCATCGCGCGAATGGGCAGGTCACAGACCTGCCCTACCCCGGAGCCCGGGCGTAGTCCCGGACAAAAGTGCATGAGAGCCTCCAGGGACCGATGTTAGTTCGGTTCGATTGCCTGGGGTCGCTTGTCTCTGGTCCTTGGTCGCTGGTCACTCTTCTACGGGACCTCGTAGATTTCGACGAGGACGCGGCCGGTGGGGTTGGGCTGGATGACGGCCTGCTGGTTGTTCGGGTTGGTGACGAACGGAGCGGCGTCGGCGCGGATGGTGTAGGCGGCGGGGGCGAGCGCGCTGACGAGCGCGGAATCGGCGCTGCTGGCCGTGAGGGCGAAGGCGCCGACGGCCGGGAAGGCGGCGGTCAGGGCGGCGGCCTGGCTGCCCGCGGCACCGACGGCTTGGGACCAGTTGTTATTCGTGGTCACGGTCGTGTTGCCGTTGAGGACGGTGAGGCGGGGATCGCCGAGGAGTTCTGCGCTGCCCAGGCCGAAGGCGGTGAGGCCGGGGCCGACGGCGCGCACGAGCAGCGTGCGGGGATTGTTGCCGGCGACGACGATGCCCGGGACGATCGATTCACCTTCGTCGGCGATGCGCGCGAGCGTGGACAGATTCGTGAGGCGGGTGCCGTTGCGGGAGACGTCGTAGACCTCGGCGAGCACGTCGCCGATGACGCCGTTGACGCCTTTGAGTGCGACGGTGTAGGTGCCGGGCGGGAGTTGGACGACGAGGGCGGCGTCGTTGCTGCCGGCGGTGAGGGCGAAGGCGCCGACGGCCGCCGCGGCCTGGGCGACCTGCTGGGCGGTGGCGCCGCCGGCGGGCTGACGTTCCCAGCCTTCGTTGGCGGCGAGGAGGGTGCCGGAGGCGTTGTTGAGTTCGAGGCGGGGGGCGGCGAGCGCGGTGCTGAGACCGAAGGCGCGGAGGGCGGGACCGATGCCGCGGATCAGGAGCGTGGCGCGTTCGGTGCCGGAGATGTTGAAGCCGAGGGCGAAAGTGTCGCCGACGGAGGTGATGACGGTGCGGGTGGAGAGGTTGACGAGGCGGCCGGGGGCGGGGGTGGGGGCGTTGGCCACGCGGCCGTTGAGGAAGTTGATGACGCGGGCGTTGGCGTCGGCGAAGAACTGGCCCGCGGCGTAGGCGACGCCGATCTCGGCGCGCACGTCGGCGGTGCGATCCTGATACGCGGCGGGCAGCGCGGTGCGGACGGTTTCGACGGTCGGGACGGCCTTGGCATACGAGTTGTCGTCGAGCAGCTTCGCGGTGCGGAGGGCGGTGTGGATGGCCTGGGCATCGGCGGCTGCGACGGCGGTGCCGGTGAGGCCGAGGGCGAGGAAGCGGTTGGCGAAGACGGGCGAGGCGGTGCTGTTGACGAAGCCGGTGGCGAGACCGCGGCCGGTGAGCAGTTGCGAGTTGGTGCGGGCGGTGTTGAGGCCGGCGTTGCCGAGGGAGTCGTCGTTGGCGGCGAGGGCGAAGAATTGCGGAACCTTGGAGGCGACGGCGAGGGCCTCGATGCCAGTGGTGCAGAAGAGGACGGCGCCCTTGACGTTGCGGGCGGAGATCGCGGGCGCGGTGCCTTGGGCGGCCACACCGGTCGCGAGAAGGTCGGCGTAGCGCGCACCGAGGTTGCCCCCCTCGCCCAGGCCGAGGAGGAAAACGGGGGTGGTCGCGGTGATGGCGCCGTCGGCGATCAGACGGGTGATCGCGGCGTGGTGGTTGAGGGCGTCGAGATTGGTCGCGAGCGTGGTTTGGGTGGCCCAGGTGCCGGCGTTGCGGTTGACCGAGTTGAGGGCGGCGACGCCGTAGCCGGCGGCGACGAGGTCGCGGACGAGCAGGATTTGCTGCGGGCGCTGGAACCAGTCGCCGGAGATGCCGCCACGATCATGGAGCAGGAAGACGAGTCCCGAGGGGCTGGCGGGCACGTAGTGCTGGAGCGTGGTGACGACGGTCGCGGGGGCGGCCACGCCGGCGACCGGCTGCGTGGCGGTCTGTTGCTGGGGGTTGAAATTGGCGATGGTGGTGGTCCGCCAGGCGGGCGCGGGTTTGTAGGTGGCGGTGAGGGTGACCGGGGTGGCGGGGACGTTGACGACCTGGTGGGCGATCTGGGAGAGGAGCGCGGTGTTGTTGGCGTTGGCGCCGTTGAACGCACTGACGTCGCCGGTCCAGCGATCGAAGACCTGGCCGGCCGGCGGGGGATCGGCGAGGATGTCGATGCGGGAGCCGCCGCGCCAGGTGCCGCCGCCGCTGCCGCCGTTGACGGTGACGGCGACCTCGGGGCCGTTGCCGGTGACGACGAGGAACGAGGTAAGGTCGACGGTGACGAGGCGCTGGAGAGTGACGGCGCAGTTGACCTGCTTGAGACCGGCGGTGCCGGCGCGGAGAGTGACGGTGTTGTTGGTGGCGGCGCCGACGATCGCGGCGTCGCCGGTGACGGTCCAACGGAACGTGCGGTCGGAGTTCACGGCGGCGGGCACCGTGGCGGTGATGGTGGCGCCGGTGGCACCCGTCGACATGACGGTGGTGGACGGGACGGTCATCGCACCGGCGGTGGCCGGTGAGATCGCGGTGACGGAAGCGGTGGCGGTGGAGCCGTTGCTGGTGATGGTGGCGTTGAGGGTGACCGTGCCTGCGGTATCGGCCACGTAGGTGATGACCTGGGTGTTGGTGGCCGAGACGATGCGGCCGCCGGAAATCGTCCACTGGTAGGCGAGGCCGGTCGCGCCCGTGTCGCCGCCGGCAGCGATCTGGGTGGGGATGACGACGGAGGCTTGGGCGGGTTCACCAACGAGCACGCCTTGCGCGGAGACGATCACGGGGGTGTTGGAGGTCGAGCCGCCACCACCGCCGGGGATGATGGGCAATATCCCGATAATGCCGCCGCCACCACCGCCGGGGTTGATGGGGGCGATGGGGTTGGTGGGAGTCGTCGGGCGGGTGTTACCGCCCTGGGCACGCGCGGATGAAACGAAGACAAGTGAGGCTGCCAGGGCGGCAGTCAGCTGTGACAGCAGGCGGGTTTTCATCGGAAAGCAGTGGATAAAGACGGGAGGACGCGGCGACAGAAAAATTGTTACGAGATTCAGATGGAGCGAACGGGCGGAGGCGCAAGAAAGTCTGTCCGCCGAGCAACGTAGCGGTTCCGTGTCGGGAAGCAATCAGCCAGAGGGAGGCACCCCGGGCGCCGGAGGTGTGACTCAAAACCGATGTGAGAAAGCGTCGAAAAAACCTGAAGCAACGCGCGCACCCGGGCCGGCCGCTACAGCCTATTGAGACTCGCATGATCGACTGACGTCGGGCGCTCAGAGTAGGGCGGGTCTGTGACCCGCCCTCGAACACTCACATCGTGAATGGGCGGGTCACAGACCCGCCCTACTTCAGACCACGCGCTTGGGATGCGGCTCCGTCAGGCTATCGTGCGAGCCTCAATCGGCATGCGAAAACTGACATCGGTTTGAGTTACACCCGGATGCCGAAATCAGGGCAGTTCGTAGACTTCGACGAGCGCGAGGCCGGCGGTGGGGCCGGCGCCGCTGGCTTGCGCCGTGTAGGCGCCGGGCTGGAGCGTGGCGAGGATGGCGGCGTCGAAGCTGGCGGGCGGCAGCGCGAAGGCGCCCACGGAGTTGAAGGCAGCGGAAAGGATGGGGTCGCCGGCCCAGTTGTCGTTCGACGTGAGGGGCGTGGCGGAGCCGGAGCGGTGGAGCGAGAGTTGCGGATCGGCGAGCACGCCGCCGACGCCGAGCGGCGTGAGGCCGGGGCCGACGGCGCGGATGAGCACGCGTTTCGAGCCGGTGCCGCCGATGACGAAGCCGGCGGTGAGGGTCTCGCCGGCGTTGATTTGTTTGAGGACGGAGACGTTGACGAGGCGCGGGGTCGTGGCGCTGAATGCGCCTTGGGGGGTGGAATCGTAGAGTTCGGCGATGACGGTGCCGGAGCCGCTGCCGCCGGTGACCTGCACGGTGTAGTTGCCGGGGGCGAAGTCGGATTTGAAGATCGCGGCGTCGCGCGAATCGGTGGCGGCGAAGGGAAACGCGCCGACGTTGGTGAACGCCGTGGCGAGCGCGGCGGTGCCGCCCCAGTCGTCGTTGGCGGCGACGGTCGTCGCGGGGCCGGACAGCACCTCGAGCTTGGGGTCCGGCAGTGCGCCGGTGACGCCCAGCGGCGCGAGCGAGGGCCCGACGGCGCGGATAAGAAGCGGTTTCGCCCCCGCAGTGCCAGTGCCGCCGAGCGCGGTGCCGAGGGTCATGGTCTCGCCGGCGGCGAGCGGCGTGAGGATGGAGAGATTGGCGAGGCGCGCGGGGTCCGAGGCGGAACCGGCGACCACGGCGGTCACAATCGTCGCCGCGCCCCAGTTGTGGGGAAACTCGCCGAACAGCACCGCCCGGGCCTGCAAGGCGAATTCGCCGACGGTGGTCGGAGTGTAGATGAAGTTACCCGAAGCCGGCACATTGGTGACCGGGCCGACCGTCGCGGTCTGGACGCCGGTGACGGTAAGGTTGTCGATGAACCAGCCGATGGGGTTGGAGGCGTCGGGTAGAAACGCGCGGCCGCTTTGCTCGATCGCGTAGGTCAACCTCAGGCGCATGGTGCGGCCAGCGTAGGCCGCGAGTGGAAACGAGCGCGCGACGAACGCGGATTCGGTCGATGCGGGCGTCGACGAAGCGCCGTCGGAGCTGCCGGTTTGGGTGAACAGGTCGATCCAGGTGTCTTCGTCGTCGAGTGAGATCTGCACGCGGGCGACTTCGATCGGCGTGGCGAGACCGAGCCGGCTGAGGAAGGAGATCGCGGGCGATCCGCCGCCGACGAGGAACGTGTCGGGCAACTGGAGAATCTGCGTGGCGCGCGACGTGGTGTGGGCGAGGCGGTAGGCCGACGCGCCGGCCCCGGCGGCGATCGACTGGACGACGGTGTAGCCGGCGGTCGTGGTTGCCGTGAGACCGTCGAGTCCGCTCTCGGCGGTGTAGGTCTTCGAGAAACCGGAAAGGGCGAGCGTGCGCCAGTCGAGGCCGCTGGCGAACGCGGGCTTGTTGGTGGTGTAGGCGTTGGCCGTGCCGACGGCGGGCGTGGCGGTGCCGGCGATGGTGACCGGGCTCGCGCCCGGCGTGATGACATCGGGGTCGAAGACCGTGACGTTGTAGGAAAAATTCTGCGTGGCGGTGCCGACGCGGACGCCGTTCACGGTCACAGCATAGGTGGTGTCGGCGGTGGGTTTCGGATGCGGCGCGGCCGAGGCGCCGTCGAGGCCGTTGTAGCGCCACACGAGGGTGGGTTCGCCGGCGTTGGCGGTCTGGGTTTCTACGGCGACGGCGACCGGCTGGCCGCCGCGCGTCATGGTCACGGTGGCGCCGGAAAAATCCGCGCCGGGATAACTGAACGACCAGCGCGGCCAGACGAGTTGATAGGGCACGAAGCCGGCGGGCGGGTAGGTCACCTGCGGGGTGCGCGTGGCCGGGCGCGTGGTGCCGAAGCGGCCGTCGAGAATCCAGATCGCGTTGCCCGCCGGGCGACCCGGATCGTCGGGCACGCCGGGGACATCGCCCGTGCCCATCTCTACCGTCTGCGGATAGAGGAGCCAGCGGCGGTGGCCGACCGGGGCGTTGGCCGAACCGTCGTCGCGGATGTAGGCGGTGACAGCGTCGGGCCCGGCGTTGCCGACGGCGATGTTGGAGTTGGCCGAGGCCTCGGAGCCGGCGGCGGAGTAGAACGTCCACGACGTGGGCGGGAAATGATTCAGCGCGATGAGGATGGTGCCGGTGGTCTGGTTGTAGGTGACGGCGTTGACGCTCTGCATGAGCGCGGCCTGCTGGCATTTCGCGTTGAAGGTGGAGTTGAGCGTGATCGCGGCGGGGAGTCCGGCGAGGGCGCGGAAGAAATTGATGCGCACGCGGGTGGCCTCTTTGAACGCGGCGGAGGTGTCGCCGGCGTTGCCGGTGGCGTAGTTGCCGGTCCAGGCGAGCGGTGGCGTGCTGGGAGCGAGGTAGACGGCGCGGAAAAACTGACGGACTTCCTCGCGCGAACTGGTGTTGACCGTGAAGGGCTCGCTGGCGGCGGCGATGCGGGGATTGAAGGTCGACTGGGCGCGGAGGTCGGCGAGGTGCGCAGCGTCGGGCGCAACCGGTTGCGCGAGGAGCGACGCGACACCAAGCAGACACGCGCCCGCGAAGAAGCGGGAAGGGGACATGCGCCAATTCTGGCGACGCCTCCGGGCGCAGCAAGCGTCGAGACTACAAAATGCGTCCGCCGTCGAAGACCACGCGTCCGCCGACGATCGTGGTCTTCACGCGGCCGGTGAGAATCGTGTCGTGCCAGGGGGAGTTGCTCGACTTGCTCTGGCCGGCCTTGGCGTTGTAGCGCCACTTTTCCGCGGGATCGAAGAGGCAGACATCCGCCGCGGCGCCGGGTGAGAGCGTGCCGGCGGGGAGGCCGAGGACGCGGGCGGGCTGGCGGGTCATCAGGTCGACGACGTGCGGGAGCTTGAACTTGTTTTTCGCGACCAGCACGTCGAGGGACACGGCGAGCGCGGTCTCGAGGCCGAGGATGCCGTTGGGCGCGAAGTCGAACTCCTTGTCCTTTTCGTAATCGGTGTGCGGCGCGTGATCGGTGGCGATGATGTCGAGCGTGCCGTCGCGCAGGCCGCGGATGAGCGCCTTCCGATCGGCCTCGGTGCGGAGCGGCGGGTTCATCTTGAAGTTGGTGTCGTAGGTCGCGAGGCGGTCGTCCGTGAGCGCGAGGTGGTGCGGCGTGGCCTCGGCGGTGATGCGGGCGCCGCGCTGCTTGGCGCGGCGGATGACATCGACGGAGAATTTCGACGAGATGTGCTGCAGGTGGATGTGCGCGCCGGTGTATTCCGAGAGGATGACGTTGCGTGCGACGATGAGATCCTCGGCGGCGTTGGGCCAGCCGCGCAGGCCGAGACGCGTGGAGACGATGCCCTCGTTCATCACGGCGCCCTGGGTCATGGACGCGTCCTGGCAGTGGTCCATGATGGGGAGGTCGAACATCTTCGCGTATTCGCAGGCGCGGCGCATGAGCTCGTTGCTCTGCACGCAATCACCGTCGTCGGTGATGGCGACGACGCCGGCGCGTTTGAGGGAGCCGATGGGCGCGAGGGCCTGGCCCTTCATACCGACGGTGATGCAGCCGGTGGGGAGCACGCGGACGACGGCGTCGCGTTGCACGGCGTCCTTGATGAACTGGATCGTGCCGGCGGAGTCGGCGACGGGCGACGTGTTGGGCATGCACACGACGGTGGTGAAGCCGCCGGCGGCCGCGGCGCGCGAGCCGGTGCCGATGTTCTCCTTGTGCGTCTGGCCGGGCTCGCGGAAGTGGACGTGGATGTCGACGAGGCCGGGGCAGCAGACGAGGCCGCGGGCGGAGATTTTTTTCGCGCGCTTCTTCTCGGCGGCGGAGAGCGAGGCGACGAACTGGCCGTCGCGGATGAAGACGTCGCCCACGGCGTCGCGCTGGGCGGCGGGGTCGATAACGCGGGCTTGGGAGATCCAGAGGGCGGGCATTTTAGAAATCTTTCGCTTGATCCTTCTCTTTCCTCTTTCTCCCAGGATTGCGACCGGACGAACTGACGAAAGAGAAAGATAAAGAGGAAAGAGAAAGAGGTTTCATTCGACCGGCATCACGTTTTCGGGTTTGCCGCCGGCGCAGAGGTAGAGGACGGCCATGCGGACGGCGATGCCGTTGGTCACCTGTTCGAGGATCACGCTGCGATCGCCGTCGGCGAGTTCGCTGTCGATCTCGACGCCGCGGTTGATCGGGCCGGGGTGCATGATGATGGCGCGGGGGTTGAGCCAGGAGGCGCGCGTCTTGTTGAGGCCGAACATGCTCGTGTATTCGCCGAGCGAGGGAAAGTGGCTCGCGCCCTGGCGTTCGTGCTGGATGCGGAGGAGCATCACCACCTCGGCGTCGGCGAGTGCGCCGCGGAGGTCGTGGGAGACTTTCACGCCGAGGTCGGTGAACCATTCAGGCACGAGCGTGCTCGGGCCGACGAGGGTGACGGCGGCGCCCATTTTGGTGAGCGCGTGGATGTTGGAGCGGGCGACGCGGCTGAAGAGGATGTCGCCGAGGATGACGACCTTGCGGCCTTTGAGGGAGCCGAGGTGCTCCTTCATCGTGAAGGTGTCGAGCAGGCCCTGCGTGGGGTGCTCGTGCGCGCCGTCGCCGGCGTTGATCACGGGGATGTCGAGCACGCGGCTGAGATAGAGGGGCGAGCCGGAGCAGGCGTGGCGGAGCACGATCATGTCGGCGTGGAGCGCCTGGATGTTCTGCGCGGTGTCGCGGAGCGTCTCGCCCTTGGTGGTGCTGGAGCTGGCGGCGTCGAAGGAGATGACCTCGGCGCTGAGGAGCTTGGCGGCCATGTCGAACGAGATGCGGGTGCGCGTGCTCGGTTCGAGGAAGAGGTTGACGACGGTCTTGCCGCGGAGGGCGGGGACGCGTTTCACGCGACGGCCGAGGACTTTCTTGAACGAGGCGGCGGCGGCGTGGATGAGCTCGATCTCGGAGAGCGAGAGATCTTCGAGGGTGAGCAGGTGTTTGCGGTGCCAGGGCATCGGAGGAGACGGGTGGCGAGTGCGAGTGACGAGTGGCTAGATGGCCGATTTGAGTTTCGCCGCGGCGGGGGCGACGCGGACGAGGTCGCGGCGCGGATCGGTGGGGTCGAGGGTGACGAAGATTTTTTCGGTCTCGGCGGTCGCGAGCGCGCAGCCGCAGTAATCCGGGGCGAAGGGCAGGCGCCGGCCGCCGCGGTCGACGAGGACGGCGAGCTCGACCTTGGTGGGGCGGCCGTTATCGAAGAGCTCGTCGAGGGCGGCTTTCACCGTGCGGCCGGAAAACAGCACGTCGTCCACAATGATCACCGTGGCGCCGTGGACATCGATCGGGATGTGGGTGGGGGCGAATTCCTTCGGGATGGGCTGGCGGCCGAAATCGTCACGGTGGAAGGAAATGTCGAGCGTGCCGGCCAGGCAGCCGAGGCGGCGGGCGAGGCGGCAGGTGAGCTCGATGCCGCCGTTGGCGACACCGAGGAGCAGGAGTTTCTTCGGGTCGGGATGCCGGGCGGAAATGGCGTCCCCGAGCCGCGTGATCGCGGCATGAACCTCTCCCGCGCCGATGGTCTTGGATGTGCCCACGTCGCCGGATTGAGCCGCGGAGCGGGCGGGGAGGGAAGATTATTTTGAGTTTCGGCTTGCTGTCCTAACTGTCCTAGTGCAACTAGAACAGTGTGCTCCCGTTCTCCATCGAACTCAGACCCGGCCTGCCCGTGGCGGAGCAGATCCTGTTTGCGGTGAAGAAGGCGGTGGTGGCGGGGCAGCTCCGGCCGGGCGACAAGTTCCCGTCGGTGCGGGTGCTGAGCCAGGAGCTGAAGGTCAATCCGAACACGGCGCACAAGGTCGTGGCCGCGCTGGTGGCCGAGGGCGTGCTGGTGACGACGCCGGCGATCGGGAGCGTGGTGGCGGAGCGCGAGGCGGGCGGGCGCGCGGAGAAGGCGGAGCTGCTCGGCGCCGAGCTGGAGCGCGTGGTGGTCGAGGCGAAGAAGCTCGGGCTCACGCTGGCCGAGGTGCAGGCGGGGCTGGGGGCGCACTGGAAGAAACTCGGCGGGAAATAGGCGGTGAATTTTTTCAACACAGAGGTCGCAGAGAACTCAGAGGTGAAACCACTGATGGCGCTGATGGGCACTGATTCAATCAGTGAAAATGAGTGAAGATCAGTGGTTCGAACCGAATTTCCCATGAACATCATCGAAACCCAGAATCTCACCCGGCGCTACGGACGGACGGAGGCGGTGCATGAGCTCAACCTCGCGGTGCCGGCGGGCAGCGTGTGCGCGTTGCTCGGGGCCAACGGCGCGGGCAAGACCACCACGCTGAAGGTGCTCATGAATCTCCTCGCGCCGACAGCGGGCGCGGCGACGGTGCTCGGGGTGGATTCGCGCAAACTCGGCGAGCGCGAGCGGGCGCAGATCGGCTACGTGTCGGAGAACCAGCAGATGCCGCTGTGGATGACCGTGCGGCAGCTGCTCGACTATTGCCGGCCGTTCTACCCGACGTGGGATGCGGCGCTGGAAAAGACGCTGCTCGACCGGTTCGCGCTGCCGGCGGAGCGCAAGCTCGGGCAACTCTCGCGCGGCATGTTGATGAAGGCGGCGCTGCTGTCGTCGCTCGCCTACCGGCCGAAGCTGCTGGTGCTCGACGAGCCGTTCAGCGGACTCGATCCGCTCGTGCGCGACGAGTTCATCAAGGGCGTGCTGGAGGTGTCGGAGGCGGGCGAGTGGACGGTGCTGGTGTCGTCGCACGACATCGAGGAGGTCGAGCGGCTCGCGGATCGGGTGGCGTTGCTCGAGGCGGGACGGCTGAAGTTCAACGAAACGACGGAGGCGCTCCAGGGGCGGTTCCGGCGGATCGAGGTGACGCTGGGCGAGAGCGAGGCAAAACTGGCGGCGCCGCCGGCGGGCTGGCTGGAGGTCGAGCGGGCCGGGCGGGTGGTGCGGTTTGTGGACAGCGGTTACGAGCGCACCGCGACGGAGCAGGCGTGCCGGGAGCGGTTTGCGGATGCGGCGGTGACGGCGCAGCCGATGTCGCTGCGGGATATTTTCATCAGCCTCGCGCGGGCGGGGCGCCGATTCGACAAGCTCACGGCAGAGGCGACGGCCAAGGAGACGGTCTCGTGAGTCTTACCTGGCACATCGTCCGAAAGGATCTGCGGCGGATGGCGCTGCCGGTGGCGGCGTGGCTGGTGTTTGTCGTGGGGGCGGCGGCGTGGTTTGGCGCGATGCACATGAGCGAGGAGTCGGTGCGCGCGCAGGAGTTTTACCGGTGGATCAACGGCGTGGGCGGCTTCACCTGGTGGGTCACGGCGATGCAGGCCGTGACGGGCGTGTTGCTCGCGGCGCATCTGATCCTGGAGGATCGGGTGACGGGGACGACGGCGCACTGGCTCACGCGGCCGATCTCCGGCGGGCGGATGCTGGCGGCGAAGGTGGTCAGCGGGGGCCTGTTGTTCGTGCTGGCGCCGGCGGTCCTGATGGTGCCGGTGTGGGCGGCGCACGGGTTCTCGCCAGGCGAAGTGGCGCGGGCGGCGGGCGAGTTCATGGCGTGGCAGACGGGGTTGACGGGGCTGGCGTTCGGGTTCGCCGCGCTCTCGAAAAGTCTCGCCCAGTTTTTTTTCGCGGGGTTGGGGACGGTGGTCGCGGTGCCGGTGGCGGCGATGGTGTTGCAATTGATGCAGAACAAGCGGCTGCTTGAAAATGCGGAGGCCGCGCGGACGTGGTGGTGGCTGCTGGCGGTGCTGGTGGTGGCGTTCATGATCCGCGTCCTGCTGCACCAGTATTTCACCCGCCAGACGACGCGGGGATGGTGGACGTTGGCGGCGGGCGGCGTGGGGTTGATCGCCCTGCGGGCGATCGCGCCCGACGCGATGATGCAATGGGCTCCGCCGCCGCGGGCGAAGACACGCGTGAGCGAGCTGCCGGGGGAACGTTTCGCGGGAGAAGTGGCGGTGAAAAAGATCGTCACGCCCTTCAATCGCGACCTCCCGCTGGCGGTGTTTCTGACCGTGGGCGGCGCGGCGACCGGCGGCGATTTTCTGGCACCGGAGAATTCGCTCGGCGTGAACGTGGAGCTGCCGGACCGGCGGCGAGCGGGATTGGCGATGTCGCCCGGCGGACTGTGGGGCGAAGAGGCGGCGAAGCGCATCGGCGGTCTGACGCGTGACGACGGGCCGGTCGAATGGGACATGGCCGCGCGGCTGGGCGCCGTGATCGATTTGCCGTCGGTGGGCAGCACCGCGTCGGTCACGGGGAACATGACGCTGGCGCGGATGCGGGGGCGGATGCTGGCCGAGGTGCCGTTGCGGGCGGGGGCGTCCGGGCGGAGCGGGAGCAGCGAATTGCGGGTGGTCGGACTCGGCGGGGCGGCGGAGCGTGCGGAAATCTCGGTGATCCTGGAAGAGCGCGACTCGCTGTTCGTGCGGGATGTGGGGCTGACGGCCGGGCGGGGCGAGCGGGCGATGGATCAGTCGCGGCGGGACGTTTACCTGCTCGTGAATCGGGCGGGCGGGATCTGCAAGTGCCTGCATATCGTCGAACTCGGTTCAGCCAACATGGGGGCGATGTTGGTGAGTGCGCGGCGGCTGGAGTCCACGGTGCCGACGCAGGGCGAGGGGCGCGGGCGGGTGGAGCTGCCGGGCTGGCGTGAGGGCGCGGTGTTGATGAAGGTGCGATTCGAACTGGTGGGCCGGGTGGTCCGTAGCGTGACCTCGGCGAACGTGGCGCTGGTCGCCGAGGAGGAGAAAAAATGAAACTCGTGCTGCATATCGTCCGCAAAGATCTGCGAAAACTGCGCTGGCCGCTGGCGGGATGGCTGCTGACGGTCGCGCTCAACCTCGCGCTGGCGTTTGCGTTGGTGGGCGGGGTGGAGTTCGGGGCGGGCGCGGAACTGGAGCGATTGAGCGTCGGGCTCCGCCTCGCCGGTTATGCGCTGACGTTCGTGATCGCGGCGATGCTGGTGCAGGAGGACGCGCTGGTGGGCTCGAACCAGTTCTGGCCGACGCGGCCGATTTCAGCCGGGCGGCTGCTCGCCGCGAAGCTGGCGGGGTGGCTGCTGCTGCTGGTGCTGCCCCAGCTTGGGTTGACTCTGCCGTGGTGGATCACCTGCACGTTCGGGGCGCGGGACATGACACTGGCGGCGCTGGAGATCGTCGTGATCCAAGCCGCGGTGGCGTTGCCGGCGGCGCTGGTGGCGTCACTGACGGACACGTTGAGCCGGTTTCTGGTGTGGGCGTTCGTGTTCGTTTTCTCGGTGATCATCATTCCGGGGACGCTGTCCTACTGGCTGCCGAACAAATTCACGGAGCGTGATTTTCCGCTGCAGACGCTGGCCGGCTGGGCGGCGTTTGCGGTGGTGGTGGCGGTGGTGATCGTGGGGCAGTTTCTGCAGCGGGACACCCGGCGGGCGCTGGTGCGGCTCGGCGTGGGTGCGGTGCTGGCGCCGGTGGTGGCGGTGGTCGCGGGGTTGCTGCTGACGCCGTGGCTGGCGTCGCGGGGGGCGTGGCGGGAATGGCAGCCGGAGCGCACCGCCGGCGTGACGGTGGCGCCGCTCGGTTGGCGCACGTCGGGCGCAGGACGGCCGCCCGGAAACGAAGTTTACCTGAACACATTTCTGGCCGTGCGCGGGCTGCCGCCGGATTGGTTGCTGGCCGGGCGTTCGGGCCTTGAAACCAGCCAATCGTGGAGTTGGGTGGGAGGCCCGGTGGTGACGCGCGAGTCGATGTGGATCAACCCGTGGGTCAACGCGCAGCCGGTGTTCCGGGCCTTGCTTCGCGTAAATCCGGAAAAGCGTGACGAGGAGACGGAGCGGTATCTGGCCAGACAGAATGAGGAGCGGCGGGCGAAGAATCCGAACTACGATGCGGGCTGGCGGGCGATGCACAAACTGCGCGAGGGCGAGCCGGCGGGCGTCGAAGTGACGACGCTGGTGATGCCGTCGACGGTGGCACGGATGCGCCAGGCGGCGCCGGCCTACGCGGCGACGGTGCGGCTGGAGGCGCGGCGACCGGAAGTGTGGGCCGAGGCGCCGTTGCTGGCGACCGGATGGATGGCGCGGCACGGGCATGGGTGGCGCGTGGTGCGCACGGAATTTGGTCCGCCGCGAATCGTCCAGCCGACGGGCGGCGAGGTGGCGCCCCATGAGCTTCGGCTGCACTTGGTGGGCACCGCGCCGCTGGGCTTGATGAACCTGCTGCCCGGGCGGCGGGACTATTGGGACAACTGGCGCAGCCCGAGCCTGGTGTCATTTAACCGGGAAGGCGGCGATTTGCGATGGGGCTCACAATCGGGCGGCACGGCGATCACGGTCGGGTCGGTGCAGGTCCGCCCGTCGGTCCTGACACTTTTGGCGCCGGTGGTGAGACGGGGCGACAAGGGTGTGGTGCGCGATCCAAAGTGGTTCGAAGGGGCGCGGCTGGCTTTAGTGGGCTATCGCGAAGAGGCGCGATTTGCGCGGGAGGTGCGGGCGGAGCGGTTTCAGGAAAGGCGGTGAGGTCGGGGACATGGCGTCGGTGGCGCGGTGGGTTCTGATCCGTCCTGGATGCGGACACGCACCGCGCGAAAGGGCGGGTCGGAGACGCCGCCCTACCCCGGGCAACGCGGGCGCGGGTGCCGGCAGGTTGAAACCCGTAACCGCGGGGTGACTTCCAGGGTAGCAGCAGCGTCTATTCTCACCATGAACAAACTTCTGGCCGGATTCGTCGGTTTTGGCGCGGTGCTCCTCGCGGGGGCGCTCTATTTGCAGCAGGCGGCGATGTCCGAGTTGCGCAGCGAGGTCACCGCGTTGCGCGGCGATGTGCAGGAGGCGGCCAAGGCGGCGAAAGACGCGGCTCGCGCGTCGCGGCCCCAGGAGAACGTCGCAGGGGCGGTCGTCACGCGGGAGAACGAGGGCAACGACGAGGCGAAGGCGGAGCTGGCGCGGTTGCGTGAGGAAATCCGCGGGCTGCGGACGAGCACGCAGGAGCTGACGCAGATCGCGAAGACGGCCGCGGCCAAGTCGGGGACCAATCTCACGCCGCCCGGCAAGAACCTGCTCGCGGAGATGTCGGCGGCGCCGGACAACATCACGCCGGTGGGGTCGATGAAGAACGCCGGTTTCGGGTCGCCGGCGCAGGCGGTGGAGACGGTGCTGTGGGCGGCGACGGGCGGCGAGGTGGATGCGCTGGCGAACGGGTTGTTCATCGAGCCGAAAGCGAAGCAGAAGGCGGCGGACTGGTTTGCGTCGCTGCCGGAGGCGACGCGCGCGCAATACGGCAGCCCGGAAAAAGTGATCGCGTTGATGATCGCGAAGGATGCCGCGGCTTTGCAGGGCATGCAGGTGCTCGGGCAGCAGGAAGTGGCGCCGAATCTCATGGCCGTGCGTGTGCGGATGCAGGCGGACACGGGTGGGACGAAGGATGAGACGCTGGCGTTTGCCCGGGCGCCCGAAGGCTGGAAAATGGTGCTGCCGGAAAACGTGGTGCAGAAATTCGCGGCGCGGGTGAGCGGCGGAAAATAGGCGGCACGGACGCGGGCGGCCGCGACGCAACTGGGGGCGGTCAAAATGCCACGGGGGCGTTGGTGTCGCGGGTATGACACGCAACGGTTGCGCGATGCGGCGTGACACCTTGGACGGCGCGGCGCGTCTTGCCCGTTCCGTTCCCATGTTGTCCCGCCGTTTCCGCCTCGTCCTTGCCTTGTGGTTGCCCGCCGTCGCGGCCCTCGCCCAGCGCGGCGATCGCGCCGGCGAAGTGCAGGCCCCGCCGCCTGCGCACATCAAGATCCCGCCCGCCCCCGTGCTCACGCCGGCCGAGGCATTGAAGCGCTTCACGCTCGCGCCCGGCTTCCGCATCGAGGCGGTCGCCACCGATCCGCTCATCGGCGATCCGATCGCGGTCCAGTTCGGACCCGACGGCCGGCTCTGGGTGCTCGAGATGCGCGGCTTCATGCCCGATGCCGACGGCAACAACGAACGCGAGCCCGTGTGCGACGTCGCCGTGCTCACCGACACCGATGGCGACGGCCGCTACGACCGGCGCACCGTCTTCGCCGACAAACTCGTCCTCCCGCGCGCCATCGCGCTCGTGGGCGACGGCCTGCTGATCGCCGAGCCGCCGAAGCTCTGGTTCGCGCGCGACACGAATGGCGACGGCGTGGCCGACGAGAAGACCGAGGTCGCATCCGACTACGGCGGCATCAACAACCCCGAGCACACCGCCAACGGCCTCATGTGGGCGATGGACAACTGGATTTACTCCGCCAACCACACCGTGCGCTTCCGCTACGAGGGCGGCGGAAAATTCGCCCGCGACAACACCGTCACGCGCGGCCAGTGGGGCCTCACGCAGGACGACACCGGCCGCCTCTACTACAACAGCAACAGCGACCCGCTGCGCCTCGACGCGATCCCGTCGGCCTACCTGAAGCGCAACCCCGCGTTCGCCGCCGCCGGCGCCAACGTCCAGCTCGCGCCCGCCAACCTCCGCGTCTGGCCCGGCCGCGTCACGCCCGGCATCAACCGCGGCTACAACACGCTCGACGCCGACGGCAAGCTGACCGCCGTCACCGCCGCGTGCGGCCCCGTGATCTACCGCGGCGCGCTGTTCCCCGCGGAGTTCCGCGGCGATGCGTTCATCTGCGAGCCCTCGGGCAATCTCATCAAGCGCATCAAGCTCGCGGAAAAAGACGGCGCGGTCACCGGCGCCAACGCCTACGAAGGCACCGAGTTTCTCACGTCGACCGACGAGCGCTTCCGTCCCGTCAACCTCTTCAACGGCCCCGACGGCGCGCTCTACGTCGTCGATCTCTACCGCGGCATTTTGCAGCACCGCATCTACGTGACGAGTTACCTGCGCAAACAAATCGACGAGCGCGGGCTCGCCGAGGGCCGCGGCCTCGGCCGCATCTGGCGCATCGTGCCCGACGGCGCGCCGCGCGCGAATTTCCAGAACGTCGCACCCGCCCGCGCCACGACCGCCGGGCTCGTGGCCCAGCTCGCCGACGCCAACGGCTGGGTGCGCGACACCGCGCAGCGCCTGCTCGTCGAGCGCCGCGATCCCGCCGCCGCTCGCACGCTCACCGCGACCGCGGTCGATCCGCAACGGCCCGCGCTCGCGCGGCTGCACGCGCTCTGGACGCTCGACGGCCTCGGCGCGCTTGAGCGCTCGACGGTGTTGATCGCGCTCGCCGACGCCGATGCGCGCGTGGGCGCGGCGGCGATCCGGCTGGCGGAAAAGTTTTTCGCCGCGCCCGCCGTGGCGCCCGGCGACGACCTCGCGACCCGCGTCGCCGCCAAAATCACCGCCGATCCGCGGATGCGTCTCCAACTTGCGCTCACGCTCGGTGCCGCGCGCACGCCGTCGGCCGAGGCCGCGATGCTCGCGCTCGTGGTCGAGGCCGGCCGCCAGCCGTTTCTGGCGGATGCGATCGTGAGCGGGTTGGCGGGCCGCGAAGTGGAGTTCGTCGCCGCACTCCTCAAAGACCCGCAAGCCGCGGCCAACGGCGTGGACGCGATCCGCTTCGCCACCGCTGCCGTGCTCAAGGCCGGCAAACCCGCCGCGATCGAGCGCGTGCTCTCGCTGCTGACGCTTGAGACGACACCCGCGTGGGGTCGTCAGGCGTTGCTCGCCGGCGTGCGCCAGTTTCTGCCGCGCATGGAAGGCCGCTTCGGGCGAGGCGGTCGCGGCGGCGAGGCGCGCACGCTCATGGTCGGCCTGCCGGCGGAGCCGAAGCCGCTCGTCGCCCTCGCTGCGCGCAAGGATTGGCCCGAGGCCGCGACGGCCGCCGAGTTGCTCAAGTCGATCAAATGGCCCGGCAAGCCCGGCGCCGACGCGGCGGTGCGCCCGCTCACGGCGGCCGAGCAGGCGCTGTTCGAGAAAGGCAAGACGCAGTTCGCCACGCTCTGCGCCGCGTGTCACCAGCCCAACGGCCAGGGCCTCGCCGGCCTCGCGCCGTCGCTGGTCTACTCGCGCTGGGTGCTCGGCGATCCGCGCGTGCTTTCGCGCATCGTGCTCAACGGAAAAGTGCAGGAAAACCTGACCATGCCGCCGTGGAAGGCCGCGCTCGACGACGAGGCGATCGCCGGCGTGCTCACTTTTGTCCGCCGCTCGTGGGGCCATGATGCCGACCCGGTGCCCGTCGCGCTCATCGCCGCCGCCCGTGCCGACGTGGGCACGCGCGAAACCCCGTGGACCGACGCCGATCTCGAAGAACTGGTGCAGTCGCTCCCGCGCGTGCGCCCGCCGCGGTGAGTTTCGGCAATCTTTCCTCTTTCTTCTTTATCTTTCTCTTTCGTCGGGTTGCTCCGACGGGTGGGTGCGGCGGGAGAAAGATTAAGAGAAAGAGGAAAGAGAAAGATGCGTGTTCTCTTACTCCGGCAGCGGCTGGCCCTTCGTCTCGGGGGCGAACCACACGATCACGAGGCCGACGGCGTAGACGAGCGAGATGACGGCGCCGGCCTGGGCGTAGCTGCCGTGGAAGGTCTGCATGAGGGCGCCCATCTGCAGCGCGCCCACCGCGGCGAGGATGCGGCCGGAGTTGAACGCGAGTCCCTGCCCCGTGGCCCGCACGCGGGTCGGGAACAGCTCCGGCAGATACAGCGGCAGCCAGCCGTAGAACATCGCGGTCACGCCGCCGACGGCGAACGTCAGCGCGAGGAACGGCACGCCATACGCATCGATGCCGCGGAAGAGCCACGCGCACAGCCCGAGCGAGCCGAGCGAGAGCAGGCAATACGTGAGGCGGCGGCCCACGAGGTCGCAGGCCCAGGCCCCGATGAGGCACGCGATCACGGCGCCGGCGGCGGAGGCGATCTGCGCGTAGGCTTTGGCGTAGGGGTTGGCGGCGCCGGCGAGTTTGTCGGCCCAGAGCGGCAGCCATTGCACCGAGCCCCAGGTGCCGATGAGCGCGACGGACGAAAGGGCGATGGCGATGAGCGTCGTGCGCCAGAGATTGGGGCCGAAGATTTCGCGCAGCGGATTGGCGCGCGCCGGCTTGCCGGTCGCCGCGTGCGTCGAGGCGTGCCACTTCTGCGACTCCGGCACGAACAGCATCACGCCAAAGGTCAGCACCGCGGGTGCCGCGCCGACGACGGCGACCCAGCGCCAGGTGTCGGTGGTGACCTTGAAGGCCAGGCCGACGAGCCCGATGATCACGTAGCCGACGTTGGCGGCCGCGCCGATCACGCCGGCCATGAGCGGGCGTTTGTTCTCCGGCCAGACTTCCATCACGAGCGCGACGCCGAGCGCCCATTCGCCGCCCATACCGAGCGCGGCGATGAAGCGGAACGCCCCGAGGTGCCACGGCTCGGTGGCGAAAAAGATCAGCCCGGTGAAGACCGAATAGCAAGCGATGCTCCACGCCATCGCCTTGACGCGGCCGAAGCGGTCGCCGAGCCAGCCGAAGACCACGCCGCCGAGCGCCGCGCCGAGGAGAAACGCCGCCGTCACGCGGCCCATCCAGAGCCCGACGAAGGCGTCGTTGAGACTCAGGCCGTGCGCCTGCTGCATCTCGAGCAGGGCGGGCCGGGCGATGAGCGGGAAGAGGCCCATCTCCATGCCGTCGAACATCCAGCCGAGGAAGGCGGCGGCGAGAGTGGAGCGCAGTTGCGCAGGGGTGGCGGAACCGGGGGCGGCGGTCGGGCTGGCAGACATGGGCGTGACGAAGGCAGGTGGGGCGTTCGTGGGCAAGCCCGCGCCGGGCCCGGCGGCGCGTTTTTGTTTGAAGTGCCGGGGGCGTTGCGCGTCTTCATGGCGACTGTCTTGAGCGAGCCGCCGGAAAAAAAATCCCCCTGGTCCAAATATTACGCGGAGCGCGGCCTCTCGCGGCCTCCCATGTCGGACCTGAAGCGCGCGGACCGAGTCCGCGGGCCGAAGGAGAAGCGCTGGATGGAGCCGGTCCCGGAGAACAAACCGGCCGCGCCGGTCTCGAAGGAGCTGGCCGAGGCCATCGCGGCGGTCACGGCGGCGGTGCCGGGTTCGACGGCGGCGCCGTTCATCACGGCGATGCAGAAGGAGGCCATCGCCAGGGAGCTGAAACGGCAGCGGCGGCGGCGCCTGCTGCGGCTGGGAGGCTGGATCGTGGCGATGGTGCTGGCGGTGCCGGTGTTCGTCACGTTCGTGATCAACGCGGAGCCCGCGGCGCGGGCCCTCGAACGGCACGAGGCGCGGGTCGCGGGCGAGGTGCTCGCGCTGCACTCGAGCCCGCTCAATCCCCTGATGACGTCGGCCACGGTGTTGAAGCCGCCGGTGCGGGTCGGGTTCGGCCACCTGCGTTACGAGATTGTGGTGACGATGCGGCTGCGCGTGCCGCTCTACACGGTGGCGCACACCAACGGCACCGAGGCGTATCGCCAGATCCAGCGTTCGCTGGAGGAAGCGAAGGCGCGGGTGTCGAAGCTGCGGCTCTTCAAGCCGCCGGTGCGGGCGCCGGAACTGCCGGACATGCCGTTGCTGCTGCAACTGGCCCACCGGATGGGCGAGCCCGTGGTCGTGACCGTGCCGTTCGATGCGCGCCGGTTCGGCTGGAAATGGCGGCTCGATCCGCCGGAGGTGGCGGGCCGGGCGGTGAATCGCGGGTTCGACGGCCTGCCGATCGAACACTATGCGGGCGCCCGCACCCTGGTCTTCGGCTCGCCGGAATCGCTCGTCGAAGTCCGGCGCCTCGTGAAACTCGCGCGCGACTACGTGACCGCCGCGGCCAAGGATGAGCGCGAGCGTGCGATCTTCGACAACCCGGCGCAGGAGGCGCCGCCCGCCGCCGCGCCGGTGGCCACCGTGTCCGATCCCACTGCCCCGGCCCAAACCGATCCGCCGCCGCCGGCGGTGCCGGATCCCAATGCGCCCGCGGTGCCCCCGGTCGTCGTGCCGGGGTTGCCCCGGCCGAAGTAATACCAACTACGAAGAACCTTTGGACCGCGGGAGGGCCGGCCCTTGTGGCCGGGCTGCGGCCCGCCGACGAGCGGCGGCCCTGCAAAGTCCGGGAAATTCATGAGAATTGGTCTGATACCAGGGGCTGTTGAGATTTGGATGATCGTAGGTCGGGCTTTACGTCCGACATCGTCCGACCGCAGGCGTCGGGGATAAACCCCGACCTACCCACGCGACCCAATAGTCCATCCTTCAGCAGCCGTTGGGATGAGCTGCTGACGTAGCCATGCGGTCGGCCGCAACAGCCGATCCTTCGGCCAGCTCAGGGCAGGCAGTGAGGAGGCTGGGATCAGGTGATGGTCGCACCACCGCCTCGTGACCCCGGCTGCTACTTCGCTGCGCGGATTTCGACTGCTTGGTTGGCCGAGTCCGGCGGATCGCCGGAAAAAGGCCGCCGGCGCTTGGGGCGCCGGCGGCGGTGCTTCAGTCGGGCCGGCGGTGGCTGAATTCCGCGCGAACCGAAAAGGGAGAGCGGCGAAGTGTGTTGCGGGCCACGCGCGCGATTGGAAAAGCGGCTTGAGGGCAAGCCGCTCCACCTGCGGGGCGGGGTTCGGCGACCCCGCCCTACAACGGGCTCAAGGGACTTCGTAGACCTCGACGAGGGCCTCGCCGGTGGCGTTGTTGGCGCCGGTGATCTGGATCGTGTAGGCGCCGGGGTCGAGGAGCGCGAGGGTGGCGGCGTCCTTCGAGTTGGCGGCGTAGGCAAACGCGGCGACGAATTGGCGGGCGCGTTCGAGTTCGGTCACGAAGGCGGCGCCGGACCAGTCGTCGTTTTCGAGCACGCGGCGCTGGTCTTTGTCGTAGACGGCGAGTTGCGGATCGGTGAGCGCGGTGGTGACGCCGAAGGCGGCGAGGGCGGGGCCGCCGCCGCGCAACAGGAGCGTGCGCTGGCCGGTGCCGCCGATCACGAGGCCGAGGATGAGCGTGGAATCGCCGGAGCCGGCGACACCGCGCACGGAGACGTTGCTCAGCTTGCTCGTGGCGGTGGTGGGGTTGTCGAGGTCGTAGACTTCGATGAGGACGATGCCGCTGCTGGGGCCGACGCCGGAGACCTGGACGGTGTAGGATTGGTTGGCGGTGAGGGAGACGAGGATGGCGGCGTCGCGGGAATTGGCGGGGAGGCCGAAGGCGCCGGCGCGGGAGAAGGCGTCGCCGATGGCGGTGGCGCTCCAGTTGTCGTTCGAGGCGATGGAGGTCTGGCCGCGGAAGACTTCGAGCTTCGGATCGGACATGGTGCCCTCGACGCCGAAGGCGGCGAGACCGGGGCCGACGGCACGGATGAGCACCTGCTTGGTGCCGGTGCCGGAGACGAAGAAGCCGGGGATGACGAGGCTGCCGGCGGCGATGTTGGTGCGGCAGGAGATGTTGGCGGGACGCGAGGCGTTGGGGTCGAGGGTGACGGTGGCGGCGTTGGAGGTGAGGGTGCCGGCGGAGTTGGAGATGCGCACGGTGTAGTTGCCGGCGTCGGACGCGGTGACGTTCTGGCGGAGGAGGGCGTTTTGCGTTTCACCCGCGAGCGCGGTGCCGTTGCGGAACCACTGGTAGGTGTTGCCGGTGCCGTTGGCGTCGACGATGAGCGTGAATGTGGAGCCGGGCGACACGCTCTTGCTGAGCGGCTGGAGGGCGATGGTGGGAGCGCCGGTGGCGCCGACGGTGACGGTGCCGGCGGTGAGGCGGTTGGTGCCGAGGGAGTTGGTGACATCGACGGTGTAGGTGCCGGCCTGCGCGGCGGTGATCGAGTCGATGATGTAGGGGTTGCTGGTGGCGCCTGTGATGCGGAGGTTATTGAGATACCATTGGTAGGTGTAGTTGCCGCCGCCGGTGACGGAGATGGGCAACACGAGGCGGCCGCCGATGGTGAGCGAGGTGGTGGTGGCGGTGAAGCCGCTGGCGGCGACGGGGCGCGAGGTGACGGTGCCGCCGGTCGAGCCGGCGAAGGCGAAGCTGCCGGGCCACGAACCCCACGCGGCGGAGGTCACGCCGTTGCGGGTGCTGGCGGCGTAGGAAGACTGGCCGCCGAGGAGGGTGACGGTGACGGTGCCGGTGGCGCCGGCGGCGAGCACGCCGGCGTGAACGGCGGCGCGGGCGAGCGAGGAATCGTCGGTGTAGACGTCGGTGCCCCAGACGGAGCCGCTGGTGGCGCCGGTGACGGTGAACTGGAAGGTCTGGCCGACCTTGTTGCGGTAGCCGACGAGATTGGCGGGGAAGCTGGCGACCGTGGTGGTGCCGCCGGTGCTGCCGCTGGTGCCCTGATCGCCGGTGGCGAGGGCGGCGACTTCGGTGGCGAGCAGCGCGCGGCCGTAGATGCGCACCTCGTCCATCAGGCCGGAGAAATATTCGCCGCTGGCGGCGATACCGCGCGGAGCGCCGAGCTGGATCGGGAGCGTGTTGTTGGTGAGGGTGCCGACGGTCGCGGTGCCGGCGGCGGTGCCGTTGAGGTAGTAGGTGACGGTGTTGGCGATGTAGACGAAGGCGATGTGCTGCCAGGTGTCGGACGTGAAGGTGCGCGTGGAACTGGTGCTGAGGGTGGAGGAGGCGAGGCGCACGACGTTGCGCGACTGGCGCAGGGTGTCGTAGGTGTCGAAGACCCAGCCATCGGCGGTGCCGCTGGTGGCCTTGTCGACGAGGCGCGAGCCGTTGGTGGAGGCCTTCGGGTTGGTGGTGTTGATCCACAGCGAGACGGAGTAGCCGCCGGCGGAGGGATTGAGCACGGACTGGTGCGGGATGGCGATGAACTGATTGACGCCGTTGAGGGAGGCGGCCTGGCCGAAGCCGGAGCGGGAGGCGGCGAAGGTGGCGCCGTTCTGCATGGTGCCGTTGTTGGAGCCGGCGCTGTCGTTGGCGTTGCCCTCGAATTTATAATACGCGACGAGACCGTTGCCGAGGGTGGTGACGCCGCTGGAGCCGGTGGAGCCGCCGCTGGCGGTGACGGTGAAGACGATGGTGCCGCCGTTGCCGGCGGCGTTGACGCCGCGCACGCTGAAGGTGAACGAGCCCGCGGTGTTGAAGGTGCCGGTCACGAGGCCGGAGCCGGGGCTGATGGCGACGGGGGCGTTGCCGCCCATGTTTACCCAGGAGGTGGCGGCGGGGGAGGCGGTGAGCTGGTAGGTGAACGGTGTGCCGACCGTCGCGGTCAACTGGACGGGGGAATTGGTGATGACGGGGACCGTGGTGGAGCCGCCGGTCGAACCGCCGCCGCCGGTGGAGCCGCCCTCGATCGCGAAAGTGCCGCCGGTGTTTTTCAGCGGATTGAAGGTTTCGGAGGCGGCGTAGGCGCCGATGCCGTTTTGCTGCGTGAGGACGAGGGTGACGCCGGCACTACCGGCGCCGGTGAAGCCGGTGTTCATCATCAGCGTGGTCGCGCGGTTGCCGGTGGATTCGACGAGGCGCGAGTCGAGCACCGTGTAGGTGCCGCTGCCTTGGAGCGTGGGCGCGGTGCGCGTGTAGGTGGTCGCCGAGGTGAAGACCAGGGTGAACGACTGAAGGGAATCGAGGGTGTTGGGCGTGCCGGCGTTGTAGGTGCAGGTGAGCGTTTTGCCGACGAGGTTGGTGGGCAGGAGTTCGTCGTTGGTGACGGCGGCGGCGCGGGGCGCGAGCAGCGAGACGAAAAACGCGCCGGCGAGGAGCACGGCGCGGCAGCAGCGGGAGGGAGGTGTGGAGCGCATGGGACTGAAGCGATTGGTTGCGGAATGCGCCGCGATTCTAGCGGATAGGGTGAATCCCTGCCATACGCGGGTCTGCGTAAGGGTGGCGATCAAGAGGCCTGGCGTCGGAGGAAGTCGGGGCGGGATCCGCGCGCGTCGCGCCTCAAACCCGGCAGAAGGACTGACCACGGATGGACACGGAGGCACCCAGCGCGGCATTGCCGCATCCGAACGCAATCCACCAAACCTTCTCCGCGGATTGCGCGGATGCAGCGGATAAAGACGGAGGCTCCGCCGAAGGTATCTGCGAAATCCGCGCAATCCGCGGTGAAAGCCCGGAGGCAGGAATCTTGTTCGCGATGCGCGATTCTCCGACATTGAAACACGGATTCTCAGCGGAGGAAAAACGCCCTCAGACACGCGGGCTGGCTGCACCGATCGGTGCGTCGCCGCACCATCCGTGCGGCGCGGCTCTTCGCTCGGTATCCGTGTCCATCTGTGTGCATCCAAGGTTGGTCTACTGCCTCGATCCGGGCGAAAGCCTCATATCAGCGGGCGGCCCGGCCACCGGCCGGGCCGACAATGCCAAATCACAGCGTAACCGGGACCATACCAACGGCTGCTGACGAATGGACTGTTGGGTCCCGTAGGTCGGGGTTGATCCCCGACATCCGCCGTCGGCGGACAAGTGTCGGCGTAAAGCCCGACCTACGATGATCCAAATCTCAACAGACGTTGGTATCACTGGTTCCGTTATGGGTGGCTGGCGGAGGTGATCGAGGTTGCGCAAAGAAAACCGCCGGCACCTTGCGGCACCGGCGGTTCGCTTCAGTCGGTCACGCGGCGGCTGAAGTCCGCGGGACCAAAGGGGGGGCGGGTGGGGGAACGCGCGTGGCTTGGGGAGGGCCAGTCTCTGACTGGCCCGGGTCCGGTCGGAGACCGGACCTGCTTTCCTTCAGGGAACGTCGTAGACTTCGACGAGGGATTCGCCGGTGCCGCCGTCGGCGCCTTTGACGACGATGTTGTAGGCGCCGGGGTCGAGGAGGGCGAGCGTGGCGGCGTCGCGGCTGCCGGTGTCGAGCGCGAACGCGCCGACGTAGTTCGCGGCGAGTGCCTGCTCGGTCACGAAGGGCGCGGCGCCCCAGTTGTCGTTATCGAGGACGGAGCGGTTGTTGGAGTCGAAGATCTCGAGGTGGGGATCGGAGAGCGTGCCTTGCACGCCGAAGGCGGCGAGCTTGGGGCCGATGCCGCGGACGAGGAGCGTGCGCTTGCCGGTGCCGCCGACGACGACGCCGAGGATGAGCACGTCGTCGCCGGTGCCGACCTGGCCGCGGACGGAGACGTTGACGAGGCGGTTGGTGGCGGTGGCGGGCGCGTCGAGATCGTAGACTTCAAGGAGGACGATGCCGGAGTTGCCGGCGGCGCCGCTGACCTGGACGGAGTAGCCCTGGCCGGCCTGGAGGCTGACGACGAGCGCGGCGTCGCGGCTGCCGGCGGGGAGGGCGAAGGCGCCCGCGGGGGCGAAGGTGGCGGCGGCGGTGGCGTCGTAGTTGTCGTTGCTGGCGACGATGGAGTTGTTGCTCTGGCGGTAGAGGTCGAACTTCGGGTCGGCGACGAGGCCTTCGAGGCCGAACTGGCCGAGGCCGGGGCCGACCGCGCGGATGAGGACGCGCTTGGTGCCGGTGCCGTCGACGAAGAAGCCGGGGGTGACGGTGCCGCCGGGGGCGAGCTTGGTGCGGCACGAGATGTTGGCGGGGCGCGAGGCGGTGGTGGTGACGGCGATCGTGGCGGGGGCGGTGGTGACGGTGCCGGCGGCGTTGGTGATGGTGCAGGTGTAGTTGCCGGAGTGGACGGCGGTGGCACCCTGGATCTCGAAGACGTTTTGGGTGGCGCCGGGGAGGGCGACGTTGTCCTTGCGCCACTGGTAGGCGAGGTTGCCGGAGCCGGAGGCGGACACGAGGAGCGAGAAGCGGGCGCCGGGCGCGACGGTCTTGGAGAGCGGCTGGAGGGTGACGGAGGGCGAGCCGGCGCTGGCGACGGTGACGATGCCGGCGTTGACGGTGGTGGTGCCGGCCGAGTTGGAGGCGCGGACGGTGTAGGTGCCGGCGTGGGCGGCGCTCACGCTGGCGATGGTGTAGGAGGCGCTGACGGCGCCGGCGATCTGGGTGCCGTTGAGAAACCACGCGTAGGTGAAGGGGCCGACGCCGCCGACCGTCACGGAAAGGCTGAGACGGCCGCCGACGGCGACGGACTGCGTGGCGGGCGGGGCGTAGGCCGCGACGGGCGCGGCGGTGGGCACGCCGGCGGAGCCGGTGGCGCCGGCGAAGGAATAGCTGCCGGACCAGGCGCCCCACGAGGCGGAGGCGACGCCGTTGCGGGTGGTGGCGGGGTAGCCGGACTGCCCGGGGAGGATGGTGATGGCGACGGTTTTGGTCTCGCCCACGGCGACGACGCCGGCATGCACGGCGGCCTTGGCGACGTTGGAGTCGTCGGTGTAGATGTCGGTGCCCCAGACGCTGCCGCTGGTGGAGCCGGTGACCGCGAAGGAAAAGGTCTGGCCGACCTTGTTGCGGTAGGCGGTAAAGTTGGTGGGCGCGAGGTCGACGCCGGTGACGGTGGGCACGGCGGCGTAGAGGGCGGTGGCCGCGCTCACGGTGGTGGCGGCGGTGGAGATGCGCACGTCGTCGATGAGGCCGGCGACATAGGAGCCGCCGCCGCCGTCGCGGCCGATCTCGTTGGCGTTGGCGCTGCCGCCGACCGTGCCGGTGGTGGCGAGGGCGAGGGATTCGCCGTTGACGATGAGTTCCCAGCTGGCGGCGGCGCTCTTGTTGCCGCCCTTGAACACGAAGGTGAGGTGCGTCCACTGGTTGAGGGTGCTGGCGATGTAATAGCGCGGATCGCGGGAGATGATGCCGGCGCTGCCGCGGAAGCCGAAGTAGATGGAGGCGCCGAGCGAGGAGCTGTCGGAGGCGTTGAGGCCGATGCGGGTGGCGAATTCGGTGGAGGCGGTGCGCAGGCGGAGGGGCACCATGAGCTGCGCGCTGGTGGGTTTGAACCAGAACGAAACCGAGAACGGGGCCTGGTCGGAGACGAGGGCGGCGGTGCCGAAGGCGACGTAGCCGTTGGTGCCGTTGAACTGCGCGGCCTGGCCGAGCACGCCGGTGCCGTAGGTGACGCCGCCGGAGATGGTGCCGTTGGCGGAGCCGGCGGAATCGGTGGTGTTGCCGTCGAACTTGAGCTGCGTGACGAGTCCGCCGGTGGTGCCGCTGGCGGCTGAGCCGGTGGAGCCGTCGAGGCGGACGTTGTCGATGGCGGGGCCGTAGGCGCCGTCGGTGCCGCTGCGGAACGTGAGCGTGGCGCTCGTGCCGTCCGCGACGAAGGTGAAGCTGTTATTGACCCAGCCCATGTTGGCGAGGGTCTTGCCGGTGGTGTCGAAGGTGTAGCCGCGGCTGAAGAGGCTGGTGGTGCCGTTGGCGCCGGTGACGGAGGCGGTGAGGTTCTTCACGCCGGTGCCGGCGCCGAAGCCGGGATTGCCGGCGAGGTCGAAGGTGATGGTGTAGTTGCGGCCGGCCGTGGTGGTGAACGTCTGCGCGATGGCGCCGGCGGTCACGCCGCTGAGGTCGAGGCCACGCACGCCGTCGGAGTTGGTCCAGGCGGTGCCGATATAGTCGATGTCGCCGGCGGTGACGCGCCAGCCGGTGATCGACGTCGCGCCGCTGGCGAGTGAGATCCAGGAGGAGCCGGGATTGGGGCCGGTTTCGAAGGAGCCGTTTTGGAAGGAGGAGCCGGAGGAGCTGCCGCCGGTTGTGCCGCCGCCGGTGCCGCCGCCGGTGGAACCGCCACCCGTGGAGCCGCCGCCGGATGCGGCCGTGAAGTTGGTGCTGCCGTTGAAGCGGAACTGCGTGGTGCCGTTGCCGAGCACGTCGCCGTAGTTGGAGGAGAACTGATTGCTGGCGATAGTGGCGGAACGGATGCCGAGCGTGGCGATGCCGGTGCCGCTGGTGAACGTGACCTGGCCGGCGGCGTTGACGGTGCCGGTGAGCAGGCCGGCAACGTCGACGGTGCCATCGGCGCGAACGGTGGCGATGTAGCCGCTGGACGTGGACTCGGTGGTTCCGAGCACGGGGACGGTGACCTTGATGTTGATCAAGCCGATGTAGGTGCCGGCGAACTGAGCCTGGGCGTGGAGCGACGGAGTGAGGACAGCAAGGCTGGCGAGCAGCGCGCCGGCCCGGAGGGATCGTGGGAGGAATGAGGTGTGCATAAGACTGAAGCGCGGGTTGACGCGCGCAGTCTAATGCGGGCCGCGAAGCGCGGCCATACGCATAGGTGCGTAGGCTGGGATGATCGACCAGAGACCAAGGACCAGAGATCAAGAGACCTGAGACAACAAACCAGCCTGCGAAGTCCCGGCTGTCTTGGTATTCGGTATCCCGTCTCTGGTCTCTCGTCCTTGGTCCTTTTTCGTTACGGCACTTCGTAAACCTCGACGAGGGCGATGCCGGTGGTGCCGGCGACGCCGCTGACCTGGGCGGTGTAGCTGCCGGGGGCGAGGGTAACGAGGAGGGCGGCGTCGCGCGAGTCGGCGGGAAGCGCAAATGCACCGACTTGGGAAAAAGCCGAGGCCAACTCCGGGGTGCCGCCCCAATTGTCGTTGCCGCCGAGGCGCGTCGAGTTTGCACCGAACAGGGTGAGCTGCGGATCGGACACAACGCCGGGGACGTTGAAGGGGGCTGCGCCAAGCGTCGGTCCGATGGCGCGCACGAGCACGGTGGTGGTGCCGGAGCCGCCGAGAACAAAGCCGGCCGTCAGCCCGTTTCCGACAGGTTTGAGCACCGACACGTTGACGAGTCGCGGGGTGGTCGCAGTGGAGTTGACGTTCGCGGTTGCATCGTAGATTTCGGCGAGCACCGAGCCGATGCCGCCGTCGGCTGAAGAAATCCGCACGGAGTTGCTCCCGGCTGTGTAGTCGAGATAAGCGGCGTCGGTGGAGAGCGGAGATGAGAACGGAAACGCGCCGACCGACGAGAAAGCGTTCGCCAGCCTCGTTGTCCCCCCCCAGTTGTCGTTTTCGCCTTTGCGGTTGGTTCCGACAAACAGCTCGATCTTTGGATCATCGACCGGATTTGTGAGGCCGAAGATCCGGAGCGACGGACCGGCGGCACGAATGACCAACGATGTGCCGTTTCGCGTCAGGTGGCCGCCCACCACATAGCCGATGGTGAACGTCTCACCAGGTGATGCCAGAGCGGTGAGAATGGAGAGGTTGGTGATGCGGCAGGTCCGCTCGACGGCCAGGACAAAGTCCGGCGAGATGTCACCGCCGGCAGAATTCGAGATGGTCACGGCGTAGACGCCGAGGTCGGACTCCTTGACTGGAGCAAGAGACAGGGTGTCAGAGTGATAATAGCCGTTTACTCCCAGGTTCGAGACGGTCGTCTTGATCAGGGTGCCATTCCGATACCACTGGAAGGTGACGGGGGTGTTGCTCAGGACCTGGGCGCTCGTGGAGTAGTTTTCTCCGATTCGCACCGTGCGGGGTGTCAGGGGCCAGGAACTGAAGGCGGCCGGTCGCAGGTTGGGGATGACCGTGAGCGTGGCGGGTGAGCTGGTGACCGAGCCGCCAGCGTTCGTGATCGTAACGGTGTAGGCACCGGCATCGCTGCGTCGCGCATTTTCGATCAACAGTTGGCTTTGAAGCAGCCGGAATCCCGTGGTCGCGGACGTGATCACCACACCATCTTTCTTCCACACGTAGGTGGCATTGATCGACGAATCGCTCACCGCGATGATCGTGCTGCGCCCCTCATCGACGGTTTTCGACGCGGGCTGCTGGAGAATCACGGGCGAAGGGGTCGGCCGCTGAACTGAAGTGCGCACCTCGAATTTCTTGTAGAACGACACGCGCATCGAATTCGCCGCGGTGACCGACGTGTATAACCGGGTGCTGGACAGCGTGCCGTGGTAGAGGTCGCCCGGCGAACTCGGGAAGGTGAAGCTGAAGCTGGTGGCGGAAGATGAGAGGCTGCCGGAGGGCGTGGCATAGAAGATGGAGCCATTCGCGCGGGACAAGGTGAAGTTCACGTCGTCGCCAGTGGCGGTGTCCGGGATCGGCTGCCAGAGAATCTGCAGCTGACCACCGGCCCACGATTGCAGTGAATCATAATTCGTAAATCGTGGAACGGCCCAGTTGTTGTCGTAGTAGCTCGGAAAACTGGTGCTGAAGTTGGAGCCGCCGCCGGAGACGGCGAGAGTGTAGGTGCCGGCGGAGGCCGCGGCATTCAATGCTGCGTGGTCGGCAAAAGTCTGCGTCCCGGCAAAGGTGGTGGTTCCGGGGCTGGAACTGGATGAACGTGCGAGCGACATGGTGGTGCCCGGCGTCGTGAGCGTCACCGAGGTCGCACTGGAAATGTCCCCGGGGAAGCGGACCGAAACTTCGAGGGAGGGTTTGAAAACCGAGAGGGTCGCAGCGGCCGTTTGCTCGTAACTGAATTTCTTGGTCACGGCCACTGTTTCGGGCGTTTGAGCAGGAAGCAGGGAGGCCGAGGCGAGGGCGGCGAGGGCGAGTGGCGACCGGAGCAATACCAATCGTCCGCCACTCTTGGACTGCGGGCCCGGCCGCTGGCCGGGCGCAACCGGCCAACGGCCGGTTCTACAACCAAGCAAAAGTCCAGAAGCAACCGGCGATTGGAATAACATGGTGCGTGCAAGCATCGATGGAGGAATGTCCCACGTTGCGACCGGCGTTGCCGGCCGTGTGATCACGGCACGTCGTAGACTTCGACGAGGGCGGTGCCGGTGGTGCCGCCGACGCCGCTGACCTGGGCGGTGTAGCTGCCGGGGGCGAGGGTGACGAGGAGGGCGGCGTCGCGCGTGGTGCTGGCGAGGGGAAACGCGCCGACGCTGGAGAACGACGCGCCGAGGGTGGGGTCGCCGCCCCAGTTGTCGTTTTCGTTGATCTTGGTGGCGCCGGTGAAGAGTTCGAGTTTGGGATCGGCGACGGCACCGGTGACGCCGAAGGCGGTGAGCGTCGGGCCGATGGCGCGGATGAGCATGGTTTTCGCGGTCTGTCCGCCGACGTAAAAGCCGGCGATCAGCACGTCGCCGTCGAGGCCGACTTGCGTGCGCGCCGAGACGTTGACGAGGCGCGGGGTCGAGGCGGTGAACGCGGTGGCGGCCGTGGCGTCGTAGATCTCGGCGAGCGCGACGCCGGCCGCGGGGCCGCTGATCTGGACGGTATAGGTGGCCGAGGCGATGTTGGGCAGGTAGAGCGCGGCGTCGCGCGAGGTCGGCGCCCCGAGGCTGAACGCACCGAGGGCCGCGCTGGCGGCGGCGACCTGGGCGTCGCCGGACCAGTTGTCGTTTTCGTTCAGCTTGGCCCCGGTGGCGGAGGCGTAGACCTCGAGCTTGGGATCGGCGAGGAAATCGGTGAGGCCGAAGGCGCCGAGCGCGGGACCGACGCCGCGGATCAGGATGGGCTTGCTGCCGGTGCTGCCGGCGCCGCCGACGGCAAAGCCGACGATGAGGGTCTGGCCGCCGGTGCCGGCCTGCGAGCGGATCGCCAGATTGCTGATACGGCCGGCGGCGGCAGCCGGAGCGGCGAGGGCGACGGCGGAAGCGTTGCTGCGCACGGTGCCGCCGGGGCTGGTGACATCGACGCTGTAGCTGCCGGTCGAGAGGCTCTGGGCCGTGAACACGTAGGAGGAACCCGTGGCGCCGAGGATGGGCGCGCCGTTTTTCTGCCACTGGTAGGTGAGCGCGCTGCCGCTGGCGGCGACCGACAGGGCGACGGTGCTGCCGGTGGCGACCTGCAGGGCTTGCGCCGCGGACTGGATGACGGGGCGGGCCGCGATCGTGCCCTTGCGGACGACGTAGTTGCCGGAGTCGGCAACATAGAGGCTGCCCGCTTGGTCGACCGCGATGGCGTAGGGGCGGGAAAAGCGGGCGACCGACCCGGCGCCGGTGGCGTTGCCGCTCACGCCGGGCGAACCGCCGATGGTGGTCACGGCGCCCTCCGGGGTGATCTTGCGCACGGTGTGGTTGGCGTATTCGCAGACGAAGACGTTGCCGGCGGCGTCCAAGGCGACGCCCGCGGGCGCGAGGAAGCGCGCGGCGGCGCCGGTGCCGTCGGTGCCGCCGGTGGCGCGGGCGGTGCCGGCGAGGGTCGAGACGACGCCGGCCGGCGAAATCTTGCGAATCGTGTGGTTGTCGAGGTCGGCGACGTAGAGATTGTCCGCGGCATCGATGGCGAGGCCGGTGGGGTGGTTGAACAACGCGCTCGCGCCGGGGCCGTCGGTGGCGCCGGTCGTGCCGGCGGTGCCGGCGATGGTGGTGGTGTCGCCCGCCGGCGTGACGCGGCGGATGGTGTTGTTGAGCGAATCGGCGACGTAGAGGTTGCCGGCGCGGTCGATGGCGGCGCCGACCGGGTAGTTGAAGCGGGCGGCGGTGCCGTTGCCATCGGCGCTGCCGGTGAGCAGGGACAGGCCGGCGACATTGACGACGTCGCCGGCGGGGGAGAGCCGGCGGACGTTGTTGGCGAAGGTGTCGACGATGTAGAGGTTGGCCGAGGCGTCGAAGGCGAGCCCCCACGGGGAGAGGAACCGCGCGGTGGCGGCCGGACCGTTGGCCACGCCGGCCACGGTCAAGGAGCCGGCGATGGTGGTGACGGTGGCGTCGGGGGTGACCTGCCGGACGCAGCCGGTGTCGGCGACGATGAGGTTGCCGTTGGCGGCGACGGCCAGGCCGACGGGCAGACGGAACCGGGCGGCGGGGCCGGTGCCATCGCGCGGGGTCACGGATTCGGTCGCGCCGGCGAACGTGGTGAACTCGTAGGTCTGGGCGCCGAGGGAACCGACGAAGGCCAGGGCGGTGAGGGCGCTGCGGAGCGTGGACATGAGGAAGGAGGGGTGAACTCGATCAGGGGCGCGCGGAGGGGAGCGCACGGCAACGCGGAGCCAGGCGCAAGCGCGATCCGGGCGATCGGGAAAACTTCCCGATCGTGGGCGGTGGAGGTGGACAACGGTTGTTCAATGCGCACCGCCGGTGGCGAGGGGTGGGGCGTCACGCGAGGGCGGCGCGGTGCGGACGGAGAGAATGCCAGGGTTTTCTGGAGGCCGCGTAAACATCCTCGGAGCAAGCTCCGGGAAACCTCCGTGTTCCGCGCCCAACCCCGCCGGTTTTGTGGCACGGGTCTCCTGACCCGTGATCCACTTTGCCACGGGTCAGGCGACCCGTGCCACCTCCCAACCAAGGCGAGGCAGGCTTCGCGGTATCGGACCCACAGCGAATGAACTTTGCGCGGGGCGGCGGCCGGGAGCAGGGCAGGATCTGTGAGCTGCCCCGCGAACACTCACCGCGCGAAAGGGCAGGTCACAGACCTGCCCCGCCTCGGAGCCCGTGCCACGTCGATCATGGCACTTCGTAAACCTCGACGAGGGCGATGCCGGTGGTGCCGGCGACGCCGCTGATCTGGGCGGTGTAACTGCCGGGGGCGAGCGTGGCGATGAGCGCGGCGTCGCGGGAGGTGGTGCCGGTGAGATTGAACGCGCTCACGGACCGGAAGGCGGCGGTGAGATCGGCGGAGCCGCCCCAGTCGTCGTTGCTCGTGACGAGCGATTGCTTCGAGTCGAAAACCTGGAGCAGCGGATTGGCGAGCGTGCCGGTGACGCCGAATTGGGCGAGCGAAGGGCCGATGCCGCGGAGGAGAATGCGTTTCGGGACGTTGCCGTTGAGTGCGAAGCCGGCGATGAGAAGGCCGGTGCCGGTGCCGACTTGGGCGCGGGCGGAGACGTTGGCGAGGCGGCTGACGGCAGCGAAGGTCTGCGCGCCCGCAGGGGTCGGATCGGCGTCGTAGATTTCGGCGAGGACGATGCCGGACGAATTGCCGGACCCGGCGATCTGGACGGTGTAGCTGGCGGCGGGGAGGCTGCGCACGAGCGCGGCGTCGCGGCTGGCGGCGTCGAGCGGAAAGGCGCCGACGGTGGCGGCCGCGACGCCGATGGCGGGGAGACCGGACCAGTTGTCGTTCGAGTCGACGGTGGCATTGCTGTCGGCGTTGAGGAGCGTGATCTGCGGATCGGCGAGGGCGCCGGTGACGCCGAAGGCGGTGAGCGCGGGGCCGATGCCGCGGATGAGCAGCGGCTTGGCGGCGGAGCCGGTGAGGTTGAAGCCGACGATCAGGGTTTGCGCGCCGGTGCCGGCGGTGGTGCGCACGGAGAGGTTGACGAGGCGGCCGGGATTGAGCGGCTCCACGGTGATGACGGCGGGCGGGCTGGTGAGGGCGCCTTGCGAGTTCGTGATGGCGACGGTGTAGGCGCCGGCGGTGGCGAAGGTGGTGGCGGCCACGGAGAAAGTCGCCGCGGTCGCGCCGGCGATGGCGGTGCCGTCCTTGCTCCACTGGTAGGCCATGGCGCCGGTGCCGGTGGCGTTGACGGTGAGCGTGAGAGGGAGGCCGAGCACGACGATCTGCGATTTGGGCGCGAGGGCGATGGCGAAGGCCTCGGTGACGGCGCGGCCGAGGCGGCGGGCGTTGGCGCGGTATTGGGGCCAGGGGCCGCCGGCGCTGCCGACGCCGAGGTCGATGGCGTAGAGTTTCTCGTCGTTGCTGCCGCAGTAGAGCATGGTGCCGGCGATGGCCGGGCAGGAGCGGATGAAATTGCCGGTGGCCCAGGTGCGCTTGAGCGTGCCGTCGGGATTCACGGCGTAGATCTTCTGGTCGTAGCAGCCGAGGTAGATCACGCCGTTGGCGTCGATGGCGGGAGAGCTGGCCCGCACTTCGTTGCCGAGGTCGAAGGTCCAGCGCACATCGCCGGTGGTGGTGGCGCGGGCGTAGAGTTTTTTGTCGTAGCCGCCGTAGTAGAGAGTTGAGCCATCGGCGCTGAGGGCGGGGCTGGACGAGATGTTGCCGCCGGAGACGGCGCGCCAGCGCAGCGTGCCGGCGGGGGTGAGCGAATAGACGCCGCCGGTGAGCGTGCAAAAGTAGAGGTTGCCGGCGGCATCGATCGCGGGGGCGGTGTAGACGCCGGAGTCGGCGCGGAAATTCCACTTCGGCGTGCCGTCGGGGTTGATGGCGTAGAGGCGCGAATCGTTTTCGTCGGAGCCTTGGTAGATGGTGCCATCGGCGCCGACGACGGGACTGCCGTAGAAGGAGGAGAGGGGCGCGTTGACGGAGGCCTTCCATTTTTCGGTGCCGTCGGCGGGGTTGATGGCGTGAAGGGAGCCGTCGGCGACTTTGAGGTAGATGGTGCCATCGGCGCCGATGGCGGGGCTGTTGGCGGCGGGATTGGTGACGGTGGTGGAACCGTTCGTGATGTTGAAGCTGTGCGTCCATTTCGTGGTGCCGTCGGGGTTGACGGCGTAGAGGAGGCCATCGTTCGAGCCGACATAGACGGTGCCGTCGGCCGCGAGGGCGGGCGAGCAGGTGTCGATGGAGCCGCCGGTGGTCTTGCTCCATCTGGGGGTGCCGTCGGGGGCGAACGCGTAGAGCGAGCCGTCGGTGCTGCCGACGTAGACGGTGCCGTCGGCGGCGACGGCGGGTGCGCCGGTGATCACATCGGTGGCGGCGGCCTGCCAGACGGAATCGTTGAGGGTGAGGGCGAAGCTGCCGACGGCGCTCTTCGCATCGACGCTGATGCGGTAGGTGGTGCCGGCGACGGCCTCGACGGTGCACAGCGCGGCGGTCACCCCGGTGGTGGTGGACAGGTTGTCGTTGGCCGTGACGAGGCTGAGCGAGGTGAGGGCGTCGCCAGTGTAGACGGCGAGGAGGGGATCGAAGTCGGTGCTGGTGGCCGCGAATTGAAAACGGCCGGAGCGCGGTGCGGTCCAGCGATACCAGAGCGAAGTGCCGCCGGTGAAGGTGAGGATGCGGGGCTCGCCGGTCTCGCGGGTGCAGTTGGCGTTGGTGGCGAGGACGAGGTCGCTGGAGCCGGTGAGCGCGACCGGCGTGGCGAAGGCGTCGTTGGCGGGCACGGAGCCGAGATTGAGCAACGTGAGGCCGGTGGCGCCGTTCTTGCCGTCGACGGCGATGAGATAGGTGACGCCGGCCTGCGCGGTGAAATCGATCCGGCTCGTGGTGGCGGGGCCGTCGTTGTCGTTGCTGGCGACGGGGGTGAGCCCGTTCGACAGGCTCAGAGCGGGCGCGCCGGGAAGAGCGGTGTAGATGGCGAGCAGCGTGTCGTAGCTGCTGCCGGTGGTGGTCACGCGCACGGCGGCGGTGGTCGAGGGCGTCCACTCCCACCAGAGCGACGTGCCGCCGGGCAGGCCGGCGTGGGCGGGCTCGCCGGGCTCGCTGGCGGCGCCGGTGTTGTTGGAGCGGACGAGGAAGTTGTCGCCGATGAGGCGGGCGCGTTCGGCGAAGGCGTCGTTGAACGGGGCGTTGGACGTGGTGGTGAGGGCCTTGAAGAGGTTGAGGCGGCCGCCGGTCTGCGCCTTGCCGGCGAAGCGCGGGCCGGGATCGGTGCCGCGGAGCAGGCGGTTGATGAGCTGGCGGTGGGTGTCGCCGGGGAACTGCGCCTTCAGCAGCGCGAGGGCGCCGGCCACGTGGGGCGCGGCCATGGAGGTGCCGCTCTTGGTGGTGACGCCGGTGTTGCTGGCGTAGTTGAGGGAGACGATCGACTCGCCGGGGGCGAAGAGGTCGACGGCGGCGCCGTAGTTGGAGGAGTTGGACAGGAAGTCGTTGCGCTGGGAATTGCCGACGGTGACGATGTTGTCGAGCGCGTGGCTGGCGGGGTAGTGGCGGGAGACGTCCAGGTTGACGGCGTCGTTGCCGGCGGCGGCGACGAACAGGATGCCGGCGTCGCGGGCGGCCGCGATGGCGGCGAACTCGTCGGGGTCGAAGCCACCGCTGCCCGTCTCGCCGTAGCTGCCGTTGATGAGGTGGGCGCCGTTGCGGATCGCGTAGTTGATGCCGGCGGTGATCTCGGAATTGCGGCCGCCGCCGGTGGCGGGGAAGACCTTCACGGCCATGAGCTGGACCTTCCAGGCGACGCCGGCGCTGGCGACGCCGTTGTTGCCGGCGGCGCCGACGATGCCGGCGACGTGCGTGCCGTGGCCGTTGTCGTCGGCGGGGTTGCCGGTGAAGGTCGCGCCGCGACCGCCGACGAAATTGGCGCCGTTCACATCGCTGCGCGTGGGGGCGGGGTTGCGCCAGAGATTGGGGGTGATGTCCTGATGGTTGAGATTGAGACCGGTATCGAGGATGGCGACGACGACGTTGGGCGCCTCGCGGATGATATCCCAGGCTTCGGTGGCCTTGATGTCGGCGCCGGCCACGCCGCCGCTGGCGCCGGTGTTGGCGAGGCCCCATTGGTCGCGGAACGAAGGGTCGTTGGGCGTCGTGGCGTCGAGGTGGCGGATGCGGTCGCGCACGACGAACTCGTAACGGCCGGTGGCCTGCAGGCGGGCGATGGCGGCGTCGACCGTCTCGCCGGCGGCGACCGCGATCACGCGCATGTCGCCGATGCGCTCGAAGCGGGCGTGGACGCGCACGCCCTCGCGGGCTTCGTCGGCATCAACGCGTGCGCGGTGCGAGACGCGGGGTTTGGCGATGACGGTGTCGTCGGCGTAGCCTTGGGCGAGTTCCTTGGCGGTAAAGCGTTCGTCCGGACCGGCCGAACGGGTGGCCGCCAACGCGAGCGAGCCGAGGGCGAGGACCAGGACGGGCAGGCGGAAAGGCATCGGGCGCACGATGGTGATTGATGGCGGAGAGACAAGTGCTGGCGCGGCCGGTGCTCCGGGCGGAGTGAAAATCAGACTGAGGTCAGTGCTCGAATGCCTCGCTGCTACCACAGAGCTGGCGCGGGTGAGCGCGCGCCTTCCGGATATTCGAGGCTTTCGGACGTCAGTTTGAGTCGCACCCCTCCGGGTCTGGGCACCGCGGAGGGAAATCGGAGTCTATGACGGCGCAACGCTCCCGTTTATCCACCACGCACCGTGACGGCCGAATCTGCGCAAAGGCTCGACGCCCGCCTCCCGCACCGACAAGGTGCGGAGGTGACTTTTCGGCATGTCCCGACATCGCACGACTGGTCCGCGGGCTGGCGTGGAGCGCGGCTCGCGGCTGCGTGGCTGCTTGGCTGGACGGCGGCGGTCCACGCGCAGTCGTCCTCGCTGCCCTATGTGTGGTCGACCCTGGCCGGCAGCGCGTCGGGCGGGTCCGCCGCGTGGGTGGATGCGACGGGAGCGGCGGCCCGGTTTGCGAACCCCGCGGGGATCGCGATCGACAGCGTGGGAGTGCTGTTCGTGGCCGACAGTGCGAACAACTCGGTGCGGCGGGTGCTGGCCAGCGGAGCCGTGGCGACGGTGGCGGGCGCGACGACGGCGGGTTTCGAGGATGGCTCCGGTGCCGCCGTGCGATTCAGCGGTCCGCTGGGTCTGGCGGTCGATTCCGGCGGCAATCTTTATGTGGCCGACACGGCCAATCACGTCGTCCGCAAGATCACGCCGGCGGGCTTGGTTTCGACCATCGCGGGGCGCGCGGGCACGGGGGGCTTCGCGGATGGCCCGGTGGGGGTGAGCCGGTTGAAATCGCCGCGAGGCGTGGCGATCGACGCGGCGGGGAACCTCTATGTGGCGGACACGGGCAACCAGCTCATCCGCAAGCGCGATGCCGACGGGCAGCTCTACACGTTCGCCGGGCAGCTCGAGACGACGGGCAGTGTCGATGGCGTCGCGTCGAGTGCGCGGTTCTCGGCGCCGTGGGGACTCGCGATCGATCCGGCGGGCAATCTCGTCGTGGCGGATTCGGGCAACGCCACCGTGCGCCGGGTCACGCCCGGCGGCACGGTGACCACGATCGCCGGATTGGCGGGGAGCGCGGGCAGCGCCGATGGCCCGGGCGCGGCGGCGCGGTTTGTGCAGCCGGCCGGCGTGGCGGTCGATGCCGCGGGAAACATCTTCGTGGCCGATGCGGGCAATCACACGCTCCGCGGCATCACTTCCGCCGGCGTCGTCACGACCATCGGTGGCGTGGCGGGCACGCGTGGGGCGGCCGACGGGCCCGACGGCGCGGCGCTGTTTGCCGGTCCGGCGGGGGTGGCCGTCGATCCGGCCGGAGTTCTCTATGTGGCTGATCGGGACAACAACACCATCCGTGCCGGCCGCGTGCCGCGGGCCCCGACGATCAGCGTCCAGCCCGTGGGGGTGACGGTTTCAGCCGGGGTGGGGGCCACGTTCAGCGTCGTGGCGAGTTCGCTCGTGAACGTGACTTATCAGTGGTCGCTCAACGGGGCGGCCATCTCCGGCGCGACGGCGGCGAGTTATGCCATCGGATCGGCGAACGCGCGCGACGCCGGGGGCTATACGGTCGCGATCACCAATCTCGCCGGCACGACGAACAGCGCGGTCGCGACGCTCACCGTCAACGCGCCGCCGGCCATCGCCACGGCGACGGCGGCGACGGCGTTCGGGACCGCCAGCAACGCCGTGCTCAGCGTGGCGGCGGTCGGCTCGGGTAATTTCACCTATCAGTGGCAGCGCGACGGCCAGGCGGTGGCCGGTGCCACCGGCGCCACCCTCGCGACCGACGTTGCGGGCAACTACACGGTGGTCGTCAGCAACAGTTTTGGTTCCGTGACCAGCGCGCCGGTGCGGATCGAGTATCCGAACCGGCTGGTCAACCTCTCCACCCGCGGAACCGTCGGCAACGGCGCGGGCGCCCTTGTCGCCGGGCTTGTGGTGCAGGCGCCGGCGGGCGCGACGAAGTCCCTGCTCGTGCGCGGCATCGGCCCGGGGCTGCGCAGTTTCGGCGTCGACGGCGCCGTCGCGCGGACCTCGCTGAGCATCGTCGATGCCGGCGGGGCGACGCTCGCCAGCAACGACCAAGGCTGGCTGAACAATCCCAACCTGCCGCAACTCGATGCGGCGACCCGGGCGGTGGGGGCGTTTGCGCTCCAGCCCTCGAGCGGCGATTCCGCCGTGTTGGTCACCCTGCCGGGCGGCGTCTACACGGTGAGTGTCGGGGCCGTGGGCGGCGCGACCGGCACCGGCCTCGTGGAGATCTACGAGGTGGGCGCCGACAGCTCGCGACTCGTGAATTTGTCGACTCGCGGCGTGGTCTCGGCGACCGCGGCGTTGACGGTCGGCGTGGTCGTGGGCGGCACCGCGTCCACGAAACTCCTCGTGCGTGCGATCGGGCCCGGCCTCGCGCAATTCGGTGTGGCCGGCGCGCTGGCGCGACCGCAACTCACGGTGTTCAGCGGCGCGACGCAGATCGCGACCAACGCCGGGTGGACCGTCCCCGGCAACGGGAGCAATCCCACGACCCTGGCCGGAGCGGCGAGTGCCGCGGGGGCGTTTCCGCTCGCCGCCGGCAGCGACGACGCGGCGCTGTTGCTGACGAATCTCGCTCCGGGCAGCTATACGGCGGTCGCGACGGGAGCAGGCGGCGCGACCGGCGCGGCGCTGATCGAGGTTTATCAGGTGCCGTGAGCGGCGGCGTGGCTCGGGCTCGCGCGACGGCGGATGCTTTTCGTCGCGGCGATCTCACCGTGGCCGAATTGTTGCCCGGAGTGGCGCGGGCGGCGCGCAGGCGGCGGGTTCGGCTCAGTTGGAGTGCGATGCCAACGTCACAGGAATTTTGGATTTCGCAGGTCCGCCCACCGCGCGGGCCGGCAACGGAAAATCTGAAGGCTACGGGACGTTGGAATTACCCCCGTTTGCTCCGCAACACTTCGACGACCGCGGCCATGTCTTTCGTCCCGTGGCCCGCATCGATGGCCCGCCGGCACAGTTCCAGCGCCGTCGCCGCCGTCGTGAGCGACTCGCCGGTCGCCGCGCGCTCCCGCACGGCGTAGTCGAGATCCTTGGCCATGAGCTTGAGAAAGAAATTCGGCGCGAAGTCGTTCGCGATCATGCGGGCCGTGACGAGTTTCACGAGCGGGCTGCCCGGCGTGCCCTCCGTGAGCAGGGGCACCGCCTTGGTGCGGTCGAGGGCGCTTTGCTCGATCCAGGCGATGGCCTCGGCGATCGCGGCGAGTTGCACGCCGCTGACAAAATTATTGATCAACTTCATCAGGGCGCCGCTGCCGGTCGGGCCGAGGTGGGTGATGCTCCGCCCCATCGCGTTGAGCGCGGGCCGGATTTTTTCCAACGCCTCGGCGGAGCCCCCGGCGAGGAAGTTCAGTTCGCCGGCGGCGGCGGCCTTCTTGCTCCCGGTCACCGGGGCATCGACGAATTCGCAGCCGCACACCTCGGCCGATTGGGCGAGCTCGCGGACCCAGCCGACGGTGAGCGTGCTGCAATCGACCGCGACCGCGCCCTGCGGGGCGCCGGCGAGGGCGCCGTCGACGCCGAGCCACATCGCCCGCGAAGCGGTGTCGTCCGCCACCATGCAGAATACGAGGTTGGCCCGGGCCGCGGCCTCCCGGGGTGTGGCGGCGATGTTCGCGCCGGACGCACCGAGCGCTTCCGCTTTCGCCCGATCGCGGTTATAGACCGTCAGCGCGAATCCGGCATCGAGGAGCCGGCGCGCCATTCCGCTGCCCATGATTCCAAGGCCAAGGAACGCAACACGAGGGGTAACCATGTGAAAACAGAGACGGGCGCAGATTGGAGGGTGCCGGCGTGCCCGGCGAGCCGGAATTCGGCGTTGCCGGCGTGACCGCGGGCGTGGTTTGGTCGGTGTCCCTGCTGTGCGATGATCTCTTTCGGCAAACTTCCCGACGGCCGCGAGGCCGGCCTCTTCACGCTGGAAAACGGCTCCGGCCTCCGCGCTGATATCACCAACTACGGTGGCACCATCGCCCGGCTGCTCGTGCCCGATCGCGCGGGGCGCACGGCCGATGTGACGCTCGGTCACGATGCCGTCGCGGACTACCGCAAGAGCGCGTCGTATTTCGGCGCGATCTGCGGTCGCGTGGGCAACCGGATCGCGGGCGGGCGTTTCACGCTCGACGGCCGCACGTATGCGCTCGCCACCAACAACGCCCCCGCGGGCCTCCCGTGCCACCTCCACGGCGGCGTGCGCGGATTCGACCAGGCGCTGTGGGACGCGGAACCGACCACGCGCGACGGCCAGCCCGCCCTGCGGCTGCGCCACACCAGCCCGGATGGTGACGAAGGCTACCCCGGCACGCTGAACGTCGAGGTGCTCTACTCGCTTACGCCCGATCGCGGCCTGCGCCTCGACTACACCGCGACCACGGACCACGCGACACCCGTCGCGCTCACCAATCACGCCTACTTCAACCTCCGCGGCCACGGCGAGGGCGACATCCTTGACCATGAACTCACGCTCCGTGCGCGGTGTTACACGCCGGTCGACGCCGGACTGATCCCGACGGGTGAGATCGCGCCGGTCGCCGGCACGCCCTTTGATTTCACGACCCCGCGGCGGATCGGCGCACGCCTCGGCCAAAAACACCCGCAGCTCGAATACGGCCTCGGCTACGACCACAACTTCGTGCTCGATGAGCACCGCGGCGAGGGTGCCACGACTCCGGCGCTCGCCGCGACGGTCCGCGAGCCCGTTTCCGGTCGCGTGCTCGAAGTCCTGACGACCGAGCCCGGGTTGCAGTTCTACACGGGCAATTTCCTGAACGGCTCCCAAGTTGGAAAAGGCGGCCGGCCGTATGCACGTCGCACGGGATTCTGCCTCGAGACGCAGCATTTCCCGGATTCGCCCAACCACCCGGCGTTCCCCGATGTCATCCTGCGCCCCGGCCGGACCCTCCGCAGCACCACGGTCTTCCGCTTTCCGGCCGGGTGAATCCATCCGGCCATCCCGCTCGTCATGTCGTCACCCTCCATGAAATCCCGCCTCCTCGCCCCCGCCTTGATGATTGCCGTGTGCGCGCCGTTTGCCGCCGCGGCGGACAACCAGCTCACCGCCGCCGAAAAAACCGCCGGCTGGTCGCTCGTGTTTGACGGCAAGTCCTTCGATGGCTTGCGCGTCTATCGCCAGAAAGGCCCGCCCACCGTCGGCTGGGAGATCAAGGACGGCATGCTCAAGACCGTCGCCAAGGTGAAAGGCACCGACCTCGTCACCCAGAAGAAATACACCGACTTCGAGTTCAGCTGGGACTGGCGCGTCGAGCCGGGTGGCAACAACGGCGTGAAATACTGCGTGACCGAGGACCGCCCCGGCGCGCCCGGCTACGAATACCAGATGATCGACGACGACAAGCACCCCGACGCCAAGAACGGCGCGATCCGGCAGACCGCGGCGTTCTACTATGTGCTCCCGGCGCACGACCGCCCGCTCAAGCCCGGCGGCGAGTGGAACACCTCGCGCATCGTCGTCAAAGGCAACCACGTCCAGCACTGGCTCAATGGCAGGAACGTGCTCGAGTTCGACCTCGGCAGCGAGGCGGTGAAGAAAGGCGTGGCCGCGAGCAAATTCGCCAAGCAGCCCGGCTTCGGCGACAAGATCACCGGCCACGTGATGCTCACCTACCATCAGGACGAGTGCTGGTATAAGAACGTCAAGATCCGCGAGCTGAAGTAAGGCCCGCACCTCGTAGCCGCAGCGTGAGGTAGGGACGGCTCTCCGAGCCGTCCTGAGTTCCAATCCAGTTTGCGGGCTGGCGACGCGATCCGTCCGAAAGCCCAGGGCGGCGCGGAGAGCCGCCCCGGCCTCCTCACCAACGGAACCAATGCCCGCAGCCGCGGATCGCGCCGGAGAATTTCATTCACGGTGGGTCCGATACCGCGAGGCCGCTTGCCTTGGTTGGGAGGTGGCACGGGTCTCCTGACCCGTGGCGAAGTGGATAACGGGTCGGGAGACCCGTGCCACGAAACCGGCGAGGTCGGGAGCGGAACATGGAGGTTTGGTCCAATACCAACGGCTGTTGAGATTTGGGTAATCGTAGGTCGGGCTTTACGCCCGACACTTGTCCGCCTACGGCGGAGGTCGGGGATAAACCCCAACCTACCCACAGGATCCAATAGTCCATTCTTCAGCAGCCGTTGGTCTAATGCCCCCGGGGCTTGCCCCGAGGATCTTTACGCGGCCCGGCCAAAACTCCGCCCTGACGGGGCGCGCGCTCACTCGCGCCCGCCGCTACAACCGTGGCATTCGAGAACTGACCTCAGTTTGAGTTGCACCTGTTACACCCTCCGGTCCCAAGCACCCCCTTGACGCGCCGCCCGCGCGCGTGCCAGCGTGCTCCCTTTCACCACCCGATTTTCCCGCGCGAATGCCCAAGAAGAAGTCCTCGAAACCCTCCGACCAAGCCGAGTTGTCATTCGACAGCGCGCCGGCCTCCGAGCCCAAGGCCGCCCGATCCCCGGAGCCCGCCGCCGCCCCCAAGCCTGTTCCCGCCCCCCCGGCCAAGCCGGAGGATCCCGCGACCGCCCCTCCGCCGCCTCCGCCGCGCAAGAAGGGCGAAAAAATCCAGGACGACCAGGCGCCGCTCGCGCAACACTACCGCAACTGGTTCCTCGACTACGCCAGCTATGTGATCCTCGACCGCGCCGTCCCGCACCTCGACGACGGTCTGAAGCCCGTGCAGCGCCGCGTGCTCCACACGCTGTGGGACATGGACGACGGCCGCTTCCACAAGGTCGCCAACGTCGTCGGCGCCACGATGAAGCTCCACCCGCACGGCGACGCCTCGATCGGCGCCGCGCTCGTGGGCATCGCGCAGCGCGGCTGGCTGATCGAGCCGCAGGGCAACTTCGGCAACGTCCTCACCGGCGACGATCCCGCCGCGCCCCGCTACATCGAGGCCCGCCTCACGCCGTTCGCCCGCGACGTGCTCTTCAACCCGAAGACCACCACGTGGCAGCTCAGCTACGACGGCCGCAACAAGGAGCCGATCACGCTCCCCGCGAAGTTCCCCATCGTCCTCCTCGAGGGCGCCGATGGCATCGCCGTCGGCCTCGCGACCAAGATTCTCCCGCACAATTTCAACGATCTCTGCCGCGCCGCCATCAATCACCTGCAGGGAAAAACCTTCCGCATCCTCCCCGATTTCCCCACGGGCGGCACCGCCGATTTCTCCGAATACAACGACGGCGAGCGCGGTGGCAAGGTGAAGGTCCGCGCCACGATCGAGATCCGCTCCAAGTATCTCCTCGCGATCACCGAGCTGCCGTTCGGCGCCACCACCGAATCGCTCATCGAGTCGATCCTCGCCGCCAACGCCAAGGGCAAGATCAAGGTCCGCCACGTCGACGACAACACCGCCGACAAGGTCGAGATCCTCGTCCACCTCCCGCAGGGCGCCGAGGCCGAGAAGGTCGTCCAGCAGCTCTACGTTTTCACCAACTGCCAGATGCAGCTCTCGCCCGCCGCGTGCGTGATCGTGCGCGACGAGCAGACCGGCGAGGACAAGCCGCAGTTCCTCGGCGTGCGCGAGATCCTCAAGCGCTCCGTCGAGGCCACCAAGGCGCTCCTCAAGCGCGAACTCGAGATCAAGCTCGGCGAACTCGAGCAGCAGTGGCACTGGGATTCGCTCGAACGCATTTTCATCGAGGAGCGCATCTACCGGAACATCGAGAAATCGAAGACGTGGGAGTCCGTCCTCTCCGAGATCCGCACCGGTCTCAAACCGTTCCTGAAACAGCTCCGCCGCGAGGTGACGGACGACGACATCACGCGCCTCACCGAAATCCGCATCAAGCGCATCTCCGCCTACAACCGCTTCCAGGCCGACGAGGCCATGAAGAAAATCGAGGAGGGCATCAAGGAGACCAAGGCCAATCTCCGGAACCTCACCGGCCACGCCGTCGCCTGGTTCGAGATGCTGCAGGAAAAATACGGCAAGGGCCTCAAGCGGAAGACCAGCTACGACGAACTCGAGGAGATCAAGGCCTCCGAGGTCGTGACCGCCAACCAGCGCCTCTACGTCAACCGCGAGGATGGCTTCATCGGCCTCAACTGGCGCCAGCACGAATTCGTGCAGGAGTGCACGATCCTCGACAGCGTGCTCTGCCTCATGGGCGACGCGACGCTCAAGGTGTCGAAGGTCGGCGAAAAAGTTTTCATGGGTCGCGAAATCCGGCACATCGCGATCTGGCCGAAGGACGGCGACACGCGGTTCTACACGATGGTCTATCAGGACGGTGAGTCCGGGAAGGCCTTCGCGAAGAAATTCCAGATCGGCGGCCTCTCGCGCGACAAACTCTACCCGCTGGCCAAGGGCGAAGGCTCGAAACTCGTCTGGCTGCACGTCGCGGAAAAAGAGAAGGACATGCCGAAGAGCATCCACGTCTCGATCGACGGCCGCAGCGGCGCCCGCGTGCGCGAACTCGACTTCGACCTCAGCGGCCTCTCCGTGAGCACGCGCACCTCCAAGGGCCTCACGGTCACGAAGTGGGCGGTGAAAGAGGTGCGCCCCATCGACCTCGAACTGAAGTAACCCGCGGCATCAGTGAGGGCCGGGCGGTCGTCGCGGGCGGATGGCATGGCTTGAGGTCGACGAGTGGTGCATGGCGTGGGTGCGACTAGGTCGCGACCGATGGATCCTCCCGGAGCAGGGCTCGGAGCATGTGATGCGTCTTTCTTCCGGCTGGACCGATAAGTCGGCCGCCGGTGGCGGGAATTGCCGGCACGACGATCGCACGCCCGGAACGGGCAACGCGTCGGCAAGACCAGAATGAAGTGTGCGATTCATGTGTCCGCGGAGGCGGACCGTGGGAGCATAAAAATAGCTTTTGCCGGACACGATGAACTAATCCCGCCGGACTGCGGGTCGCTGGCAACTCGACCCAGGTCATCGCCTTTTGGCTTTTTTCGCGGAAACTGCGGGCGCCGCGGGAGAGCACCGCGGACGGAAGCGAAGCGCACATTCAAAATGAGACGCACGCGGAATTGTCGGAGCCGGCTCGCAGGCGATGCTTTGAAAGTGGCACGGGTCTCCTGACCCGTGTTCGGTTTCACGGGTCGGGAGACCCGTGCCACGACGAACCATCGCCCGCCAGCAGGCTTGTCTCCCGCCTTCCAGAAGATTGCAGGTCGTCCCAAGACTCGTTCGGCGGTCACGGCAGGCGGTGAGCTTGCTCACGCCGGCGCTCCGCGCGCGTCGCGCGATTGCGCGCGGAACCGGTTCGCCGGCGAAGCCTTTCCGTGCGTCCTCGTGGCGATGGTTGCCATGCCGGCGGCGGGCGTCTTGCTACACGCCCTGAATACCAATCCGCCGCCCGCCGCTCCGAAGCCCGCCGTCACCGTCTCTGCTGCCGAGGGTGATGCCATCAAGCTGGAGGGCCGGGTCGTGGCGGTCCTGCCCGGCACGATGTTCCGCGTCCAGTTGGCCAACGGCCACGTCGTCCTCGCCCACATCTCCGGCAAGATGCGCAAGCACTACGTCAAGATCGCCGCCGGCGACTCGGTGAAGCTGGAGATGAGCCCCTACGATACGGACAAAGCGCGGATCACCTTCCGCAACAAGGAGGCCAACCCGCTCCCGCGCCCGGCCTTCCGCCGCCGCTACTGAACATCGGTCTGCACACCCGCTGGTCGTAGGTGGGGACGCTTTTTACTGGCGACGCGGCGCCCCCGCCGCGCTCGGCCGGAATACGTGACGAGGAAGCCGCGCCTCCAGCCAGGTCAGGTTGAAGGTCTTGCCCTGACCGCCCGCTTGGCGCGCCGGACTACCCGGCGACCGGCACATGCTGCCGGCGCAGGAATTGCTCCAGCGCGTGCAGATCCGCGGCCTCGGTCTCGCCGAGTTCGTAGCGCGGCCCGGCCGCCCGCGTGAGAAAGGCCGCCAGCCACTCCAGCAGGATTTCGCGACGTGGCAGCCAGACTGCCGGGGCCGCAAGGATGTCCGCCTGCAAGGCACGGGCGTGGATCAGATGTTCTTTGATGGTGGTCATGAAAGTGTCGTGGTTCCGCCGCGTCGTCACCGGGTGCGCCGTCAGCGATGCGGTGGTTCCGCCGGCCCCCGCGGCGAGTCGTGGCGGGTCGGCACCTCCAGCGCGCAGGCGGACACGACTCCGATCGCGAGCGGCGCGCCAAACGCCCCTCCGGCTGCCCCCAGTGCGGCGCCATGGGCTTCGAACGCGAGGCCGAGCAGCACCACGGCGACCAATCCGAACCAGAAGAAAGCCGAAAACTGCCGGAACGCGAACGCCCCGAGGGCCGACGACGCGATGGCCAGCAACGAGACCGACCACGGCACGATGGCCAGCACCAAGCCGGTGACAAATCCCAGCGGTGCCAGCAGCACGCCCCGGCCCCCGCGACGGGTGAGCATCTGGCACAGGATGCCCAGCGCGAGCATCGACAAGGCGACGACATACACCATCTGTGGCACCGGCACCCAGCGCGTGAACTCCAGCCCGAGCGCCTCGCGCAACAGCCACGCGCCAGCAAAACCACGGAGGGGATCGATCCACAACGCCGGCACCCACCACCACGGCCGGTGCCGCGGGCTGTTCTCCAGGCTTTGGAAGCAGTCGAAACTGCGCAGCTCGACCCGGGACGACAGCAGCCAATCCGCCGGCCACAGCAGCAAAACAACGCTCGGCCCCAGAAGGCTCCAATGGATTGTCATCGAACACCGACAGCGTCCCCGCCCGCCACCCGGATGTCGATGGCCATCTCGGAAAATCGCAACGCGGCGCGTGTGCGACCCGCGGCTGCCTGGATTACATCAGCGAGGATGAGCGCAGATCAGCGGTGCCCGATCCGGGTTCCTCCGTGCCGATTCGTGGCTGAAAGAATGGTGCCGCCTCCCGGGCCGACTGCGCCCCTCCATGGCCGCAATACGATCCCTGAAAATCGTCCTTTTTGTGCGAGGTTTCCCCCGGGCATGCCACGGAACTTTGAACCATACCTCCGCCGGGTGTAACTCAAACTGAGGTTAGTTTTGGAATGCCTCGGCTGTAGCGGCGGTCTATGACCGCCGTCGTTGCGCCAAGGGCAATCGTTCGGCGGTCACAGACCGCCGCTACAAATCGCTGACCTCGGTTTGAGTCACGCCCACCTTCGCTGGCAGAATTTTGACCGCGGATCGCGCGGATTTCACGGATGGCTTTGGGCGCGACCCGTTGATCCGCGCCATCAGCGAATCCGCGGTCCCCGGTCTCGGGCGAGAGCCTTCGGTTGCGGCGGAGCCATGCCAGGCGAATCCGAACGACAATGCCGGAGGATCGCGCAGCTCGGACCAAACCCCTCAACAGGAAGGTCGGAAAGGACGGGGAGAATCCAGTTTCAGCTCTTTCCGATCTTCCCGTCCTTCCTGTTCAAATCGTGCGGTTGCGGCAGTCTGCGTTTCCTTGGTCAACCCTCACGCCGGCCGCTGCACGATCAGGTAGAGATGCGACTCGGGCCACTGGTCGAATTCGAGATGCCGGCACACCGCCCCCGCCTCGTCGATCGTGCGCAGCAGCGCCGGGATTCCGGGCGCCGCGTGATACAACGGCACGCCATGGCACGGGCCGGTGCGTTCGTCAGGCCCGTCGACGCCGCCACTCGTGAAGATGAACACGCCGCCGGGGTTCAACGCCCCGCACAGCTTCGTCAGCACCGCGCGCTGCCGGTCGAGTGGCACGTGCCAGACACTGTCCCACGCCGAGATGAAATCATACGCGTGCGGCGGCACCCACGTGCAGAGATCGGCGTGATGGAAGGTCACCGACGGATGTTTTTCCCGGGCGAGCGCGAGCATCCGCGCGGAAAGATCGAGTCCCTCGACCGCGCAGCCCCGACGGAGCAACAGCTCGACGATGCGCCCGCTGGAGCCGCACCCGGCATCGAGTGCCGTGCGCGGTGGAGAGGGGCAAAACGCCAGCGCCCGCTCATGCTGCGCGATGCCGTTGGACGCGGGGAAACCCGCCCCGGCCCAATGCTGGCCGATCCGGTCATAGGCCGCAGCCGTGTCACGCGGTTCCATCGCGGCACGGTAGCGAGTCGATGAGGTCGGCCAAGCTTAGTGTCGCGTGGGCTCGTGTGAATTCACCGAGGAGAACACCAAAATGAGACTTATAGTCCGTGGCTCTCATTTCGTTGGCGCGCTATTCTAAGTGGTCCCCCGATCGGAGCGAATATGAACAATAGTCGATTCAAGATATCCCCGCGTCCTGTTACACTGTTCAGGACAACTGTCCTTTTGCGGTCATGAAATTTCTCGCCTTCCAGTCGCTTAGTGAAAACCGCCAAAGCCCACGCCTATGGATCGAGTCGCTGCGCCTTGAGTCTCTTGGCTTCACCATCGGTCGAGGGTTCACTGTCGAACCTCGACCGAACATGGTTCGTCTCAGGCTGTCCAACCTCGGGGGCAACCACGTTTCGAGTCGAACTTCTGGCAGGCAGAAACGGCCGATCATCGATATTGCCCACCGAGATCTGCTCGGGGCGCTAAGTGACTTTGTTGAGATAAAAATCGCCGGCTCATTTCGGCAAATCGACGTAACGCCCTCGATGCGGGCATTTCACATTTTACGCGGGCTGAGATCTAAGCCGCCCTTCAAGACGGTGGAGGTTTTTGCGGGCGGCGGGACGCTGTCCGCCGCAATTAAGGCGAGCCCCGGTTTTGAATTGGTCGCGGGAATCGAGATCGAGCCGAAATACGCAGATGTTTGGCAGCGCGCGCACCCCGAGGCCACAATTGTGCAGGCCGACGTCCGGCGCCTTCATCCGACCGACCTCCCGGAGCACGAGGTATTGGTCGCATCGATTCCGTGCACTAGTCATTCGATGCTTGGCCGTGCTAAAAAGTCGCTCGCTGGCAAACCTGAGTTGGGCGACACCGGTGATCTTTACCTAAGCATTTGTGAGTTTGTGGCACATCGGCTGCCGCTTGCCTGTGTCTTTGAGAACGTTCCTTCGTTTGCGAATTCTCTCGCTGGTCGGAGTCTCGTTCATCACTTGCGAAACATCGGTTACCACGTCGAGGAAGCGCTTCTTGATCCCTTCAACGATTGGAACGAGCCGCAGGATCGAAGGCGTTGGGTGATGGTGGCGACGCTTAGCCCCGGCTTCACGCTGCGTCCGCCGGGCACCAGGTATGGTGGCACTGCGGCCGACTTTCTTGACGCGCCGAATGAGCAAGATGCCGTAGATGCTGAACGAATTGCCGGTTCGATTGATGCATTACGCCGGCACAACCGACGGCACGCCGCCCTCGGCCACGGGTTCGGCTTCACTACGATCAATCACGATTCGGTCAAGATTCCGACTCTCGTCCGGTCTTACCACAAGATCAACACAGGCCCGTTTGTTGAAACGCCTTCTGGATTGCGATTACTCCGCAAGCACGAAGCGGAGCGAATCATGGGAAGTCGTATATCTTGTGACCACTACGCGACGGCGATTGAGATTCTCGGGCAAGGGGTTCAGACACGGGTCTTCAGGGAGATTCTTGCTCAGCTTGGACGTTTCTTGAGCGCACGAGACTGAGAGAGGCTAGGCCGCAACGAATCTTGCGCGGTGCGCTGCTAAGAACCGCGGATCTGGCAGCAACGCGTCGGATGGGAGGTTTAACGGAGCGCCCGCAAACGCACCGAAAGTATCCGCGATAATTTTCCGAGGTAAGGCGGCTTTAAGTGTCGGTGAAAGTAGCAGCCGATAATTGTCGTCGAATGCAATGAGCAGGTTGTCGAATGCGGCGTCGTGCAGGCGCGAGAGACAAAGTCCGTTACGAACGTTGAGCCGCTCGGCTTCGTGTTTTCCCCATGGCAGAATGTGTGAAGCGATAAGCAACTCTCGAATCGCGAGCCCGCACACGCCGCAGCGACCATGAAAGTTGTTGAGCACGGCGTTGCGGAAGTAGTCCTGCCCGCGGCGGATTTTTACGGTTGCTGTGACTGTTGTCCGACCAACGGGTGGGTGAATTCGCACGCGAATGCCCTCGGCGGGTATGACCTCGACGTGGCTATCCCCCTGAGCGTTGAAAAGGGACCGCAACGCCTCCTCGCTGGCTGGCACTACTTCGTCTGGATGTTCATGGAATTCAGCCCAGACGAGTCGGTCGAGTGCGCTGGCGCCTTCGAGTCCCCTGATTCCGCGCAACTTCAACGCCGGATCGAGAGAGGCGAAATTGCAGAGCTTCATGGCGAGGCTGTTCGCGCCGCGACCGAGTTTCTTTGCCAAATCCAAAATAGCCGGCTGTCGTGCGTGCAACTGACCAAAGGTCAGCTTGTGGTAGAGGTTGAGCGCGACCAACAGCTCATCTCGGGTCCATTTTTTGCCTATAGCCATGGCGTTCGTTAACCTTTGAATTTTGATTCGCGATGGTAACGTAAAAACGTCCGGTGCGGTGCAAATCCCGAATCGGATGGGAAAACGACTCTTCCGTCCGGATTGAGGAGGCGCCTGACCGGCTCAGGCACGAGTTTTGGCGCTTGCAGGATTTGGCCATCATCCGTGAGCGAGAGAAACCCTCGATCAAAAAGCCAGTGCACGGTGCGCGACAGCGCGATTCCATTCCGCGGCGAATCGGGTCCGTCGTTTTCGACCGGCTTTATATGCGCGGCTTCAATCTCACACCGGCTCCGCAAACTCCACGTAGTCGGCGATGTTCGCGTAGTAGTGATCCGCATTCGCTGAGTCCGAGTTGACGCTGGTTACGCGCGCCATAGCGAAATACACCTGACGCCCCCCGTCACGTCGCGACTCGTAGTAGATTATCCAGTCACCAATCGTCTCCGAAACTCTCCCCAGATATTGTTTGGGAAAATGATAACGCTCTTCAACGGCATCGTCGTAAATCGGCTCTACTTTCGCTGTGAAGACGGCGTTTGCCATAGGCTCAGCAGAGATGGGATTGCGAAGGCTGGCAATTCGTCAGTTCGTCGCGGCTGTCCTCGGGTTTCTCGCGGCCGGCGACTCCGTGGAGGACGTGCTGGAGGAATACGCCGCCTTGAGCCGGGAAGACGCGCAGGCCTGTCTTGACTACGCCTCGCGTTTGATGGCCAACCACTACTCCGTCGTGCCTGCGGCATGAAGAGCGATAGGAAGCGGTGGAAATCCCGGTTGAAACCCCGGCCGGCTTCGCTAGGTTCGCCCCATGAGTGTCGCGGAAATCAAATCGCAGGCGGATGCACTGTCCTTCGCCGAGCTGTCCGAGTTGTCGCGCCACCTGCGCGCGCTCGCCCTGCGCAAGGATCCGGAGCGGCAGGCGCAATTGAGCGCAGCTCTCGGCCGTGATGTGTGGCTGAGTCAGGTCGAATTCGAGCGCGCTGTTGCGGAACTCGACCGCAGCGGTCGTTGAACGGGTGAGCTACACCTACGCCATCGAGCAGGCGGCCGCGCAAACTGTTTTCGGCGCGACGGCCCGGGAACGCCGGCTGCTACAGGCGGCGTTTGAGGAGATTGCGCGGGCTCCGATGGAGAAGCCGGACTTGGTTGAACGGGACGGGCAGGGTCGTGAGCTTTTCACGCGCTTCTGCGGGCCGTTTGCGGTTACCTGGTGGTCGATCACGCCGTTGCCGAGGTGCGGATTGTCTTGGTCTATCGGGACTGAGCTGAAGCAGGTGGCATTGTGCGATGGCTGATGTCTTCTCCCGCCGAAAGCGCTCGCTGGTGATGTCCCGTATTCGTGGCACCGGCAACAAGGACACCGAGCTGCGCTTGATGGCGGTTTTCCGGGCGCACCGGATCACCGGCTGGCGGCGGGGAGCTACGCTCAGGGGTGAGGTCGGAGGTGGAAGGCGGGAGGTCGGAGGTGGGAGGTTGAGGACTTTCCGGGTGCGACCGGATTTTGTTTTTTCCAAGCTGAAGGCGGCGGTGTTTGTCGACGGTTGTTTCTGGCACGGGTGTCCTAGGCACGCCACGCAGCCGAAAACCAATGCGGCGTTCTGGCGGGAGAAGATTGCGGCGAACAAGGCGCGGGACCGGCGGGTGAACCGGGCGCTGCGGGCGATGGGGTGGACGGTCGTGCGCGTGTGGGAGCACGAGCTGCGCCGGCGGGACGAGGCGAAGTTGGTGCGACGGCTGCGGCAGGCGTTGGCCACGTAGCGCTGGAGGCACAACTCTGCCAGCGGTTGAGCCCGGGGCGCGTCGCGCGTGAGTGAGGGGCCGGCGGCTGGCAAGGGTGGCGGTCGTTGGGCCTACCGGTGCTTGCAAGCACTGCGGGGCGGCGCAAATACTCCCGACGTGACGCCGTGTTATCATCAAACCATCGATGCCCGCTTGCTGCGGCTCGTAGAAGCCTCGGTAAGGAAGATCGATGCCAATCCGGCTTTGACCGGGCGTCTCGCGGAAAACGTGACCCGCTGGCCCAACCCGCGCTTGCGGGCGCAGTGGCAGCGGCGTTTGGAACAACCGTGGGCGGATCTCCGCGCCCAACTCCTCGCCGAGACCGAGCAGGGAACCGCCCTGCGGCAGGATGCGCCGCTCGGTGGCATCCTTTCGCCGGCCGAGCGTGCGCGGATCATGCGGGAGTTTTCCCATGACGCGCGCCCAGCTTGAGCACATTGTGCGGGCGGCCGGCGCGATCACCGACGAGCCGGTGATTTTGGTGCTGGGCAGTCAGTCGATCCTGGGGGCATTCCCCTCCGCGCCGCCGCCGCTCGATGTTTCGCGCGAGGCTGATGTGTGTCCGATGTATGCGCCGGAAAAAGCCGATTTGATCTCGGGTGCCATCGGCGAGATTTCCCAGTTCGACAGCACGTTTGGCTACTACGCGCACGGGCTTCCACCTGAGGCATGTCCGTTGCCGATGGGATGGAAGGACCGCCTTGTCTCTTTTCAGAACGACAACACCCGCGGCATCACGGCCCTCTGCCTGCATCCACTTGATCTTGCCTGTTCGAAGCTGGTGGCCGGCCGGGAAAAAGACGTCGGATTCGTCGTCGGCATGCTGGCCCACGGTCTCATCGAAGCCGGTGCACTCGAAGCGCACATCGGGCGGCTGCCGACACAGGAGCAACGCGACCGAGCGGTGTTGATGCTCACAGTCGTGCGGTCAAAAATGACCTCAAGCTGAGGCGACGGTTCTGGCGTGATTACACGGCGTCCGGTGTCCACGTGGCAGGGATGCGTTCCGCGTCCGACACGGTGTGGTGACGGTTCGAGGTCGCGACGAACCGGGCGCGGGACCGGCGGGTGAACCGGGCGCTGCGGACGATGGGCTGGACGGTCGTGCGCGTGTGGGAGCACGAGCTGCGGAAGCGGGACGAGGCGAAGCTGGTGCGGCGGCTGAGGCGGGCGTTGGCCCCTTGCTGAGGCTCGCACCATGGAGTGACACGCGGTAGGTCGGGGAGCGCCCGCGTCCCGCGGGCTGTCCGCGGCGTCCCGCCGAGGACTTCCGAGGTGCCGGCGAGACGCCGGCACCAGCACCCGGGACGGGTGCGCTCCCCGAACCGCCGAACTCTTGGGCACCCTTTTTCGCGAGACTCAGTAAGGCGCGGAAGGCTCACTAGGATGGCTCGGTTTTGGATGGCTGTTTTTTTGCGGCTGGAACGGTTTCAAAAATTCCGTAGCCGTTCGTGTAGGTCGGGGTTCATCCCCGACACTTGTCCGCGTGCGGCGGACGTCGGGCGTAAAGCCCGACCTACGTGCCGAACACGGCTGCACTTCAACTTAAGCCGCGTTAGCCGGCTCGGGATCAGTTTCCTTGGTGCGCGACTGGTGCCGCTCGCGGCCAATTTCGCTTAACGCGACGGTTGCAGCTGGCTGAAGGTCACGAACTCTGCGCCCTGCTTTTTCAGTTCGGCGATCACGGCGGGCAGATTCGCGAGTGTCACGGTAGGCCACTCGTGGAGGAGGATGACGGTCCCGTCGACGATGCCTGTGGTGCAGAGGGCGCGGAACTTTTCGCCGGTGGTCGTGGCTTCCCAGTCAAGCGAGCCGATGAAGTGATGGCGGTGGAACGGAAAATGTTCGAGGCCGGTGGCGCGGCGGACCGCCGTGTCGACGCGCGCGTCGTGCTCGAGGAAGGGCGCCCAGAACCACGCGGGCGCGCGGCCGGTCGCGGCTTTGATCGCGGCGGAGGTATCGGCGGCCTCCTTTTCGATCTCGGCGTCGGTCTGCTGCTTCAAGTGCGGGTGGGTGTAGGAGTGGTTGATGATTTCGTGGCCGGCCGCGGCGGCGGCCTTGGCGAGGTCGGGATGGGCGGCGACATTTTTGCCGACGTGCGAGAAGGTCACGCGCACGCGCTCGCGGGCGAGGATCGCGAGCAGCGCGGCGTTTTGCCGGGGATCGGGGCCGTCGTCGATCACGAGGGCGACGCGTTTGGGCGCCGGTGCGGCGGCGGGCGCCGGCGGCGCCACGAACGCAGCGCCGCTCAGGACGAAGCAGCGAAGCAGGGTGGGGAACTTCATGACGGGGTGGAGCGATGTCGTCGTGCGGCGGGGCGGGCGGCAATGCGTTTCGCGGGCATTTCCGGTCGAACGTTTGAACCGCGGGGTGTGACTTTCTTCCGTGCCATGCGACCGCACCCGTGGGTGGGCCGGGCGCTCCGCGCCCGGCCAGATCGGTGTGCTCCCGGCCGCCCGCGGAGCGGCCGGCCCACCTTGCGGCTCGCGGCCCGAAAGCTGGAGGCGCTCGAATCGCGGGGCCCGGCCTCCCGGCTTGCGCCGGTGTGCGCGGCGCGCCTTCCTCGGGCACCCCGCCCACGACCCCATGAGCAGTTTTCGGATTCGTCCGAGTTTTTCCCACATCGTCGAATCCGGCCGCGACGATACGCGCCGGCTGATCCTGCGCGCGCTCGCGGCGCAGGCGGAGCGCCTGGAGGTGCGCGCGTTTCCCGAGTTCATCGGCATCCACATCGCGGAGAAGGAGCGGCGCTTCTGGTCGCCGCGGTTGTTCCTGAGTCTCGAGCCGACGCCGGAGGGCGGCACGCGCATCGAGGGCACGTATGGCCCGGAGATCGAGGTCTGGGGCATCTTCGTCTACGGCTATATCGCGGCCGGTTTGCTTGCGACGTTTTCGGGCATTCTCGGGTATGCGCAGACGCTCGTGCAGTCGGAGCCGTGGGGTTTCTGGATCGTGGCCGGCATGGGCGTGGTGGTGACGCTGCTCTACGCGGCGGCGCAGCTCGGCCAGAAACTCGGCGCGCGGCAGACGTTCCAACTGCACCAGGCCTACGAAGCCGCGATCGGCCGGCCGGCGGAGATCAGCTGAGCCGAACCCGGGTGCCGGCCAGCCGCGGCGGGCAACTGATTGCAAGACATTGCTGTCGGGAGATTTTCCCGACCGGTGGGCTTGCAGGTGGGAATGGCAGGACTCAAACCACGGGCCGCTGCCGACTCCGGGGGATGGCCCCCGCGCCCCAAGCCGTCGGCTTCCATCTGCAAAACTCCCCCGTCATGCGCATCCTGAAATCTGTTTTCCTCACGCTGGTGGCCGGTCTGGCCGCGGCGTCCGCCAACACCGGCGTGCCCCCGCCGCAGTTCTCCGACAAGGAGCTCGCGCAGGGCTACAGCGACCGCGTCATCCTCGCCAAACCCCGCGTCCAGCATCGCGGCACGGTGGATGCCGCCGAGAGCCGGGACCGCGTCCGGGTGCGCGAGAAGCTGCCGCGGCTCGGGGATCTGCGCATCATCGAGGTGCCGGCGGGCGAATCGGTGGACCGCGAGATCGCGCGGCTGCAGGCGACGGGGCTCTACGAGTTCGTCGAGCGCGATTACCTGGAGAAACCCGATGCGACGCCGAACGATCCGAGTTTCCCGGCCCAATGGTCGCTCAACAACACCGGGTTCGCCCAGATTGCGGGCGGGCTGGCGGGCTCCGACATCAAGGCCGTGGCGGCGTGGGACATCATCCGGGAGGCGCCGAACGTCGTCGTGGCGGTGATCGACACGGGCATCAACGTCACGCATCGCGACCTCGTGCCCAACCTCTGGCGCAATCCCGCGCCGACCGTCGGCGACGTCAACGGCGTGGCCATCCGCGGCGGCCAGCGCAGCGCCGACATCGCGGACACGGTCGGCCACGGCACGCATGTCGCGGGCATCATCGGCGCGGCGGGCAACAACGGTTTCAACATGGCGGGCGTCGCGTGGAAGGTGCAGCTCATGATCGTCAAGAACAGCGGCCCCACGGGCACCTCGGCCTCGAGCGACAGCGCGTTGTGCGTGGACTACGCGATCGCGAAAGGGGCGCACGTGATCAACTGCAGCTTTGGCGGCGCCGGTTTTTCCCAGACGCTCTTCACCGCGCTGCAGGCGGCGCGCAACGCCGGCGTGATCGTCGTGTGCTCGGCGGGCAACGACGGGTTGAACAACGACACCTCGCCCCACTATCCCTCGAACTACATCCTCGACAACCTCGTGAGCGTCGGGAACTCCGGCCCGTCCGATTTTTCGAGCCTGACGTCGGATTACGGCGGCCTGGTCGACCTCTTCGCGCCGGGCAGCTCGATCTCGTCGCTCGACCTGACGGCCACGGGCCAGACCGTGCGCTCCGGCACCTCGATGGCCGCGCCGCACGTGACCGGATCGCTGGCGCTCTTGAAGGCGCGGTTTCCCGAAGACACCCACCGGCAGCTGATCAACCGCCTGCTGCGCGGCACCGACCGGCTCACCAGCCTCCGCGGGGAAGCGCAGACCGGCGGCCGGCTGAACCTCCTGCGGGCACTCACCGGCACGTCGAACCGGCCGTTCAACGACGAGTTCGCGTCGCGCAGCGTGTTGAGCGGCCCGGGGGTGGCGGTGCGTTCCAACAACGTCGGCGCCACGCCCGAGACGGGCGAGCCGGCCCACGCCGGTGCGCCCGCTTCCACGACGCTCTGGTGGCAGTGGACCGCGACGACGACCGGCACGGCCACCATCTCCACCATCGGCAGCGACTACGACACCGTGCTCGCCATCTACACCGGCACCGCCCTCGCCAGCCTCACGCCGGTGGCGCAAAACGATGATGTGGGGTCGTTGAAGACGGCGTCGGTCACGTTTCCGACGGTCGGCAACACGACCTACCTGATCGCGGTGGGCGGCAAGGGAGGCGCGGGCGGGCTCACCTACGTGAGCATCGGCAGCGCGCCGGCCAACGACGATTTCGCCGGCGCCACCTCGCTCGCCAGCGCCGAGAGCGTGCTGTCGACCGGCACCAATCTCCACGGCTCCTCGCAAGCCGGCGAACCGGCGATCCTGGGACATTCGCCGGTGTCCTCGGTCTGGTATCGCTGGACGGCACCGCGTTCCGGGCGGTTTCAGCTGGCGGCGTTTTCGTTTGTCTTCGACACGCTGCTCGCGGTCTACACCGGCTCCGAACCCACCGGGCTCACGCTGGTCGCCGCGGGCGACGACACCGGGGTCGAGGGCGCCAACAGCGACAGTCTCGTGACGTTCCAGGCGACCGGGGGCGTCACTTACACGTTCAAAGTCGACAGCAAGGATCCGCTGCGCGCCGGCGTTTTCACCCTGAGCCTGACCGACTCGGTGTGGCAGTTCAGCGGCGAGGGCTACGCCACCGGCGCGGTCGCCGTGGCGGCGGATGGCACGTTCCTGTTCGGGGGCGGCACCCCCGACGACTACTTTTACGCCGTGAAGCCGGATGGCACGCTGCGCTGGCGGTTCCGCGCGCCCGGCACCGTGGACAACTGCGCCCCGGCGGTCGGCCCCGACGGCACCATCTACTTCGGGGCGTCCGACGGCACGGTGCTCGCCCTGGCCGCCGACGGCACCGAGCGCTGGCGTCGGAAACTCGATGCCGGCAGCGCGGGAGTGAGCCCCGCGCTGGGCAACGATGGCACCGTCTATACCCACACGCAGAGCGGCACGATGTTTGCGCTCGATCCGGGCACCGGGGCGGTCCGCTGGCGGAGTGCGATCGAGGCGACGACGTTTGCCAGCCCGGTGATCGGCCGGGACGGCACGATCTACCAGATGACGAGCAGCGGTTCGACGGACGGCGCGTTGCTGGCGCTCACCCCGGGTGGCGGCCTCAAGTGGCGTTTCCCCGTGCCGAGTGACTCGTATGCGACGCCGGCCATCGATGCGGCGGGCCGGATCTACTTCACCACCTACACGACGTCGCGGCTCTACTGCGTGGGTCCCGATGGCGTCGCGCAGTGGAACTTCGCCGCCGGCAGCGGCAGTCTGACCTCGGGATCACCCGTGCTCAGCGCCGATGCCTCGATCGCCTACTTCGGTGCCAACAACCGCTATCTTTTCGCGATCAACACCGCGGACGGTTCCCTGCGCTGGCGCGTGACCCTGCCCGGCGCCATCCTGGCGGCGAGCCCCGCCGTGGATGCCGCCGGCACGATCTACGTCGGCTGTTACGATTACCGGATGTATGCGATCAATCCGACCGGCACCATCAAACGCCAGTGGGACACCGGCTACGCCATCCGCTCCAGCCCCGCCATCGTGGGGCGCACGCTGTATTTCACGAGTGGTGACGCCAAGCTCTACGCCATCGACATCGGGACCGGGGCGGCGGCCGGGGCGTGGACGCAATACCGCCAGAACGCCGCCCGCACGGGGCGGATCGCCGGCGGCGAGTTTGTGATCGCGGCGGGTCCGCCGCCGGTGCGCGCGATCGCGACGCAACCGTTCGACCTCTCGGTGGGGGTCACCGCGTCGGCGCCCGTGACATTCCAGTGGAGCAAAGGCGGCGTGCCGATCGCCGGCGCGACCTACGCCTCGCTGCCGTTTGACGCCGCGCAGGCCGCCGATGCCGGGAGCTACACGGTGGCGGTGACGTCGGGTGGCCGCACGCTGACCACGCCGGCGGCGGCGGTGACGGTGGTGCCGTTCCTGGCACCGCGCTTCACCAACTTCTCGGTGCGGGCGGCCCCGGCGGCTCCACCGCGGGGGTTGATCGTCGGGTTCAATGTCGGTCCCGGCGCCGGCAAGCCGGTGCTGGCCCGCGGCGTGGGCCCGACGCTGGCGGCACTCGGCCTCACGCCGGCGCTGACGGACCCGTTCATCGATCTGACCGCTGGTGCGACCGTGTTGCAGTCGAACGACAACTGGGACGGCGACGTGGCGGTGACCACCGCCGTCGGACGGGCGCAGGCCTTTCCGCTCCAGAACGGCAGCCGGGATGCCGCCCTCGTGCGAACGCTGCCGCCGGGATCGTATGCACTGCAGGTCTCGGGCGTGGGCACGACCACGGGCATCGCCCTCGGCGAAATCTACGACCTCGATGCGATCGATGCCGAGTCCGCCGGCGCGAGCCGCATCCGCAACTTCTCCGCGCGGGCCCAGGTGGGGGTGGGCAGCGAAATCCTCGTCGCCGGATTCACGATCACCGGCAACATCCCGAAGCGGGTGCTGATCCGCGCGGTGGGACCGACGCTCTCCGGGCTGGGCGTCACTCCCGTGCTGTCCGATACCGTGCTGGAGGTCTTCAACGGCACCACATCGATCGGCCGCAACGACGACTGGGCGGGCACAACCGCGCTCGCCACGGCCTTCACGCAGGCCGGGGCGTTTCCGCTGACGTCGACCACGAGCCGTGACTCCGCGTTGCTGCTCACGTTGCAGCCGGGGATCTACTCGGCGCGCGTGACGGGCTTCGGCTCGGCGACGGGCATCGCCTTGCTCGAGATTTACGAGCTGCCCTGACGCCGGCCGGTTTGGAGCCGGACAAGACGCTGGGTTGACTCGGTCCGGCCGCTCGCGTGGCGTGGCGCATCCCCGCCCCGCCATGTCTATCCGCCTGACTGCCTTCTCTCTCGCCCTGGTCGTATCGCTGTCCGCCGCCGATGCGCCCCGGCCGAATCTCATCGTCATCAACATCGACGACCTCGGCTACGGCGAGATCGGGCCGTTTGGCGGGCGCAACCGCACGCCGCACCTCGACCGCATGGCCGCCGAGGGGCGCAAACTCACGAGCCATTACGCCGCGCCGGTGTGCTCGCCGTCGCGCGCGTCGCTCATGACCGGGAGCTACGCGAAGCGCGCGCTGCCGATCCCGCATGTGCTCTTCCCGGCGGGCGCCGTCGGTCTGAATCCCGCCGAGCGCACGATCGCGGAAGTGCTGAAGGACGCCGGCTACACCACTGCGATGATCGGCAAGTGGCACCTCGGCGACCAGCCGGAGTTCCTGCCGACGCGACAGGGTTTCGATTCGTTCTTCGGGCTGCCTTACTCCAACGACATGGGCCCCGCCGCCGACGGCGTCAAAAGCGACCGCGGCAAGGAGCCCGCGGGGCCGAAGGCCGAGGCCGCGAAGAACAAAAAGACCAAGGCCGCCACCGCGGCTTCCGCTGACGACGAGGTGGGCCAGAAAGGCCCGGGCCAGCCGCCGCTCGCTTTGCTCGAAAACGAGAAGGTCGTCGGGCGCGTGCGCCGCGAGGAGCAGATCGATTTGCAGCGCCGCTACACGGAGCGCGCGGTGGGCTACATCCGCCAGAAGCACGACCGGCCGTTTTTCCTCTACTTCGCGCCCAACGCCGTGCACTTCCCCCGCTACCCGCGCGACGAGTTCATGGGCAAATCCGGCCACGGCCTGCTTGGCGACTGGGTGCAGGAGATCGACTGGAGCGTGGGCGAGGTGCTCGGCGCGCTGCGCGACACGAAGCTCGCGGACAAGACGCTCGTGATCTTCACGTCCGACAACGGCGGCCCGGTCGGACAAGGCGCGGTCAACACCCCGCTCCGCGGCGCCAAGGGCTCGACCTGGGAGGGCGGCGTGCGCGTGTGCACGCTCGCGTGGTGGCCCGGCCAGATCCCCGCGGGCACGAGCACCGACGCGATCACGACGATGTTCGACGTGTTGCCGACGTTCGCCGCGCTCGCCGGCGCCAAGCTGCCGGCCGACCGGAAGATCGACGGCGTCGATCAATGGCCCGTGCTCGCCGGCAACCCGGCGAAGGCGCCGCGCGACACGTTTTTTTACTTCGCCGGCCTCACGCTCGAAGCCGTGCGCTCAGGCGCCTGGAAACTGCGCCTCGCGAGCGGCGAGCTGTTCAATCTGAAGGACGACATCGGTGAGGCGACGGACCTCGCCGCGCAAAAACCCGACGAGGTGAAACGCCTCCGCGCGCTCGCCGACACGATGGCGGGCGACCTCGGCCTCGACGGCCGCGGCCCCGGCTGCCGCCCGCTCGGGCGCGTGGATCACCCGAAACCGATCATTGCGTTCGACGGCACCGTGCGGCCGGAACTGGCGGGGGAGAAAAAGGCGTTTCCATGAGCCGCGCAGAGCACACAGGTGGAGCGCGTTGCCCCCCACGCGCTGGTCTTGGGGCGGGAGCGGGTTTACCCCGCGACTCGTCGGGGCATAAAGCCCCTCCCACAAAAAGCGCGTTGGGGTCAACGCGCTCCACCCGCAAAGGGATCGCAGCGTTTTTCATTTTCGCCACCGTCCTCGCCGCCCAGCCCGTCCACCAAGCCACCGGCATCAAGATCGTCGAAACGACGCCGACCTCCGCCGTCGTGTGGACGCGTCTCACGCGCGACGCCGACCGTGCGCCGGACGATGGTCCGCTGCCGGTCACGCACCTCTTCGATCGCACGACCGGGAAGGAAATCCCGCTCAGGGACAACGCGACCTATGCCAACGCGCGGCCGGAAATCACCTTCCCGCCCGGCGCCGACCTCGGCTCGATCCGGGGCGCCGCGATCGGCGCGACCGGCGAGACGCGTGTGCGCTACCGCGCCGCCGGCACTGCGAGTTGGAGCGAAACGGCGTGGCGTGCCGTCGATGCGCAGCGCGATTTCACGGCGACGTTTGCGTTGAGTGCGCTGCGGCCGGGCGCGCGTTACGAGGTCGAAGTCGAAGGACGCCGCGATGCGAAGTCGGTCGCGACGAGCAGAGTCGCGGGCGGTTTCGTGACCGCGCCCGCGGCCGACGCGGCGGCGCGCGTGACGTTCTGCGTGATGACGTGCCAGCAATACGAGGACCGCGACCGCCCGGATGGCTTCGAGATTTATCCGGCGATGCTGAAACTGCGCCCGGACTTTTTCGTAAACACGGGCGACGCGGTCTATTACGATCACGGTCCGGTGCACGCGGTGACGGTCGGCCTCGCGCGTTACCACTGGGCGCGGATGTTCGGGTTCGACACGTTGCGTCAGTTCCACCGGCAGGTCGGCAGCTATTTTCTCAAGGACGATCACGACGTGCTGACGAACGACAGCGAGCCGGGCACGCGGTCGGGCGACCTCACGTTTGCGGAGGGGCTCCGGATTTTCCACGAGCAGACCGGACTCGGTCGGCCGCCGTATCGGACGGTGCGTTGGGGCAAGCTGCTGCAAATCTGGCTCGTCGAGGGTCGCGATTTCCGCACGGCCGTCGGTGCGCCGAAAAACGCGCCGAAGACCATCTGGGGCGCCGACCAGATCGCGTGGGTGGAGCGCACGCTCGCGGCGTCGGACGCGGCGTTCAAGCTGCTCATCACCCCCACGCCGATGGTCGGCCCCGACCGTCCGCAGAAGGACGACAACTACGCGAACGCCGGCTACGGCGAAGAAGGCGCACGGCTGCGCGCGATGCTGGCGAAGCACAAGAATATCGTTGCGATCACCGGCGACCGCCACTGGCAATACGTCTCGGTCGATCCCGCGACCGGTCTGGAGGAATGGAGCGTGGGCGCGGCGAGCGACAAGCACGCCGGCGGCTGGAACGAGGACAAGCCGCGCGCGATGCACCGCTTCCTGCGCATCAAGTATGGCGGGTTTCTTTCCGGTGAAGTCGCCCCCGGTGCGAGCGGCGCGAAGCCCGTGCTCACGCTGCGGCTGCACGATGTGCACGGGAAGGCGGTATTCGAGGGGACGAAGTGATCGGGTTATCAGGGTTGGTGGTTACAGGAGGACGTAGAGAGCGCGGAGAACAAGCCGATCAAACCGCAAACTGGGCAACCCCCTTGGAATGAGAGAACCACTGATAGCACTGATGGGCACTGATTCCGAATGGGCGACGATAAGTGCTCATCGGTGGTTTCCACCTCTGCTTCCGCTGCGATCTCCCGTAAGATCGGTTTGAAGAATTCCTGCCTCTTCGTGTCCATTCGTGGTTCATGAGATTTGTTTCACTCCTTTTTGCGTTGGCGGTGACGGCATTCGCCGCCGAGCGCCCGCGGCTCGCCGTGCTCACCGACATCGGCGGCGATCCGGATGACCAGCAGTCGCTGGTCCGACTGATGGTCTACGCGAACGAATTTGAAATCGAACTGCTCATCGCGAGCGCGTCGGGCACGCGTGGCGAACTCAAGGAATCGATCACGCGCACCGATCTCATCCGTCAGGTCGTCGATGCGTATGGTGCCGTGCTGCCCAATCTGCGGAAACACGCAGAGGGCTGGCCGACGGCGGAGACGTTGCGGACCAGGATCGTCGCTGGAAACCACCTGCGCGGGCGCGAGCACATCGGCGTCGGGCACGACACCGCCGGGTCGCGCGCGCTGCTCGCGGCGATCGACGCGGGCTCGGCGGCGCAGCCGTTGAACATCTCAATCTGGGGCGGGCAGACGGATTTTGCGCAGGCGCTGTGGCGCGTGAAGCAGGAGCGCGGCGCGGCCGGGCTGGCGGAGCTTGTGAAAAAATTCCGCGTCTACGACATCAACGACCAGGACGGCATCGCGGCCTGGATGCGCGCGGAGTTTTCCGGGATGAGCTACCTTCTCGCGAGCGCGCCGTCGGGCCGCGACAAACGCGAAGGGCTTTATCGCGGCATGTATCTCGGGGGCGACGAATCGCTCACGAGCCGCGCATGGGTCGAGGAAAACGTGAACAGCCGCGGGCCGCTCGGCGCCCTCTATCCGACGAAAACCTGGACCGCGCCGAACCCGCACGCGTGCTTGAAGGAAGGCGATACGCCGTCGTGGTTTTTCTTCCTGCCGCGCGGCGGCAACGATCCCGCGGATCCGACAAAGCCGGGCTGGGGTGGACAATTTGTGCGCGAAGCGGACGGGTGGTGGCGCGACGTGCCGGCGAAGGCCGGTTTCGATCCGCGGACGACGGTGAGCCGGTGGCGCCCGGACTATCAGCGCGATTTCGCGGAGCGGATGAAATGGTGCGCGGCGGAGACTGGCGCGAAACGGTGAGATTTCCTCAAAACGATCTTACAGGAGGTCGCAGAGGAAGCAGAGAATCCGACTTGGGTCCTTTGCGCTCTCTGCGTCCTCCTGTAAAATGTCTGGATCAAATCATCGGAAGGATGGCCACAAAAGGCTCAGAAGGCTCAAAAGTAAGGCCTTCTTTTTGCGCTTCTTGTGCCTTCTGTGGCCATCCATCTCATTGCTTCGCGACGGTGGCGCGGAGGCTGATGCGACCCCGCAGCGTGCTGAGATCCACTGTGCCGCGATCGTCGACGGGGAGATTGGTTGAGCCAACGGTCACGCCCGTCACGCGCCAGCCGTCGGGCACGCGGAGGCGGAGGAGGGTTTGCCTCGGTGCGTTGCGCGCGGGGAGCGTGACGTCGGCGACGATTTCGCCGGCGGCGAGTTTCGATTCCACGCGGAGCGCGACTTCGCCGAAGGCGGTGGGGGCGCGATCAATGGCGATGACTTTGCCGTCTTCGAGCCAGCGTTTCGGGGTGGCGAAGAGGAGGCGGAGCGTTTCGGGCTGGCCGTCGTCGTCGAGGTCGGGGTCTTGCACGAGGAGCGCGCGGAGCATCGAGAGAAAGTGCGCGTTGCCGGCGGTGTTGGGCGGGCAGTAAAAAATGCGGCCGCGTTCGTCGACAGGCGTGAGCGAGCAGCCTTCGCCGGCGATGAAGGTGTTGCGCGTGAAACCCTGCGCGAGCATGCCGTAGAAACTCACGAGCGCGCGTTCGGGTTCGTCGCGGCGCAGGACGTCGAGCGTGTAGCGGGTGCCGTAGAGTGGGTTCACGCGCTCGGAGCCGGTCCAGAAGTTGAACTCGTCGCCGCCGCTGCGGACCATGCCGAGGAAGATGCCGCCGTGCTGCTCCTGGTAGTGCGGGAGCCAGTTTTCCTCGGCGCGGCCGGGCGGGAAGATGCCGCTGCCGATGGTGTAGCCGATGATGATGTTCCAATAGCTGCCGATGCGGCTGTGGATGATGGGGTCGTGCACGGGCTCGTCGCTGAGGAGCGCGCTCGGGATGAAGGGCGGCGTGGTGTCGCGGCGCGTGCTGCGGGCGATGGCATCGAGCACGGTGGCGCGGAACTCGCGCGCGACGGCGGCATAGCGTGCGGCCTCGGCGCTCTCGCCGATTGCGGCGAGCACGGCGCTGAGGTCGCGGAGGGCGCGCCAGCCGTTGGCGTTGGCGCCGATGGCCTGCGCAGGCGTGCTGATGTCGCCGGCGTAGCGGCCGGCCGGGTAGAGGCCGTGCGGGCCGGTGCGCGTGTCGGCGAGGAGTCGTGCCTCCTTTTCCCACCGCGGGCGGAGCGCGCGCACGGCCTCGGCGTCGCGCGTCTGCCAGTAGTAGCGGCAGACATCGGCGATCTTGAAACCGGCTTGATGGTGCTCGAGGCCCTTGCGCGTGAAATCGAGGAGCGGCGGCAGGACGCGCAGTGTGTCGCGCGTGTGGCCCCACCCGAGAAATGCGAGCGCGGCGTCGCTGCCCTCGGCCTCGTAGAGCTGCTCGTATTGGTTGCCGGCGCTGTAGAGCAGGCGGTCGCCGGAGATGAGGGAGTTGTTCTGCGCGATGAGCGCGCGCCACGCGGCGTTCACCCGCGGTTCGGGGATCTCCACGTTCATGCCGGCGGCGATGAGCTGGCGCCACGTGGCGACGCATGACGCGCGTTGCGCGTCATAATCGACCGCAGGCAACGCTTCGGGTTGAAGAGGCTTGGTCGCGATGGCGAGCGTGGCGGAGTTTTTCGCCGTGAGTTTGGCCTGCAGGCGCCGGCGGTCCCATTTCCAGTTGACGTCGGCCAGCGCAACCAGCCCGCCGGCTTGGTTCTTAAGTTTTCCCTCGCTGAATGTCAGCGGCGCCTCCTGATCGACGCTCACGGTGAGCGTGCCCGTGGCGCCCTGCGCGAGGGAGAATTTCACGAAGACGACACCGTTTTCGGCGAGCGCGGGATCGGTGCTGGCGAAAGCTTCGAGGCGATAGATCTCGGCACCGTCTTTGCGTTGCGGGCGCCGCTGCGTGAGCGGCACGGCGCCTTCGGACTGAATCGGCGAGGTGTGTTCGTAGCGGATCTCGGCGATGGGCAGCCAGCCCTCGGCGAGCGTGGGCTCGGCGGTGCGCGCGGGGAACGTGCCGAATACGAGTTCGTCCGGGCCGACGCGGAATGTGAACGGCACGCCGACATCGTGCCAACTCCGGGCGCCGCCGCGGAGATTCACGCCGCTGCCGTTGGAGATGAGGCGCGCCTTGGCCTTCGCGTTGGGCGCGCTGAGCACGATGGGATAGTGGCGGAAGTCGGCGTTGACGTAGCGCGGCGGCGGGAGGAGCGGCGCGAAGAACTCGTAGCTCGCGCCATTGGGCTGCGCCATCGCGGCCTCGCCCCAGACGTCGCGTTTGGCGGCGAGGGCTTCGTCAAGGGTGGGGAGCGTGGCGGCGCGGGCGAACGAGACAACGGAAGCCAAGACGATCCAGAATTTGAGCCACAGATGAATACAGATAGGCACAGATGAAATCAGACCGGAGCGGATGGCTGGTGCACTCAATTCAAACGTTCCTAATCTGTGTTTATCTGTGCCCATCTGTGGCTAAAAAATTCTCAGCGCATCGCGGCGGCGCTTTCGCCGGTGGCGGGATCGAACGACACGGCGCTCAGGGTCGCGCTCGCAGCGGGTTTTACTTTGTAGCCGAGCGTGGCGAGGGCCTTCAGTTCGTCGGCGGGCCATTTGGTTTCAGGCTCCAAGTTGACGGTGCCGTCGGTGTGGAGGCGCGGTGCGGCGAGAGCGGCGGCCATCAGCCGGTTGAAGACAACAAACTCGGTGAGGGCGGCGAGCGTGGCGTTGGGGATTTTGCGTCCGCCGCGTCCACCGATCGCGAGCACCGGGCGGCCGTCGCGCACGATGATCGAGGGGCACATGTTGTGGAGCGGGCGTTTGCCGGGGCCGGGCGAATTCGGGTGGCCGGGGACCGGCTCGAAGCGCGACATGCCGTGGCCGAGCGTGAGGCCGAGACCGTCGATCGTCACACAGGAGCCGAACGAGCCGCCGTGCGTCAGCGTGAGCGCGGCGAGGTTGCCCGCGCGATCGACGGCGCTGAGGTGGATCGTGCCGGGCGCGAGACGCGAATCGACCTTGTGCGTGAGGATGCGTTTCTCGGCGACGGCGGCGCGGACGCGGCCGGCGCACTCGCGCGCGTAGTCGTCGGAGAGCAGTTTCTCCTGCGGCACCTTCGCGTGGTCGGGATCGCCGAGCAGGGTGAGGCGGTCGGCCCACGCGAGGCGCAGCGCCTCGGCGTAGGTGTGCGTGCGCGTGAGGCCGGCGGGGATTTTTGCGAAGTCGAGCGCGCGAAGCGTGCGCAGCGTTTGCAGCATCGTGAACCCGCCAGCGGTGAGCGGTGCGGTGAACACCTGCGTGCCGTCGCCCCAGTCGAGGCGGAGCGGGGTGACTTCGCGCGCGCGGTGGGCGGCGAGGTCGGCGGCGGTCACGAGGCCGCCGTGCTTTGCGAAGTCGTCGGCGATTTTCTGCGCGATGTCGCCGCGATAAAAGGTCTCGACCGAGCCGCGTTGCGCGAGCGTGGCGAGCAGGTCGGCCAGTTCGGGATTGCGAAACGTGTCGCCGGCGGCGGGCGGCGCGCCGTTTTTGAGGAAGAGTTCTTTTCCGCCGGGATGCGTGGCGAAATGGGCTTGGAGGTTCTTCATCGCGTTGGCGATGGCGGCGGGCAGCGGAAAGCCGTCGCGGGCGAAACGGATCGCGGGCTGGACGAGCTCGGCGAATTTCCGCGTGCCGTGGCGGTCGAGCGCGAGCTGGAGGCCGGCGAGGATGCCGGGCACGCCGGCGGCGAGCCAGCCGTGCTCGTGGATGCGCCCGCGCACCTTGCCGGCGTCGTCGAGCGGAAACATGTCGGTGCGCGCGGCGGCGGGCGCGGTGGAGTTGCCGTCGATGGCGACGATTTTTTTGCCGTCGGCCGACGCGATCATGATCGAGGTGGCGTAGCCGCCGGGGCCGCACATCTGCGGCGTGACGACGGAGGCGACGAGCGCAGCGGCCACGATGGCGTCGACGGCGTTGCCGCCCGACGCGAGGATCTCGGCGGCGATTTTTTCGGCGGTGGGCTCGCCGCGCACGACGCCGTGGGGGAAGTCGGGTGCGGCGGCGGCGCGGAGGAGGCGCGGAAACGCGAGCGCGGACGCGGCGGCGCCGGCGGTGAGGCGGAGGGCTTGGCGGCGGGTGAGGCGGGGCACGGTGTTCGGGCGAGTGGGAGATGGTAGTGTTTGCCTTTCAAGCACGAGGCGAGACGCCTCGTCCACGACGATCAAAACGTCCCTTTCACCCCGAACATCCACAGCGCGCCGTAGCGGTCGCGCTGGCGGAATTTGGCGACGTCGGGGATGCCGGGGCCGTCGCGGGAGAAGTCTTCGGGCGTGTCGTGCAAGTTCCGGATGTTGCCGAAGAGCGCGAGGCGGCGCGTGAGGCGATATTCGCCGATGAGGTCGATGAAGAGGCGTTTCGAGCCGAAGACGTAGGTGCCGGGCGGGATGCTCGCGCCGGTGATCGCGGCGCGGCGGTGGCGGCTCTTGTAGTTCCAACTGGCTTTGAGGGTGTATTTTTCGCGGTTGAGGCTCACGCCCCACGACGCGGTCTTCGGGATGAAGGCTTGGAAATTGTCGGCGGCCTCACCGGTGAAGCGGGTGACGGCGCCGTTGGCAAAAACCTGCACGCCGCGCGCCCAGCCCGGCAGGAACGTGAGCGCCTGCTTGTAGCTGACGTCGAATCCTTCGGAGCGCACGCCGCTCGGGATGTTCACCTGAGTGACGACATCGTAGACGCCATAAACGGCGGGATCGACGTCGTAGCTGGCAAGGAATCCGGGCGACGACGGGAGCACGACGGCGGCGGCGACGTTGCGGTAGTCGCGGCGAAACGCCCCGGCCGAGACGAGGCCGACGCCCTCGAAATAACGCTCGATCGAGAACTGCACGGTGCGGGCGGTCCAGGGTTTCAGCGCGACGTTGTTGACGGTGATGCGATTTCCCGGGGAGGGCGGGAGCGACTCGTCGGGCAGCGTGAGACCGCCGGCATATTGGTTGTAGTTGGGGCGGCCGAGCGCGTGCGAATACGCGGCGCGCACGATCAGGTTTTCGCGGAGCGCGTAGCTCGCGTTGAAGCGCGGGAGGACGTTGAGGTATTCCTTGCGCGCGCGGTAGCCGCGGTCGAGGAAGGTGAGGCGCGAGACGCCGAGGGCGTCGGTGATCGGAACGATCAGCGATGGCTGGAAGCCCGGTTGCGCCGGATTGGCGTCGATGAACCGGCCCGCGGAATCGCGGCGATAGTTGCCGGTGGGGTCGGTGAGGGGGCCGGCGGCATCGATGTTGGTCTGCTCGACGCGGAAGCCGCCCATCAGGCGCAGGCGGCGGTCGAGCAGCGCGGTGTCGGCGCGCAGGAAGGCGGACGAGACGACCTCCTCGGCGCGTTTCGAGAGCGTGATCGCGGAGCGATAGATCGTGTTGTCGTTTTTGACGAACATGGCCGGGTTGCGGCGGAAGGCGTCGTAGAGCAGGCCGCCGCCGATGCGCTCGGTCCGCGGAAAACCGAACACGCCGTCGCGCGCGGAGTAGACGGGGTCGAGGTAGGGCGCGGCGGTGTCGTCGGCGCTGTTGGCGACGCCGTCGGGTCCGACGAAGGTGTAGGCGGTGGCGCCGCCGCGGTAGTCGCGGATCGCCTGGCGCACGTCGAGGCCGGCCTTGAGCGTGAGCGGGACGCGCAGCGCGAACGAGCGCCGCGCATTGACGAAGGCGTTGCGCGCGACGTCGACGGTGCGGTTGTTGAGGCCCTCGCCCGGGCCGGGGCCGAGCACGCTGTCGGTGCCATAGCGATTGCCGCCGGCGGTCTGCAGCCGGTAGGTGGCGACCTTGTAAGGATCGACGGCAGCGCCGGTCGCGCCGTCGGTGACGGTGATGCGGCCGGGACGAAGGTAGAAGATGTCGTCGAAGGCGATGGTGACGCCGGTGCGCGTGGCGTTGACGGTGTTGAAGAAGCCCTTGCCCTGATCGCGGATTTCGCTCGTGGAGAGCGACCAGCCGGCGCCGCCCTCGGCCTGCCAGATCGGCCCGCGGTGGCGCCAGAGGAGCGAGGGAGAGATGTTGGCGTTGCGGCGATCGCGGTCGTTGGCGTTGGCGAGGGTGAGCGTGCCGGCGCCGGCGGCACCGTGGGTGAAGGCGGTCGAGAAATCCCCCGGCGCCACGCGCGTGATGGCGAAGGTGAGGTCGCGCTGGTTGTATTGGGCGTCGAAGCGCGCGAGCTGGAGGGAGACGTTGAGCCGGTCGGTCGCGGTGAGTTTCCAGTCGATCGTGACGCCGGCGGCGGTGCGGCGCGACTGGCGCGGCTGGTCGCGCACGAGGTAGTCGGTGAGGTAGGGGCGGTCGGGCGTGGTGGCGGGAAACGTCGTGGCGTTGGTGGCGGCGCTGACGCCGCGCCAGTTGGCCTGCACGAAATACGTGGGCTGGTATTGCTGCGACGTGCCGCCGGAGAGGGTGAAGCCGAAACGCGCGTTGACGGGTGCGACGTAGGAAAAATCGAAACCGGGCAGCACCTTGCGGGTCGCGCCGAGGGTGGGGCCGGGCGTGCGCCCGAGCGTGCGCATGTCGTCGCGGAGGAGCGCGTAGAGGTGGGCCTCGAGGTGGGGCTTGGCGCGCTCGAACGCGGAGCGCGGCACCATGTTGACGGAGCCCGCGAGCGCGTGGCCCGGCGACTCGGGCACCGGCGAGTGCAGCACCTCGATGCGCGCGAGGTTGTTGGTGGCGACGTTGACGAGCTCGACGTCGCGTCCGGTCGGCGAGCTCGCGGTGGTGCTGGCGAGCGGGAAGCCGTTCATCGTCACGGGCACGAGGCCGGCGGGCACGCCGTGGAGCGAGATGTTCATCGCCGCGCCGCCCACGTAGTCGAGCGCGACGCCGGGCACGTGCTTGAGCAGCTCGCCCACGTTGCCGTCGGCCATCGGCCCGAACTCGTCCGCGGCGATCACGTCGCGGATATCGGCGGCGAAGCGCTTTTCGTTGATTGCGATCGCGGCGCCGTCGAGTTCGCGCGAAGTCGCGACGACGAACCGCGACAACTTCACCACGTCGCGGGCGGCGCCCGGCGCAGCGAGGTCGGCGAGTTCGAAGTCGTGCGTCGCCACCTGGCCGGCGACGACGGTGACGGCGGCGGTTTCGATGCGGCGCCCGGTGAAAAACACCCGCACCTGCGCCGGGCCGGCGCCCACCGCGGCGAAAACATACCGGCCCGTCTCGTCGGTGAAGGTCGTGCGGTCCGTGCCATCGAGCGACACGCGCGCCCGTTCGAGGTATTCGCCGGTGCTGGCGTTGAGCACGCGGCCTTCGATCGTGCCCGTCGGGGAGTCGGCGGCGCGGACGGCGGAGAGTCCCAGGGCGAGCACGCCCAGCAGGCGCGCGATCACGCGGAGTGTTGGCTTCATGGTGGGGTCAGGGGCGGTTGACCGGATCAGCTCGCGGCGCCGTGGGTCAATTCACCGCGATGCGCGCAGCCGAAGCCAGCGCGCGCGGCGACGCAAGCCCGCACTGGCCCGTAACGATGCTGTCGGCCGTAGCAGCCGACGTGAGGAGGCTGGGATCAGGTGAGCGTCGCACCACCGCCTCGTGACCTCGGCGGCTACCTCGCTGCGCGAATTTCGACGAACGGCGCGATGCGCTTGGAGGCATCATGGTTTTCGACTGAGGCGGGACGCCTCAGCCACGACTTCTGAAAATTTCCGCATCGTTTTGGTGGACACCGGGGCGCGTTTGGCGATGAAGTGGGACGTCGTTTCGCCCCGCGTTGCCCAACCCCCTGCCACTTCCCTATGACCACCCGTCTTCTCGCCTGCCTCGGTTTCGTCGCGTGTTCTGCGCTCGCCCACCCCGACGACATCGCGCTGCCCGTCCGCCATGTCGCCGCCGCACTGCCTGCGGCGCCGCTCGGCGAGGGCGCGTGGCGTTTTGAGATCGAGGCCGGCTGGGCGAAAATCCCCGAGGGCACCGCGCTCGGGCCCACCCACGGCGGCATCGTCGTCGACAAGGCCGGTCTCATCTACGTGAGCTCCGACGGACCCGCGGGCGTGCTCGTGTTTTCCCCCGACGGCAAACTCCGGCGCACGCTGCCCTCCGAGTTGAAGGGCATCCACGGCATGATGATTCGCGAGGAAGGCGGAAAGGAATTCATCTACGCCGCGCACGTCGTCGCCAACGAGGTGCTGAAAATTTCCACGGACGGCGCGATCGTCTGGCGCATCACCTGCCCCACGCAGAGCGGGCTCTATCTGCCCGTGAGCGAGTTCAAGCCGAAGAAAGCCGGCGACAAACCCAAGTCCACGATGGTCGGCCACGACGGCCGCGAGTATATCGTCGACGGCTTCAAGCCCACCGCCGTAACGGTCGGTCCCGACGGCCGCATCTACGTGGCCGACGGCTACGGCGCCTCGGTGATCCACGAATACACCGCCGACCGCAAGTGGACCAAGGTCATTGGCTCGCGCGGCGAGGGCGACGGCCAGTTCAAAACCTGCCACGGCATCGCGCTCGACACGCGCTCGGGCCAGCCGCTGCTCCTGGTGTGCGATCGCGAAAACAAGCGCCTCGTCCACCTCGACCTCGACGGCAAGTTCGTCCGCACGCTCACGACCGGCATGCGTCGCCCCTGCGCCGTCTCGATCAAGGGCGACTACGCCGCCGTGGCCGAACTCGAAGGCCGCGTCGTGATCGTCGACAAGGCCGGCAAGATCGTCGCCACGCTCGGTGACAACCCCGACCAGAAGCAATGGGCCGCGTTTCGTCTCGCGCCCGAATTCTGGAAGGATGGCATCTTCATCGCCCCGCACGGCGTGTCGTGGGACGCGACCGGCAACCTCTTCGTGCAGGACTGGAACTACATGGGCCGCGTGACGAAACTGCGGAAAGCGACGAAGGGGCTGGCGATGGTGGGGAAGTGAGCAATCTATGTGAGTGCGTTTTGCCCAGTCTGCGAAAGTGAACTGCCGGAAGAGGCGTGGATGGGGAATAGCGCCTCCTTTCACATCTGCCACACGTGTGGCATCCATTTCGGCTACGATGACGCTCGAGAGGATTTACGGCCCCACGTCTACCGCCGGTGGCGCGAAGCCTGGATCGCAAGTGGCCGACGCATGGGTGCAAGAGATGATTGGCGCGAAACCAGCAAGAGAGTCGCCTCGCAAGCGCTCGCCGATTGGGGTTCACCTTGTGCCGAGCGTTGACGCTCAGTTCTTGTCCGCTACTTTGCGATCAATGAAAACCCTCGGATTCACCTACTGGCAGGATGGCGAGGCCTGGCTGGGTTACCTCGATGAGTTTCCCGATTACATGACCCAAGGTTCCAGCCTTGAGGACCTGCGTGCGCATCTGCTCGACCTCCATCAAGACCTCACCTCGGGTGCAGTCCCGCACGTTCGCCGTCACGCGGTCCTTGAGGTCGCATGAAGCGACGCGACCTGATCCGCACCATTGAGGAAGGCGGAGCGGTGTTCATCCGGCACGGCGGCAAGCACGATTGGTATCAGAACCCGCACACCAAGATGGCGCAGCCGATCCCGCGCCACGCGGAGATCAAGGAGCATCTCGCCAAGAGCATCATCAAGAAACTCGCTGGGAGCTGAGTTCGGCTCCGACGAAGCCCGCTTTCGTCGACACCCCTTCAACCTACCCCGACCATGCGTGGAATCCTTGCCGTCTTCAGCCTTGCGCTAATCGCCTCCGCTCCCCTTCGCGCCGCCGACTCGCGTCCTCCTGCGGTGAGCCCGTCGAAGCCGAACATCATCTTCCTCCTCGCCGACGATCTCGGCTACGGGGACATCGGCGCCTACGGGCAGAAGAAGATTCGCACGCCGAGCCTCGACCAGCTCGCGCGCGATGGGATGAAGTTCACGCAGGCCTATTCCGGGCACAACGTCTGCGCGCCGTCGCGTTGCGCGCTCATGACCGGTAAACACCCCGGCCACGCCTACATCCGCGACAACCGCGGCGGCCAGGGCATCGGCGGCGCCAACGGGCCCGAGGGCCAGGAGCCCGTGCCGGCCGGCGAACTCAAGCTCCCGCTCACGTTGAAGAAAATCGGCTATACGCTCGGCGGTTTCGGCAAGTGGGGTCTCGGCGGCGTCGGGACCACGGGCGAGCCGATGAAGCAGGGTTTCGACCGGTTCTTCGGCTACAACGACCAGGCCGTCGCGCACAATTTCTACCCGGTGTCGCTGTGGGACAACGAACGGAAAGTGCCGTTGCGCAACGAGCCGTTCTCCGCGCACCAAAAACTCCCCGACGGCGCCGATCCCACGAAGCCCGCGAGCTACACGGCGTTTGTCGGCAAGGACTACGCGCCTGACCTCATCAACGAGGCCGCGCGAAAATTTCTCCGCGAAAACAAGGACCGCCCGTTTTTCCTCTATTACCCGACCACGGTGCCGCACCTCGCGTTGCAGGTGCCCGAGGACTCGCTCGCGGAATACAAGGACGCGTTTCCCGAGGAGCCGTATCCGGGCGGCCGCGGCTATCTGCCACACCGCACGCCGCGCGCCGCCTACGCGGCGATGGTGACGCGCCTCGACCGCGAGATCGGAAAGCTTCTCGCGCTCGTCGACGAGTTTGGCCTGCGCGAGAAGACGATCGTCATCTTCACGAGCGACAACGGCCCGCTCTACGACAGACTCGGCGGCACCGACTGCGAGTTCTTCAACAGCGCGGGCGGACTGCGCGGCTACAAAGGCGGCTACTACGAGGGCGGCTTCCGCGTGCCGAGCCTCGTGCGCTGGACCGGCAGGATCGCGCCGGGCTCCGTGAGCACGCGCGTGACCGGCTTCGAGGATTGGCTGCCCACGCTGCTGGAGCTGAGCGGCGCGAAAGGCGAGACGCCTGCCGGCATCGACGGCATCAGCTTTGCACCGACGCTGCTCGGGCAGAAGCAACCGGAGCGGCCGTTCCTCTACCGCGAGTCACCGGGTTACGGCGGCCAGGCGTGCGTGCGCGTGGGCGACTGGAAGGCCATCCGCCTCAACCTCAATCTCGCGCCCAACGCCAAGAAGAAACAGGGTAGCGGCACGACCGAGATCGAACTCTACAACCTCGCCAGTGATCCGGCGGAGAAGAACAATGTCGCGGCGCAGCACCCCGACATTGTCGCCAAGCTCGCCGCGATCATGAAGGCGCAGCACCTGCCGACGAAGCTCTGGCCGAACCGCGTGCTCGACGCCGAGGCCGCGAAGTAGCGCCGTCGGTCGAGTCGTGGACGAGGCGTCCCGCCTCGTGCATTGTGGCGTTCCCTTGTAGGTCGGGGTTTATCCCCGACGCCCTTCGGAGACGGATAAATGTCGGGCGTGAAGCCCGACCTACGTTTGCGGTCGCGAAACCGATCTGCCGAAACGAGGCGGGACGCCTCGTCCACGACGGTGGCGACGGTCGCCGTTGGCTTTCCGCACTTTCGTGCGGGATTGCGCCTTGGCATCGGCAGGGCGGCTCGCCCAAGCTGTCCGGCGCTTTCCACCTCATGCCGCGTTACCCCGCTTGCATTTTCCCGTTACTTGTCGCGATCGCCTCGGGCGCGCCGCTTGGTGCGGCGGAACTCGGCGCCTCCGGCCAGCGGCAGTTTTTCGAGAACCACATCCGGCCGCTGCTCGCGCAGCGCTGCTACGAGTGCCACGGCGAGAAGAAGCAGAAAGCCGGGCTGCGGCTCGATTCGGCGGCGCGTTTCGCCAAGGGCGGCGACAGCGGGCCGGCGGTCGTGGCGGGCGATCTGGAAAAATCCCTGCTCATCACCGCCGTCCGCCCCACGGATCAGGATTTGCAGATGCCGCCCGACGAACCGCTGCCGCCGGACGAGGTGGCGCTGCTCGAAAAATGGGTCGCGATGGGCGCGCCTTATCCCAGCGAGACGGGGGCCGTCGCCGGCGCGGCGGTCGACGCCAACGGCTTCACCGCGGAGCAGCGGGCGTTCTGGACGTTTCAACCGCTCGCGCAGCCGACGCCGCCGGCGTTGCCGGGCAACCGCTGGGTGCGCGGCGACATCGACCGCTTCATTGCGGCGAAACACGCCGAGCTGAAGCTCGCGCCCGCGCCCGAAGCCGGACGCGAGGAACTCGCGCGCCGGCTCTACTTCGACCTGCACGGCCTGCCGCCGACGCGCGCGCAGCTCGATGCGTTCGTGCGCGACGCCCGCCCTGATGCCTACGAGCGTCTCGTCGACGAGTTGCTGGCGAGTCCGCGTTATGGCGAGCGGTGGGCGCAGCACTGGCTCGATCTGGTGCGCTACGCGGACAGCGATGGTTACCGCGCCGATGCGTTGCGACCGACGGCGTGGCCGTATCGCGACTGGGTGATCCGGACGTTCAACGCCGACCTGCCCTACGACCGCTTCGTGCGCGAGCAGCTCGCGGGCGACGAGCTCGCGCCGGACAAGCCCGAGGTGCTCGTGGCGACCGCGTATCTGCGCAATCCGATCTACGAGTGGAACCAGCGTGACGTGCACGGTCAGGCGAATCTCATCGTCGACGACCTCACGTCGAACGCCGGCGAGGTGTTCCTCGGGCTCAGCTTCGCGTGCGCCCGCTGTCACGATCACAAGTTCGATCCGATTTTGCAGAAGGACTATTTCGCGTTGCGTGCCTTCTTCGAGGGCGTGCTCTGGCCGGGCGACCTCAAACTCGCCACCGCCGCCGAGCGCGCACGCCACGCCGGGCAGCAGGCCGCGTGGGAGACCGCGACCGCCGATCTCCGCCGCCAGATCGAGGCACTCGTCGGCCCGGAGCGCGACCGGCTGGTCCGCCGCGCCTACGATCGTTTCACCGACGATATCCGGGCGATGATGGACAAACCGGCGGCGCGACGGACGCCCTACGAGCACGTGATCGCGACGATCGCCAACAAGCAGCTCGACTATGAAATCGAGCGCTACGAGCCGCAGAAGTCACTGAAAACACCGGAGACCAAGGCGCGCTATGCGGCGCTACAGGTGGAGTTGAAGAAGTTCGACCACCTGAAGCCCGCGCCGCTACCCGAGGCCTTCGTCGCGACCGATGCCGGCCCGACGGCGCCGCCCACCACGATGAAGGGCCGCCGCGGTCTGGTGCGCGACGTCACGCCGGGATTTCCGACGCTCATCGCGCCCGAGGCGCCGCAGATCGCGCCGCTACCCAACTCCACGGGCCGGCGCACCGCCCTCGCCGCCTGGATCACCCGGCCCGACAACCCGCTTGCCACGCGCACGATCGTCAACCGCGTGTGGCAGCACCATTTTGGCCGCGGCCTCGCGCCCTCGCCGAACGATCTCGGCAAGCTCGGCGGTCTGCCGTCGCATCCGGAGCTGCTCGACTGGCTGGCGCAGCGCTTCGTGGCGCAGGGCTGGAGCTTCAAGCGCCTGCACCGCGAAATCCTCCTCTCCGCCACCTACCGCCAGACCGCGCGCGTGCCGGTGCCGCCCGCCGCGGCGCTCGTCGATCCTGCGAATGTGTTTCTCTGGCGGTTCAGCCCGGCGCGTCTCGACGCAGAGCAGGTGCGCGATGCGATGCTCGCCGCCTCCGGCGAACTCGACCTCAAGGAAGGCGGTCCGGCGCAGGATGCCGCGACCTCCTCGCGGCGATCCATCTACACGACCCGCCGGCGCAACACGCCCGCCGAACTCTACCGCGCGCTCGACGCGCCGCCCGGTTTCACCAGCGCGGCCGACCGGCAGACGACTTCGACGCCGCTGCAGGCGCTGCTCTTCCTGAACGGCGACTGGCCGCTTGCGCGTGCGCGCAAACTCGGCGAACGGATCAAGGCGCCCGAGGCCGCCTGGCAGGCGGTGCTCGGCCGCGCGCCCACCGCGGACGAGCAGCGGATGGCGGAGGATTTTCTGGAGCGGCGCATGACCGCCGGCCGCCCGCTGCCGGACCGCCCCATGGACCCCGTGGCACCGGTCGCGCTCACGGCCCCCGGCCAGTTTCACGAAAATACGCCGCAGGAACGGCTGCTCGTGCGCAGTGCGCCGCGGGAGGGCGACGATTTCACCGTCGAAGCGATCGTCACGCTCGACAGCCTCGATAGCGGCGCCTCGGTCCGCGTGATCGCCTCGCGCTGGAACGGTGACAAGATTTCGTTGGACTCGCACGGCTGGGCGCTGGGTGTGACCGGCAAAAAGTCCGCGCATAAACCGGGCAGCCTGATCGTGCAGCTCGTCGGCGAGGATCCCAACATGGTCACCACCTACGAAGTCGTGCCATCCGGGCTCACTTTGACGCCGGGGAAAACCCACCATGTGGTCGCGCGCATTTCGTGCGGGGAGGGCAGCGTTGCGTTTCAAGTGCGCGATCTCGCCTCCTCAGGAGCCGCGCCGCGGACCGCGTGGGCAAAACACAACATCGTCGGCAAACTAGGCGCCGGACTCGCCACGCCGGCGATCGGCGGGCTCGCGAAGCGCAGCGGGAACCAGTTCGACGGCCGCATCGACGGCGTGCGCGTCGCGCCCGGGCTGCTCGCCGACGAGATGTTGTCGGCCGAGCCCGCGCAGTGGCCTTCGCTCGGCGCGATGACGTGGGATGCCCGCCGGCCGCTGCCCGCGGGCTACGAGTGGCAGGCCGGCGCCAGCAACGCCGAGAGCAGCGACCCCCGCGTGCGCGCCATGACCGACCTCTGCCACGTGCTGCTGAACTCGAACGAGTTTTTGCACCAGCATTAAGTGCCGCGACCCGGAGGAATCGCAACGTCGTGGAGCCGGGGTAGCTGCGAGCGGGTGCAACCGGAAGTGAGGTCAGCCAGCTGGAGCGGCGGTCTGCGACCGCCGGCGATGCGCCAAGGGTTCTCGTTCGGCGGTCGCAGACCGCCGAACTACAACCCAATCCGGGCCGGTCGGAAACCGGCCCCACCTCATACCAACGGCCCGTCGCTTTCCGCCTTTCCGTGGTAAGCCCGCCCGCTGGGCGGGCAGCCGGCCACCGGCCGGGCCTACCATCCAAAAGGAAGGTGCGTTGGTATTACGCTGTTGCGCGCCGGGTGAGCAGGCTCTCCTCGCCGCGCCGGGCGGCGGCGAATTCCATCACCGTAACGAACAGGCCCGTGAACAGCAGGTCGCTGGCGAGGGTGTTGCGGTAGAAGCTCAGCGTGGACGGAAACTCCGGGTGGCCGATCGTGAGCGCCTGCCACCAGCCGGCGAGGTTGTGCGCGTAGGCGGGATCGCTCAGCCACGAGGCGGTGTTGGTCACGAGGTAGAAGAGCACGGAGGAGCCGAGCACGCCGCCAAACAGGCTGATCCAGTTCTTGCGTTGCGCGACGGCGGCTCCGATGCCGAGTGCGGCGACGAAGCACAGGGCGCGGATGACCATGTCGGCGAGCGGCCAGCCGTAGGGCGAGGTCGTGGCGTAGTGGTGGTCGATGTAGAGGTCGGAGACGGTCAGCGCGACAAATGGCACCAGCCACATGCGCCGGTCGCGAAAATAGACCGCGCCGCAGAACGTGAGCGCCATGAGCGGGGCGAAATTCGAGAGCGCGGGGGCGTGCACACCGACGACGCGCCAAGTTGCGGCGAGGACAATCAGGCTGAGGGCAAAGGACATGGTGACGGATTTCTGAGGGTTAACCGCGGCGATGACAAGCGCCCGGTGTGGGCGTTTTTTGTGCAATTGTAGCGCGCCGCGGCGGCGTCAATTCTCGGCTTCGCGCGCGAGCAGCCAGATCAAATCGGCGAGGCGGTTGACGAACTGTTGGATCACGGGCCGCACGGTGCGGCCGTGCGTGGCGACCGCGGAGAGTCTCCGCTCGGCGCGGCGGGCGGCGACGCGGGCGAGTTCCAGGGTGGCGGCGCGGGTGTTCGCGCCGGGCGTGGCCCAGCCGCCGAAATGCAATCCGCGCGTCTCGAGCGTCGCGACGGCCCCGTCGAGCCGGGTGAGATCGGGTTCGGTCAGCTTTTCGAACTGAGAGGCGGCGTAGCGCGCGGCGTCGGTCTCGGCGCAGGCGAGTTCGCCCATGATCGCGACGAGATTTTTCTGCACG